>DATCRK010000050.1:0-28495 GCA_036569005.1 Rhizomicrobium sp. | reverse complement strand
GGCCAGGATCGTCGAAACCGCCGACAGGCTGGGTCTCTTTGTCATGGCGTTCGAGCCGGCCCTGAAATGAGCGCGCGGGGCGACATCACCAGTCCTCTTACGCTGATGCTTGTTTGCGGCGAACCGTCCGGCGATCAGCTTGGCGCCGAGCTGATGCAGGGTATCCGCACGCTCGGCGGCGACACCATTCGCATCGTTGGCGTCGGCGGCGCGGCGATGACGGCGCAAGGGCTGAAAAGTCTCTTTCCACTGGACGCGACGGCGGTGATGGGCCTGCGCGAAGTCGTCCCCCGCATCCCGGAAATACTTCGCCGCGTTCGCATGGCATCGGACTACGCGCTGGCGGTGAAGCCGGATGCGCTTGTCTGTATCGACAGCCCCGATTTCACCCATCGTATCGCGCGGCGTGTAAAGCGGCACGATCCGTCGATCCCAACCGTGAACTATGTGGCGCCGCAAGTGTGGGCTTCGCGCCAATACCGCGCGGGGGCGATGGCGCGTTATTTCGATCTGGTATTGGCGCTGTTTCCTTTCGAGGTTTCTTTCTTTGAAGGGCGTGGCATCCACGCCGCCTTTGTCGGCCACCCCGTAATCGAGCGCGCTGCGTATATGCGCGGGGGGGATGAATTGCGTGCCCGCCTGGGCATCGGCTTCGACGCGCCATTGCTCGCCGTCCTGCCCGGTAGTCGCATGAGCGAAGTGACTCTTCTGCTTCCGGTTTTTCGCGAGGCGATCGAGGAGCTCGCGGGATCCCTCCCGGGTCTTGTCTGCGTATTGCCGACGGTGCCGAACGTGGCCGCGAAGGTTCGGTCCCTCGCCAAAAAGTGGCCTGTGCCACTGCACATCCTCGACAGCGCGGCGGACAAATTCGCGTCGTTCGATGCGGCAGATGCGGCATTGGCGGCAACCGGAACCGTCACGACGGAAGTCGCGCTCGCGGGCACGCCGATGGTGACGGCCTACAAGCTGGGCTGGCTGACGTATGCTTTGGCGCGACCCTTCATTTCGGTGAAATTCGCAACGCTCGTGAACATCCTCTTGGATCGCGAAGCCGTGCCGGAATTTATCCAGAGCCGATGCACGCCGGAAGCGCTGTCAGGCGCGCTTCTGAAACTCTTTCAGGACCCGGACGCGCGTGGAAAGCAGATCCGCGATCTGGATGAGGCGATGCACCTGCTCGGCGCCGGAGAAGAGGCGCCGTCGCTGCGCGCCGCGCGCACGCTTCTCTCCTTTGCATGGGAGAAGCGTGGCGCGTTTGCGCGTTAGCGCTTGTTGAGCGGGACGTAGTCGCGCTGCGCGGCACCGGTATAGATCTGCCGCGGGCGGCCGATCTTCTGGTGCGGATCCTCGATCATTTCCTTCCACTGCGCGATCCAGCCGACGGTGCGCGCCAGCGCGAACAGCGCGGTGAACATGCTGGTCGGAAAGCCGAGCGCGCGCAACGTGATGCCCGAGTAGAAGTCGATATTCGGATAGAGTTTCTTGCTCACGAAATACTCGTCCTGGAGCGCGATGCGCTCAAGCTCCATGGCGACCTTCAGAAGCTCGTCATTTTCGTGACCGACTTCCTTCAGGACGTTGTGACACTGGATTTGCATCGCTTTGGCGCGCGGATCGTAGTTTTTGTAGACGCGATGCCCGAAGCCCATCAGGCGGAAATTGTCCTTTGGATCTTTCGCTTTCTTGATGAATTCGGGAATGCGGTCGACCGTGCCGATCTCCTCCAGCATCTTCAGTGCTGCTTCGTTGGCGCCGCCATGCGCGGGGCCCCAGAGGCAGGCAATGCCGGCTGCGATGCAAGCGAACGGGTTGGCGCCGGACGATCCGGCAAGACGGACGGTCGAGGTCGAAGCGTTCTGTTCGTGATCGGCGTGAAGAATGAAGATGGTGTCCAGCGCTTTGGCCAGAATCGGATTGACCTTGTACTCCTCGGCGGGCACCGAGAACGTCATGCGCATGAAGTTCTCGGTATAGCCGAGATTGTTCAGCGGATAGACGAAGGGCTGGCCGACGGCATATTTGTACGCCATTGCCGCGATCGTCGGCATTTTCGCGATCAGGCGGTGGCTCGCGATCTCGCGCTGGCGCGGATCGTTGATGTCGGTTGAGTCGTGATAGAACGCGGAAAGCGCGCCAACCACGCCGCACATGATCGCCATCGGATGCGCGTCGCGGCGGAAGCCGCGATAGAAGGTCGACATCTGGTCATGCACCATGGTGTGCATGGTGATGGAGCGGTCGAACTCCGCCATTTCCTTCTTGTTCGGCAATTCTCCGTGTAAAAGCAGGTAGCAGACTTCCAGGAAGCTGGAATGTTCCGCGAGCTGGTCGATGGAATAGCCGCGATATAGCAGAATGCCCTTGTCGCCATCGATGAAGGTGATGTCGCTTTCGCAGCTTGCGGTGGATGTGAAGCCGGGGTCGTATGTGAAGATGTCCGCTTCGCCGTAGAGCTTTCTGATGTCCACGACATTCGGGCCCACCGTGCCTGAGAACACGGGGAATTCGTATTTCTTGTCGTCGTAAGTCAGCGTGGCAGAACCGGCAGGCTTGGCCTTGCTCTCTCTCATGGGATGATCCTTCTCAAGCGGCGAAGCCGCTATCTTGCGCTGCAGCAATTATAGACTGTGAAGGTTAACCGCGTCACCACCTCCGGGCTGTCGAGAGTCGAGGTTTGCGTGAATTTCACGCCGCCCAAGCCCCCAACCGTAACAGGGCCTCTTCACGGCCCAGCACGGCGAGAACGTCAAAAATGGGAGGCGAACTGGCTTTGCCGGTGAGCGCTGCGCGAAGCGGCTGAGCGACCTGTCCGAGTTTCAGGCTGTGCTGCTCGGCGAAGGCGCGTGCCTTCTCCTCAAGTGCGTGGGCCGACCATTCCGGGGCCGCCTTGAAGATCGATTTGAGCTCAGTGAGCGTCTTGCGCGCTTCGGGTGTTAACAGCTTCGTTGCTGCTTCATCGGGCGTGCGCGGACCATCCGTGTACAGAAATTCCGCAGACTGAGCGAGTTCAACCAGTGTCTTCGCGCGTTCCTTCAGGCCGGGCATTGCTTCCATCAGCCGTGCCCAGGCCTTCCCGTCGAGGACTACCGGCGGCTCACGGCGCGCCAGAAGTTTGGTGACGTCTTCCGCAAGCCGCTGATCCTCGGCAATGCGGATGTAGTGGCCATTCAGATTATCGAGCTTCTTGTAGTCCATGCGCGACGGGCTACGGCCGATGTTCTCCAGATTGAACCATTCGATGGCCTGCTCGGTGGAGATGATCTCGTCATTGCCGTGACTCCAGCCGAGGCGAAGCAGGTAGTTGCGCATCGTCTCGGGCAGATAACCCATGTCGCGATAAGCCTCGACCGCAAGTGCGCCATGGCGCTTGGATAGCTTTGCGCCATCGGGGCCGTGAATAAGCGGAAGATGCCCGTAAACCGGTTCCGGCCAGCCCATCGCCTGGATGATCTGCAACTGGCGTGCGGCATTGTTCAGGTGATCATCGCCGCGGATGACGTGAGTCACGCCCATGTCATGATCGTCCACCACCACCGCCAGCATATATGTGGGTGTGCCGTCAGAGCGCAGCAGGATCATGTCGTCGAGGTTTTCGTTCGCGAAGGTGACGTCGCCCTGAATGACGTCATGCACGACCGTTTCGCCGGTCTGCGGTGCGCGCAGGCGAATGACGAAGGGTTTGCCGTCCTGCTCAGGGCCTGGCGCGCGATCACGCCAGCGACCGTCATAGCGGATGGGCTTGCCCGCGGCCCGCTGGGCCTCGCGCATTTCGTTCAGCTCTTCGGCTGTGGCGTAGCAGCGATAAGCTTTGCCTTCGGCAAGCAATTGCTCGGCGACTTCGCGGTGCCGGCCGGCGCGCGCGAATTGATAGACGGTCTGGCCATCCCAGTTCAGGCCCATCCATTCCAGCCCGTTCAGGATCGCGGCCACGGCCTCCGGCGTGGAGCGCTCTCGGTCGGTATCCTCGATGCGCAGCAAAAAAGTTCCCCCGGTGTGACGGGCGAACAGCCAATTGAAAAGGGCTGTGCGCGCGCCGCCGATGTGCAGAAAACCGGTGGGTGAGGGCGCGAAGCGGAGGACAGGTTTCTTGTTTTCGGGCATGATGACCCGGCCTTCGGGGGCCGGCCTGTGTTTGGGGCTGTTGTGTCACGAGGCTTCTAGCAAACAAGGTTCCGTGGGGGTAGCACCGTTTCCATCCTGGAAAACACGCGCCTTGCCGGCGCTTCTTCGGCCGGCAGCGTGGGCGAACGCGCTTGGCGGGTTGCCGCAAATCCTTGTGCGCGAATCCGAGCGCTGGATCCTCTGGCTTCCCGTTGCGCTAGGTGCAGGGATCGCAACCTATTTTGCATTGCCGTTCGAGCCGTCGAGCGGGCTGGCGCTTCCTTTTCTGGTGGCCGGCCTGCTTGTCGCGTGGGTCGCATTTGCGGGTGAGGGCATCGCGGCGCGTCTCGGTCTGGGATTGATCGCGGCCTTCGCCATCGGCTTTTCCGTCACGAAACTGCGCACTGACCATGTCGCCGCACCCGTTCTGCTACATCGCATCGGGCCGGTGATGATCGACGCCGCTGTCGACAGCGCGCAACTCCACGGCAAAAGCATTCGCCTGGTGCTTAGTCCTAAAGCAATCGGGCACATGGGGGCGGATCGCATGCCCGCGCGTGTTCGCGTTTCCGTGCGAAAGGGCGCGGAGAACTTAAAGCCGGGCGATGTCATCTCGCTGCGTGCCGTGCTGATGCCGCCGCCGTCGCCCGCTTCGCCGGGAGACTACGATTTCGGGCGCGCGGCCTATTACATGCGTCTCGGCGCGGTCGGATTTTCGTTCGGAGGCCCCACCAGGATCGTCCACCGCAAGCTCGATTGGAGCGATCGCTTCGCGGCGCATATCGAATTTCTGCGCTGGCGCATGACGCAGCATATTCACGACGTTCTACCGGGCAGCACCGGCGGCATCGCCGCCGCGCTCATCACGGGAGATCGCGGCGCGATTTCACCGGACGATGAATCGGCTTTGCGGGACGCGGGGCTGGCGCATGTTCTTGCCATCGCCGGCCTGCACATGGCGCTGGTGGGATTGGGTCTGTTCTGGGCCGTGCGCGCGATGCTCGCGCTGTTCCCCGTGGTTGCGCTCACATGGCCGATCAAGAAGTGGGCGGCGGTGGCGGCGCTGTGCGGCGCGACTTTCTATCTGGTGATCAGCGGTGCCGCCGTGCCGGCCACCCGGGCCTATGTGATGCTGGCCTCCATGCTTCTGGCGATCTTGTTCGATCGGCCCGCGTTGTCGATGCGCTCGGTGGCGATGGCAGCAACCGCCGTCATGCTCCTGCGGCCGGAGAGCATCATCGAGCCGGGATTTCAGATGTCATTCGCGGCGGTTGTCTCGCTCGTTGCCGTTGCCGAATGGGAACGTTCCCGTTCATTCACCGAAGGCCAGTTCTGGCCGTTGCCGGGCGTTCGCCACTATCTGCGGGGCATCGCGGTGACGAGCTTTGTGGGCTCTGTGGCTACAGCGCCTTTTGCAGCCTTCCACTTCGATCGCGCGACGCATTACGCGGTATTGGGCAATCTGCTTGCGATGCCCATCATGGGTTTTCTGACGATGCCGGCGGCGGCGCTTGCCGTGCTGCTGATGCCGCTCGGCCTCGACCGCATTCCGTTGATCGTGATGGGCTGGGGCATCGAGGCCATGCTGGCGGTCGGACGCTGGGTGTCCGGATTGCCGGGCGCCGTATCGATCACGGCGGCTTGGCCGGTGAGCGCCATTGTGCTGCTGTCGTTGGGAGGCTTGTGGATCGCCATCTGGCGGACAAGTTGGCGATGGTTGGGCCTCGCGCCCTTGGTTGCGGGTGTTGCGGTGATCTTCACCGTCCAGCAACCGGATCTGCTGATCGCGCGCGACGGCAGTACGGTCGCGATCCGGGACGCGGATGGCGCCCTGCGCCTCTTGCGCAAGCCGGCGGACAAATTCTCTGCAGCCGAGTGGCTGAAGCGGGATGGCGACGAGCGCGATTTCACCGATGCTGTCGGTGCACCGCGCGATGGTGTCCGCTGCGATGCAGAAGGGTGCGTCGCAAAAGCGCCGAACGGGATGCTCGTTGCGGCGGCGTCGCGGGCTCTGGCGCTGGCGGAAGATTGCGCCGCGGCCGATATCGTTATCAGCGCCACGCCGACGCGTGGACTGTGTGCCGGCCCGAGGCTTGTCATTGATCGCTTCGATGTCGCACGCAACGGCGCCTATGCGCTGTGGCTCGGCAAGGACCTGCATGTCGAAAACGTGCGGACCGTGCGCGGTGCGCGGCCGTGGAATGTCTGGCCAGGAAGGCGAACCGGCGCTCAGTAGCGCCGGATCAGTCCTACGAGCTTGCCCTGAACCTTCACGCGGTCGGCGCCGTATAGGCGTGTCTCATAGGCCGGGTTCGCGGCTTCGAGCGCGATCGAGTCGCCGCGGCGGCGTAGCCGCTTCAACGTCGCTTCCTCGTTGTCCACCAGAGCGACAACGATCTCGCCGGTGTTGGCGTTATCGGCTTCCTGAATGATGACCGTGTCGCCGTCGAGAATGCCGGCATTGATCATCGAGTCACCGGTGACTTCGAGCGCGTAATGGTCGCCGCGCCCAATCATGCCACCCGGCACGGGAACTTCCGCGACCTTGTTCTGGATCGCTTCAATCGGCGTGCCCGCGGCGATGCGCCCGAGCACAGGAACGGAGACCGAGCTTTCGCCCCCCTCGCTGGTGCGGCGCGGTGCGCCGGCACTGCGGGCATCGCTCGAATTTCGATTGTCGGCACCACGCCGGGCCGGATGCACCAGCCGCTGGGCCTGGCTGCGCGTCGTAGCCGGGCGCTGCGTCTCCGCCACGTTCTCCGGCAGCTTCATCACTTCCAGGGCGCGGGCGCGCTTTTCCATGCGCCGCAGGAAGCCACGCTCCTCGAGTGCCGTGATCAGGCGGTGGATGCCGGACTTGGACTTCAGGTCCAGCGCATCCTTCATCTCGTCGAAGGAGGGGGGGATACCGGTTTCACGCACCCGTTCATGGATGAACATCAGAAGTTCGTATTGTTTGCGCGTGAGCATGATCCCGTTTTCTCCCGTTCTCCGGACCGGCCCTTCGAATCAGGACCGAACAAATCCGAAACACGGAGAATCGTTCTACTTTAGTTCCTGAGGGGGGTCAATCCCATATTTTCCGAAGGTTTCCCGCGGAACGGCTGCCCACGGAACGTCGTTCTTACCCGGACGAGGGGCTTCTGGGTCGGACCCATTTCGGGCCGGCCACTAGGAGAGAGAAGCATGACGAAATTCGGGAAGACATTGATAGCGGGTCTGATCGGCGCCGGTGCGCTCGCCATCTCGGCGACGAGCGCCTCGGCCTATGTGGTCTGCAACAATCACGGCGATTGTTGGCACGCGCATGATCGTTACACCTATCCGACGGGCTTCGGCATCGTCGTTCATGACGACAACTGGCGCTGGCGCCATCGCGACCATTATCGCTGGCACGAGCATGACGGCCGCGGCTATTGGCGCAACGGCATTTGGGTCACGTTCTAATCGAACGCGGATCGCAGAGTGTAGGGCGGAGACGGAAGTCTCCGCCTTTCGCTTATTCCAGCGTGAGTATTGCGACAGACTCACCCGCCTTTAGGGGCGGGGCATGCGGCGTGCGCACGATCAGGGCATCCGATTGCGCCAACATTCTCTGCATGGAAGAGTCCTGGACATCGAACGCTTCCACGAAGAGTTCGCCGCTGCGAACTTCGGTCCGCGCGCGAAGATAATCTTGCCGCTGATCGTTTTGGCGCAGATCACGCAGCAGCTTGGCGGAGCGCAGCGGCACGTCCGTATCCGTTCCCAGTAGGGCGGCGATGGCGGGTTTCAGGAACAGCATCGCACAAACAAAAGATGAGACCGGATTGCCGGGCAGGCCGAGAAGCGGCGTGTTGCCGAGCTTGCCGAAGATCAGCGGCTTGCCGGGCCGCATAGCGATCTTCCAGAAATCCAGCGTGAAGCCCTGCGGCCCCAGCGCTGTCTGGACGAGATCATGATCGCCGACGGAGGCGCCGCCGAGCGTGATGATGAGGTCGGCGTCCTTTGTCATGTCGGCGATTTTTGAGATCGCTTCGACCGTATCCGGGAGAATCCCCAGATCGCGTACCGCGCCGCCCCAGCACGCGATCATCGCCGCGAGACCATAGCCCGACGACGCGACGATGCCGCCCGGCCTGCGTGGCTCGCCGGGGCGCGAAAGCTCATCGCCGGTAGCCACGAAGGCGATGATGGGTTTGCGGCGAACCGAAACCTCCGAAACATCACCGGCTGCGAGTAGAGAAACGTCGCGCGCGGTGAGTCTGCGGCCGGCAGCTGCGAGGACATCGCCTCTAGCGAAATCGAGCCCCGCCTTGCGGATGTGTTGTCCGGGTTTCGCAGCGATTTTTATCGTGACCTTATCGCCGGACGCGTCGGTGTTTTCCTGGATGACGATGCTGTCCGCGCCATCGGGCATAACGCCGCCGGTGAAGATGCGCACAGCTTCACCGGCATTGAGCTTTCCCGCGAAGGGATGGCCCGCCGGCGACGATCCGGTGACGCGCAGCGTTATCGGCACATTCAAGGCATCGGCGGTGCGCACGGCGTATCCATCCATTGATGATACGGGCGCGGGCGGCTGGCTGAACTTGGCGACGGCGTCGGCGGCAAGAACACGGCCGGCGGCATCGGCGATGGAAACGACTTCTGCGTGTGTCGGTCGGAAAGTTGCTGTAATTCGCGCTGTTGCTTCGTCAACGGAAATCATGCGCGATTTTCCTTTTCCTCCCCCCGTAAACGGCGGAGGAAATGCCGGTGCGGCTTCATTTGAACATATCTTCTTCGCGCACCCTTGCGGCGCGGGCGAGTTTCTTGATCGTATCCGGCGTGAGCGCCCGCGCCTTGCCGGTGAGATAGGCGTAGATCTGCGCGACCGGCACGTCGGCCTGCTTTGCCCATTCCGTCGCACGCAATCTCTGGGCGGTCATGAAGGCGCGGAAGGCTTCACGCGCGGCATTGGCATCGCGCACGCGCGGGGCCGCGACTTCACCCATCAATGATTCGGCTTTTCGCGCTGTGCTCAATCGTGGCGGGGCGGTTTTGCCGGTGGCTGCGAAGTAGCTTCCGCTTTTGCCGCCCGATTTGGAGACCAGACGCACATTTTCGATCACCGCCGCGCGGTCCATGGCCTTCACCATGTCGTAAACGGTCAGGGCGGCAACGCTCGCTGCGGTCAGCGCTTCCATTTCCACGCCGGTCTGCCCCAGCGTTTTCACCGTTGCGAGAATGCGCACGGCGTGGCGATCGGGCAGCGGCTCGAAATCCACACTCGCCTTGGTGATGGCGATGGGATGACAGAGCGGGATGAGATCGGACGTTTTCTTCGCCGCCATGATGCCGGCGATGCGCGCTGCCGCCAGAACATCGCCTTTGGGGCCGCTCCCGCCCACGGCCGCTTCATAAGCGTTTTCCGAAAGAACGATGAAGGCTTCGGCGGCGGCTTGCCGCTCGGTCGCGTCCTTGGCGGAAACGTCCACCATGCGCGCCGCGCCGCTCTCGTCCAGATGGGTCAGCTTGTTCATGCCGGCATTTTAGCGCCCAGCAGCGCGCGTGTCGCCGCCGCCACGTCGGTCTGCCGCATGAGGCTTTCGCCGATCAGGAAGGTGGTCACGCCGACTTCCGCCAGCCGGCTCAGATCGTCGGGCCCGGAAAGGCCGCTCTCCGCCACCACGAGAATATCGCTCGGGATGCGGGGGGCGAGGTCGATGGTGACAAGGATGTCGGTGATGAAGGTGCGCAGGTCGCGGTTGTTGATGCCGATCATGTCCGCGCCCAGCTTGAGCGCGCGATCCAGCTCAGACTGATTGTGCACTTCGATGAGCACATCCATCTTCCAGCGCCGGGCTTCTTCGACAAGCGCCTGTGCTTCCGCGTCCGTGACCGCCGCCATGATGACGAGGATGCAGTCCGCACCCCAGGCACGTGCTTCCACCACCTGATAGGGCTCGAACATGAAGTCCTTGCGCAGGCAGGGCAGGCTGGAGGCGCGCCGCGCCTGACGCAGAAAATCCGGTGCGCCCTGGAATGACGGCGTGTCGGTGAGCACCGACAAACAGGCCGCGCCACCCTCTTCATAAGCGCGCGCCAGCAGCGGCGGATCGAAATCGGCGCGGATAAGGCCCTTCGAAGGGCTCGCCTTCTTGATCTCGGCGATCAGCCCATAATGGGTCTCTTTCTTTGCTTTGAGCAATGCGTCGCGAAAGCCGCGCGGCGCGTCCATGGCTTTCGCGGTTTCTTCAAGTCCGAGCTGCGGCAGGCGTGCTTTCGCTTGCGCGATCTCGGCGCGCTTGTACTTGGCGATATCGTCGAGAATGGTCATGCGGCTTCTTTCCGGGAGAGCGCGGCGACGTGGGCAAGCACCTGCTTTGCCGCGCCGCTGTCGATGGCGTGCGCGGCCATCAACGCGCCGGCCTTGAGATCGTTCACTTTGCCCGCGACGACAAGTGCAGCGGCTGCGTTCAAGAGGACGATGTCACGGAACGCGCCATGCTCGCCGTCCAGCAGACGGAGCAGCGCGGCGGCATTGTCTTTCGCCTCGCCGCCCCGGAGCGCGCAGAGCGGCACGCGCATGACACCTATTTCTTCCGGCGTCGTCTGGTGGCGCGAAACGGCGCCATGAGCGAGCACCGCGACATGCGTCGGCGCGGTGGTCGTCAACTCGTCCAAACCATCCGAACCGTGCACCAGCCATGCCTTCTCGCTGCCGAGCTCCCGCAACACATATGCGAGCGTCTCGATCCAGTCTTGAGAGAACACGCCGATAAGCTGGCGCTTCACCTGCGCGGGATTGGACAGAGGTCCCAGCAGATTGAAGATCGTGCGAAAGCCGAGCTGCTTGCGTACCGGGGCGACATATTTCATCGCCGTGTGATAATGCGGCGCAAAGAGGAAACAGAAATTTGTTTCGGCCAGGCATATTTCCGCGGCGTGTGGCTCCATGTCGATCTTCACGCCCAGCACCTCCAGCACGTCGGCCGTGCCGGATCTTGAAGAGGCGCTGCGATTGCCGTGCTTGGCGACCGGTATCCCGCAAGCCGCCACGACAAATCCCGTCGCCGTAGAGATATTGAAGGTGTTGTGGCCATCGCCGCCGGTGCCGCACAGGTCGATGGCGTTCGCGGGCGCTTGGATCTTGCACATCTCGGCACGCATCGCGCGCACGCCGCCCACGATCTCGCCGATGCTCGGCATCCGTTTCGCCAGCACGGTGAGGAACGTCGCGATATCCTGATCCGCGACCTGGCCCGTCATGATCGCGCCGAAGGCTTGCGCGGACTCGTCCGCGCCCAGCGTCTGTCCTTCGGTCAGACGTTTCAGCAAGGGCGCGAATTCTGGCGCATCGCTCATGCCGGCACGCGCGAAAATTCTTTGGCCAGGGTGAGGAAGTTCTGCAGCAGCGCGTGGCCGTTCTCGCTGGCGATGCTTTCCGGATGGAATTGCACGCCGTGGACCGGATGGGCCTTGTGCATCACGCCCTGGATGACGCCGTCGCTGCTCGTCGCCGTCACTTCCAGCGAAGCGGGCACGCTCTCCGGCGCGATGGTCAGGGAGTGATAACGCGTCGCCTCGAAATCGTTGTTGAGGCCGCGGAATACGCTCTTGCCGGTATGGTGGATGCGGCTGACCTTGCCGTGCATCGGCTCCGGTGCGCGCACGATCGCGCCGCCATAGATCTGACCGATCGCCTGGTGGCCGAGGCAAACGCCCAGGATCGGCAGCTTGCCGTCGGCTTTGCGGATCAGGTCCAGGCAGATGCCAGCTTCGTTCGGCGTGCAGGGGCCGGGTGAGAGCACCACGGCTTCGGGCTTCAGCGCCAGCACTTCGTCTGCCGTCAGTTCGTCATTGCGCTTGACGACGACCTTCGCCCCCAGCTCTCCCAGATAGTGAAAGAGGTTGTAGGTGAAGCTATCATAGTTATCGATCAGAAGAAGCACGGCGCACCCAAGCTGTTGAATATCTTGCCATCAGGGCTCGCGAACCCAAGGCCTCCCGGACAGATACCATATCGGTGCAGCGAAACGCATCTGCCGCGGAAATGGACAGGGCGCTCCAGGTAGAAAAACGCCGCCGAACGAGGGACGTTCGGCGGCGCGGGGCCTTCCAGGGCTCTGGGCTGGAAGGGGGCTATAGATTGAGCTGAATTTGCGCGCCTGCCGACAGCGACAGGGAGCGGCCGTTCAGCTCCGGCGGGTTCATGTCCACGAGGCCGAAGCCAGAGACCTGCGCGCGGCCATCCAGCACCGGAACGGCGTAAATCGCCTCGACGCGATGCTCGCGGTTGCCGGAGACGTTCCAGTTCTGCGTCACCGGACCGAGCGCGCCGGTATCGCGATCGACCACTTCGATCGACTGATATTGCAGCGCGCCGGCGTCAACATGGAGCGGCTGCGTGAAGGAGATGCGCATCTCGTCGTTGTCGCCCAGCAAGCCGGACTTCTTCGCGACGAATTCGTAAGCCGTCGAGCGCAGGCCGCCGGACGCGATGGTCAGCGCCGTGTTGCCGCTGCTGCCCGTGGTGTGGCCCATCGTGGCCGATGCCGCCATCGCCCAGCCGCCGTCGAACGTCATCGTGGCGCCGACGGTCGTGGCGCTGGTGCGCGCGCCATTGAGGCTGAGTGCGCCATTGCCTTGCGCGCCGAGCAGGCCGTTGTCTTCGCTCAGATCCGTGAACGACGCATTCAACGCGAAGTTGGAGGTGAGGCTGTAGTCGAGGCCGACGACCGAAGCCATAGCCTTGCTTGTCGGCAACGGCACGGAGCGCAGCGGCCCGTAGGTCTGGTCCATGTAAACGTGGTTGTCTGATTTCTGGCTGAAGCCCACGCTGACGCGCGCGCCGCCGAAGCTGACGCCGCCCTGTGCGTAGGCACCGCCAGAAGCGAGGCCGAGCACCGGGTTCACGCCGCCTGTCGACGGATCGAAATCGGTCACCAGCGAGAACGCGGATCTCTGCGAAGCAAGGCCCGACGTCAATCCATGTGCACCGCTGCCTTCGCCGGCGCGGAAGTCGATGCCTTCGCTGGCGTTGGACAGCTGCACTTCGTAGTGCGCCCGTGCGATGCCGGTTTCGCGCTCTTCTTCCGGCAGCGGCGCGGTTGTCGTCAGGCTGAGGTTCCAGCTGCTCTGCGCCAGCGCGACGGTCTGCGCGCTGAAGTTCGAGAACTTGGAACCGTTCGCCCAGTCGATCAGGCGCTGATAGAGGTAAGACTGGAACGGGTTCTCGCCATAAGCGGTCTTCTGATCCTTGCCGACGAGCAACGTGCTCAGCGGGATCGTGAAGTCGCGGAAGGTCGTGCCGATCGGCTCCAACGCGACGAGATAGGCTTTCTGGTTCTGCCACAGATTGAGCTGGCCGGCGTTGAGCACCGATTGCTTGAGCTGCTTCGCCGAGTAATTCGGGATCAGCGTGCTGAGCGGGTTCAGATCCTTACCGGTGTAAGCAAACGGCTGATAGACGACGAGGTTGTCGAAATCCAGCGGCGATTGCGACGCCTGGATGTCGAGCTCGCCCCAGCCATAGACCGGATCGACGCCCGGCGCGCCGAGGTCTTTCGCCGACTGGAAGATGATCTGCGTGGTTTCCGTCGCATGCTGCGCGAGCCATGGCCAGCGATCCTGCAACAGCGCAACGGCACCCGTCACCAGCGGCGCGGCGAACGAGGTTCCCGACATGCGGGTGACGCCGCCATGGCCATCCGCGACGAGGATCAATTCGCCCGGCGCGACGATATAGTGATACATGAGCTTGTTTTGCTCGAGACAGATACCCGCCACCGTCACGCAGGCATTGCCCGGCGTGTTGGAGAAGGAGGAAATCTGTCCCGTCGGGCCCACCGAGCCGACCATGATCAGGTTGTTGATCGGTGTCAGCAGCGATCCCAGAGCAACATTCGAAAGGCTGGAAAGCCATTCGAGATTTTGCGTCTGCACGACGCCTTCGTTGCCGGCGGCCTTCACGATGACAAGATCGTTGTGGCGTGCGCTCAGAAGCGAGCCGGAAAGCACGCTGATCCATTCCGACGACAGCGTCCAGCCCGGTGTGCCAAGCGAGGCATTCACCACCGATGCGCCGCGCTGAAAGAGCGTGTTGATGCCGGTCGTGACGTCCTGCCAGTTGGTCGTGCCGGTCTGATCGAACGGGTTGTAGAGCTGGATCTGCGAGTTCGGCGCGATGCCCATCACGCCCTGGCCGTCCTGCTGCGCAGCGATCAGACTCGCAACGGCGCCGCCATGCTGGTTCACATAGTAGTTGTAGCCGCCGGCGAAATGGACGTTGTCCACGCCCGTGGCATTGCCGTCGAAAGTGCTGTCGAGAATACCGACCGTCACGTTACCGTTGGCGTTCTCGATCTTGGTCAGCGCCGGCGACCAGTCAACCGCAGGCATCCACCAGTCGACGTGATCGACGCCCGTGAAATTCATCAGCCCATCGTACCAGGCGAGCATGAATGCCGAGCGCACGGTCACACTCACATTGGCAAGCGACGACGCGTCGTTGGGATCGATGCCGTAGGTGGCAAGAACCGAGTTGGCGAAACCGCTGTTGAAATCCTTGCCGGTGTATTTGCGCACCGCCGGGCTCCAGTAGCTGGAGCTGTCGGCGATGAATTGCTTCAACTGCGCCTGCAGACCGGAATAGTCCGTCGCGTTCGATGCCTGGAGGTTATTCCACAGCGTATTGATGTTGCCCCATTGCGGGCCGGCCGCTTCCCAGAACGGCGCGAGGCTGGAGTCGAACGGATTGATCGTACCCCAGAACGGATTGATGTTGCCGTAGAAGGGGCTGATGTTTCCGTAAAATGGATTGATGTTCCCGTAGAACGGGGTGATGTCGCCCCAGAACGGGCTGATGCTGCCGTAGAACGGATTGATGTTGCCATAGAACGGATTGATGCTGCCGTAGAACGGGTTGATGTTGCCGTAGAACGGGTGGACCTTGGGATCGTTCGCATTGGCCGGCGCGTCCAGAACAAGTCCGTTGGCCGGCAGGATCGTGTTGACGACGGTGGTGACCGTGGACGTCACGGGTTTCAAAAGGCCCGACAGCAGCCCTGCGGACGCCGGTTGAGCGGAAAGCAGGCAACCGACAGCGGTACCCGCCAGCAAAAACTTACGCATCCCCATCACCCCGAAACACGAATAGCGTTATTTGCGTAAAATCTGACGGACCGGGATGAAACGCGGGTTAAAAAATACTCAGACATCAACGGTTTGAAAACGATCGGTAAATGCAAGCTTTACCGATTGGTACACGCGAGGCGAATTTACTTTGCGGATCGCGGAAACGTTTGACGGCGAAACAGCCGTTTACGATGCCTTCGCCATCAAGCCGGCCACATCCGAAACAACGCGGCTTGCCGGAATATGCACCCGGGCAGTCGTTCCGGCGCCGATTTCGCTCGAAAGTGTAAACGTGCCGCCGTGCAATTCGACCAGGGAACGCACAATCGGCAAGCCCAAGCCGATGCCGCCATGCGAGCGGGCATAGGCGCTCTCGGCCTGTCCGAACGGCTCGAGTACCAGCGACAGCATCTCCGGCGAAATGCCAGCGCCGTCGTCACGCACGACGAGATCAATGCCGTCGCTGAGATTTTCGATCGCAATGTCGATCCGTCCTTCCGGCCCCGTAAATTTCACCGCGTTCGACAGGATGTGAGAGATCACCTGACGCATACGGCTTTCGTCGCAGCGGACCTGCATGCCGCCACTGTGGTCTTCGATACGAACGGTCTTTTTGCCGATCGGCGCATCTTCTTCAATGGCCGCCAGCGCGTTGTGCGCGACGTCCGCGAGGTTGACCCGATCATCGCTCAACGTCACGCCGCCAGAGTCGATATTCGCCATGTCCAGAATATCGTTCAGGATCACCAGCAGTTTGCGGCCGCCGCTGTTAATATCGGACGCGTATTCTTTCGTCTTTTCCGCTGCCAGCTTGCCCATGGTCAGCAGGCTGGAGAAGCCGATGATGGCGTTCAGCGGCGTGCGCAATTCGTGGCTCATGTTCGCCAGGAAGTGGCTCTTGGACAGATTTGCCCGTTCGGCGGCCTGCTTCGCAACCCGAAGCTCGGCTTCGACTTCGATCCGGCGCTCAATTTCCACATCGCGCTCGCCCAAGGTCTTTCGCAATTCATTGCGGTGGCGGCGCACCGTCTGATGACGCCAACTGATCCAGAGGATCACCGCAAGGCCGGCGAGCAACGCTGCCGCGAACATCGCACGCTGGGTGGCGGCGCGGGATTCGCGCAGGCTCATATCGCGCTTCAGTTGCTCGGATTTCAGGTGCTCGATCTCGAACTTCTGGTTCGCGAATTCAAACTGGGCGTTCATCAGCGCCAGGTTGGCAGACGCCGTCAGTGACCGTCCCTGGTCGTCCAGCCGCTTGAACGCCTCGAGATGGGCGAGGGCGAGGGGGTAATTTCCCGCCGCTTCGTAAACCCGATAGGCGATTTCGTGCATGTCGCGGAACGCCGAAATCGTCGTCTTGAGATCAATGCCCTTGAATGCGCGGTCGGTATAGGCCGCGGCCTCTTTCACATTTCCGCGCTGGAATTCGGTTTCGGCCTTAACGCTCCACACGAAGGGCGCCTGGCCGCTTTCATCTTTCGGCCCCAGCAGCTTCAGCGCGCGATCGGCCGCGGCGTCCGCTTCGCGGAAGCGATGGCTCTTGGCGTAGGCGGCGGCGAGATTGGTGAGAATGTTGGCTTCGAGGAACGGGCTCTTCATCGTGCGCGCGATTTTCAGCGCTTCGGTGAAATCCCCGATCGCTTCGTCATAGCGGCCGAGCTGTTGCAGAGCAAAGCCGATGTTGTTGGCCGCACTCAGCTGGAAAGCGGGCTCTTCTGAATAAACTTGCGATGCGCGGCGGTAGTATTCGATTTCGCGATCAAAGTCGTGCGCCTTGTCGTAGATCGCACCGAGCCCCTGCAGCGCGATGGACTGATAGCGCGGGATGTTCAGCCGCGCGAAGATGTCGTGCGCGCGCTGGTAGCTTTTGAGCGCAAGGCCGATGGCGCCGTCGGCATCTGCAAGGCGTCCTTGCGACAGTGCGAGGTTTCCGTCGAGCGCGGTGATCTTTCCGTCCGTTGCCGCAAGTCCCACGGCCTTGTCGATCGCGATCTTTGCTTGTGCCGTTTTGTTGATGCGCGTGAGCGCTTCGCCCTCCAGCCAGAGGCTGGTGGCGAGAGCTTCCCGCTGCCGTGCCGATGCAGGCTTGGTTTGCGCAAGAAGATCCGCCGCGCGCGCCTTTTCCAGCGCGGCCTTGGGATCCGCCATCATCGCTTTCTTCGCGTCGGCGATGGTCGCTTCGAAAGCTGCCCAACTGGATGCAGGGTCCGCCGGCCCTGCTTCCGGAATCGCCGCTCGAGCGTCCGCAAAAAGAAGGGCCCCCGCAAAAGCGAGCGCAAAGGCGGCAGCCTTGGCGATGGTTCTGGTACGCATCCGCACAGAATGCTGGGTATGTCTTGAGGAACGATTATTAAGATCGTTACCCAGTCCTTAACGGAGCGGGTGGAACGGCCCTAACCGACCGACTTGAGCGCGGCCCGCAGCTTACTGGCCGCTTCTTCGATCACCACGGGCGTGAAGCCGCCATAGCCGAGCAACACATGGTCTCCGCTATCGGCGATGAATTGATAGTTTGCCATTGGCGTTATTGAGATGCCCTTTGCCGCCGCGATCGAAACGATTTCCCCGGCATTCAGATTTCGCGTCTTGCAGATGATATGCGAGCCCGCACGGTCCGATCGCGGAACCAGGAAATCGGCGAGCTGGGTTTCGAGCGCATGCAGGAGCGCTGCCCGCCTCTCGCTCTGACATTCCTTCAGGCGCTTGATGTGATCGTCCAGATGCCCGCCATTGATGAAATCCGCCAGCACCATCTGGTTGGGAATGTTCGAGCTGCCGTTGATGCCGCGCTGGATCGCAACGAAGCGGTCCACGAGAGCCGGCGGCGCTACGATGTAGCCGATGCGTAGTGTCGGAAACAGAATGTGGTTGAACGTGTTGAAGTAGATCGTGCGCGACGGGACCTGCGCGGCGAGTGGTTTCGGCGGCGGGTTCGCGCCGCTGCTTGTCCAATCGAAGTCGTCTTCGAGGAGCCATGCATTCTGCTCCTGAACCCATGCCGTCAACGCGCGCCGCCGCGCCGGGCTCATCGTGACGGAAAGGGGAAATTGACAGGTCGGCGTGACATAGGCCGCGCGTGCCCGTGGCGCCACGCGGCGCCCGGCATCCACGTCCAGACCGGATCTGTCCACGTCCACAGGCACAAGACGAACGCCGCCGTTCTGCAGCGCCTGCGCGGCCGACGCGTAGCCCGGATTTTCCATCCAGACCTCGCTGCCGGACAGTCCGAGCGAGCGCACGACAAGATCGACGCCAGCGGCGGTGCAACTCGTGACGACGATCTGGTCCGCGGAACATTCAAGGCCACGTGTCATGGCGGCATGTGCAGCGATAGCTTCGCGCAGCCCCAGCCAGCCAGCGGGATCGTCGTCGCGAAGCAAGGCGGGTGAGATGTGCCGCCATCTGCGCGACTGAAGGCGCCGCCACAACATGGCGGGGAATATGTCGATGGGCGGAATGCCGAGCTGGAACGGGAACAGTGCATCGGCTTGATCGTCGGCTCGGTTCACATTTGCCGAAGAGCGCCGCGCTCCGGAATAGCGAACATAGACGCCGGAACCGTGGCGGGATTCCAGCAGACCATCCGAGATCAATCTGTCGAGGGCGGTCATCACGGAGTTGCGCGAGATGCCCAGAAGGCTTGCAAGGCTGCGCGACGGCGCGAGGCGCGAGCCATGCTGAAGCGCGCCGGAAAGGATCAGCTTGCGAACGCGCTGGTAAAGTTTTTCGTGAAGTGGGGTGCCGTCGCCATCGTCTGCGTCGTCGACAAGATGGATGAACGCCGGAGCGGGACGTTCCGGCGCGCCACGTCGTTCGGACGAGCGGACATGTCGTTCCGTCTGGGTCATAACAACCTTGCCCCGAATCATTTGGCCGTTTGTAACCGTGACGAAGTCTTATGTGAGCATGATTGGTCACAACTTCAATGAAGCATAATCACGTTCCCGTTAGTGAGTTCGATGAAATTTTTTTGCCGATGCGATGCTTCCGAAATGTGCAGCGAAGGCGCGGCGCTATTGTAAATCCAGAATAGCGATCACCTCTGCGCATTGCCGCCGTTTTCTCGCGTTATTCGCCTCTCGAAAATGTGAAATCACGCATGGGTGGTTGCACTCCGCGCGTCTTAACCGAACCCAAACGGACGAAAGTGGTACCACCGGCGCAGGCAAAGTGGCTCTGGTGGAACCAACATGGCGTCGGCAATTTCGCGGCATGGAAAACCGCAGCGAACAGCACGCCATTTCATCATCTCGCGAGACCGGGCACGGCGCGAGCGATGAGATCAATTTCTCGCTTGCCATCGCGAACATCACGGTGGACGACGCATCACCGATTTCCATCTACGAACAGATCTGTCGCGCGATCCGCGTCGCCATTGCGTCGGGCGAGCTGCCGCCGGGCACGCATCTTCCCACGAGCCGCGAACTGGCGGATGCGCTCAAGATCGGCCGCAACACGGTCGTCACCGCCTATTCGCGCCTGGCCGCGGAGGGTTATTTGCTCGCGAACAAGCGTCGCGGCACGCGCGTGGCGGATGATGCGATGCGGTTGGCCGCAGTTGCCGATGAGCGGCCGGCACCCGCACGCGACGTGCAGCAACATGCGGAGCCGAGAAGCGCGCCGCGCTGGGCCGCGCGGAACACCATCGAGATCAGCTACCACGCGCAGCATGTTCTCGGCACGATCGCGCCGGAAGAATCTCATGCGGCGCCTTTCGGGCTGCATGCGCCGGACCCGTCTCTCTATCCGCGCAATCCGCTCAGCCGCTTGATCGCGGAGGAATTCTGCCGCTCACCGGGCGGCGGCGATCTGCGCCAGGGCTTGCGCAAATTCCAGACGGTGATGACGAATTATCTACGGCACATGCGTGGCGTGCTGTGCGAACCGTCGCAGATCATTCCGGTCACGGGCATCGAGAGCGCGTTGGACTTGACGGCGCGGGTGATGATCGATCCGGGACATTGGGTTTATGTCGAGGATCCCGCGAACGATATCGTCGGGCGTTATTTGCGCTCGGCCGGCGCGCAGATTGTTCCGATTCCCAGCGACAACAATGGCGCCGACATCCATCGCGTGTCTGGTCCGCCGCCGCGGCTGATCTTCGCGTCGCCGTCCGTGAGCTTTCCGCTTGGCTGCCAGATGTCCGATGCCCGGCGCGAAGCGATGCTCGATGTTGCCCGCATCTCGAACGCCATCGTGTTCGAATGCGACGCGCTATGGGATCTCTCTTATACCGGCGGCCGCGTGCGTGCGATGCAGGGTCGCGATCGCGATGCATCGGTGATCTATTTCGGCAGCCTCAATCATACCCTTGGCCCGCACATCCGAGTCGGTTATCTCGTGGTACCACCCCATCTCGTCGATCCGTTCGCGGAAATGGCGCAGCGCATTTCCTACGGCCCGGAGCCTTTCGTTCTCGCCGCGCTGGCGACGTTCATTGAAGACACCAACTACGCGGTGCACACCAAATCGATCCGCGCCACTTATGCGGAACGGCTTGGCGCGCTGGTTGAAAGCCTGCGCACCCATCTGGGCAACATCACCATCCTGGAGCCCTGCGGAGGCCTGAACGTTTCGCTCCTCTTCAACGAAGCGATCAACGAACGTGTCGTGTGCCGTGCGGCCGCCGATCGCGGGCTCTCGGTGACAGAGCTGTCGCGCTTCTATCACGATCCCGCGCGCGCGCCGCGCGGCATTGTCCTGGGTTTCGGCAACATGCCGGAGCGCATCATCGAAACGATGGTTTGCAGGCTCGCCGATGTCATCGACGAAGTCCGCGAGCATGGCCGTGTCATAGCGCCAGCGGCGTAGCTCCTATGGCAGAGGGGAGGGTGCTGCGCCTGCTCGGATGCTCGATCCGCGTGCCCGATCTGGCGCTCGCGGAAGCGTTCTATTGCAGCAAGCTCGGCTTTTCCTCCAGAACGCTCGACGAGAGCATCGTCATGCTGCCGGGAAATCTTCCGGTTTTTCTGGAGCGCGTTTCACCGGGACCTGTGCCTGGGCCGGATCAGGCGCGAACCCTGCTGATGCTGCGCGTCCATAATCTCGCTGCCGCTGCGGCCTGGTTTGTGAAGAACAATATTCCCCTCCTGACAGGCGTCGCCAATCCGCTCGCGATCGGCGTTGTGGACTGCTTTCGCGATCCTTTCGGCAATCTCCACTCCTTCGTCGAGTTGAACGATCCGCCTGCGAGAGAGTGGCGCGAGCCATACATATATAATGTCGGACAGAGGATGCCGATCAGCGCCATCCCTGAGGCGCGGCGGATCTACAGCGATGTGCTCGGTTTTGTCGTTCACAGCGATCGCTATTATCCGCCGGCATTGCCGATGATGAATCCGGACGGCTCGTTTGCATTCGTGATTTACGACAAACCCTCGTTTCTCAACGACTTCCGTGCCAAGGCCGCGCTCTATCCCGCGGAAAACGGGTGTCTGCTTGTTTTTGCGACTGAAAACATCGCTGCATGCCGCGATCATCTTCTGGCGCGCGCCCCGCGTTTGCGCATGACACGCATCGAAGCGTTCGCGCTCGGCCAGCGTATGGCTTTCATCGACAACGCGGGAATTGCGTCGGAAATCTGGGAACTCGATCGCGCTCTGCCGTAGGCTTTTGCCGCCGCGGTAAATTGATCGTGACGCCGATCGGCTCGGTTTTCCGAAAGCGCACGAAAGCCTCACATTTTTGCCACAGATTTCGCCGCAAAGCGGTTTGGGCGTTTGGCCCGGTCCTATTTTGATGGATTAGCCCAATACCCGCTTCCTAGCGTTCCCCGGAGTAACGGGGCAGCGAGTCCGCGAGAAGGCTTTGCTGCAGGCAGTAACCATCTGAGGGGAATAACACATGTCATTTAATGCCGCTTCGCGCAGCCGTGGTCTGCGGTCTTCGCTTTTGCTTGGTGTCGCGTCGGTTGCAGCGGTCTGGTCAGCGGGCCCCGCGGCGGCGCAGGACCAATCCGTCGAAACCGTGGTGGTCACGGGTTCGCGCATCCCGCAAACCGGTCTTTATTCCAGCTCCCCCGTCACGGTGGTCGGCAGCCAGGAAGTGCAACTCCAGGGCGCGGTGAACTCCGAGCAGCTGCTCAACCAACTGCCGCAGAACATCGGCGGCATGACCTCCGGCTTCGACATTTCGTCGGACGGCACGGCGGAAGTCTCTCTGCGCGGCCTTGGACCGAACCGCACCCTCGTTCTGGTTGACGGCAAGCGTTACGTTCCCTCCAACATCGGTGGTGCAGCCGGCTTCGGCGGCGTCGACCTCGATGCCATCCCGACCGCCATCATCGATCACGTCGAAGTGGTGACCGGCGGCGCGTCCGCTGTGTACGGTTCCGATGCGGTGGCCGGCGTCGTCAACATCCTTCTGAAGCACGACTTCGAAGGCGCTGAAATCAGCGGCACATATTCGGCCTATCCGGACTATCACATGGATGGCCAGACGGCCGACGTCAACGGCATGTTGGGCTTCTCGTCGGGCGACGGCAAAGGCAACGTCACCGCGTGGGGCGGCTACACCCATCGCCAATCCATTCCGCAGGGCACGCGCAAGTTCGGCGCAGAGCCGCTCGTTACCGATGGTCAGGGCGGCTTTTTCTTCCGCGGCAGCCAGACGATCCCGCAGGGCGGCTTCTACATCCTGAACGGCCCGCACGCCTATCCTCAGTATGACGCAAACCGCAATCACGTCGGCGGTGGCGATGGCGGCTTCTGCTATCACTACGATCCGACAGGCGCGACATCCAATCCGGGCATGTACAAGTTCGGCGTCGGTGGCGTTGTGGGTTGCGACACCTACGGTCAGAACGTGCCAGCGGCGGAAGACAGCTTCAACTACAATCCGCAGCAGCTGAACCAGACCGAGCAGGTCCGTTACAACTTTGGCGCCAACGGCCACTACGAAGTCAACAAGAGCCTCGATCTGTATGCGCGCGTGATGTACTCGAACACGCGCATCAACACGCAGATCGCATCGACGCCCATCGCCGGCACCTTCAACATCAACGCCGACAACCCGTTCCTCAGCGCACAGGAAAAGGACCTTCTGTTCGGAACGCCGACGCCGGCCGCCGGCACGCCGGACGCATCCGTCTTCCTCTTCAAGCGCGCTCTGGATTTCGGTCCCCGCCGCACGGAGTTCACCTTCGACAGCTTTGAAATGGTCGCGGGTGCGAAGGGCGATCTGGGCAGCGGCTGGAGCTATGACGTTTCGGCGCAGTACGGAAAGTCCGAGAGCCAGCAGTGGAACACCGGCTTCGTTTCGACGTCGAACTTCCAGGACTCCATCCGGGTCGTCGACAACGGTGCGGGCGGTTTTGCCTGCGCGTCCGGAAACGCAGGCTGCGTGCCGTACAACATCTACAACCTCGATCCGGCTTCACCCGGGCAGCCGACGGCGGCAACGATCGCTTTCGACGGCGTGAACTATGCTCTGCTCACGCAAGTCGCCGAAACCGACATTCAGGGTTCGTTGGCGGGCGACCTCGGTTCGTGGGGCGTCCAGAGCCCGTGGGCCAAGGATCCGGTTGCGCTCTCGGTCGGTGCCGAATACCGCCAGGAGCAGGGCTTCGTCCGTCCGGATAACACGCTCGCGACAGGCAACGCGGCCGGCCTCTCGGGCGCAACGCCTCCTGCAAGCGGCGCCTTCAACGTGAAGGAAGGCTTCGGCGAAATCAAAATCCCGCTCGTCGAAGGCATGCCGTTCGTCGAAGATCTGGAACTCGAAGGCGCCTATCGTTATTCGAGCTACAGCAACGCCGGCGCGACCAGCACCTACAAGTACGGCGGTTCGTGGGCACCCACGGACGACTTCAAGCTCCGTGCTCTGTGGCAGCGCGCTGTCCGTGCGCCGAACATCGGCGAACTGTTCAGCCCGCAGGCGATCGCGCTCGCTTCGGGAACCGATCCGTGCGTGGCCAGCAACAACCCCGGTGCGACGCCGAACCTGCAGGCGCTTTGCATCGCGACCGGCGCGCATGTCGGCCAGAGCAACACCTGTAACTCGGGCCAATGCAACGTGCTCGTGGGTGGTAACCCGAACCTGAAGCCGGAAGTGGCCGACACGAAGACCTTCGGTCTCGTGTTCACGCCGACCTTCATCGACGGCCTCACCGCGACGGTTGACTACTACGACATCAAGATCACCGGTGCCGTGGGAACGCAGGCCGGCAGCCCGCAGGGTATCTTCCAGGGTTGCTACAGCCCGCCGGGCGGCATCACCAACGTCGCCGCGCAGGCTGCGTCGGTATACTGCCAGGCGGTCCACCGCGACGGTACTGGCGGTTTCCGCGCCTCCAACGGCTTCATCTCGCAGATCAACGCGAACACAGGTCAGCTCAATCCGACGGGTATCGACGTCGGCGTGAACTACCAGATGGACCTGGCCGACATGGGCTGGAATGACGCCGGTGGCCTGGCGTTCAACCTGAACGGTACCTATCAAGACAAGGCCGTGATCCAGGGCGACGCGATCCTGCCGAAGGGCGATTGCGCCGGCTACTACGGCAACTTCTGCGGCGTGCCGGATCCGAAGTATCGCTTCAACTTCCGCGTCAACTGGACGTCCCCGTCGGGCGATTGGCTGTTGTCGGGCCGTTGGCGCTACATCGGCTCGGTCAAGCTCGATACCGATTACTGCATTGGCGCGGCCTCGACCTGCGTGGTCACGCCGGCGAACTTCGATCTGTCGGATCACAAGATCGATCCGGTGTCGTATTTCGACTTCACGGCGGTGTGGAACGTCCGCGATGGCATCAGCCTGACGGCCGGCCTGCAGAACGCCTTCAACAAGAAGCCGCCGATCGTCGACAACACGATCGACGCCAACGAGAACAACTCCAACACCTTCCCGGGCGTCTACGACATCCAGGGCCGGATGTTGTTCGTCTCCGGTTCGGTCAAGTTCTGATCCGACCGGATCAAAAGAAACGGGCGGCGACCTTGCGGTCGCCGCCTTTTTTCTTGCCGATTGTCGCGCGATGAACAAAGCCGCGATCGGTTCTGTTGACAGCGTATATGGGCGGTTTCCTATGGAGCATGTTGCGGGCGCGCGTGATTCGAAAATCCGGCCGCAGAAGCGATAAGGCGCTGCTGGGCGCCGAAGCGATCTTCTGGGCCGTGCTGATGCTGGCGATCGGTTTCGGCGGCCAGCGCGCATTGTCCGGCTTGCCTCTGCTGATGAGCGAGCTTGTGCCGCCGGGCCTGATGGCGGCGGAAGCTGGACCGCCGGACAATGCCCGTGTGTCGTTTCCGGTCACGGTGCGCACCGATCGCGGCCTCTACGCGCCGCGGGTTCTCGCGGCCGGCCCCGGTTTTCCGCAATGGCTGCAGGCGCGCATCGCTTTCAATCAGTCGGGAAGCGCACAGGACTCCGGTACCGCGGCCCATCCGGTGCCTGCCATCGCTATCGTGATCGACGATCTTGGCGCCGATGGCGTCGATACGCGGCGTGCCATCGCGTTGCCGCGTGAGGTGAGCTTGTCGTTCCTGCCTTATCCCGATGCCGCGCCGGAATTCGCGCGCGAGGGCTATCGGGCGGGACATCAGATTCTCGTGCATATGCCCATGGAGCCGGATGGCAGGACAGACCCGGGTCCGAACGCATTGCTGACGTCTCTCGACAGCGCCACGAACATCTCGCGCCTCGAATGGGCGCTGTCGCGCATTCCGAATTTCGCCGGCATCAACAATCATGAGGGCAGCCGCTTTACTTCCAACCGCGAAGCGCTGGTGCCGGTCATCGAGCATCTCGCCGAGAAGCATGTGTTCTTCCTGGATTCGCGCACGGCTCCCGGCACGGAGGTTGTGACACTGGCGCGTGCGTTCGGCGTCCGCAGCGCCGGGCGTGACGTATTCCTGGACGATACGGTTTCGCCGGGCGCCATCGCGACGCAGCTGGCGCGCACCGAAACCATCGCGCGAGAGCAGGGCGTCGTCATCGCCATCGGCCATCCGCATCCGGAAACCATGGACGCGCTCGCCCGCTGGACGCAGCAAGCCGCCGCGCGCGGCTACGAGCTGGTGACGGCAAGCGATGCGATAAGGCTCAAGACCGAGCGCGACGTCCGTTCATTGGCCGCGTCGCGCTGACGAGGCGTAGCGCACGGCTTCGTCCGCCGCCGCCATGAGCGCCTTGGCCTTGTTCACGGTTTCCTGGAATTCGGATTCGGGATCGCTGTCCGCCACCACGCCGCCGCCCGCCTGCACGTACATGATGCCGTCCTTCACGACGGCCGTGCGCAGCACGATGCAGGTGTCCATCGCGCCGTTCGCCGCGAAATAGCCGACGGCGCCGGCATAGACTGCGCCGCGCTTCTCTTTCTCGAATTCGTCAATCAACTCCATGGCGCGGATCTTCGGCGCGCCGGACAGCGTGCCCGCGGGCAAACCCGCCGCCAGCGCATCGATCGCGTCGAGGCCGGGCCGGATCTTGCCTTCGACATTCGACACCAGATGCATCACATGGCTGTAGCGCTCGATGAAGAAGCTGTCGGTGACCTTTACTTCGCCGGTCTCCGCCACGCGGCCCACATCGTTGCGGCCCAGATCGACGAGCATGAGATGCTCGGCGCGCTCTTTCGGATCGTTCATCAGTTCGGCGGCAAGAGCATTGTCGGCTTCCGGCGTCGCACCACGCTTGCGGGTGCCGGCGATGGGGCGGATCGTGACGACGCCGTCGCGCAGCCGCACCAGAATCTCCGGTGACGAGCCGACGATGGAGAATCCGGGAAAGGCGAGGTGATAGAGGAAGGGCGACGGGTTCAACCGGCGCAGCGCGCGATAGAGCGCAAAGGGTGGCAGCCTGAAGTCGCGGCGGAAGCGCTGGCTCGGCACGACCTGAAAGACATCGCCCGCGCGGATGTATTCCTTCGCGCGCTCCACGATCTTTAGATAGTCGTCATGCGTCGTGTTGGAATCGATCTGCGTGACGGCAGGCAGATTCTCCGGCGGATGCGGCACCGCGGGTGCAGGTCGCTCGATATCGCCTATAGCGTCGTTCAGCCGCTCCGAGGCGCGGGCATAGGCCGCGCGCGCATCCACGCCCGCTTCCGGCCACACTGGCGACACCAGCACGATCTCGTCACGCACATTGTCGAAGATCGCGACCACCGTGGGGCGCAGCATGATGGCGTCGGGCAGATCGAGCGGATCGGGCTTCGGCGCGCCGAGCCTGGTCTCGATCAACCGCACCATGTCGTAGCCGAGATAGCCGAACAACCCCACGGCCATCGGCGGCAGCGACGGATGCAGATCCATCTGCGTCGCCTTCAAAAGCTTGCGCAAAGACTCCAGCGGCTTGTCGGCAAGCTCCGCCGGCTCGAACGCATCGGCTTTGGCGCGCGCGTTGCGATTGATCTCGGCCTTGCCGTTCCGACAGCGCCAGATCAGATCAGGCTTGAAGCCGATGACGGAATAGCGCCCACGCGTCTCGCCGCCTTGCACGCTCTCCAGCAGGAAGGCGTTGTCGCGGCCTTCGCCGAGCTTGAGGAACGCACTGACCGGCGTTTCGAGATCGGCAATCAGCCGCGCGTGGAGTGCCTGTGGGCGTCCGGCGTCGTAGTTGCGCGCGAACGCCGTGAAATCCGGTTCAATCGCCATCGGTCGCTCACGAGCCTTCGCCCGTGCCTGCGACGCGATCCACGTTCGACTGGTTGATCTTCACGTTCTGCTTGTCGCGCGCCGATTTCGCCAGCAGGGAGTCGAAGTCCTGCGCCGATTGCTGGCTCAATTGCTGCGCGCCCGCCGTGAATTGCGGCGAGCCCACCGGAAGAGGGCGATGCTCGACGCCGGTGACGCGCGCCACGATGTAGCCGCCGTTCGGTCCCGGGCCATCGACGGCGGTGCCCGGCGTCACGTCGAACAGCTTGGCCACCACGGCGGGCGGAAGCGCTTCATCCGGCTGCTGCTGGATTCCGCCCTGGCGATAAAGACGCCCGGATTTCAGCACCGGCGTTCCCGCGACACCGGCTGCGGCGGTCAGGGTGTGATCCTTGTTCGCCTGCGCCGCGAGCGCGTCCGCTTTCGCCACCAGCGCTTTGCGGCGTTGTTCCGCGGTCCATTGCGCGGCGGCTTCGACGCGCACCTGATCCAGCGGCTTGAGCTTGGGCGGAATCTGGCCGTTCACCTTGAGCACATAGAGCTTGCCGCTCTTCACCGCGAAGGGGTCGCCTTCATCGCCGATCTCGGCGCCGAAGATCTGCTTGAGGAAATCCGGATCGTCCGCCGCCGGCGTCTTGCTGCCGTCCGGCGCAAGGCCGTTGGCGTCCACCGCCGCCAGATGCGCCGGCTTCATGCCG
>DATCRK010000049.1:0-21735 GCA_036569005.1 Rhizomicrobium sp. | reverse complement strand
CCCGCCAGAAGCATCCGGCCGAGCCGCACTTCCGCTTCTGCTAAACCACCGTTCGCCGCTGCCGTCACCCATGGCGCCGCGTCCGCCGGATTGCCGGAGAAGATCGCGCGCAGTTCTTCCGCACTCATCATCGAGAGCGCGGCCATGCGCCACGCGTCGCCGTCGGCGAAAACAGATTCGCTTACGTTCCGGTCCATTTGCGCACCAGGTTGTGGTAGCTCGCGGTCAGCCGCAACATCGCCGCGCTGTCATGGGGAACGGTTTGCGCCAGTTCCGCGATGGCGCGGTCCAGATCGAACAGCAGTGACCGCTCGCTGTCGTCCTTAACCAGACTCTGCACCCAGAAAAAGCTGGCGATGCGCGCGCC
The DNA here is from genome assembly GCA_036569005.1 of Rhizomicrobium sp. Taxonomy (GTDB): domain Bacteria; phylum Pseudomonadota; class Alphaproteobacteria; order Micropepsales; family Micropepsaceae; genus Rhizomicrobium. The sequence continues at coordinate 21,368 of DATCRK010000049.1, read as the reverse complement.
GCGCGTCACGGGCGTCACGCGATGCAGCGATGTCGCGGGATAGACCACCATGTCGCCGGCCGGCAGCTTCACCGAATGGGCGCCGTAGGTGTCTTCGATCAGAAGCTCACCGCCGTCATATTCCTCCGGCGCATTGAGGAACAGCGTGGCCGAGATATCCGTGCGGACACGCTGCTGCCCGACCTGCCGAATCGCGCCGTCGATATGTGTGCCGAAGTTCATGCCGGGTTCGTATGTGTTGAACATCGGCGGATAGACATGGCGGGGCAGAACCGCCGACAAGAAGAGCGGGTTACGTTCCAATCCTCGCAACACGATCGCGCCAAGATCGCGCGCGTCCTGGCTGTCCTCGGCGATCTGCAGATTGCCTTTGACCTTCGCGCCCTGGTGCCCGGCTGTCACCCGCCCATCCACCCATGTGGCTGCGGCGAGGCGCTCGCGGATCGCCGCAAGCTCCTCCGTCGTCAGCACATGGGGGATGCGCAGGATCATGGATCAGAGCCCCAGGCTCGCCGTCAGCAAAACCGTGCGGCCCGGACCCGGCACCGCATGGTTTTCGCCCGGACGCGTGAAGTATGTCGTGGCGAAATAGTACTTGTCGGTGAGGTTGTAGCCGTTCAGCTGCAGCGACAGATGATCGTTCACCTGCCAGCCAACCATCGCATCCAGCGTCGTGCATCCCGGCGCATGCGCGGTGATTACGCTGCCGGGCACGCTGGCGTTGTCGATGCCGGCATTGCGCGCGCCGATATAGTTGATGCCGGCGCCGATCTTCCACCCCACGTCGAAATCGTAAGTGGTCCAGAGATTGGCCTGGTTGTGCGCGGTGTTCGGGATCGGTCCTTTCACGCCCGCCGCGACAAGCCCTTCCGACGTCGGATCGAGATAGGTGTAACCCGCCACAACTTCCCAATTGTCGGTGATGTGGCCTTGTGCGCCGAACTCGATGCCTTTGACGTGCAGTTCGCCCGCGAGGGTTTGCAGGGACGGCACGACCGGATCGGTGATGCGGGCGTTGGTCATCTTGGTGTCGAAGCCCGCGACAGTCAGACCGAGCAATCCATCGAGCACGGTTGCCTTCGCGCCCACTTCGTAGGTGCGATCCTTCTCCGGATCGAGGTCCTTGTTGCTTGCCGCGAGCGACAGGTTTTCCGCCGACGGATTGTAGGACGTGCCGTAGGAGACGTAGATGCTGGCGTTCTCGATGGGCTTGTACACCACCGCGGCGCGCGGGCTGGCCACATCGTCCGTATGCTTGAAGTGCTGCGTCGTGACGCCGAAGTTCTGGTCGAACTTGGCGCGGAAATTGTCGAAGCGCACGCCGCCGATCACGCTCCACTGATCGCCAATGTCGATCGTGTCGATGATGTAGCCGCTGAGCGTGTTGGTGCGGGTGACCGGCTTCTGGCGGATCGTCGTCTGGTGGCCGGGGAAGGCTTCGTTCGGATCGGGATCGAGCAGCGGCACGGGGACGATTTGATCGTCCTGATTGGTGAAGCGGACGAGCGATGCCGTTTCGCGATCATATTCACCACCCACCACGAGGGAGTGCTTCAGGAAGCCGGTGTTGAACTGTGCCGTGAAGTTCAGGTTGTTCATCATCGTGCGGATCACGCCGGTCGAACTCGGGCGATCACGCAGAACGAAGATCTGGTTCAGCGGCGTTCCAACGACGGGGTAGAGCGGATTGAACGCGGTCACCGGTTCATCGTGCGGCGATCCGGTGCAGACCGGCGCGCCGGCATAGGGAGCGGTCGTGTAGCAATTTGCGCTGCCATAGATCGGCGCTGTCTGGCGGGAGTCGAAGGAATAGCGGCCGTAACGGGCGGTATCGCTCACGCTCAGCCAATCGTTGATCTTGTGCTCCACGCGGCCGGTCACGACGTCGACATGCGTGGCGAACGTGTCGTCCGCCGGCAGGCCGTAGAACGTGTCGCGCGGAACGGGCGCAACCTTTCCGAAGACAAACGGAATGCCGTAGTCGGGCAGGTTGTCTTCCTGCTGGTGCAGGTATTTCAGCGAGAATGTCGTGTCGGTGCCGATGCCGAACGCGATGGCGGGAGCAACACCCCAGCGCTGGTTGCGCACATAGGGGCGGCCTTCCACGTCGTTGATCTGGCCCATCAGATTGATGCGCAGCGCGCTGGTGTCGCCGAGCACATAGTTCACGTCGGCCGTCGCGCGGCCTTCATTGTTGGTGCCGGCGGTGATCTGGAAATTCTGGATCGGATAGAGCTGTGGGTTCTTGAGAACCTGGTTGATGACGCCGCCTGTCGATCCGCGTCCGAACAGTGTCGAGGCGGGACCTTTGTAGACTTCGACGGATTCGTAATCGAAAGAGTCGCGGTCATAGAGACCGGTGTCGCGCAGGCCGTCCATGAAGTAATCGTCGCCCGCGGAGAAGCCGCGCAGATTGACGAGATCGCCATGCGTGCCGCCTTCACCCGCGTTCAGCGTGATGCCCGGCACGTTCTTGAGTGCGTCCTGCAGCGTGGCAACGCCCTGCTGCTGCATTATTTCCAGAGGGACGATGTTGATGGATTGCGGTGTGTCCTGAACCTTCGCCGTCAGCGTGTCGAGCGAGCTGCGCTGGCCTGTGACCGTCACGGTTTCGACGCCGCCGCTGGAGCCTGCCGCATTGGCGGCGAGTGTCTGCGCCTGCGCGCCGCCGAAAGCGGTGGTGGACGCGATGCCGACGCCCGCCAGTCCCAAAGCAATGCCGCGCGGCCCGAATTCGATGTTCATGGTCCCCTCAGATGAATTTGATAATCGTTCGCAACTAGCGCGGAACATAGCCGTCGCGGCAGGGGAGTCAATGAGACTTACTTGCAGAAACGCAGTTTTACGCCGTCTTTCTTTGAGGGCTGCGTGGAGGACTCAGCTTAGGCTTTCCTGACCAAAACGAGGGGGAAGCAAATGCCTGACAATCTTCTGACACCCGTCCTGGCGCTGGTCGTCTGGACACTTATTATCTGGATCTGGATGTACGCGACCCGGATCCCGGCCATGAATGCGGCCAAGCTGGATCCGCAGGCCGCCCGATTCCCGGGATCTCTGGATGTTTTGCCGGACCACGCCCGGCAGGTGGCCGACAACTACAACCACCTGTTCGAGCAGCCGACCATTTTCTATGCGCTGGTCTTCTATATCTATCTGGCGGGGCGGGTGGATCAGACGGCGGTCTGGCTGGCCTGGGCCTATGTGGTCCTGCGGGTCGTCCACTCCCTGATTCAGTGCACCATCAACCGGGTGCCGCTCCGTTTCACGGTCTTCGCGCTCGGGACCCTGGTTCTGATGATCATGGCCGTCCGGGAAATCCTGCCGTTCCTTGGACTTTAAGGGCGTCTGGCCGGCCCGGCGAAATATCCTTTCGCCGGGCTTGACCCCCAAAAGTTACCCTTCTATATAGCCGCACCTTCCAGGACAGGCTGTCTCGCGGAATTTCGCGAAAAACGCTGTTGGGAAGCCAGTTTAACAGCGTGAGACCGCGCGACTCGAGGGCAAGCTCTCCAGTCCTCCGCGATCAAACGGGGCAGGCCGCGATGGCCCGCGCCCCGAATGTCATTTTCGCCGCGTGAGCGGCATGGAACGGGAAGACGTATGCCGACGATCAATCAGTTGATCCGCAAGACGCGCAGCGAAAAGCCGAAGCGCAACAAGGTTCCGGCGTTGAAGGAATGCCCGCAGAAGCGCGGCGTCTGCACGCGCGTCTACACCACGACGCCGAAGAAGCCGAACTCCGCGCTCCGTAAAGTGGCGAAGGTGCGCCTGACGAACGGCTATGAAGTCGTGAGCTACATCCCGGGCGAAGGCCACAATCTTCAGGAGCACAGCGTTGTGCTCATCCGCGGCGGCCGCGTGAAGGATCTTCCGGGCGTCCGCTATCACATCATCCGCGGCGTTCTCGACACGCAGGGCGTGAAGGATCGCAAGCAACGCCGTTCGCTCTACGGCGCGAAGAAGCCGAAATAAGGATCGCACAGCATGTCACGTCGCCACCGCGCAGAACGCCGTGAAATCAACCCGGATGCCAAGTTTGGCGACCTGGTGCTCGCGAAGTTCATGAACAGCCTCATGTATGACGGCAAGAAGGCTGCCGCCGAAGGCATCATCTACGGCGCGTTCGATACGATTCAGAACAAGACGAAGCAGGATCCGCTCGTCGTTTTCCACGAAGCGCTGCGCAACGTTTCGCCGGCGATCGAAGTGAAGTCCCGCCGCGTCGGCGGCGCCACCTATCAGGTGCCGGTCGAAGTCCGTCAGGACCGCGCGCGTGCGCTTGCGATCCGCTGGCTCATCACGGCCGCGCGCGGCCGCAACGAGCCGACGATGCAGGGTCGCCTGTCAGGCGAACTCATGGACGCCGCGAACAACCGCGGCAATGCCGTGAAGAAGCGTGAAGACACCCACAAGATGGCGGATGCGAACCGCGCGTTCTCGCACTACCGCTGGTAACCAGAGCTACGAGTTAGAAGATGGCCCGCACAACTCCTCTCAACATGTACCGGAACATCGGTATTGCCGCGCACATCGACGCCGGCAAGACGACGACTACGGAACGTATTCTCTACTACACGGGCAAGTCGCATAAGATCGGCGAAGTGCACGACGGCGCTGCCACCATGGACTTTATGGAGCAGGAGCAGGAGCGCGGCATCACCATCACGTCCGCCGCCACGACGTGCTTCTGGAAAGATCACCGCATCAACATCATCGACACGCCCGGCCACGTGGACTTCACCATCGAAGTCGAGCGTTCCATGCGCGTGCTCGACGGCGCGGTCGCCGTGTTCGACGCCGTTGCCGGCGTTGAGCCGCAGTCCGAAACCGTGTGGCGCCAGGCCGATAAATATCACGTTCCGCGCATCTGCTTCGTGAACAAGATGGATCGCATGGGCGCGAACTTTCAGCGCTGCGTCGACATGATGATCGACCGTCTCGGCACCAAGCCGATGATCATTACATGGCCGATCGGTTCGGAAGCCGACTTCAAGGGCCTCGTGGACATCGTGAAGATGAAGGCGCTCGTCTGGCACGAAGAGCAGCTCGGCGCGAAGTACGACGAAGTCGAGATCCCGGCCGAATACAAAGACAAGGCCGATGAGCTGCACACCCAACTCGTCGAAATGGCGGTCGAGCAGGACGAGAAGCTTCTCGAAGCCTATCTCGACGGCAAGATGCCGTCCTATGAAGACCTGAAGAAGTGCATCCGCAAGGGTGCGATCAACTTCTCCTTTGTGCCGGTGATGTGCGGCTCGGCGTTCAAGAACAAGGGCGTTCAGCCGTTGCTCGACGCGGTGATCGATTTCCTGCCGTCGCCGCTCGACATTCCGGCGGTGAAGGGCATCGACGACAAGGGCAACGAAGTCGAGCGTCCCGCCGACGACAAGGCGCCGTTCTCCGGTCTCGCATTCAAGATCATGGACGACCCGTTCGTCGGCTCCATCACCTTCGTGCGCGTCTATTCGGGCACCGTCACGTCCGGCACCGGCGTGCTGAACTCGGTGAAGGACAAAACGGAACGCGTCGGCCGTATGCTTCTGATGCATGCGAACTCCCGCGAAGACGTGAAGGAAGCGAACGCCGGCGACATCGTCGCGCTCGCCTCGCTCAAGCTGACCACGACCGGCGAAACGCTGTGCGATCCGAGCCACCCGGTGATCCTGGAGCGCATGGAATTCCCCGACCCGGTTATCGAAGTCGCGATCGAGCCGAAGACGAAGGCCGATCAGGAGAAGATGGGCGTGGCGCTCAACCGCCTCGCGCAGGAAGATCCGTCGTTCCGCGTCTCGTCCGACAACGAGTCCGGCCAGACCATCCTCAAGGGCATGGGCGAGTTGCACCTTGAGATTAAGGTCGACATCCTGAAGCGCACCTACAAGGTCGACGCCAATGTCGGCGCGCCGCAGGTGGCCTACCGCGAAACGCTCTCCAAGCCGGTTTCGATCAAGTACACCCACAAGAAGCAGACGGGCGGTTCGGGCCAGTTCGCCGAAGTGTCGATCGATTTCGAACCGCTTCCGCCGGGTTCGGGCTTCGTGTTCGAAAACGAAGTCGTCGGCGGTTCGGTGCCGAAAGAATACATCCCGGCCGTCGAAAAGGGCCTGAAGAACCAGAAGGAGTCCGGTCTTCTTGCCGGCTTCCCGGTGATCGACTTCAAGGCGACGCTGACGGACGGCAAGTACCACGAAGTCGACTCCAACGCGCTCACCTTCGACATCGCGGCGCGCGCAGCGTTCCGCGAACTCGCGTCGAAGGGTGCGGTGAAGCTGCTCGAGCCGATCATGAAAGTGGAAGTCGTGACGCCGGAGGATTTCCTCGGCGGCGTCATCGGCGATCTCAACAGCCGCCGTGGCCAGGTGCAGGGCACAGACTCGCGCGGCAACGCGCAGGTCGTGACCGCAATGGTCCCGCTCGCAAACATGTTCGGCTACATCAACACGCTGCGTTCCATGTCACAGGGCCGCGCGCAGTACTCGATGCAGTTCGATCATTACGAAGAAGTTCCGCGCCAAATCGCGGATGAAGTCAAAGCCAAGTACGCCTAAGGAGATACGCAAATGGGCAAGTCTAAATTCGAGCGCAATAAGCCGCACTGCAACATCGGCACCATCGGTCACGTCGACCATGGCAAGACCTCGCTGACCGCCGCGATCACGAAAGTGCTCGCGGAGAAGGGCGGCGCCACGTTCACGGCGTACGACCAGATCGACAAGGCGCCGGAAGAGAAGGCACGCGGCATCACCATCTCGACCGCGCACGTCGAGTACGAGACCGACAAGCGTCACTACGCGCACGTCGACTGCCCCGGCCACGCCGACTATGTGAAGAACATGATCACCGGCGCCGCGCAGATGGACGGCGCGATCCTGGTCGTGTCCGCCGCCGACGGCCCGATGCCGCAGACCCGCGAGCACATCCTGCTCGCCCGTCAGGTCGGCGTTCCGGCGCTCGTCGTGTTCATGAACAAGTGCGACATGGTCGACGATCCGGAGCTTCTGGACCTCGTTGAACTCGAAGTTCGCGAACTCCTGTCGTCCTACAACTTCCCGGGCGACAAGATTCCGATCATCCGCGGTTCGGCCCTCATGGCGCTCGAAAACAAAGAGCCGGCGCTCGGTCACGACGCCGTTCTGAAGCTGATGGACGCGGTTGACGAATACATCCCGCAGCCGGAACGCCCGATCGATCAGCCGTTCATGATGGCGATCGAAGACGTGTTCTCGATCTCCGGCCGCGGCACCGTCGTCACGGGCCGTATCGACCGCGGCATCGTGAAGGTCGGCGAGGAAGTCGAAATCGTCGGCATCAAGCCGACGTCGAAGACGACCGTCACCGGCGTGGAAATGTTCCGCAAGCTGCTCGATCAGGGCCAGGCCGGCGACAACGTCGGTTGCCTCCTGCGCGGTATCGACCGCGAAGGCATCGAGCGCGGTCAGGTTCTGGCGAAGCCGGGCTCGATCACGCCGCACACGACCTTCAAGGCCGAAGTGTACGTGCTGACGAAGGAAGAGGGTGGCCGTCACACGCCGTTCTTCTCCAACTACCGTCCGCAGTTCTACTTCCGCACGACGGACGTGACCGGCATCGTGAAGCTGCCGGAAGGCACGGAAATGATCATGCCGGGCGACAACGTCTCGATCGAAGTCGAGCTGATCGTTCCGGTCGCGATGGAAGAGAAGCTTCGCTTCGCCATTCGCGAAGGCGGTCGCACCGTTGGTTCGGGCGTCGTTGCTTCGATCATCAAATAAGTAAGGACCGGAAGATCGTCGGTCTTTGGCCGAACAGGAATTGAAAGATGCAAAATCAGAACATTCGCATTCGGCTGAAGGCCTTCGATCATCGAATCCTCGACAATTCGACGAAGGAAATCGTGAACACGGCGAAGCGCACGGGCGCCCAGGTCCGCGGACCCATTCCGCTGCCCACCGGCATCGAGCGCTTCACCGTGAACCGGTCTCCGCATGTGGACAAGAAAAGCCGCGAGCAGTTCGAAATCCGCACGCACAAACGTCTTCTCGACATCATCGACCCCACCCCGCAGACCGTGGACGCGCTCATGAAGCTCGACCTGGCCGCCGGTGTGGACGTCGAGATCAAGCTTTAAGGAGTAGAAGCGCGATGCGCACTGGCGTCATCACGCAGAAAGTCGGCATGACCCGCCTCTTTTTAGAGGACGGCCGTCATGTGCCCGTCACGGTCCTGAAGCTGGATGGCTGTCAGGTCGTTTCGACGCGCACCAAGGAGAAGGATGGCTACACGGCCGTTCAGCTCGGGTCCGGCTTCGCGAAAGCAAAGCGTTTGACCAAAGCCGATCGCGGCCGTTTCGCGAAGGCGGAAGTCGAGCCCCGCAAGAAAGTCGCGGAATTCCGCGTCGACGAAAAGAACCTGCTCGAAGTGGGCGATCTGCTGAAGGCCGATCACTTCGTGCCGGGCCAGAAGGTGGACGTCACGGGCGTCACCATCGGTCGCGGTTTCACCGGCGCCATGAAGCGCTGGAACTTCCGCGGTCTCGAAGCGTCGCACGGCGTGTCGATCTCGCACCGTTCGCTCGGTGGTACCGGCGGTCGTCAGGATCCGGGCAAGACCTTCAAGAACAAGAAGATGCACGGCCATTACGGCGACGAGAACATCACGACGCAGAACCTCGAAGTCGCGAAAGTGGATGTCGAGCGCGGTCTCATCATGATCCGCGGCGCCGTTCCGGGCTCCAAGGGTGGTTGGGTGATGGTCCGCGATGCGGTGAAGAAGCCGCACAAGGACTCTCCGATGCCGGGCTCCGTGACGAAGCGCGAATCCAAGGCTGCTCCGGCTGCTGCCGAAGCGCCTGCTGAAAAGACGGAGGGCTGAACGTGAAGACGAAAGTCCTCAACCTGGACAACAAGTCGTCCGGCGAAGTCGAGCTGAAGGACGATATCTTCGGTCTCGAGCCGCGCGCCGACCTGATCCAGCGCGTTGTGGTGTGGCAGCTCGCGAAGCGCCGCGCCGGTACGCACAAGATCCTGACGCGCGCGGAAGTGAATCGCACGAAGAAGAAAACCGGCCCGCAGAAGGGCAGCGGCGGCGCCCGTCACGGCGCGCGTTCCGCTCCGCTCTATGTCGGCGGCGCCAAGGCCATGGGTCCTGTGAACCACAGCCACGAATTCGACCTGCCGAAGAAGGTGAAGGCGCTCGGTCTGCGTCACGCGCTTTCGTCGAAGGCGAAAGACGGCAACATCGTGGTGATCGACGAAGCCAAGACGAAGGAAGTGAAGACCAACGACCTCGCCAAGCGCTTCGACAAGATGGGCTTCAAGAGCGCGCTCGTCGTCGACGGCGAGTTCGACAAGAACTTCCATCTCAGCGCCCGCAACCTGTCGCATGTGTCTCTGCTGCCGGCCTCCGGCATCAATGTGTACGACATCATGCGCAGCGAGAAGCTGGTGCTGACCAAGGCTGCGCTTCAGGCCATCGAGGAGCGCCTGTCATGACCACCAATTACGATGTCATCGTTTCGCCGGTGATCACGGAAAAGGCGACGAAGCTCACGGAAGCCAACCAGGTTGTCTTCCGCGTGACGCTGAGCGCCACGAAGCCGCAGATCGCCAAGGCGATCACGGAGCTGTTCAAGGTCAAGGTGAAGGCGGTCAACACGATCACCACCAAGGGCAAGAACAAGAACTTCCGCGGCACCAAGTTCAAGAAGTCCGATACCAAGAAAGCGATCGTCACCCTCGAAGAGGGCAGCCAGATCGATGTGACGACGGGGCTCTGATATGGCGTTGAAACAATATCGTCCGACGACCCCGGGCCAGCGTCAGCTGGTCCTGATCGATCGCAAGGACCTGCACAAGGGCGGTCCGGTGAAGGCGCTGACCGAAGGCCAGCACCGCAACGGCGGCCGCAACAACACCGGCCGCGTCACCGTGCGCTGGCAGGGCGGCGGTCACAAGCAGCGTTACCGCATCGTCGACTTCAAGCGTAAGAAGGCCGACCAGCCCGCGAAGGTCGAGCGTCTGGAATACGATCCGAACCGCACGTCGTTCATCGCGCTGATCAAGTACAAGGACGGCGAGCTCGCCTACATCCTGGCGCCGCAGCGCCTGCAGGTCGGCGACACCGTGATCTCCGGCGACAAGGTCGACGTGAAGCCGGGCAACGCGATGCCGCTGTCGGCGATGCCGGTCGGCACCATCGTTCACAACATCGAGCTGAAGCCGGGCAAGGGCGGTCAGATCGCCCGTTCCGCCGGCACGTACGCTCAGTATCTCGGCCGCGATGGCGGCTACGCGATCCTGCGTTTGAACTCCGCCGAAGTCCGCAAGGTGCTGCTCACCTGCATGGCGACGGTCGGTGCGGTTTCGAACCCGGATCATATGAACGAAGTGATCGGCAAGGCCGGCCGCAATGTGTGGAAGGGCAAGCGCCCGTCCGTGCGCGGCACCGCGATGAACCCGATCGACCATCCGCATGGTGGTGGCGAAGGCCGCACCAAGGGTGGCCGTCATCCGGTTACGCCGTGGGGCAAGCCGACCAAGGGCGCCAAGACGCGCAAGAACAAGCGCACGACAAAGATGATCGTGCGTTCGCGTCGCGGCAAGCTGATGCAGGGATCGTAAGATATGACTCGTTCTGTTTGGAAAGGCCCGTTTGTCGACGGTTATCTGCTGGAGAAGGCGGAGACCGCGCGCGGTTCGGGACGCAAGGACGTGATCAAGACCTGGTCGCGCCGCTCGACGATCCTGCCGCAGTTCGTGGGCCTCACCTTCGGCGTCTACAACGGCAAGAAGCACATTCCGGTTCTCGTCACGGAAGACATGGTCGGTCACAAGCTCGGCGAGTTCTCGCCGACGCGCACCTTCCACGGTCACACCGCGGCATCCGGCGACAAGAAAGCGAAGAGAGAATAATGGGCAAGGAAGCACGCGCCCGCGTTCTCGCGGACAACCAGGCGAAGGCGATCGGTTACAATCTGCGCACCTCTCCGCGCAAATTGAACCTCGTCGCGCAGACGATCCGCGGCAAGCGCGCCGAACACGCTCTGAACGAGCTGACGTTCTCGCCGAAGCGCATCGCGCATGAAGTGAAGAAGGTTTTGCAGTCGGCCATCGCCAACGCCGAGAACAATCACGACCTCGACGTGGACGATCTCGTCGTGAAGGAAGCCAGCGTCGGCAAGAACATGGTGCTGCAGCGCTTCCACGCGCGCGCCCGTGGCCGCGGCGCCAGCGTCGAGAAGCCGTTCGCGCAGATCACGATCGTCGTGGAAGAGCTGCGCGAGAAGAAGGAAGCGGAAGCCAAGGCTCCCGCGAAAGGCAAGGCAAAGTCCAAGGGCAAGGCGCCGGCCAAGAAAGCCGCCGCGAAGAAGCCCGCCGCCAAGAAGACGGCGAAGGAGAAAGCGTAATGGGTCAGAAAGTTAACCCGACCGGCTTGCGCCTGGGCATCAACCGCACGTGGGATTCCCGCTGGTATGCCGGCAAGAAGGACTACGGCAAGCTCCTTCAGGAAGACATCAAGATCCGCGAATACCTCACGGACAAGCTGAAGGCCGCGGGCGTTTCCAAGGTCATCATCGAGCGCCCGCACAAGAAGTGCCGCATCACGATCCACTCGGCTCGTCCGGGCGTCGTCATCGGCAAGAAGGGCGCGGACATCGAGAAGCTGAAGAGCGACGTTCAGAAGATGACGACCGATGAGGTCCATCTGAACATCGTCGAAATCCGCAAGCCGGAAATCGACGCGAAGCTCGTTGCCGAAAATATCGCGCAGCAGTTGGAGCGCCGCGTTGCGTTCCGCCGCGTGATGAAGCGTTCGGTGCAGTCGGCGATGCGTCTTGGCGCGCTCGGCATCCGTATCACCTGCGCGGGCCGCCTTGGTGGCGCGGAAATCGCGCGCGTGGAGTGGTATCGCGAAGGCCGCGTTCCGCTGCACACGCTGCGCGCCGACATCGACTACGGCGTTTCGACCGCGAAGACCACCTACGGTACCTGCGGTGTGAAGGTCTGGATCTTCAAGGGCGAGATCATGGAACACGATCCGATGGCGGTCGATAAGCGCAACGCGGAAGCGGAAGAGAAGTCCAACCGCGGCCCGCGTCAGTCGACGCCCGCGCCGGCTCCTGCGGAGTGATGGAATAGAGTCATGCTGCAACCGAAACGCACAAAATTCCGCAAGCAGTTCAAGGGCCGCATCAACGGCGCGGCCAAGCGCGGCACCCAGCTCTCCTTCGGCGAATACGGCCTGAAGGCGATGGAGCCGGAGCGTCTGAACGCGCGTGAGATCGAAGCGGCGCGCCGCGCGATCACCCGCGAAATGAAGCGCGCCGGCCGCGTGTGGATCCGCATCTTCCCGGACGTGCCGGTGTCGAAGAAGCCTGCCGAAGTCCGCATGGGCTCGGGCAAGGGCGCGCCGGAATTCTGGGTGGCGAAGGTGAAGCCGGGGCGCATCCTGTTCGAGATCGACGGCGTCGATCTGGCGACGGCGAAGGAAGCCATGCGTCTGGGCGCCCGCAAGCTGTCGATCCAGACCAAGTTCATCGCGCGCATGGCGCATCAGTAAGGAGACACGCGATGGCCAAGGCGAAGAAATCCGCAGGCGGCGCGCAGACCGCAGACGAGCTGAACGACGAACTCGTGAAGCTGAAGAAGGAGCAGTTCAACCTCCGCTTCCAGCGCGCGAACGGCCAGCTCGAGAAGACCAACCGCATTCGCGAAGTGCGCCGCTCCATCGCGCGCATCGAAACGAAGCTTACGGAGCAGCGCCGCAAGGCAGGCTGATTAGAGGAAGAAGATTATGCCGAAGCGCGTTCTGCAGGGCGTTGTCGTCAGCGACAAGAACAAGAACACCGTCGTGGTGAACGTGGAGCGCCGCTTCACGCATCCGATGCTGGGCAAGACCGTCCGCCGTTCGAAGAAGTATCACGCGCATGACGCCAAGGGCGAATTCAAGGCCGGCGACGTCGTGCGCATTCAGGAGTGCCGTCCGATCTCCAAGCTGAAGAGCTGGGAAGTGATCGAGAAGGTCGGGAAATAAGGGCCGGAAACGGTTCAGGAGTTTAAGTCATGATTCAAATGTCCACCGAGCTTGAGGTCGCCGACAATTCGGGCGCGCGCCGGGTGATGTGCATCAAGGTGATCGGCGGCTCGCACCGTCGCTACGCCGACGTCGGCGACACCATTGTCGTCTCCGTGAAGGAAGCCATTCCGCGCGGCCGCGTGAAGAAGGGCGAAGTGCTCAAAGCCGTCGTCGTGCGCACCGCTAAGGGCGTGCGCCGTCCGGACGGCAGCCTGATCCGCTTCGACACCAATGCGGCCGTCCTCGTGAACAACCAGGCGGAGCCGATCGGCACCCGCATCTTCGGGCCTGTCACCCGCGAACTGCGCGCGAAGAACCATATGAAGATCATTTCGCTCGCGCCGGAGGTTCTGTAATGGGCGTGAAAATCAAGAAGGGCGACCGCGTCATCGTCACGACGGGCCGCGACAAGGGCAAGAAGGGCGAAGTGCTCAAGGTTTTCACCGATGAAAACCGCGCACTCGTCTCCGGCGTGAATGTCGTCAAGCGCCATCAGCGCCAGACGCAGCGCGTGCAGGGCGGCATCGTCTCCAAGGAGTCGACGATCCACCTGTCGAACCTGGCGCATGTCGATCCGAAGTCGGGCGACGCCAGCCGCGTGGGTTTCAAGATTCTGAAGGACGGACGCAAGGTTCGCTTTGCCAAGAAGTCCGGTGAGGTCATCGATGTCTGAAGCAGGACAACAGGATAAGGCGCCGAAGTCCAAGAAGGCGCAAAAGGCCGAAGCGAAAGCCCAAGGCAACGCGGTTGCGGTGGGCGAGCAGGCGCGCGACCCGAACTACGTTCCGCGCTTCAAGAAGCGCTACAACGACGTCGTGAAGCCCGAGCTGATGAAGAAGTTCGGCTACAAGAACGTCATGCAGGTTCCGAAGATCAACAAGATCGTTCTGAATATCGGTGCGGGCGAAGGCGCGGCGGACTCCAAGAAGATCCAGCAGGCGCAGAACGACCTGACGGCGATTGCCGGCCAGAAGGCGCAAGTCACGCGCGCCAAGAAGGCCATCGCGTCGTTCAAGATCACCGCCGGCCGCGCGATCGGCACCAAGGTCACGCTGCGCAAGGACAAGATGTACGAGTTCCTGGACCGCTTCGTCACGATGGCGCTGCCGCGCGTTCGCGACTTCCGCGGCCTGAACCCGAAGAGCTTCGACGGCCGCGGCAACTACGCGCTCGGCCTCAAGGAGCACATCATTTTCGTCGAGATCGACTACGACAAGACGGAAACCGTTTGGGGCATGGACATCATCATCAACACCTCTGCGAAGACCGATGAGGAAGCCCGCGCGCTTCTCGAAGGCTTCCAGTTCCCGTTCCTGAATTGAGGGCCGTCTGATGGCAAAGAAGAGTCAGATCAATCGCAACGCCAAGCGCGAGAAGCTTGTGGCGAAGTTCGCCGCCAAGCGCGCCGAGCTGAAGAAGAAGACGCAGGACATGAAGGTTGCTCCGGAAGAGCGCTTCGAGGCGCAGCTCGCGCTTGCGAAGCTTCCGCGCAACTCGTCCAAAACGCGCATCCATCACCGTTGCGAAGTCTCGGGGCGTCCCAAGGGCTACTATCGCAAGCTCAAGCTTTCCCGTATCGCGCTGCGCGATCTCGGAAATTTCGGCCAGATCCCTGGCATGACCAAGGCAAGCTGGTAAGGAAGGAAACAAGGATATGGCGATCACAGATCCCGTCGGCGATCTCCTGACGCGCATCCGCAACGGCCAGCTTCGTGGCACGGCGACCATCAAGTCGCCCAATTCGAAGCTGCGCATCCGCGTGCTGGACGTGCTGCAGGCGGAAGGGTTCATCCGCGGTTATGCGGAAGTCGAAGCGAAGGGCCGCAAGGAACTCGAAATCGAGTTGAAATATCACGAGGGCAAGCCCGTGATCCGCGAGTTGAAGCGCGTTTCCACGCCGGGCCGCCGCGTCTATGCGGGCGTGTCCGAGCTGAAGCCGCACCGCCAGGGCTTGGGCGTGTCGATCATTTCGACGCCGCAGGGCGTGATGACAGACTCCACCGCGCGCGAGAAGAACGTGGGCGGCGAAGTTCTCTGTCAGGTGTTCTAAGGGCGAGGAGAGAAACATGTCACGTATCGGCAAAAAGCCGGTCGCTCTGCCCAAAGGTGTTACCGCCTCGGTGGACGGCAAGACGGTCAAGGTGAAGGGTCCCAAGGGCGAGCTTTCGGTGAAGCTCGTGGCCGAAGTGGATGCGAAGGTGGACGAGCACGGCATCACCGTGACGCCGCATGAAGACATGGAGCGCGCGCGTCAGATGTGGGGCCTCAGCCGCACGCTGGTGAACAACCTCGTCGTCGGCGTGACCACCGGCTTCCAGCAGAAGCTCGAGATCAACGGCGTCGGTTATCGCGCGGCGGTGCAGGGCAAGAACCTGAACCTGCAGCTCGGTTTCAGCCACGACGTCGCCTACCCGATCCCGGCCGGCATCACGATCACTGCAGAGAAGCCGACGCAGCTCACCGTCGCCGGCATCGACAAGCAGCTCGTCGGCCAGGTCGCGGCCGAGATCCGCAACTACCGCCGTCCGGAGCCCTACAAGGGCAAGGGCGTGAAGTACGCGGAGGAGCATATCCGCCGCAAGGAAGGCAAAAAGAAATGACGACGAAGCTCTTTCAGCGCCGCCGTTCGCGCACGCGCTACAAGATCTCGCGCACCGCGGATCGTCCGCGCCTGTCGGTTTTCCGTTCGGGCAAGCACATCTACGCGCAGGTCATCGACGACCTGAAGGGCGCCACCGTCGCCTCCGCCTCGACCAACGAGAAGGGCGACAAGGCGTCGAAGTCCTACAACGCGGAAGCTGCGGCGGCCGTGGGCAAGAAGATCGCCGAACGCGCGACCAAGGCCGGCGTGAAGCAGGTCGTGTTCGATCGCGGCGGTTACATCTATCACGGGCGCATCAAGGCGCTCGCAGACGCCGCCCGTGAAGGCGGTTTGGAGTTCTAAGCATGGCACGTGACGAAAACACTGGTAACGAAGGTGGTGGACGCGAACGCCGTGGCCGCAGGGAGCGCCGCGACGACCGCGAAGAGCGCGACAACGAATTCGTCGACAAGCTGGTTCACATCAACCGCGTCGCGAAGGTTGTGAAGGGCGGACGCCGCTTCGGTTTCGCAGCTCTCGTCGTCGTGGGCGACCAGAAGGGCCGCGTCGGCTTTGGTCATGGCAAGGCGCGCGAAGTGCCGGAAGCCATCCGCAAGGCGACCGACGAAGCCAAGAAATCGCTGATCCGCGTTCCGCTGAAGGACGGCCGCACGCTGCATCATGAAGTGCGCGGTCATCACGGCGCGGGCAAAGTCGTGGTTCGTCCGGCGCCTGCCGGTACGGGCGTGATCGCCGGTGGTCCGCTGCGCGCGGTGTTCGAAGCGCTGGGCGTTGGCGACGTCGTGTCGAAGTCGCTCGGCACCTCGAACCCCTACAACATGGTTCGCGCCGTGTTCGATGCTCTCAAGAACCAGCAGAGCCCGCGCATGGTTGCCCAGCGCCGTGGCCGCAGCGTCGCCGAGATCATCTCGCGCCGCGAAGGTCAGAAGGGCGAGCAGGCTTCCGCCTGATTTAACTGGCGTCGCGTTGCGGCGCCGCAGAAGAGATATGTGTGATGGCTGAGAAGAAGACAGCGAAGAAGGCGGGCAAGACCGTCACCGTGAAGCAGGTTCGCAGCGCCGCTCGCCGGCCTGCCGTGCAAACGGTGACGCTCAAGGGCCTTGGCCTCGGCAAGATGCATCGCGTGCGCACGTTGGAAGACACGCCCGCGGTGCGCGGCATGATCAATTCGATCGCGCATCTGGTTCAGGTCGTTGAAGAGAAATAGATAGCTGGCCGGCTCGCGCTTCGCTGCGCTCGCTGGCCGGCCATGACGAGGTTACAATGAAGCTCAACGAAATCCGCAACAATCCCGGCTCGCACAAGCGCAAGACGAAAGTCGGCCGCGGTTCCTCTTCCGGCCTGGGCAAGACGTCCGGCCGCGGCGTGAAGGGTGCGAAAGCGCGTACCGGCAATGCCGTGTACGGCTTCGAAGGCGGCCAGATGCCGCTGCACATGCGCATGCCCAAGCGCGGCTTCAACAACATCTTCGCGAACGACTTCGCGGAAGTGAATCTGAAAGACCTTCAGCGCGCGATCGACAACAAGCGTCTCGACGCCGGCCAGAAGGTCGATGCCGACGCGATCCGCAAAGCCGGTCTCGCCAGCCGCAGCAAGGACGGCATCCGTCTGCTGGGCGACGGCGAACTCAAAGCCAAGCTCGACATCACCGTCGCGGGTGCCTCGAAGTCCGCGAAGGCCGCGGTCGAAAAGGCCGGCGGCACCGTCACGATCACCTTCAAGAAGAAGGTCACGGCGAACAAAAAGGGCGAGCCGGGCAAGCGCCAGACGCGCCGCAAGGAATCCGCCGAGAAGAGAGCCGCGCGCAAGGCGGGCTGAGTACCTATATACAGGGGCACCCGCGCCGGCGCTCGCGACGTTCAAGACACCGGCCGGGTTCAGGGAGTGATCAATGCCCTCAGCGGCCGAACAATTCGCCTCGAACTTCAATTTCTCGTCGCTCTCCAAGGCGACGGAATTGCGCCAGCGCATTCTCTTCACGCTGGGCGTTCTCGTGATCGCGCGCCTGGGCACCTATATCCCCATGCCGGGCATCGACCCGACGGAGCTTGCCAAGCAGCTCACGCAGCAATCCGGCGGATTGCTCGACGTGTTCAACGTGCTGGCGGGCGGCGCGGTGCAGCGCATGGCGATCTTCGCCCTGGGCATCATGCCCTATATCTCCGCATCCATCATCATTCAGCTCATGCAGACGGTCATCCCGGAGCTTGAGACGCTGAAGAAGGAAGGCGAAGCAGGCCGCAAGACGATCAATCAGTACACGCGCTACGGCACGGTGGGATTGGCCGCACTGCAAGCGTACGGCATCGCGCTCGGCCTCGAGCATTGGGGCAATGTCGTCATCGATCCGGGCTGGTTCTTCCGCATCACGACGATCATCACGCTGACCGGCGGCACTATCCTGCTGATGTGGCTTGGCGAGCAGATCACCGCGCGCGGCATCGGCAACGGCATCTCTCTCATCATCTTCATCGGCATCGTCGCGCGCTTCCCGACCTATATCGCGCAGACCTTTGAAGCCGGCCGCACCGGCGCGCTGGAACCGCTCGTGCTGATCTTCGCCATCGTCGGCATCGTCGGCCTGATCCTGGCCATCGTGTTCTTCGAGCGCGCGCAACGCAGGCTGCTGGTGCAATATCCGAAGCGCCAGGTCGGCCAGCGCATGTTCGGCGGCGAGTCCTCGCATCTTCCGCTGAAGCTCAACGTCTCGGGCGTGATCCCGCCGATCTTCGCATCGTCGATCCTGCTGATGCCGCTCACGATCGCGAACTTCAATTCGCAGAGCATTCCGGACTGGCTGCAGACGATCGTGGCCTATCTGAATCATGGCCAGCCGCTCTATCTGGCGCTCTATGCGTTCATGATCATGTTCTTCACGTTCTTCTACACCTCCATCGTCTTCAATCCGGAAGAGACGGCGGAGAATTTGAAGAAGTATGGCGGCTTCATTCCCGGCATCCGCCCCGGCAAGAAAACAGCCGAGTACATAGACTATGTGCTCACCCGCATCACCGTCGTCGGCGCCATCTACCTGACGGTGGTCTGCCTTATCCCGGAATATCTGATCTATCGCTACAGCCTGCCGTTTGCGCTGGGCGGCACCTCGATCCTGATCGTTGTCAGCGTCACGATGGATACCGTCGCGCAGATCCAGAGCCATCTGATCGCGCAGCAATATGAAGGCCTCATCAAGAAGGCGAAGCTTCGGGGATCGCGCCGGTGAATATCGTGATGTTCGGCCCGCCGGGCGCGGGCAAGGGCACGCAGGCGAAGATTCTTCAAGAGAAGCGTGGCCTGCCGCAGCTTTCCACGGGCGACATGCTTCGTGCCGCCATCGCCGCGAAGTCCGAACTGGGCCTCAAGGTCGAAGCCATCCTCGCCAAAGGCGATCTTGTGTCCGATGAGATCGTGATCGGCATCATCGACGAGCGCCTGAACAAGCCGGATGCCGCCAAGGGCGCGGTGTTCGATGGCTTTCCGCGCACCATTCCGCAGGCCGAGGCGCTGGATCGCCTGATGGCCTCCCGCGGCAAGCAGATCGACGTCGTGATCGAACTGAAAGTCGACGAGACGGTTCTTTTGAGCCGGGCCGAGCAACGGGTGAAGGAAACCGTCGCCCAGGGCGGAACCCCGCGCCCGGACGACACCCCCGAGACCGTCAAGAACCGCCTGGACGTCTATCGCAAGAACACCGCCCCGCTGGTGGCTTATTACGCCCAGCAGGGGAAGGTGGTGACCGTGGACGGCATGGCCCCGATCGGCGACGTGACCGCCGCTATCGCCAAGGCGCTGGACGCCAAAGCCCACTAGATCTGCGCCCTCCGACATGGCTTGTAATTATCTTGCCGCACCCCACCTCCCGAGACCGGCAAGGCCGTGCTTTTCCTCGAAAAACAGGTGAACACGACTGTTGACGGAAGGGGGTGGATTCCTATAATCCGCGCCCTTGCGACGACTCCACCCTCGTCAATTTGGCTGTTTCAGCCCTGAATTGGGGATCGGTTTCAGTTTGTCGCCTGTGTAAAAGTAAACAATTTCAGAAGCTTAGTCGAAGGATCGCTCCGTGGCACGCATCGCCGGCGTAAATATCCCAACCCAGAAGCGGGTCGAAATCGGCCTCCGCTACATCCATGGAATCGGTCCCGCGAAAGCGCGTGAGATCATGGAGAAGGTCGGCATCTCGCCGGATCGCCGCGTCTCCGATCTGACGGAATCCGAGATCATCCAGATCCGTGAAACGATCGACCGCGACTATCTCGTCGAAGGCGATCTGCGCCGCGAAGTGGCGATGAACATCAAGCGCCTTATGGACCTCGGTTCGTATCGCGGCCTGCGTCACCGCAAGGGCCTTCCGGTCCGCGGCCAGCGCACACACACCAACGCGCGCACGCGCAAAGGCCCCGCGAAAGCGATCGCCGGCAAGAAGAAAGTGACGAAGTAATATGGCTGCCGAGAAGAAGAGCGCCGGTCGCGCCCGCAAGAAAGAAAAGAAGAACGTCGTCGTGGGCGTCGCGCATGTTGCCGCCACGTTCAACAACACGATCATCACGATCACCGACACGCAGGGCAACGCTGTGTCCTGGTCGTCGGCCGGCATGATGGGCTTCAAGGGTTCGCGCAAATCCACGCCGTATGCGGCGCAGGTTGCTGCGGAAGACGCCGGCAAGAAGGCCGTCGATCACGGCATGCGTACGCTGGAAGTGGAAGTCTCCGGCCCGGGCTCGGGACGCGAGTCCGCGCTGCGCGCGCTGCAGGCCGTCGGTCTGACGGTGACGTCGATCCGCGACGTGACGCCGATCCCGCACAATGGCTGCCGCCCGCCGAAGCGCCGCCGCGTCTAAGGAGACGCCGAAAGAATTTCGAGAGCTTGGACTAACCCCGTCGAACGAATGGGCGCGCTGCTCTCCGCGTCCGGGAAACGATGAGGAAAATTTATGTTTCAGAAGAACTGGCAAGAACTGATCAAGCCGCAGAAGTTGAAGATCGAAGCCGGACATGACGCCGGCAAGACTGCAACGATCACCGCGGAGCCGCTCGAGCGTGGCTTTGGCCTGACGCTCGGCAACTCGCTGCGCCGCGTGCTGCTGTCGTCGCTTCAGGGCGCCGCCATCACCGCGATCTCCATCGAAGGTGTGCTGCACGAGTTCTCCTCGATCCCGGGCGTCCGCGAAGACGTGACCGACATCGTGCTGAACGTGAAGCAGATCGCGCTGCGCATGCACGCCGAAGGCCCCAAGCGCCTTTCGCTGCGCAAGCAGGGTCCGGGTGAAGTCACCGCTGCCGATATCGCCGCCGTGGCCGATGTCGAAGTGCTGAATCCCGAACTGGTCATCTGCACCTTGGACGAGAAGGTCGATTTCCGCATGGAGCTGACCGTTGCCACCGGCAAGGGCTATGTCCCGGCCGACCGCAACCGTCCGGAAGATGCGCCGATCGGTCTGATCCCGGTCGACTCGCTGTTCTCGCCGGTGAAGAAAGTCTCGTACAAAGTCGAGAACACCCGCGAAGGCCAGATCCTCGACTATGACAAGCTCACGCTCACGGTCGAGACCAATGGCGCGGTGACGCCGGAGGACTCGCTGGCGATCGCCGCGCGCATCCTGCAGGAGCAGCTGCAGCTCTTCATCAATTTCGAGGAGCCGTCGGCCGCCAGCGAAGAGGCGAAGGCCGTCGAGCCGCCGTTCAACAAGAACCTGCTGCGCAAGGTCGACGA
>DATCRK010000048.1:0-2428 GCA_036569005.1 Rhizomicrobium sp. | reverse complement strand
CTCCCGCCGTCGTTTCTGTCGCTGCCTGACTCATTGACCGCCCTCGCGGTTGCGCGCAGACTCTTCGCATGATCAAGGAAAAGCTGTTGATTGGCGGGCGCTGGATGGAATCCAGTGCGGCCATTCCCGTTGAAGACCCTTCGACCGGTGAGACGATCGGAACGCTCGCCGCCGGCACCGCAAAAGACATCGACGCCGCCGTGAAATCCGCGCAAGACGCGCTGCGCGGCGCCTGGGGCAAAGCCACCGCCGCCGAACGCGGCCGCGTACTCGCGAAGATGAGCGCCCTTGTCGCCCAGCAGGTGGACGAACTCGCGGACATGGAAGCGCGCGATGTCGGCAAGCCGCTGAAGCAGGCGCGCGCCGATGCCGTGGCCCTGTCACGTTATCTCGAATTCTATGCCGGTGCGGCCGACAAGCTGCACGGCGAGACCATCCCCTATCTCGCGGACTACACCGTCTACACGCTGCGCGAGCCGCACGGCGTCACCGGCCATATCGTGCCGTGGAATTATCCGATGCAGATCATCGGCCGTTCCGTCGTCGGCGCATTGGCGGCGGGCAACGCCGCGGTGCTGAAGCCCGCGGAGGAAGCGAGCCTTACCGCCCTCGCCTTCGCGCGCATTGCGCAACAGGCCGGCCTGCCGGATGGCGCGCTCAATCTCATCACCGGCCTCGGCGAAGACGCCGGCGCCGCGCTCGCCGCACATCCCGGCATCCACCATCTCTCGTTCACGGGCTCGACGCAGGTTGGCGCGTTGGTGCAAGCCGCTGCTGGACGCAACGCCGTGCCGGTCACGCTGGAGCTCGGCGGAAAGTCTCCGCAAATCGTGTTCGAAGATGCGAACCTCGAACGCGCGCTGCCGTTCCTTGTGAATGCAGGCATCCAGAACGCGGGACAAACCTGCTCGGCCTCGTCCCGTCTGCTGATCCAGCGCTCCATATATAATGAGGTGCTGGAGCAATTGGCCGCCCGCTATCGCACGCTGCGCGTCGGCCCGGCGAAGGACGATCTCGATGTCGGTCCGCTGATCTCCGCCGCGCAGAAGTCGCGCGTCGAGGATTACCTGAAGCTCGGTAGCCGCGATGGTGTTTCCATCATCGCCGAAGGCAAGGTCGTTCCGAACGCACCAAGCGGCGGGCACTACGTCGCGCCCGCGCTGATGGCGGGCATGAAATCCGATCACAAGCTGGCGCAGGAAGAGATCTTCGGCCCCGCTCAGGTCGTTCTGCCATTCGACGACGAAGACGAAGCGCTCGCCATCGCGAACGGCACGGACTACGGCCTCGTCGCGGGCGTGTGGACGCGCGACGGCTCGCGCGCAATGCGGATGGCGCGCGGCATCCACACCGGCCAGGTCTTCATCAACAATTACGGCGCCGGCGGCGGCGTGGAGTTACCCTTCGGCGGTGTGGGCAAATCGGGCCACGGCCGCGAAAAAGGCTTCGAGGCGCTCTATGCGTTCACGCGGCTGAAAACCGTCGCGGCGTTTCACGGCAGGGATTGACTATGCGTTTGAAGGACAAGATCGCGATCATCACCGGCGGCGCCTCCGGCTTCGGCGAGGGCGTCGTGCGCCGTTTCGCCAAGGAAGGCGCACGCGTGGCGATTGCCGATCTAAATGGCGATGCGGCGCAAAAGCTTGCCAAGGATGTCGATGGCATCGCCGTGCGCACCGATGTGTCCAAGGGCGATGAGGTGAAAGCGCTTGTGAAAGTCGTCACCGAAAAATGGGGCGGGATCGATCTGCTGGTGAACAATGCCGGCATCGGTCATAAGCCGCAGCCACTCGATAAGCTGCCGGAAGATAGCTTCGACCGCATTCTGAACGTCAACGCGAAATCGGTCTACTTCACCGCGCGCGAAATCGTGCCGCTGATGAAGGCGAAGAAGTGCGGCGCCATCGTGAATGTCGCCTCCACCGGCGGCGTGAGCCCGCGGCCCAACCTCACCTGGTACAACGCCTCGAAGGGCTGGATGATCACCGCCACGCGCGCCATGGCGGTGGAGCTGGCGCCGTTCGGCATCCGCGTGAACGCCATCAATCCGGTGGCGGGCGAAACGCCCCTGCTCTCCACCTTCATGGGCGAAGACACCCCGGAAATCCGGGCGAAATTCCTTGCCTCCATTCCCATCGGGCGCTTCTCGACGCCGGAGGACATTGCGGCCACGGCCTGCTTCCTTTGCAGCGACGAGGCGTCCATGATTACGGGTGTGGCGCTCGAGGTCGATGGCGGCCGCTGCATATAAGACAATGAAAGGTGTTGCGTCATGAATGCGCCATTTGCTCCGTCGAAGATTGAATCGGTGCTGCGCGAGATCGAAGCGCGCGAAGACCAGATCGTCGCGCTGACGCAGGACCTGATCCGTTTCCCGACCGTGAACCCGCCAGGCGAAGCCTATCAGCCTTGCGCCGAATATCTGGGC
>DATCRK010000047.1:0-28760 GCA_036569005.1 Rhizomicrobium sp. | reverse complement strand
GGCCGTAACGGCGTCCCTCGCTCGAGCGCCCCGCCATGAATATCTCCGCACCTTTCATCCTTCGACCGGTCGCAACATCGCTGCTGATGATCGCGATCATGATCGTGGGCGCCGTTGGCTTCGGCTTCCTGCCGCTCTCCGCGCTGCCCGAAGTCGATTATCCGACGATCCAGGTGCAGACTTTCCTGCCCGGCGCCAGTCCGGAAGTGATGACCACGTCGGTCACTGCTCCGTTAGAGCGTCAGTTCGGCCAAATGCCGGGCCTGAAAGAGATGTCGTCGGCGAGCTCGGCCGGCGCATCAGTCGTCACGCTGCAATTCGACCTGAGCCTGAGCCTCGATATCGCCGAGCAGGAAGTGCAGGCGGCGATCAACGCTTCCGGCAATCTTCTGCCGCAGACGCTGCCCGCGCCGCCGATCTACGCCAAGGTGAATCCGGCCGACGCGCCGGTGCTTACCATTGCACTGACATCCAAGACGATGAAGCTGACGCAGGTTGAGGATCTGGCCGATACGCGGGTGGCGCAGAAGATCTCCCAGCTTTCCGGTGTCGGTCTCGTCACCATCAATGGCGGGCAGCGGCCCGCGGTGCGCATCCAGGCAAACATCCAGGCGCTCGCCGCCTATGGCCTCAACATCGACGATCTGCGCTCCACGGTCTCCAACGCGAACTCGAATGCACCGAAGGGCAGCTTCGATGGCGCAACGCGATCCTACACGATCAATTCCAATGATCAGCTTCAGAGCGCGGACGATTATCGCAACATCGTGATCGCCTATAAGAACGGCGCTCCGGTGCATCTCTCCGATGTCGCAACGGTGATCGAGGGTTCGGAGAACGACAAGCTTTCGAGCTGGATGAACACCACGCCGGCAATCCTGCTCAATGTGCAGCGCCAGCCGGGCGCCAACGTGATCGCGGTAGTCGACAGCATCAAGGCGATGCTGCCGCAGATTCAAGCCGGGCTGCCGGCATCCATAGACATGCAGGTGCTGACCGACCGCACGACCACCATCCGGGCTTCGGTGTCGGATGTGGAGTTCGAACTGGCGCTTGCGGTCGTTCTTGTCGTGCTGGTGATCTTCGTGTTCCTGCGCAGTGTTCCGGCCACGATTATCCCGAGTCTCTCGGTGCCGCTCTCCATCGTGGGCACGTTCGCGGCGATGTATCTGCTGGGTTTCTCGCTCAACAACCTCTCCCTGATGGCGCTCACCATCGCGTCCGGCTTCGTCGTCGACGATGCCATCGTGATGATCGAGAACATCTCTCGTTATCTGGAAGCCGGCGAAAAGCCGTTGGATGCGGCGTTGAAAGGCGCCGGCGAAATCGGCTTCACCATCGTATCGTTGACCGTCTCGCTAATCGCGGTGCTGATCCCGCTGCTTTTCATGCAGGAAGTGGTGGGACGCTTGTTCCGCGAATTCGCGGTGACGCTTGCGATCACGATCCTGATTTCCGCCGTCGTGTCGCTGACATTGGTGCCGATGCTCTGTGCCAAGCTCCTGCGTCACCGCGAAGAGAGCAAACAAAGCAATTTCTCGCGCAAGACGCAGGAATATTTCGACCGCGTCATCCATGAATATGACCGCCTTCTCGGGTGGGTTCTCGACAACCAGGCGCTGACGCTCCTGATCGCGGTCATTACGCTCGCTGTCACCGTACTTCTCTACATCGTCATCCCGAAAGGGTTCTTTCCGCTACAGGACACTGCGTTGGTGCAAGGCATCACGCAGGCTGGACCGACGGTCTCTTTCGCGGAGATGGCGCAACGCCAGAACGCATTGGCTTCAGCAATCCTGAAGGATGAGGACGTTGTAAGTCTCTCGTCGTTCATCGGCGTGGACGGCACCAATAACACGCTGAACAGCGGCCGCTTTCTCATAAACCTGAAGCCCAAAGGCGATCGTAGCGGCGACATCACGGATACAATTCGGCGCATCAACCGCGAGACGCGGGATGTTACTGGCATTTCATTGTTCATGCAGCCGGTGCAGGACCTGACAATCGATTCCGCGATCAGCCGCGGCCAATATTCCTTCGTGCTCGGTTCGGCGACGGCAGGGGAGCTGGACGAATGGGTTCCAAAGCTCATCGATCGTCTCAATCAGCAGAGCGTCATTGAAAACGTCTCGACCAATTATCTCGACAAGGGTCTTTCGGCATTCATCGCCATCGACCGGGACACGGCGGCCCGGTTTGGCATCACGGCGGCGACGATCGACAATGCGCTCTATGATGCGTTCGGCCAGCGCATCGTCTCGACGATCTTCACGCAGTCCAACCAGTATCGCGTCATTCTGGAGGCAAGCCCGGATATCCAGAATTCGGTGCGTTCGCTGAACGATATCTATCTGCCGTCCGCCGGTGGCGGGCAGGTACCGCTCAGCTCCATTGCTTCCATCAAAGAGCAGCCAGTCCCGCTGGAACAGGATCATCTGGGGCAATTCCCCGCGGCGTCTATCTCGTTCGACGTCGCCGCGAATTCTTCCCTTGGCGCTGCCGTGGATGCCATCCAGCAGGCTGAAACCGATATCGGCCTTCCAGCCGGCATCAATACGAATTTCGAAGGTTCAGCACTCGCGTTCCAATCCGCGCTGTCGAATGAGCTCCTGCTGATCCTCGCCGCCATTGTCTGCGTCTACATCGTGCTGGGTGTGCTCTATGAGAGCTACATCCATCCGGTGACGATTCTTTCGACGTTGCCGTCCGCCGGCGTCGGCGCGCTGCTCGCCCTGATCCTTTTCGGTGATAACCTCGACATCGTCGCTATCATCGGAATTGTTCTTCTCATCGGCATCGTGAAGAAGAACGCGATTATGATGATCGACTTTGCGCTTGCGGCTGAACGCGAGGAAGGCAAGGCGCCACGCGAAGCCATTCATCAGGCGGCATTGCTCCGCTTCAGGCCTATCCTGATGACGACCGTGGCGGCGGTGTTCGCAGCGCTGCCGCTGATGCTCGGCACGGGCACGGGATCGGAACTGCGCCAACCCCTGGGCATCGCCATCGTGGGCGGCTTGCTGGTCAGCCAGTTGCTCACGCTGTTCACCACGCCGGTGATCTATCTCTATTTCGACCGGCTCAGCCGCCGCTGGAGCGGTGAGAGAACCTCATGAGCTTCTCTCACATCTTCATCGCCCGGCCCATCGCGACGATCCTTCTGACGATCGGCGTTGCGCTGGCAGGCGGTGTGGCGTTCTTCCTTCTGCCGGTGTCGCCGCTCCCCAATGTCGACTATCCGACGATCTCCGTCAGCGCCTCGATGGCCGGCGCCAGTCCGGAGACGATGTCGACCAGCGTGGCGACGCCGCTGGAACGCCATTTGGGCAGTATCGCCGATGTGACGGAGATGACGTCGCAGAGTTCCGTCGGTTCGACACGCATCACGCTGCAGTTTGGTCTGGATCGCGACATTGACGGCGCGGCGCGCGACGTGCAGGCAGCCATCAATGCCGCGCGTGCGGATCTGCCAGCGGCTCTGCGCAGCAATCCGACCTATCGCAAGGTCAATCCATCAGATGCGCCGGTTCTCATTCTCGCGTTGACGTCCGATACGCTCACCACCGGCCAGATCTACGACTCCGCGTCCACCATATTGCAGCAGAAGCTGTCGCAAGTGACCGGTGTCGGCGAAGTGGATATCGGCGGCAGCTCGCTCCCAGCTGTTCGGGTAGAGCTCAATCCGCGCGCGCTCTTTAAATATGGCATCGGACTGGAGGATGTTCGCGCCGCGCTGTCGGCGGCGAATGCGAACAGTCCCAAAGGCGCCGTTGAGGATGGTCCGCGACGCTACCAGATTTATGTCAACGATACGGCGACGTTGGCGAAAGATTATCAGTCGCTCATCGTGGCGTATCGCAATGGCGCCGCCGTTCGGCTCTCCGACGTGGCGACTGTTTCGGATGGCGTCGAAAACGTGCGCAATCTCGGGCTGGCCGACGGCAAGCCCGCGGTACTGGTCATTCTTTATAAACAGCCCGGCGCGAACGTCATCAACGTCGTCGATGACATCTACGCCCTGCTTCCTGAATTGCAGGCATCGATCCCATCAAGCATCAAGATCGTGCCGACAAACGATCGCACCACAACCATCCGCGCCTCGCTCCACGATGTCGAATTCACGATGTTCATGTCCATCGTGCTTGTGGTGCTGGTGGTCTTCCTTTTCCTGCGCAACGTCCGTACCGCATTGGTGCCCAGCGTCGCCGTGCCGCTATCGCTGATCGGCACATTCGGCGTGATGTATCTGCTGGGCTTCAGTCTCGATAACCTTTCCCTCATGGCGCTGACGGTGGCGACAGGTTTTGTCGTCGACGATGCGATCGTCGTACTGGAGAACGTAACGCGTCATGTCGAGGCGGGGATGCCCCGGCTTCAGGCTGCTATCCAGGGCGCAAGGGAAGTCAGCTTCACCGTGCTGTCCATGAGCATCTCCCTGATCGCCGTGTTCCTTCCGATCCTCCTGATGGGTGGCCTTGTCGGCCGATTGTTCCACGAATTCGCACTCACTCTTTCTATCGCGGTCTTGGTGTCTCTTGTGATCTCACTCACCACCACGCCGATGATGTGTGCGTTTCTTGTGCGCAAGGAAGACGAAAGCAAGCAAGGGCGGCTCATGCGTGCGTCGGAGCGCGTGTTCGATTACGCACACGGTATATACGAACGCTCGCTGCGCTGGGCGATCGACAATCCGGGGACGATCATCTTCGTTCTGATCATCACCGTCTGCCTGAACGTCTATCTCTTCATCATCATACCGAAAGGCTTTTTTCCGGAGCAGGATACCGGCCGCATGATGGGGGGTATTCGGGGCGACCAGAGCATCTCGTTCCAGGCGATGGAAAAGAAATTCCGGCAGTTCATGTCGGTTGTCGGCGAGGATCCGGCGGTGGAAAGCGTCGTAGGTTTCACGGGCGGCGGCAGCGGGCGCGGCGCGACGAATTCTGGCTTCATGTTCGTGGCGCTCAAGCCGCTGTCGGAGCGCAAGGCGACAAGCGATGAAGTCATTGCGCGGCTGCGGACGAAGTTATCGGGAATTTCCGGCGCCAGGTTGTTCCTCAGCGTGCCGCAGGATATTCGCGCCGGCGGCCGCCAGAGCAACGCGTCATATCAATATACGATTCAGGCCGACACGCTCGATGAGCTGAACCAATGGGTGCCGAAGATCACAGAGGCATTGCAAGACGTTCCCGAACTGGAAGACGTGAACTCCGATCAGCAGGACAAAGGCCTCGAAGTCGAACTCACAGTGGATCGTCAGACGGCGGCGCGGCTCGGCATCTCGCTCGCGCAGATCGACAACACGCTCTACGACGCGTTCGGGCAGCGTCAGGTTTCGACCATCTACAATGCGCTCAATCAGTATCATGTGGTGATGGAGGTCGCGCCGGAGTTCTGGCAGAGCCCGGAGACGCTGAAAGACATTTATGTCAGCACCGCCGCCGCGCCCGCGAGCGGCACACAGGCAACCGGCGCGGTGGCCGGCACCACGGTCATTTCATCGGCGACTGCCGAAAGCGCCGCGCAAATCGCTTCGGACTCCGTGCGCAATCAGCAACTCAATGCGCTTACCAACAGCGCGCGCGGCGGCGCGTCCGCCGGATCGTCGGTCAGCACGTCGCAGGAAACGATGGTGCCGTTGGCAGCGTTCAGCTCGTTCGGGCCGGGTACGACGCCGCTTTCGATCAACCATCAGGGGCCGTTCGTCGCCACTACGTTCTCGTTCAATTTGCCGGAGGGCGAGTCGCTCGGCGTCGCGACGGACGCAATCAACCGCACCATGGCCAATCTCCATGTTCCGATTTCGGTGCATGGTGCTTTCGCGGGCACGGCGCAGGTTTTTCAGGCATCGCTGGCAAGCGAGCCGCTTCTGATCCTTGCGGCCATCGTGGCCGTCTATATCGTGCTGGGTGTTCTCTATGAGAGTTACATTCACCCGATCACCATTCTCTCCACGCTGCCGTCCGCCGGCGTCGGCGCCGTGTTCGCTCTGCTTCTCTTCAAGACGGAGTTCAGCCTCATCGCGCTGATCGGCGTGATCCTGCTTATCGGCATCGTGAAGAAGAACGCAATCATGATGATCGATTTCGCGCTGGAGGCGCAGCGCAATGGCGGCCTGAATGCGCATGATGCAATCTATCAGGCCTGCATGCTGCGCTTCCGCCCCATCATGATGACGACGCTGGCCGCGATGCTGGGTGCTCTTCCGCTGGCCCTGATCACCGGCGACGGCGCCGAGCTTCGCCAGCCCCTGGGCATCTCCATCGTGGGCGGCCTGCTGGTGAGCCAGCTTCTCACATTGTACACAACACCGGTTGTGTATTTGTATCTGGACCGTTTCCGCGAGCGCTGCCGGGCAGCTTGGCTTCACTGGTATAATGGTCTTATGGGTGACGACGATGCGGGCCGCTCTGCAGCCCCTTCATAGTTTACATAGTATTTTCAAACAGTTAGCCCAAAATCGCCAAGGATTGTGCGGTTTCGTACTGGAAAAAACCCAACAGTTCCAAGGCAAAGTTAGGGATCTCCTAACCGTTTTGTTGCTTGCGCCCAAACCGGACTGGTAGTTTTTAGCTCGGTTGTTGTCGGGAGGTGTTCTCCCTAGGGCGCGCTTCGGGGGTTGGGTGTCGAATATCAGATCGCTTTTGCGCGAGCTTTTGCCGCGCCCTGCAATCACATTCGTGTGTGTGGCGACACTTGTCTGCGGCGCCGCAAGCGGAGCAATAGCCGCGCCGCCCGTGAATCTTCCGGGCGCGGTTCAGCCCGGCCACGATCGTCCGCTCCCGCAGCCGCAAAGCACGCCGCCGAACTTCGACTTCAGCGTGGAAGCGCCCCACCGCTCACCCGTGCCGCGCGCGGTGGACGAGATCAAATTCAAGCTCGTCGATATCCATGTCGAAGGCGCAAAGACTCTTCCGGCTTCGCAGTTCCGACCGCTCTACCAGAACCTTATCGGTAAGGAGATCTCGCTCGCAAACATCTTCGATGTGGCGGATGGTATCGAGAAGGAATACCGCGCTGCCGGATATCTTCTCGTACGCGCCTATGTACCGCCGCAGCATGTCAGCGACGGCATCTTCACGATCCAGGTCGTCGAGGGTTTTGTCGAAGGCACGTCGGTCGAAGGCGCCGATCCCAGAACGCAGGATATCGTCAAAGGCTATCTCGCGCCTGTTCTGAACGAGCGGCCTCTGCGGCTTGCGACCGTCGAGCGAGCTCTGCTGATGTCCAACGACGTTCCGGGCATCGCGGCAACGGGTGTCCTGCGCCCCGCTGCAAATGTGCCGGGTGCTTCCGATCTGGTGGTGACCGTCACGCAGCCGGAGATCACGGGCAGTCTCTCCGCAAACAATCGCGGGTCGCATTTCTCCGGCATTTGGACCGTCACCGGCGCGGCGCAGTACAATGGAATTTTCGGCGGTGACGAGCTCGATGCTTCGCTCACGATGGCGCCGCATTCGCTGCAGCAGCAGCTCTCCGGGCAGCTGCGTTATCGCACTGCGCTGGGCGACGATGGTCTGATCGGCAGCATGATGGGCGCCGTGAGCCATGGCGCGCCAAGCGGATCGATCGGCGCGGCCGAAATCCGCACGGATAGCTGGGCGGTAGGGCCCCGGCTCACCTATCCGTTCATCCGCACACGTGAAGAATCGCTTTCCATCGACGGCGGCTTCACGGTTCAGTCCGCGAAGGTGAAAATTCTCAGCGCGCCCGTGAGCCACGATGACTGGCGCGTTCTTGACGTCGGGCTGACCTATTCCGGAAACGATTTCCTTGCAGGTTCTTTCTCTTCCACGGTGGACGTCGCACAAGGCCTTCCGATCCTCGGCGCGTCCTCGAACCACTCGCCGGATCTTTCATTGTTCGGCCGTAGCGTCTTCACAAAGCTAACCGGCCTCGCGCGCTACACGAATACGACGCTTTTGCCCGAGCAGTTCAGCTTCGCGATCACCGGCACCGGCCAGTATGCGGCCAATCCTCTGATCACAGGCGAACAGATTCTCTTCGGCGGCACCCAGATCGGCCGCGGCTACGATCCAGGCGCTGTGACCGGTGATAGCGGCATCGGCGGCGATTTCGAGCTTCGCTACGACACCCGCTATCCGGATTGGGATATTCGCGGCATCCAGCCTTATGCGTTCTTCGACGCGGCAAAGGTCTGGAACCGCAATCGTCCGCCTTCAGCCGGTATTCCGTTGGGCGACTTCTCGATCGCCTCCACCGGCATCGGCGTCCGCTTCTGGCTTCCTTACAATATCTATGTCGACTTCGAAGGTGCGCGCACGTTGGATGCCGTGCCCGGAAGCGACAACGGCAAACGCGTTACCAAATTCCTCACCGACATCGCGATCACGTTTTGATCCGAGGACGTAAGACGATGAACAGAACCGGCTCCAAAATTCTCCACGGACTGCTTCTTGCAACCAGCGGCCTCGTCGGTTCCACGCTGATTGCGTCTACCGCGGCGATGGCGGGCGGCGGACCAACGGGCGGAACGGTGGCCGTGGGCAGCGCAACCATCGTCAATGCGAGCCCGACGCAGACCGTCGTCAATCAGTCGAGCAAGAAAGCGCTCATCAACTGGAACAGCTTCTCGATCCCCGGCGGCTCTTCGGTGAAGTTCAACCAGCCGAACAGCAAATCGCTGACAGTCAATCGCGTTACTGGCTCCAACGCCTCGACGATCGACGGCGCACTGCTGGCCAACGGCAATGTCTGGTTGATCAATGCCAATGGCGTGCTCTTCGGCAAGGGCAGCCAGATCAATGTCGGCGCGCTGCTCGCCACGACGTCCGATCTCAGCGACGACGATTTCAAGGCTGGCAATTACAACTTCAAGCCGGCCTCCAATCCCAACGCGGCCGTAGTCAACAAAGGCACGATCACGGCCGGAACGAACGGCTCTGTCATTCTGTCCGCGCCGCGGGTTTCAAACGAAGGCCTGATCCAGGCCAATCTCGGTACCGTCGTTCTCGGTGGCGCCAAGGCGTTCACCGTCGACATGACGGGCGACAATCTGTTGCGCTACCAGATCACCGCGCCGGTTACGGACGCGCCGAAAGACGCGAATGGCAGCGTGGCGTCCGCGCTTGTCTCCAATTCCGGCGCAATCGAAGCGGCGGGCGGTCATGTGATGATGACGGCGCGTGCCGCGCGCAATGTCGAAGATAATGTCATCAACAACACGGGCATGGTGGAGGCGGCAAGCGTTTCGTCTCACAACGGCGTCATCGATCTCGACGCCGGTCCAAACGGTACGGTCAACGATAGCGGCACCCTCGACGTATCGGGATCGGCGCAGGGCCAGACCGGCGGCGCCGTCAATGTCACCGGCGGCACGGTGAATATCGCCGACGGGGCAAAGATCAATGCGTCCGGCGATGCCGGCGGCGGCACGATCCAGATCGGCGGCGGCCTGCATGGACAAGGCACGCTTGCGCACGCGCAACGCACCATCATCGGCAACGCGACGATTTCCGCCGACGCGACGAGCAAGGGCAATGGCGGCACGGTTGCCGTCTGGTCCGATGGCAGCACGAGCTATGCCGGTTCGATCAGCGCACGCGGCGGCGCGAAGGGCGGCAATGGCGGGCAGGTGGAAACCTCCGGTCACACGCTCGGTGTCGCGGCTTCCGCCAAGGTCGATACCTCGGCGCCGCTTGGTCTGACCGGGGACTGGCTGCTCGACCCAAGTGTTATTACCATCGTTGCTGAATCTTGCGGCACGGGAACATCGCTTCCTGGAAACGGAACGCTCTCCACCGGAGCCGATCCGGGGCAAGAGGATCAGGTTGAAACCGGCACGATCATCAGCGCGCTTTCGTCCACGAATGTAACGCTGGAAGCGTCGACGGCGATCAATGTCGAGGACGACCTCACGTATACCAGCAGCCACACGCTGTCCCTGCTTTCACAAGGCGACATCAATATTGACTCAAGCATCCAGAACAATGGCACGGGTGCGATCAATCTGATCGCCGGCTGGGACGGTGTGGAAGGCCATCTCACAGGCGCCGGCCAGTACGGGCTGAACGACGGAAGCGTTTACTTCGAGGCCTCTGTGGCCGTCGGCAGCAAGGGCGGCAAAACGACGATTGCGGGAAGCCTGGTTCAATTCGGTATCGCTGACGATGAAGATACCGTGCAGCTCGGATATCATGAGCCTGAGTTCAGCGACGGTGGCGGTGGCGATATCAGCGTTCTCGCCACTGGCGACGTCGAATTTGCTTCCAATAACACCATCCAGATCGGCAACGGATCGATCACGGGTAACATCACCGGCGTCGTCACGGGCAATGTCAGCATCGTGGCCGGCGGCGATGTGGTTTTTGATTCGAACTCCGTCACGCTCGGCAATCGCGATGGCTCGTCGTTCGATGGGCTCTCGGGAAACTTCAGTCTGATTGCGAATGCCGCGGATGACGAAAATGACGTCCTCGCGAACAACGTCTCGAACAACATCAAATTCGGCGATGTGTTTGTCGGCTTCACGTCGACCGACTCTGAACTCGATTTATATGGGATGGATTATAACAGCTCCCATACGCTCACCTGGGCAACGGCCTCAGATATCTGGCTCGCAGGCGGCGACGGCATCCAGAACAGCGGTACCGGTGCAATCAATGTGGTGGCGGGTTGGGACGGCCATACGACCAATACGGCGTCGCTCACCAATGCCGGCGTTTACGGAAACAACGGTGGCGACGTTACCGTTTTCGGCATTTTTGGAGATGTCTCTGTCGGCAGCAAAGGCGGCAAAACGACCGTTCTGGGCTACGACGTCAATGTGACGGGCGGTGAAGGCCATGCGCAGATCGGCTTCAACGACACCGGCGCAACGGGCGCTATCGATGTCCGTGCCGTCCACGATATTTTCGTCACCGGCGGAAACGCCGACACCGAATGTGAAGAATGTGGACCGGTCTCCGCCTTCGCACAGATCGGCAACGGTGGCGCGTTCGTAACCGGCGCCGATGGCGGCAATATCAACGTCGCGGCGGGCGGGAATATCACGGTCACGGGCGGCAACAACACCTTTGACTACGCCCAGATCGGCAACGGCGGAGATGCCGATATCCCGGGAACGGGCGCCCAGGGCGACACCGGCAACATCAATGTCTCTGCCGGGGGTACGATCGATGTCGTCGGGTCCGTGGATTATGCGCAGATCGGCAATGGCGGCTGGGGTAGCAACGGAAGCACCGGTGCGATCGTCGTCACGGCGAACGGAGATATTGAGCTCACGGGCGCGGACGATAGTTCGTGGGGTTATGCCCAGATCGGCAATGGCGGCCAGTATTCGCTGGGCAATGCGAGCGGAAACATCACCGTCACCACGAACGGCACGCTGACTCTGAGTGGCGGCGATGACGGCCTCTACGCCCAGATCGGCAATGGCGGCGACGAACATTCGTCTCAGAACAGCGCAAGCGGCAATATCGCCATCATCGCAGGCAACCTCACGCTCATCGGAGCCTCGGATGCCAGCGAAGGCGAGGGTTACGCGGTTATCGGAAATTCCGCGATCTACAATTCGAACGCCGCAGGCAGCGGTATCGCCAGCGGAGATATCTCGGTCAAGGTCAGCGGCACGACGAAAGTGCAGACCACTGACGGGGAGGGCGACGCCTGGATCGGTAACGCGGCTGCCGGCGGCACGGAGACCGGCGCGGTCACGCTCATCACGGGCGATCTCGACGACAGCGCCGACAACAATGACGACATCGGGCAATTCCTCCTTGCGGATCTCTCCGGCGGCGCCGTCACGGTCGGCATCACCGATGCGAGCGCGACGAACCAGATCGGTGGGCTGGACTACAACAGCAGCAACGCTTTCACGATCTTGTCCGCCGGCAATCTCACGATCACCGGCGACATTCAGAATTCGGGCGCCGGCAATCTCACAATTGCCGCCGGATGGAATCCCGCCGTTGCAGCCACGAGCGTGCTGACGACGTCGGGTGCGTATGGCAACAATGGCAAGACCATAACCGTCGGCGGTACCGGGGCCACCGGCAATGTCGCCGTGGGAAGCAAAAGCGGCACGACCAACATCCTCGCCGGCGTGCTTCTGGTCAGCGCCAACAAGGGCTACGCCCAGATCGGCTATCACGGCCTGGGCAGCGGAGCGATCAACGTTCTCACGCGCGGCAACATCACGCTGCAGGCCGTCGGCAACGGCTATTCCGCGCAAATAGGAAACGGTGATGGAACCACGACGGGAAGCGTTGGCGGCAACATCTCCATCCTCAGCAATGGCGGGGCCATAGCGCTCAAAGCTGTCGCCAATAACGCCACAGC
Source organism: Rhizomicrobium sp. (assembly GCA_036569005.1). Classification (GTDB taxonomy): domain Bacteria; phylum Pseudomonadota; class Alphaproteobacteria; order Micropepsales; family Micropepsaceae; genus Rhizomicrobium. Next base: position 16,460 of record DATCRK010000047.1, on the reverse strand, counting down.
TGCGATTGGCAACATCGCGGGTGTGAACGGGTCGGAAAGCGGCAACATCACGATCAACACGGCGGGCGGGGCGCTCGCACTCAGCTCGAACGGCACGCGTTCCTTTGCGCAGGTCGGTAACTGGGCAAACGGCAATACAACCGGCACCTCTTCGGGCAACATCTCGATCTCTGCTGGCGACGTTGCGATGAGCACGTCGGGCGTCCGGTCCTTCTCCACCATCGGCAACGGCAATCGCGCTGCCGGCATCAACACCGGTGCTTTGAGTGGTGATATCACGATCAACGCCAAGACGCTGACGATGGCCGCCAACGCTTCCAGCGTGAATACCGATCAAACGCGCATCGGAAATCTCGGTTACGGCACTGTCAGCGGCAACATCAGCATCGCGACGACGGGCAATATCGTCCTGTCCGCGGTTCACGCTGGACTCGTGAATATCGGAAATCTTTCGACGCCGATGGATTCACACGGCAACACCCTCCAGGGCAAAGGCAGCGGAAACATCGCGATTCAGTCCGGCGGAGCGATCTCGCTTCTCGCGAATGGCGGAACGGCACGCATTGAAAGCGGCGGTGCCGTCAGTGGGAATGTCTCGGTCACGGCGGTGGGCGACATCACGCTCGCCGCAGATAATGCTTCGAACACCGGCGAAATTGGTTCGGTGTTTATTGGCGGGTTCACGGTCGGCAATGGCACGATCAACGTTGCTGTGACCTCGACCGGTGGCAAAGTGAAACTCGATGCCGCCGACGCCGGCAGCTTCGTGGCGATCGGCAATGTCGAGAACGGTTCGGTCGGCACGATCGGCGGCAACATCAGCGTTACGGCCTCTCACGCCGGCACCGGCGACATCACCGTGTCTTCCACGGGCGCCGGATCGCAGGCACGCATCGGAAACATCGGAAATGGTCCGAACGTGACGGGCAACATCGCGGTTCTCGCCGGAGATGCGTTGACAATCGTGGGCGGAAATTCCACCGCCAACAACGGCTCGCTCGCACTCATCGGCGGCGTCAACAGCCTGTCCAGTGGCGCGCTGTCGGGCAATGTCACCGTGACCGCGAACTCCGTGGATGGCATTGGCGACAGCATATTCAATGACATCAAAAGCGGAGATTTCACGCTCAACAGCCTCGGTACCAAGGCGATCGAGATCGACTCCGCCGGCAGCTACAACAGTTCGCACAATCTCACCGTCAATTCCGGCGGCGACGTGATCGTTGAAGCTTCGCTGCAGAACGCCGGTTCCGGAAACATTACCTTCGTTTCGGCGGGAGACGTCACCATCGGCGGCTCCGGTGCTAGCGGCAATGTTGCCGTCGGATCGAAAGCCGGTACGACAACCATCGTTGCGGACAGTCTCACGCTGTCGGCGGTGAACGGTTACGCGCAGCTCGGCTATCATGGCGGCGGCAGCGGCGCGATCGTTGCGGCAATCGCCGGAGACGTCACGCTCAATGGCGGCAGCGGCACGGGCGCTTACGCGCAGATCGGCGACGGCGGCTACAAGGTCTCCGGTTCGAGCAGCGAAGATATCTCCGTGATCGCCGGAGGCGATATCGCGCTCAATGGCGGCGCGGGCCAGGAAGCCTATGTGCAGATCGGCAATGGCGGCGCGGAAAGCAACTCTAACTCCAGTGGGTATAGCGAGACAGGTCTGATCACCGTTGCAGCCAACACCGTGACGCTCGGCGCCGGCAGCGGAACAGGCAGCTACGCCCAGATCGGACACGGCGGCTACAAATCCGGCCAGTCGCTGCACGGTACGGCCACGTTGGGTGGCGATATCGAAGTCGATGCGGTCGCCTCCATCGCGCTCATCGGCGGCGGCTTGGATGCTTACGCACAGATTGGCCATGGCGGCGATTTCGTGAACAGCAGCGCGGCGGATGGCTCGAGTGGAACGATCTCCGGCGATATCGACGTCGCGGTCGCTGCACCCAACGACGGCACGAACGATCCGCTGACACTTACGGCCGGTTCGGGCGCTGACTCTTACGCGCAAATCGGCAATGGCGGGCAGGGCGAAAACACGCCGGTCACCGGCGCTACGGTGAGTTTCGACATCAGCGGCAACGTCACCGTCGCGGACTTGACGCTGACCGGAAGCAACACCGGAGCCAACGGTTACGCACAGATCGGTAACGGCGATATTTCCAAGACCGGAACCGGAAACGTCAGCGGCGACGTCGCTCTTGGCACGGGAACGACAATAACCAATGTCCCCGGCAAAGCGCCTGGCGCTGGTGTGGGCCTGGGCAACGCCACTGGTTTCGGCACGGTGACCGGCACCGCCGTTCAAGGCGGCATCGATCCGGGCGCACAAGGCTCTGTCGCGACGATCACGCAGAACGCGACCAATCCGACCAGCTTCATCCTCACGACAACGGATTCGACACCGGGCTTCGTGCCGCCGTCGAATTCTGAGACCAATGACGGTTCGCAAGGCCCCACACCGCTGGAGCAGCTTGCGGACAACTCCGAAAACGATCTCGCGGCGGATAGCGTTGCGCATTCCGTCGGTCAGTCGCTGGGCGAGGGCAAGACGATCTACGTCACCAGCAAGACGATCATTCCAGGCGTGCTGAAGCAGATTGTCACGCTGACACCCAACAACCCGCACGGCGTTCCGCCTGCGGACGTGGATTACTCAAGCTGGGGTAACGAGGCCCTTTGGCGGTGGTGAAACAAACGCACCTCTTCATAGCGACAGCGCTCCTTTTGGCCTCTGCATCGGCGGCGAACGCAGCCGATGCCGGAAAGAATCTCGCGGGCGAAACCTGCAAGACATCTTCCGGGTTTCTCGGGGCGGGCAATCCGCTGACGATTTCATGCGATGCGTCCGGCAGCGCTACCGGACAGGTTTCCATCATTCCTCTCGGTCAGTCGGCCCCCGTGGACCCGGCGCAGCGCCGGACGTTCCTCGAAAACCTGCTTGTATTGCCGGTCGCTGACGGTACATGCGGCGATGCGCAGTGGTTCGGCCATTTGGCCATGCGGGTCTGCACGCTGAAGAGCAGCGGCTGGCCGCGCGTTCTCATCGGTCAGGAAGCGAACGGCAGCTTCTATCGTGGCCAAGGCATTCCTTCGTCCTTGCCGGTTCTGGAAAATGTGATCGCCGCGCAAGGCAGCGTTTCTATCGCTGTTGCGGATTCTGGTGCAGCACTGAAGGCAATGCAGTCCAAGTTGCCGACCGGCATCGCACAAGCCTCCGGCGCGAGTTATGGGAACTACAAGCAGGCGATCGAAGCGGCGCGCCTCGCGGCAGCGGCCGATAACTATGCCGCTGCTGAAGCGCACTACCGCGACGCCCTGAGCGTCGAGCAAAAATTGTTCGGCCCGGACTCGATCGTAGTCGGACAGACACTGACCGAGCTGGCGCTTCAGGTCAGCAATCAGGGGCGCTTCACCGAAGCGGCCTCGTTGCTCCATCGCGCCGGACCGATCATCGAAGCGTCTTCGGACAATGATGCGCGCGCGCGCTTCGACTCCTATTCCGCTCTCGACGCGGCCAACCAGCGCCACTATGCGGATGCACTGACCTTCGCGCGTCAGGCAACCGCGGCGCGGCGTGCGGAAATCGCCGCGGCGACGAAAGCCAACACGGCGACCGATCCATCGGGTGGTTCGACGGCTGGAATCAGCCAGGGGGAACTCTCTCACGATCTGCGCCTCGAAGCCGCGATGGCGCTGCGCGTCGGCGATCTCGCGAGCGCGCGCGCCTCTGCGGAGGAAGCACTGTGGATCGTGAGCGAGGAGCCAGGCCTGCCTTTGTGGTGGCGCTCGGACACCGTTGCGCTGATCGGGGAGATCAATGAACGGCAAGGCCGCGTCGTGGCGGCAGAACACGATCTGCGCGATGCCCGCGATCTCGACACGCAGGTTTTCGGCGAAACGGCGCCGGCTGCGCTTTCTAACCTGCGGTTGGCCGAGTTTTACACGCGGCAGCAGCTCTATGGGCCGGCGCTGGAGGCTTACCGGATAGCGTTCGGTATCGCCGCGAAGGATCCGGTGACGCGCGGACAGATCTACTCGGACGACATCGTCCAGTTCATCGCCGCCGACATGGGCAATGGCGCGAGTGCCGAGCAGGCCGCGCGCGATACGGAAATCTTCCGTACAAGCCAGTTCGCGAGTTCCGGCATTGCCGATCAGACCATCGCGCGTGTCGCGGCCCGGCGCGCAGCCGGCAACGATGCGTTGGCAAGTCTCGTCTCCCAGCTTCAGCAGGCCACCGCTGAGCGCGACCGCGCGCGTGTCGACCTGGCGGCGGAAATGGCGCGGCCGAACGATGAGCGCAACGCCGATCTCGAAGACTCGCTGAACGCCAAGGTGAAGCTCGCCTCCGCTACAGCCGATGACCTCACCGTCAAGGTCCGTCAAAGCTACCCGGCTTACGCCGATCTGGCGCATCCGGGCCCGGCCGATTTGACCGCCGTGCAAAGCCAACTGGCGAGCAACGACGCCATGGTGTTTTTCATCATCGGCGAATCCTCGAGCTATGCGCTTGTCGTTCGCCAACGCGGATTCTCAGCCGTGCCGTTGGCGATCGGACGTGACGCGTTGGCGGCGGATGTCTCCGACCTGCGCGCAGCCTTCGTTCCGGCGCTCGGCCGCGTGCCGGAGTTCAGCCTGAAGAGTTCCTACGCGCTCTATCAGGCGATTTTTGCACCGGTCGAAGGCCAGCTTTCCGGCGCCGACCATCTCATCGTCGTGCCGGGCGCTGCGCTTTCGAGTCTGCCGCTCTCGCTTCTGGTGAGCGCAAATCCGGGCGACAGCCGCGACTATGTGGACGCCGCTTGGCTCGTGAAGCGCTATGCGATCAGCGAAGTGCCGTCGCCGCGCTCGCTCGTGACGCTGAAGCAGGAAGCTACGCGCCACGCGCCTGCGCCGAAGCCATTCCTGGGCTTGGGTGCTCCATTGTTCCAGGGCGCGTCGGGTGTTGCCGGCGCCAAGGCCCTGTCGGATCTCTCGGGAGCATGCCGCGAGGCGGGACCGATCTCGCCAAGCCTGCTGCGCGCATTGCCGCCGCTGCCGGGCACTGCTGCGGAAGTGCAGACCGTCGGCGCACGCCTCGGCGGCGCGAATGCCACGATCCTGCTGGGCGGACAGGCGACGGAAGCCAATCTGCGCGCGCAACCGCTTGGGCAGTACGATGTCCTTTATTTCGCGACGCACGGCATCCTGCCGGGGCAAATGCATTGCGAGAGCGAGCCGGCGCTGGCGCTGTCGCCGGGCGGCGCCACCACGGCCAGCGACGGCATGCTGACCGCCAGCGAAATCTCCAGCCTGCAACTCAATGCCGATCTGGTCGTGCTCTCGGCCTGCAACACGGCCGAAGCGACCGATGGATTGGGCGGCGGCGCGCTGGAAGGCCTGTCCGACGCGTTCTTCGCGGCCGGCGCGCGTGCGGTGCTCGCCAGCCATTGGGAAGTGCCTTCGGCTGCGACTGCCACGTTGATGACGGGCGTGTTCGATCGGACCAATCGTCTGCGCGGCGTTGCCGAAGCGTTGCGGCAGTCTCAGCTGGCGCTCATCGCACAAGGCTCGACGGCGCATCCGTTCAACTGGGCGGCGTTTACGGTTATTGGTGACGGCCAAACTCTTTCAGCCGGCGTTGAACGCAGCGCCCAATTGACCGATGCGGGGCATCCATGAAAATGCGCGGGACATTCATCGCCGTCGTTCTTGGCCTTTCGCTGCTGGCGGGCACCGCCGAAGCTGCGCAGTATGTCGTGGTAGAGGCGCGGGGCGTGAACCTCAAAGTCGGCGCCATCATTGATCCGACGAAGCCACTGGTCCTCAAGCAAGGCCAGCATCTAACCCTGATTTCCGACAGTGGGCAGACCATAAAGCTCGATGGTCCTTACGAGAAAGCCCCGATCGCGTCGCAGGGCGTCCAGCTTGCCGCGGCCTTCACGGCGCTTGCCTCCAACAACAGTGGCCGTCTCGGCGAAATCGGAACGACGCGCGCGGCGGGCAAGGTTGATCTGCCCAAGCCGTGGCTTCTGGATGCCGTGCATCCCGGCAGCGAGTGCTTGCTGGAAGGCCGCCAACCGGTCCTTTGGCGCCCGGCAGCGGACAAGTCTGCAGATGTCGTGGTCATGCCGGCGGACCGGAGTTGGAAAGCCGAGACCACATGGCCGCAAGGCACGACGGAATTGGCCATGAAGTCCGACATGGGCGTGCATGGCGATGCCAGCTATTTCGTTTCCGTGAATGGCAATGAGATGGCGATCGCCATCAACACGGTTCCTGCGTCGCTCGCCAACGATGAGATGCGTGCCGCCTGGATGCTGCAAAAGGGATGTGGTCCTCAGGCCGAGGCGCTGCTGCGCGCCTCAAAATGAACTTCAGCGAGTGGGTTTTGCGCGCGCGCAACCTTCTGCGCGGACGCCATTTCAGCTCCATCGCCGCCCTCGTTCTCGTTGCCGTGATTGCGGCTTCGGTATCCGTGCTGGCCGTTATCGGTTTCCAGCCGCTCACCAACATCGACAACTACATCAAGGACTGGGAGTTCGCGTTCTTCGCGCACGAGCAGCCGAGTGACGATCACGTCCGCATCGTGGCCATCGATGAAGCGACTCTCAGCAAGCTGCCTTACCGCTCGCCGATCGATCGCGGTGTGCTGGCCGACATTCTTGAGCGGCTCGACGCGTCTCATGCGCGTGCCATAGGCCTTGATTACCTTCTCGATCAGGCCACGGTGGCGGAGAAGGACGCGCGCCTGGATCGCGTCATCCGCAACATGAAGACGCCGCTGGTCGTCGCCTATACCGAAGAGCCCAACAACGTCACGCCCGAACAACTGGCCTATATGCGCGCGCGTGTGCCGGCAAAAGATCGCGCCACAACGGATGTGCCCACGGACCCTTACGGCACCGTGCGCACCATTCACCCCGGACGTCCGGTGAAGGACGGTTATGTCCCCAGTTTCGAGCGTGCGCTGGCGGAGCGCGCTGGCGTGCGCACCGAGAACAAGACCACGCCGATCATCTGGCACAAGCCGCCCAAAGGACAGCGCTACAACTATTTCGAGATGAGCGCGCAGGCGCTGAACACCATTCCGCTGGTGGCGTTTCAGATGCCGAACGGCCCGTCCGCGCTCTTCAAGGATAAAGTCGTTCTGATCGGCTCCGATCTGAGCCTGACCGATCTGCACCGCACGCCGCTCGCTATTATCTCCGATGCGGGCATCATGCCTGGTGTCTTCATTCATGCTTATGGCCTTTCGACCTTGCTCGATAAGGCGCGATCGCCCTTTGTCGGCTGGGGCGTCGATCTGCTCATCGCGTTCGCGTTGGCCACGCTCGGCGCATTCCTGGGGCTTTTGAATTTCCATCTCGCGCCGCGGCTGGTTGTTCTGGGGCTGGCGATCTTCCTTTATTGGGTCGTGGGCGCTTATCTCTACTACGACTACAATGTCGTCGTGGGGCTTCTGGCACCGTCGCTCGGTGCCATTCTCAGCTTTATCGGCATGGACTCGCTGACGGGCCTTCAGGCGCGGCGGCAGCGATTCGAGATCCAGGGCATGTTCTCGCGCTATCTTTCGCCCAAGGTCGTCGACTTCCTGGTGGCGCATCCCGAGCGCGCTTCGCTGGAAGCCGAACGCCGGGTGATGACGTATCTCTTCACCGATATCGCAGATTTCACGACGTTCTCCGAGAACATGGAATCGAAAGAGCTGGCCGAACTGATCAACGATTACCTCGAGGGCATGACACAGGTCGTTCAGCAGCATGACGGCATGGTGGATAAGTTCATCGGCGATGCGGTGTTCGCGATCTTCAACGTCCCCGTCTACGACCTTCCGGATCATGCCGAGCGCGCGGTGAAATGCGCGCTGGATATGGACAGGTTCTCGGACGACTTCCGCAGGCGTTACAAAGAGAAGGGCCTCGACTTCGGCATCACCCGCATCGGCGTTCTCACCGGCCCTGCGGCCGTCGGAAATTTCGGCTCGAAGACTCGTTTGAGCTATACGGCGCAGGGCGATGCCGTGAACGCGGCATCGCGGCTGGAAGGCCTTAACAAGCAGTTCGGCACGCACATCTGTGTGGCAGGCGAGACTCGCGCCCTGTGCAAAGAGGTTCAGTTCCGCGAGATCGCGTCGGTGATTCTGAAGGGCAAGACGGTGCCCACCATGGTGTGGGAGCCGCTTCATCCCGGTAGCCGGGCGGCCGATCTGGTCGAGCCCTACCGGGCGGCCTTCGCCAAGACGGCGACCCATGCACCCGAAGCCAAAGAGATGTTCGCCGCTCTGGCGGCTGAAGCGCCGGACGATTCCTGTATAAGGTGGCATGCGGCGCGTCTCGCGCAGGGCCATGAAGGGGTCGAGATCAAGATGACGGAGAAGTGATGCTCTGGGCATTCCTTGCCACCGTCGTCCTGTTGCTGGCGCGCCTGTTCGGCGGGCCTCTCATCACCCATTACGCGCCGGGACAGGAAGGCAACGCTGACCGGCTCATCACGTCGGCGCTCATCGTCGCCATCGCATTCGTCATCGATCGTCTTGTCCGGCACTTCTATTGGGAAGGCCATCTCAAGAAGCGGCGCAACCGCGAAACGCCGAAACTCGTTCAGGACGTCCTCACCGTTTTCATCGTCGCCATTGCCATCACCTTTGCGCTGTGGCTGCAGGAAGGCCTGTCGCTCGCCGGCATCGCAGCGGGCAGCATCGCCATCGCCGCCGGTATCGGCGTGGCGCTGCAGCCGGATATCCAGGACATCGTGTCCGGCATGGCCGTCAATATGGAGGGCTCATACTCCATCGGCGACTGGGTGACTGTGTTCTCGGACCAGATGCCCGAACCGATCTATGGCTGCATCAGCGGATCGAGCTGGCATTCGACCTTCCTGACGCTGGAAAACGGAACGCGCGCGAGCGTGCCCAACCATCTGTTCACGGCGAACGTCGTGGTCAATCACAGCCATCCCATCGGCGCGAAACGAAGCAGCGTCGAAATCGCCGTCGATAATCGTCTGCCGGCGGGACGGGTGATGGACCTGTTCCTTGGCGAAACATTCAAGGCCGTGCGCCATATGGGCATGGCGCGCACGCCGGAGCCGGAAGTGCTTCTGTCGCAATACACCAGCGATGCGGCAATCTATCATGTTCGTTTCTGGTTTTATCCCAACCAGATGAGCCCATCGTCCGCAAAATCGCTGGTGTTACGCGCTTTGCAGGACGTTCTCATTCAGAACGGGCTTCCAACGCCCGTGACGCAAGTCGAGCTCACGCAGCCACCGGACGTGGAAGAAAGATTTGGCGCCAGCGAAGTGCAAAAAGTGATCTCCGAAGCGAGCCTTTTCCGAAACGCATTGAGCGCGGAAGAACGCGAAGCGCTGGCCAGCCACTGCAAGCCGGTCGAGTTGCGCAGGGGGACCGTTCTCATGCGGCAGGGCGATGCCGCGATCTCCATGTTCGTCATGATCGAAGGCGCCATCAGCATTGCGATCAAGACCGCTTCGGGAGAAGAGCAGGAAGTCGCCATCAGCGCGGCCGGCGATGTGGTCGGCGAGATGTCGCTCATGACCGGTGCACCGCGTACGGCGACGGTGGCAGCACTCACACGGGTGCGTGTTCTGGAGATCACGCGCGAGACAATCGATACCATGTTGAAAAAGAACCCCGAACTGTTCGAGCGATTCAGCCAGGTCCTCGCGCAACGTCAGCTCGAGATCGATGCTCTGGCCAACCGCCGCACGGACAAGCGCGCCGTGGAGCGCGATATCCTCACACGCATGCGCTCTTTCTTCACGCGCATGACCGGTGGAACCGACGAGAACGCGTGACGCTCAGGCGAATTTCAGCGCGGCATAGGTCATCGCCAGATACGTCGCCTGATGCACCAATTGATCGGAGCCGAAGATCGTCCAGTAGAGGCTGTTGGTGTCGTTCAGCCTGAGGCGCCCGTCTATTTGCGATTTCGCCCAATCGATGTGGTAGTGGACGAGGAATTCGCCGAGCAGAAGCGGGAGAACGACGAATGGCGTGCGCGTGAGAACGAGAAGCGCGGGGATCGATCCGATCGAATGAAGCCCGGCGTGGGTTATGCCGCCGAAATGCAGATAGATGCCTTTTGTCTTCACCTGATTGTAAGTCTGCAAAACAAAATCGCAGAGGAAGTGCTTGATCTGGAAGATCAGCAACGCGAGGAGAACCGGCTCTATCATTTCCCCCTCCGAACGCCCCGAAAACACCGGGCAGCTTCGCGTGCCCGGGCGTAAAGAAACGAGACGGACGGGCGGCGGCTTTTATAGCCATTGTCTATAGATCAGGCAGGTCTTCACCAGAAGTGAAGACGATCACACCGCCGGAAACCGCCCGAAGGGGACCACCTTGTTCGCGACGTCGTGCCCGATATCCGCGCTTCCCAGATAAGGAATGCCGGACAGCGTGCACCAATGCTTCACGACATCTTCTGCGTTCTGGCCGAACGGCGGATCGTTGTCCGGAATCGCGCTGCAGCGGCCCAGGCGGATACCCGCAAGCTTGCGCAGCGGTGGATGCGCTGTGATCTGAAACATCATCCGGTCGATCGAGTACATATATTCAGACGTTTCCTCGAGCATCAGGACAAGACCGGAAAGATCGGGCAGAAGATCCGTTCCGATCATGGAGCTGACGATCTTGATGTTGAACGCTGCCGAAGGCGTTGTCGCGCTGACCGACGGCTCAAGCGTGGTCGTGTCCCGCTCAAAGAGATAGCGCAATCCACGCGTCACCGCTTCGTCTCCACCGGCCCGATTGATGTCGGCGATGACCGGGCCATGCGCCAGGTGCGGGAAGCCGGCTTTGTAGAGCCCCGCAAGCAGAAAGCCCGTGTCGCTGTAGCCAAGATAGGTTTTCTTCCGCGCCGCGTCTTTCATGTGCGGAATCACATCGGATGCGATCCGGTTCGATCCGTAGCCGCCGCGCGCGAACCACAGCGCATCGAAGCTCTCATCGTTGGCGATATCCAGAAAAGCCTGCGCGCGTGCCGAGTCCTCGCCCGCGAAGTGGCCGGACGAGAGAAAGCATTGCGGATGGAAGACGATCTCCGGCGCTTCGCTGCCGTAAAGCTTCGACGCCAGCGCGACGATCTTGTCCGGCACGGCCGGGTCGAGACGCGATGCGGGCGCCGTGACTCCAATCCTGAATTTCCGTCCGCGCATGCCCCTCGCCATCGCTTGTGAACCCGCTTATAGCTTCCCGCGATGACTCTCGACAGGCCCTATTTCCTTTGCGGCATCGGCGGCAGCGGGATGTTGCCGCTGGCGCTCATCCTGCGGGGACGCGGCCTTGCCGTCTCCGGCTCGGACCGTGCGCTGGACCAAGGCCGCACGCCGGAGAAGTTCGAATTCCTGCGCGCGCAAGGTATCGAGCTCTTTCCGCAGGACGGCTCCGGCATCGGCGATCCGAAGATCATCGTGGTCGCGTCGGCTGCCGTGGAAGACACCATCCCGGATATCGCCAAGGCGAAAGCGGTCGGTGCCGAACGCGTGTTGCGGGCGCAATTGCTGGCGGAGCTTTTCAACGCTTCGGCGCAAAGCATCGGCGTCGCCGGAACCAGCGGAAAATCCACGACCACCGGGATGATCGGCTGGATGTTGTCCGCGCTCGATTGCGATCCCACCGTGATGAACGGCGCGGTGATGAAGAATTTCGCGACATCCGGCAGCGCTTTCGCCAGCGCACTGGTCGGCAAGAGCGAAATCTTCGTCAGCGAAGTTGATGAGAGCGACGGCTCCATCGCGCGCTACAATCCGAAGATCGCCGTGGTGAACAACATCTCGCTCGATCACAAGTCGATGGACGAGCTTCGCAAGCTGTTTTCCGATTTCACGGCCAAGGCGCAGATTGCGGTTCTCAACCTCGACAACGACGAAACCGCGAGCCTTGCGAGGCATCTCAAGAACGATCGTGTGCTCACATACAGCGTGGCCGACGCGGAAGCCGATTTCGTCGCCGCCGATATCGCGCCCAAGCCCGATGGCGTCGCGTTCAACATGCGCGCGGAAGGCCAAACCTTCGCCGTACGCCTTCAGGTGCCGGGCCGGCACAATGTTTCCAACGCGCTGGCGGCACTGGCGGCGGTGAGCGCGGCCGGCGTTCCGCTGAAGGATGCGGTGGATGCTCTGTCGCGGTTCAGCGGCATCCGGCGCAGGCTCGAGACGGTGGGCACGGCCAGAGGCGTCACCGTCATCGACGATTTCGCGCACAATCCGGACAAGATCGCGGCCACGCTTGCCACGCTGCATGATTTTCCGGGCCGTCTTCTCATCATGTTCCAGCCGCAAGGCTTTGGGCCGCTGCGCCTGATGAAGAACGAATTCATCCGCTGCTTCGCCGACAATCTTTCCAAGGATGACGTGCTCACCATGCCGGAGCCGGTTTATTTCGGCGGCACGACGGATCGCAGCGTGTCGAGCGATGCCATCATCGCGGGCGTGCAAGCGTCCGGGCATCACGCCTTCGCCTTCGCCGACCGCGCGCAATGCGGCGCGAAGCTGCTCGAACTCGCGCGAGATGGCGACCGCATCGTGGTCATGGGCGCGCGGGACGACACGCTTTCGACCTTCGCCGCCGAGTTGCTGGTCTCGCGCAAAGGCTGATGGCTGCTGCGGAAAATGCCGGTGTTTTCAAGGCTTTTCTCCGGCGACACCGGACTATCGTTAAAGCCGAATTAGCCTTTGCGGCACTAAGTTCCCGCATCGCCATCGAAGGGCGTGGGGATGCTCAAGAACCTTTACGGAAATCAGCGGGTCGCGCGTACCCAGATCGAGTTGAACGCGATCCTGGATTCGCATGAGCGCTTCGCCGGATCGCGCGGTGGATCGCGCGCGCAGCTCGGCATGGCCGACCTGAGCGGGCTTACGCTTTCGAACCGCAATCTACGGGATATCGATTTCGCCGGCTCCTCGCTGATGGACGCGGTGCTGTGCGGCTCGAATTTCCAGAACGCGAGTTTCTACTGCACCGATCTTCAGCGCGCCGATTTGCGCAAAACCAATCTTGTGTACGCCGATCTGCGCGGCGCTTCCCTGAAAGGTGCGAACCTGGCTTACGCCAAGCTCGACAATGCCGATCTGCGCGCGGCGATGATGATGTACATGTCGCCGGACGGCATCGCGATCGTGGATCGCAACAAGGAAGGGCCGCAAGGCGTCGATTTCTCCAATTGCTCGCTCAAGAAAGCTTCCTTTGCAAATGCGAAGCTGGATGGCGCGAATTTCAGCGGCGCGCTTCTGCAGGGCGCCGACTTCCGCGGCTCCAAACTGAGCAACGCGACGTTCAAGGGCGCGGTGCTGACCGGCGTCAACGTGAAAGACCTCAATATCGCGCCCGAAGACCTGAAAGGCTGCGTCATCGATCCCACGCCGGAAACGATCAAGCGCTTCGACGAGATGCGGAACAGGCTGGATCTGCACCAGCAATGGATCGTCAGCGCCGGCAAGGAAGGCACGCATTGCGTTCTGGACGGCGAGGACATCCGCCTGTTGCAGAAACTCGTCGTCGGCCGTCCGCTGACGGGGCTTTCCGCGAAGAACGCAGTCGCCATCGGCCTCAACTTCGCGGGCTGCCAGCTTCAGGGCGCCAAGCTGGACGGCGCGGATCTGCGCGATGCCGATTTCACCGGCGCGGACCTGCGCGGCGCGTCGTTCCGCGGGGCCAACATCTCGCATGCACGTTTCGGCAAAGCAGATATGCGCGGGCTGCCCCTTATCAACGGGCAGGTTCGCAGCGTCGATTTCACGGACGCCATCGGTCTGGAAGAGCAGTTCGCGACTTGCCAGCTTGAGGGCGAGATTTCCACATTGGGATTGTGCAAGCCGATCGCGGCGGCGGCATAAGCTGAGCACGATACAATTCGATGGATGATGCACTGCAATAAGAGCAGTGCGCGCTCTTGCCGCGCTTTCGGCCTTTATTCGCGAAGCCTCTCCGATACGATCTGTCCCTGGAGCGTTTCTTTCTGCTCGTAGGGGAAAACACCACATGGTTCGTACTGCATTGTTTGCCGCCTGTTGCGCGGCCGCACTGGGCGTGACGGCATATGCCGCCGATATGCCGGCGTCTGCCGATCAGGCCGCGCTGGAGAAAAGCTTCGATGCCGATCTGCATCCATCCGACCTCGATGGCTGGATGAAGTCGATGGCCTCCGAGCCCAATCATGTCGGCTCGCCGCATGACAAGCAGAATGCCGAATGGGTCCTGCAGCAGTTCAAGAACTGGGGCTGGGACGCGCATATGGAGGTGTTCCAGGTTCTCTATCCAACGCCGATCAGCGAAACCGTCGAACTCGTCGGTGGCAAAAAGCCGTTCAAGGCGACGATGCAGGAGAAAGCCGTTCCCGGGGACACCACCGCGCGCGCGAAGGAATATGCGCTGCCCGGCTATCTCGCCTACCAGGGCGACGGCGATGTCACCGCGCCGATGGTCTACGTCAATTACGGCATGCAGGACGATTATAAGGCGCTCGAGCGCATGGGCATCAGCGTGAAGGGCAAGATCGTCATCGCGCGCTACGGCGCGGGCTGGCGCGGCCTGAAGCCGCTTCTCGCGCAGCAACACGGCGCTGTCGGTTGCATCATCTATTCCGATCCCGCCGATGACGGCTACGCCACAGGCGCGGCCTATCCGGACGGTCCGGCCCGTCCGCCGCAAGGCATCCAGCGCGGCTCGGTGCAGGACATGACGATCTATCCCGGCGACCCCTTGACGCCGGGTGTCGGCGCGACGGCCGACGCCAAGCGCCTGACACGCGAGGAAGCCAAGACGATCCTCAAGATTCCAGCGCTGCCGATTTCCTATGCGGATGCGACGGTGCTTCTGAAGTCGATGACGGGCCGCGTGGTGCCGGGCAATTGGCGCGGCGCGCTGCCGATCACCTATCGCGTGGGACCGAGCGATCTGAAGCTGCATCTGGCGGTGAAGTCGGACTGGAGCCTGAAGCCGGTTTACGATGTCGTCGCCATGATGAAGGGCAGCGAATATCCCGATCAATGGGTGGTTCGCGGCAACCATCGCGATGGTTGGGTCTATGGCGCATCCGATCCGCTGTCGGGACAGGTGGCGATGCTCGCCGAAGCGCAATCGATCGGCGAACTGGCGAAGACCGGCTGGAAGCCCAAGCGCACCATCGTTTATCTCAGTTGGGACGGCGAAGAGCCGGGCCTGCTGGGTTCGACCGAATGGGCGGAAGAACATGCTGCCGAGCTGAAGCAGAAGGCGATCATCTACATCAACTCGGACGGCAATGGCCGCGGCTTCTGGCGCGCGGAGGGCAGTCACGATCTGCAGCACTTCGTCAATGAGGTGACGAACGACATCTCCGATCCGGAAACCCATGTCAGCGTATCGGAGCGCAGCCGCGCTGCGGTTCGCGCGCAGGGCATGAGCCCCACGGCGCGCGAAGACATCAAGGCCGAGGCGAAGATCGATGCCGATCCCGCCAAGGACTATCAGATGGGCCCCTTGGGATCGGGTTCGGATTACTCCGCCTATATCGAGCATCTTGGCCTGCCGGCGCTGAACATCGGCTATGGCGGCGAGGGTGACGGCGGCGGCGGCGATTATCACTCGCGCTACGACACCTATGAGCATCACAGCCGCTTCGACGATCCGGGCTTCGTGTACGATACGATGCTGGCGAAGACCGCAGGGCATATGGTGCTGCGTCTTGCGGACACCGATCTGCCGGTGGTGCAGGCCGGCGATTTCGCGGACACCGTTGCGATGTATCTGGGCGAAGTGAAGAAGCTTGCCGACAATCGCCGCGAGGCTGCGGAAATCCAGTCCAAGGCTTTGACCGACCACGTCTTCGAGGATGTCTACGATCCGACGAAGACGAACGGCATGCCGACGGCGTTGAAGCCGGTGCCGAAGTTCGACTTCACGCCGATGGACGATGCGGTGAAGCAGCTCCAGAAGAGCGCGAAAGCCTATGACGACGCGTTGGCCGCCGACGGCGCCAAGCTGTCGCCGGATGCACGCGCGAAACTGTGGGCCGCAATCCAGCCGCTTGACCAGACGCTGGCGCCCGACAATGTCGGACTGCCGGGCCGTCCGTGGTTCAAGAATCTGATCTACGCGCCGGGCCGCTACACCGGCTATGGCGCGAAGACCTTGCCGGGCATCCGCGAAGCGATCGAGGACGAGCGCTTCGACGACGCGGTGAAATACATCACGCTGACGGCGAATGCGCTCAATGCCTATAGCGCGCAGCTCGACAAGGCGACGGATGTTCTGAAGCACGGTTGAATTTCCGCGAAAAACAGCGGCGCGCGAACAGGCTTCGCGCTCCGTTTGTTTTTGCCCGAATTGAATGTCACTTTTTTCGATTCCGTTTCGCGCGCTTTCACCAGATGTTGTGGTTGTTCGCTTGCGGTTTCGAGCGCTGGTATTTGAATTTCACATTGATGGGGGTACCGCCCCCTCCCCCACCTTTTCCGCCACGCGTGCATCTCGCATC
>DATCRK010000046.1:0-106415 GCA_036569005.1 Rhizomicrobium sp. | reverse complement strand
CCCGCCACATCACCACGAACAGGAAAGCAAACGAGATCGCCAGCCAGAAGATCTGGGTGGGGAACGTCGTCGTGTCGAACGGCGGAAAGCCGCCCGATCCCTCGTGGGATGCGGGCTGTTCCGTCGACTCGTGCATGGTGCCGGGGTCGATCATCAGTCGATTACGTGAACAGGATGATGAGCGCGATCACGAGACCGAACAGGCCGGTCGCTTCGCACAGGGCGAAGCCGAGGAGCAGGTTGGTCGTCTGCGTGGCGGCGGCACCCGGATTGCGCAGCGCGCCCGAGAGATAGCTGCCGAACACGTTGCCGATGCCGATGCCGGCGCCGACGAGAGCGATACAGGCAAGGCCGGCACCGATCATTTTCGCTGCTGCAAGTTCCATGTCTTTCAAGTCCTTCTGGTCAAACTCAGTGATTGTCGTGGAGGTGAAGCGCTTCGTTCAGATAGATGCAGGTGAGGATCGCGAACACATAGGCCTGCAGGAACGCCACCAACAGTTCCAGCAGCATGATCGCGACGATCAGGAGGAAGGGTGCAATCGACAGGACGGAGAGAACACCGCCGGCAGCGCCCAACATGACGACGAACCCGCCGAACACCGCGAGCATCGTATGGCCCGCGAGCATGTTGGCGAAAAGACGAACCGAAAGGCTGATCGGTCGGGTGAAGAACGAGATCACCTCGATCGGCACCAGCAGAATCAGCAGATACCACGGCGCGTGGGGCACGAAGAGCCGCAGGAAGCCGATGCCGTGTTTCATGAAGCCGACGACGATCACCATCAGGATGATGAAGCATGCCATCGCGAAGGTGACGGCGATCTGGCTCGTCACCGTGAACGACCAGGGGACCATGCCGAAGAAATTGCAGAACAGGACGAAGATGAACGTCGTGAAGACGAAGGGGAAGAATTTGAGGCCGTCTTCGCCCGCCGAGGAATGGATCATGTTGGCGACGAATTCGTAGGAGACTTCCGCCATGGATTGGACGCGCGACGGGACCATGCGCTTGCCCGACATCGCCAGGGTAAGGAACAACGAGGCGGCGGCGACCACGATCACCATGAGGAGAGACTGGTTCGTGAAATAGATCGGGTGACCGGCGATGTGAAAGAGCGGATGCTCCATCATCACCGGCTTCACCTCGAATTGCTCCATGGGATGCATCGCCACGGTGCTAACTCTCCTCGTCGTCTTTTGCGGCAGGCGCGGGCCCTTGGGCCGCGATCTGCGCGTTGATCTCGTTTGCCGCGCGCATGACACCCCGGATACCGGCCGCCATCCCAAGCACGACGAATGCAATCATAAGCCACGGTTTGGTGTGGATGCCGAAATAGCCGAAGAGCCAGTCCAGTCCCCACCCGAACGCGCCGCCAACAACCAGCGCGGCCACCAGCTCCGTCGAAAAACGGAAGGCGATGCCCATCTGCGTTGGCGGCGCTTGCGTCTTACGCGGCGCCAGTCGCTGTTGGGCGTCGTCGAGCCGCGCTCCCAGGCGCCTCAGGTCATCGGGTCCGGTATCGCTCATGGGCTTCCCGATCGCGAAAACTGCGCGCAAATGCTGGGCCTTCGCGGCTTCCCGAAGGCGCGCGGAACATAGGGACGACCCTATGGGCTGTCAAGAATGTTAAAGTGCCGTAAGCGGTTGGTTCCATTGGCGAAAATCGCGGCGCGGCGAAATGCGCGCAAGAATGTTGTCGGGTGGCGGAGAATCGCTGGTTGGTTCCCCAAACTCAATCGTCATGGCCGCCCTCGTGGCGGCCATCCATTTTCCAGAAGCGGTGCAGATAATTTCTAGGTCTCTGGAAAATGGATGGCCGGGACAAGCCCGGCCATGACGAATTTGACTTGAGAGAATTTTATTCCGCCGCCGCGATCTGCTCGGCTTCGGAAAGCTGCACGGAGACGAGCTGGCTGACGCCGCGTTCCTGCATCGTCACGCCGAAGAGGCGGTGCATCCGGCTCATCGTTTGCGCGTGGTGGGTGATGACCAGGAAGCGGGTGTCGGTGAGGCGCACCATTTCATCGAGCAGATTGCAGAAACGCTCGACGTTGGAATCGTCCAGCGGTGCATCCACTTCGTCCAGCACGCAGACCGGCGCCGGGTTCACCATGAACACCGCGAAGATCAGCGCCATGGCCGTCAGCGCCTGCTCGCCGCCCGATAGCAGCGTGAGGTTCTGCAGCTTCTTGCCCGGCGGGCGCGCAAAGATTTCGAGGCCGGCTTCCAGCGGATCTTCGCTCTCGGTGAGCGTGAGCTTGGCTTCACCGCCCTGGAAGAGCTTGGTGAAGAGCATCTGGAAGTTCTCGTTCACCTTCGCATAGGACTCGATGAGGCGCTCGCGGCCTTCCTTGTTCAGTGAGGAGATGCCGCGGCGCAGGCGATCGATGGCGCCGACGAGATCGTCGCGGTCGGTGGTGAGGCCGGTGAGACGGGCTTCCTGTTCCTGCGCTTCTTCTTCCGCGCGCAGATTCACGCCGCCGAGGGATTCGCGTTCGGCTTTCAGCTTCTCGACGCGCTTGTCGGCATATTCGAGGTTCGGAAGCTCTTCGCCGTCTTTGACTTCCGCTTCTTCGGCAAGCCTTTCAGGCTCGATGCTCAATTCATCTTGGATACGGTTTTTCAGTTCCGCGATGCGCTCGATGGCGGATTCCGACAACGCCTGCGCACGCGCGCGTTCTTCGCGGGCGGACGATGCGGCGTGTTCGGCGGCTTTCAGCGCTTTGTCAGCGGCGGCGAGAACCTGCTCGGCTTCGGCGTGCAGGTCGGCGGCTTCCTTGCGTGCGGCTTCGGCCTGGCCGATGACGTCAAGCAGCGACACGCGCTTTTCTTCCAGCGCCTGCGGCACGGCTTCGAGCGTGACGAGTTCTTCGTTCATGCCGGCAAGACGGCGATCGAGTTCTTCGATCTGTGTCGTGGCGGCATTGCGGCGCGCGTCCCAGCGCGACTTTTCTTCCGCAATGGTGCCGAGGCGCAACGTGCGCATTGCGCCGGCGCGGGTGAGGCCTTCGACGGCGCCGCGTGCTTCCGCATCCTGGCCGCGCGCATTGGCGGCATCTTCGCGCGCTTGCGCCACGGTCTGCGCAAGCGCAGCACCGTCCGCGAGCGCGGCCAGCGCTTCGGATGCTTCTTCTTCAGAGGCGAGTGCTGTGTCGCGCGTCTGCGTGAGGCGGCGGATTTCCGCTTCCAGCGACGCGAGCTTGGACATGCGCTCGGCAGCGGCACGCGCGGCCTTCGCGGCGTCGTCCTGCGCGGCGATCAGCGCGCGGCTGGCATCGCTCTGCTTGCGGTCGGCGTCGCGCATGGATTCGCGCGTGGCCTGCGTCGCATCGCGGGCGGCGGAATAGGTCGCGAAGATCGCGGCCTGCTGTTCCTTCACCGCTGCGATTTCGGTTTCGAGGTCGGCGAGACGATTGCGCTGCGCCAGACGGATCGCCGCTTGCGACTGTGCTTCGGCGGAGGCGGAATACCCATCCCAGCGCCACACGTCGCCGCGCGACGAGACGAGACGCTGGCCGACCTTCAACTTGGTCTGAATTTCTTTGCCGTTCGCATGATCGACAAGTCCGACCATCGACAGGCGGCGCGCGAGCGCTTCCGGCGCTTCGACGAATTGGCTGAGCGGCTGCACGCCGTCCGGCAAAGCAGGCGCGTTTTCCAGCGCGCCGAGATTGCGCCAGTGATGCGGCGAGGCTTCGTCCAGCGGCGCCTGCAGATCGTCGCCCAGCGCGGCAGCGAACGCGGCTTCGTAACCCGGCTGCACCTTCACCGCGTCGACCAGCGGCGGGAAGAGATCGTCGCCTTGCGGACGCAGCAGGTTCGACAACGCGCGCGCTTCGGCGGACAGCTCCTGCACGCGGCGCTCGATATCCTGCAGCGGCTTGCGGGTCTCGCCTTCGATTCCTTCGGCTTGTTCGAGCGCAGTGCGCGCGGCTTCGAACGCGGCGCGGAGTTCTTCGGCGGCGCTGCGCGCGGCTTCGGTCGCGGCTTCGGCGGCCTGCACGTCCGGTGCACCGGCGGCATCGGCCATGGCGTTGTCGAGATGCGCCTGCGCTTCGGTCAGTTGCGACGAGGTCGTTTCGACAAGAGCCGAGGCGACCTCGCGCTGACGGTCGAGGCCGTTCTTCTGCGCATTCCATTGCGCCAGTTCGGCGTTCAGGCGCTCCAGCGTGCGTTCGCGTTCGCCAAGCGCTTCGCTGAGTTCGGCGGCGCGTGTCTGCGCGGCGTGCAATTCATCCTGCGCGCCGGCTTGCGCGGCTTCGAGTTCGCCGGCTTCAGCCGCGAGCTTCTCCAGCGCCGCATTCGCATCGGCTTCGAGCGTGCGCTCGCGCGCCACGTCCTGCTCGGTCTGGCCGATGCGCTGGCGCATGCGCTGTGCTTCCTCGCGCGCACGCTGTTCTTCCGCATCGAGCGCTTCGCGTTCGACGGTGAGGCGATGCAACGCCGCGGCGCGTTCGGCTTCGCGCTGGCGCAGCGGCGGTACGGCGGCGGCGGCATCGGCCTGAATGGTCGTGGCCTGTGCAACCTGATCGGCGGATGTCGCGACGGACGCGTTGGCGCTCGCCAGCGACTCTTCCGCCAGCTTCAACTGCGCTTCGGCGGCGAGCCAGCGCAGATGTAGTGCGAGCGCTTCGGCCTTTCGGATGTGACCGGAGAGATTGCGGTAGCGCGAGGCCTGGCGCGCCTGGCGTTTCAAATTCTGCAAACCCGCTTCAACTTCGCGGATCACGTCGTCGAGGCGGCCGAGGTTGGTTTCGGCGGCGCGCAGGCGAAGTTCGGCTTCGTGGCGACGCTGATGAAGGCCGGAAATGCCGGCGGCTTCTTCCAGAATGGCACGGCGCGACAGCGGCTTCTGCGAAATAAGCTGGCCGATCTGGCCCTGGCGTACGAACGCCGTGGAACCTGCGCCGGACGCGGCATCGGCAAAGAAGATTTGCACGTCGCGCTGGCGCACATCGCGGCCATTGATGCGATAGACGCTGCCGGCCTCGCGCTCGATGCGGCGCGAAATCTCGATCGTGTCGTAGTCGTTGTATTGCGGAGAGGCCTTGCGGTCGGAATTGTCGACGTGAAGGATGACTTCCGCCTGGTTGCGCGCGGGACGCGCGGCGGAGCCGGCGAAGATTACATCGTCCATTTCGGTGCCGCGCACGGACGTCGGGCGCGTCTCGCCCATCACCCAGCGCAGCGCGTCGAAGAGGTTGGACTTGCCGCAACCGTTCGGGCCGACGACCGCCGTCAGCCCCGGCTCGATGAAAAGCTCCGTGGGCTCCACGAATGACTTGAAACCGGAAATCCTGAGCTTGTTGAACTTCAACGCGAACGCGCCCTTATCGCTAAAACTGCTGGCCTATTTCTTACGCGCCAGAACCTGATCCAGATACGTCTTCACATCGTTCGCCGTCGCAAAGTACGGCGCACGCTGGCCATCGACGAAGAAGGTCGGCGTGGAATCCACGCCATAGGTCTTGTTCGCCTCTTCTGCGATGGCGCTTGTTTTCTTCTGCGTCGCCTCGTCTCCGATGCATTTGTCGACCTGGCCCGCGCTCATCCCGGCGATGCGGCCCATGTCGACGAGAGCGGCGTGAACATCCGGGATGTCGTGGCCGTCCGGGTCCCACTTGGCCTGATTCCGGAAGAGCAGGTCAATGAACTCAAAATAGTTATCCGCAGGTAAGCAGCGCGCCATGCCTTCGGCGGCGATGTCGACCTGGCTGAGCGGCATGACGCGAAAGACGTAGTAGATTTTTCCCGCGTCGATGTACTGCTTCATCGTCGGGAACATCGTCGCGTTGAAATGCGCGCAGACCGGGCAGGTAGGCGCGGCATATTCTATGACCTGCACCGGGGCTTTCGGATTTCCGAGCGTGCGGTCGTAAGCAGTGATGGTGAATTTATAGCCCGGCTCGCCGGACGCCAGATCGGTGTTGCCGCCCGGTGTGATGACGACATAGGCCGCGATACCCAGCACGATCAGCGCCAGGACGACAAGGCCGGCGATGATCTGCTTGCGGCTCATCCTGCGGCCTTACTTCTTCGCCAGAACGGCATCGAGATAGGTCTTGATGTCGTTCGTGGATTCAAAGGGCGGCGCGATCTCGCCATTCACCAGGAAGGTCGGCGTGCCGTTGATGCCATAGGTCGTGTTGGCATATTGGCCGACATCCGACGCGCGCTTGTTGGCCGCCTGATCGCCGATGCATTTATCGACCTGATCGGCGCTCATGCCGGCGATGCGGCCCATATCGACAAGCGCGGCGTGCACATCGGCGATCTGATAGCCGTCCGGATCCCATTTCGGCTGATTGCGGAAGAGCAGGTCGATGAACTGGAAATAGTTCTCCTTCGGCAGGCAACGCGCCATCGACTCCGCGGCGATGTCCACCTGGCTGAGCGGGAACACGCGGAAGACGTAATAGACCTTTCCGGTGGCGATGTAGTTCTTCTGGATGAAGGGGAATAAGGTCATGTCGAAATGCGCGCAGTGCGGGCACGTCGGCGCCGCATACTCGACCATGGTGATCGGCGCCTTGGGATCGCCCAACGTGCGGTCGTCAGCGGCGATGGTGACATCGTATTTGGTGCCGCCGGAGGCGAGCGTCGTGCTGTCGTCTGTCGGGGTGGAAAAGACCATATAGGCGACGATGCCGATGGCGATGACGGCCAGAACGACGAGGCCGACGAGAAGCTGTCTCCGGTTCATTTTCCGCTCGGGAATTAAGGTTCGCGATGTCTGCTTGTGACAGAGGAAACGGCGCCGTTCAATTGCCGCGCGAAGGCGTGCGCGGCGCCCGGGCGCGGGCCAGATTAACCAGAGCTTCGCGCAGGGATTCCGGGCCTTTATAGGAAAGCGCCGGATCGCCCGCAGGAACATGCGCCGCGCGCTTGGGCGGCGGTCTGTGGATAAGTTTTGGCGGCAGCGGCGCCTGCACGAATCGGAGCTTCGTCACGGCAGCGCGGCCGAGATAGGCATTGATGCGTTCGCAAAGCTGCCGCGTCTCATGTTGCAGGAACAAGGAGGCGCCGGGTTCGGCGCGCAGCGTGAGCGTTCCGCCGGATTGGCCTTCGGAGAATTTGAGCGGCCGCGCGATGCGGGCGACGGCGGGTCCCGCGATCTCTTCCCAGCGCAGGACCAGCGTGGGATCACGGAAACCCATGCGCGTGAGCGCCGCCGCGCTGAGTTCGCTCGCGCCGCGCGAAACCGGCTCGCTGCGGTTGCGGCGCACGAAGGGCAGTTCCGGTTGTTTCTCGTCGCGGCGTTGCGGCATGGTGGGATTATAAGGCGAAATGGGCGCAATGGCGACGCGGGCGAAAAGCAAAGAGACACCGGCTGCAGTGCTGCTCGCCTGGTATGACCGGCATCGCCGCGTGTTGCCGTGGCGCGCGCCGAAGGGGCTGGTGCAGGAGCCCTATAAAGTGTGGCTGTCGGAGATCATGCTCCAGCAGACCACGGTGCAGGCTGTGGGCCCTTACTTCGCAAAATTCCTGAAGAAATGGCCGAATGTGAAGGCGCTGGCGAAGGCGGAGCAGGACGATGTGCTCGCCGCTTGGGCCGGGCTTGGCTACTACGCGCGGGCGCGCAATCTGCACAAGGCGGCGAAAGCTGTCGCGGAGATGGGGGGTAAATTTCCGACGACTTACGAGGGTCTGCGCGAATTACCTGGCATAGGCGATTATACGGCGGGCGCGATTGCGGCGATCGCTTATGACCTTCCCTATGCCGCGATGGATGCGAATGCCGAGCGCGTGATCGCGCGCTATGCCGGCGTCGAAGAGCCTTTGCCGAAGTCTAAGCCAACGATGCGGGCAGCACTGCAAGCGTTGGTGCCGCAGAAGCGGGCGGGGGATTTCGCGCAGGCGCTGATGGATCTGGGCTCGGCGATCTGCACGCCGAAGCGCCCCGCCTGTTTGAACTGTCCGTGGATAGAAGGTTGCGAAGCGCGCAAGCTCGGCATTCAGGAGCAATTACCCGCGCGTGGCGCGAAAGCGGTGCGGCCATTGAAGCGTGGCGCGGCTTTCGTGGTGCGCGATGCGAGCGGCGCGGTGCTGCTGGTGAAGCGGCCGGAGAAGGGTTTGCTCGGCGGGATGCTGCAACCGCCACTTGGTCCGTGGACGGAGGATTTTCCGTCGAAAGCCGAAGCGCTGAAGCAGGCGCCGTTCAAGGCCGAGTGGAAAAAGCGCATCGGCGTGGTGCGCCACGGCTTCACGCATTTCGAGCTGGAGATCGAGGTTTACGTGGCGGATATGGAGTCGTGCCCGTCCTTTTCTTCGCCCGTTCACAGGGGAAGTGCCGTCGAAGACGGCGAAGGGGGTAAGTCGCGCAAAGGCCCCCTCCGGCGTGCTGCGCACGCCTCCTCCCCCGTAAACGGGGGAGGAAAAGAGAGCGGCGTGTTTTGGGTGGAAGAGCAAAACCTGAAAGACGTCGCGCTGCCAACCGTCATGCGCAAGATCGTCATGCACGGGCTTTGACTCAGCGCAGCCGGTAATACGCGCCTTTATCCTCTGTATGGATATTCGTGACCTTCGGCACGCTTATCTTCCCGTCGAGCAGGCCGAGGCACACATAGATGTTTTCGTAGCCTTTGCGATCCCAGGAAATCGGTGAGCCACATTTGCCGCAGAACTGCCGCACCGTGTGTGGCGACGATTTGTAGGACTTGAGAAACTTCGACTTGTTGACGACAAGCGCATCGCGCGCCACGCCCACGAATGCGCCGTGCATGCCGTAATTCTTCCGGCATTGATGGCAATGACAAAAATACGCGTCGTCAAGCGCGCCGGTGAACGAGAAGCGTATGGACCCGCACAGGCAGGAGCCGCGATGCGTCTTCACACCAGATCCGCTCTTAACCGTTGGCGCAGCACATCGATGGGGATGAGCTTGCCCTTGTCTTCGTATTGCCAGAACGTCCAGCCGTTGCAGGCTTCGATGCCTTGCACATGCGCGCCGATGCGGTGGATGGAGCCGGTGGCGTCGGCGCAGACCAGCGTTCCATCCGCGCGGACCTTCGCCTGATGGCGCTTTTGCGGTCCGCGCAAGATGGTACCCGGCGGCAATAACCCTCGTTCAACAACCCACCCAAAAGGAATGCGCGGTTCGCTCCGCTTCGATTTTGTGACTTCGATGGCTTCTTTGTCGGCCGGCTCAATGCTCGCGATGCGGCGACGCGCGACGCTGGCGTATTTCGCCTCGCGCTCCAGCCCGATGAAGTGGCGGCCGAGGCGGCGCGCAACCGCGCCGGTCGTTCCCGAACCGAAGAAGGGATCGAGGATCACGTCGCCCGGCTTGGACGACGACAGGATCACGCGATGGAGCAGGCTTTCCGGCTTCTGCGTGGAATGCGCTTTCTCGCCTTTCTCGTCCTTGAGGCGCTCACCGCCCGAGCAGATCGGCAGCGTCCAGTCGGAGCGCATCTGTAGATCGTCGTTCAGCGCCTTCATCGCTTCATAGTTGAAGGTATAGCTCTTCTGCTTCTGGTCACGCGTCGCCCAGATCATCGTCTCATGTGCGTTGGTGAAGCGCTTGCCGCGGAAGTTCGGCATCGGATTGGTCTTGCGCCAGATCACGTCGTTCATGATCCAGAAGCCGAGATCCTGCAGCGTGGCGCCGACGCGGAAGATGTTGTGATAGGAGCCGATGACCCAGAGCGCGCCGTTCGGTTTCAGAACGCGGCGGGCGGCGGTGAGCCAGTCGCGGGTGAACTTGTCGTAGTCGGCGAAGCTGCCGAACTGGTCCCAGCCGTCATCGACGGCGTCGACCTTGGAATTGTCCGGGCGGTGCAGATCGCCCTGGAGCTGAAGGTTGTAGGGCGGGTCCGCGAAGATGAGGTCGGCGCAGCCTTCGGGCAGCGCGTTCATGCTCTTGATGCAATCGCCTTCGATGACGCGGTCGAGCGCGTCGTTCAGGTCCAGTGTGTAGGTGCTCATCGCCCGCCCGAATCAGTCCACAGGCAGGCAAAGTGATTCGAGGTGATTCGCGCGTCAAGAGTCTTGGTGAATCAAAGCGTTACGTCTTGAGTCACAGGCTCCTGTGGATACAACATATTGTGGATAGGCGCGAAGCTCCGGCGGTGATGAGAGCACGGGCCATGGGCTTTCAGGCCCTTGTAATGCTCCGGCGTGCCGTAACCCTTGTTGTTGAACCAGTCGTAATGCGGGTGCTCGTCGTGCAGCGCCTTCATCATCCGGTCGCGCGTGACCTTGGCGATAATCGAGGCCGCGGCGATGGATACCGAGCGCGCGTCGCCATCCACCAACGTATCGCACGGGCAGGGCAAGGCCGGCGCGTCATTGCCGTCCACCAGCGCGAACGTGGCGGCGACTTTCAACTCGCGCACGGCGCGCGCCATCGCCAGATGCGTCGCCTGGCGGATGTTGATGAGATCGATCTCGTCGACCGTTCCGATGCCGACTCCCACCGCGATGGACCATTCCATGATCTGCGGGAACAGTTCTTCGCGCGTCTCCTCGTCGAGTTGTTTGGAGTCGTTGAGGCCCTTGGGCATCTTCTTGCGGTCGAGGATGACCGCCGCGGCAACCACCGGTCCCGCGAGCGGGCCGCGGCCAGCTTCGTCCACGCCGCAGATCGGCCCGGCCATGGTCTTCAGCAGACGCGACTCGTAGATGTAATGCGGCATTGGTCGCTTATAGCGCGGCCCGCGTGCGCGAACAGCCGTTCCGATGGGAAACCCACAGCAGAGAATCAGCCGACGCCAGCCACAATCCCGTGCGAGGTCTTCGAGATTCCACGCATGCCCTGGATAACGAAGCCGGCATCCTGCAGCGCCTTGCAGGCTTGTGAGACCTCGTCGCCGTTGCGGCTGAGCGGATTGGGTGCCTTCGAGCGCTTGCCGTGCAGGCGCAGCACCATCACGAACTTGCCGCCGGGGGCGAGCAGCGAGCGGATCTCCGCAAGCGTGGTGCCGGGATGGGTCCAGAACTGGAAGGAATGGAGCGCGGCGATAGCATCGTAAGGACCATCCTTTGGCAGCCGCGTGTCGTCGCCTTCGAGAAGTTCGACCTTCATCTTCTTGCGGAAGCGGCGCAGCTTTTTCTGAGCGGTCTCGACCATCAGCGGCGAAGGATCGACACCGGCGAGTTTCGCGGGCTTCAATTTCTTTGCGACGAGTTTTTCGAGATGGCCGGTGCCGAAGCCGATCTCCAGATAGGATTTCGGTTTGACATTGCGGAGCTGCTCCACGGTCCAGTGATAGGCAGGCTTGTTCAGCCGGGCCATCAGCCAGCCGAATACGCGCCCGATCCGTCCACGCGGGCGCTGGGCCTGCGAGACCTTCTTTTCGTCTTTGGCCATGTGCCTGGCCTCACTCCACCCGATCGACAACGCCCCGTACGAAGGCGGTGGTCAGGACCAGCGCGGCAAACGCGACCCCGACCGGGAGAGAGTTTCCCAAACTCACTGTGACTGTTTCAATCGCGGTACCGAGATGGGCAAGCGGAAGAGCGGCAAGGACAACGGCGCCCGTCAGAAGAAGAATCAATTGGTCCAAGAGCTTAGTTCGCTCCGCTTCATGTAGTGCACGAAGCGCAACAGCGCCGGAAAATCCGTTGTCGGCGACCGGCGGCAGCGGCTGGGAGAGCAGGGCGTCAACATCGCGGGTCATGTTCCGGGCTCCAGCAAGACCCGCAGCTTATCGCGGCCGCGAAGGACATGCGACTTCACGGTGCCCAGTGGCATGGCGAGGATCGCGGCGGCTTCCTCGTTGGAATGGCCCAGCGCGTAGCAAAGTGTCAGCGCCGCGCGCTCACCGGCGGAGAGTTTGGCCATGGCGCTCTCCAGGTCGAGTTTGGCATCGGGTGCGGTTTCGAAACTCTGCTCCGGCAGATCCTCCAGCAACTCCGGCTTGCGCTTGCGCGCATCCATGAGGAAACGCGACCACGCGATGCGGTTCAGCCAGCCCGTGAAAGAGCCTTCGCCGCGATAATGCGAAAGCTTGCGCCAGCATTCGAGGAACGTCTCCTGCGCGATGTCGTCCGCCAGCGAAGGATCGTTCCTCGTGAGGCGCCGCAGGAAGCCGCGCAAGCCCGACTGATGCTGCCGCACGAGCAGAGCGAAGGCCGCGCTGTCTCCAGCGGCGGCCCGCGCGATCAGTTTGGTTTCGTCCATCCCGTTTCAGCATAGCGCCTTATGTTGGCGGGTTGCGCGGCCGGTCGAAGAAATAGGCCAGCACGCGGCTGAGGCCGATCATGAACGGGAAGATGCCCACGACGGGCAGCCAGCCGGGGCCGTTGCCATAGTGATCGCCGTTGCCGCCGAAGAAGGTGCTGAAGTCGCCCGTGGTCATGGCCCACAGGAACACGAACAGCGCCACGCCAACGCACATCATGTAAATGCCGCCGGAAAGCGAATAGCGGTGCCAGCCGCGATAACCGCTGTCGTAGAAATCGCGGCCGCCGTTGCGGCCCAGAAGTTCCGGCGGGATCGGCTGGCCTTTCTCCGCCAACGTCTCGATGGCGCGGTGGCGGCTGGTGCGCTCGCGATAGCCGAAGAAATTGCTGATGAAGACGATCAGGACGATCGCGCCCCAGAAAACCAGCGAGATCAGAAGACCGTTGCCATGGGTGATGAACATTGCGCGCTCCTTCTGCGGCCCAAGCCGCCTATCTTCAGGATGCAGCGGAAGAAGGATTTAGATGCAGCCTGTGAAATTTCTAGGCGATTTATTGGAAACCCGGGCTATGGTGCTCCGGACGGAGATTTTCGATGCGCTGGTTGCGGAATGGGCTTTTTTCGCTCGCGATAGCCGGGGCTGTTCCGGCATGGGCCGGGCCGTCATCTCCTCCGCTCGCGCCGGGGCAGGCCGCGGGCATACAGACGGCACAAAGCAAAGTGAAGGTGGACAAGCTGGCGATTGTGGGTGGCTTGGCCCTCGGCGCGGCGGCGATCTATTTGATCGTCGGCACCCATTATAACGACTACATCAAGCCCCAACCGAAAGCCGCTAGCAGCACGCATTGACCGTCACAGCAGCTCCAACTGCTGCCCCGGCTGGACCGGGCGCTTGAACTGCTTCGTATCCAGCGGACGATGTTCGGCGTTCAGACCGAAGCGGCGGACGGCCAAGTGGAAGCGTCGCGAGATCATGTCGGCATAGGGGCCGGTGCCGCGCATGCGGGTATTCCACTGTGCGTCGTAATCCTTGCCGCCGCGCATGGAGCGGATCAGCGACATGACATGCTTGGCGCGGCCGGGCTCGTTCGCTTCCAGCCATTCGCGGAAAAGGTCCTTGATCTCCAGCGGCAGGCGCAGCAGCACATAGCCCGCCGAGCGTGCGCCGGCGTCTTTCGCGGTTTCCAGAACCGTTTCCAGTTCTTCGTCGTTCAGCGCCGGGATCACAGGCGCGAACATCACGGCGGTTGGAATACCGACGGAGGCGAGCGCCTTGATCGCTTCGATACGCCTGGGCGGTGTTGAGGCGCGCGGCTCCATCACGCGGGCGAGCTTGCGGTCCAAGGTCGTGACCGACAGGGCAACTTTCGCGAGGCCCGCTTCGGCCATCGGCGCGAGAATGTCGATATCGCGCAGGATTCCGGCGTTCTTGGTGACGATGCCGACGGGATGCTTGAACTCCCACAGAACCTCGAGAATGGAGCGCATGATGCGCAGCTTCTTCTCGATCGGCTGATAGGGATCGGTGTTGGTGCCGATGGCCAGAAACTGCGGCACATATTTCGGCGACGATAATTCTTTGCGCAGAAGCTCCGCCGCGTTCGGCTTGGTGAAGATCTTGCTTTCGAAATCCGCACCGGGCGAGAAGCCGAGATAGGCGTGTGTCGGCCGCGCGAAGCAATAGATGCAGCCGTGCTCGCAGCCCTTGTAGGGATTGATCGACTGGCTGAAGGAAATGTCCGGCGAGTTGTTGCGCGTGATGATGGTGCGCGAGCTGTCACGCAGGATTTCGGTCTTGAGCGAGGTGTCTTCCTCTTCCTCGCTGTTCCAGCCGTCGTCGATGAGAACGCGGCTTTCCTTCTCATAGCGCCCGGCGGCGTTGGAGACGGCGCCGCGGCCGCGGAGGCGCTTGGGATCGGCAGTGATGTCGAGAACGGTGGTCATGGGTGTTAATTAGAACATAATGAGAACAAAACAAGTGCCAGATATTGGGTTGTGCGCGGAAGGGGAACGCTTGATTTGGGGGGTGGTGCCGATGGGAGCGGGCGAGGGATGCGAATCAGGTCCGGCTTGACGAACACATAACTGCAAAGTTATGAGTCCGGCATGACGGCAGCGGCTTCCGATCTGATGTTCAAAACGCTGGGAGATCCGACGCGGCGAGCGATTTTTGAGCGTCTGTGCCGCGAGGGCGAGCTCACCGTCTGGAAGATCACTGAACCCACCGGAGTCTCGCAGCCGGCGGTGTCCAAGCATCTCAGCGCACTCAAGTTGGCAGGCCTGGTGAAGGACCGGCGCGAAGGCCGCGAGACCCACTATAGCGCGCAGCCGCAGGCGCTCGCGCCGCTCATGGACTGGGCGAGCCAGATGGCGGCGTTCTGGGAAAGCCGGATGGATCGCCTCGAAGATCTGCTCAACAGGATGGACCAATGACCGATACCAAGACCCACACCGTCGTCGTCGAACGCGATTTCCCACATCCGCCGGAGAAAATCTGGCGCGCGCTCACGCAGCCACATCTCATCGCCGAATGGCTGATGCAGAACGATTTCGAGGCGAAGGTCGGTCACAAGTTCAACCTGCGCACGACGCCTTACGGCGACTGGAACGGCGTCATCGACAGCGAGGTGCTGGCCATCGAGCCGAACAGAACGCTGACCTACAAATGGGATTCCGGCGAAGGCAATTTCCGCGTGACGAGCGTCGTCAAGTGGACACTCACGCCGACGGGCAGCGGTACGCATCTGCGCATGGAGCAATCCGGCTTCCGGTCGGATCAGCCGCAGAACTACGCCGGCGCGAAATATGGCTGGGAAAACTTCTTCGGCAAGCTGGAGCAGGTTCTGGCGAAGCCGGAATAATCGGGAGGGAAGAATGAGCGCCTGGGTTCGTCAATTTCACCGATGGATGTCGATCGTCTTCACGCTGACGGTGATCGCGAATTTCGTGGTACGCGCGTTTCAGGAGCCCCCGATGTGGGTGACCTATTCGCCGCTGCCATTCCTGTTCCTGCTGTTGTTCAGTGGCCTATACATGTTCGTGCTGCCCTACGTGCGGAAAGGCGCACAGCGCGCGGATAGCATGGCGTGACGAACGCTGAACTGGCATTCTGACCGTATGGACGATCTGTTCACGCTTGACGGCACGGTGAAGCGCGATCCACGGATCGAAGCGTGGTTCGCGGCCACCGTTCCGCACCGGTTGATGGTGCGCGATTGGTTCGCGCGCATGCGCAATTGCGGCGGCGATGTGCGCGAGGTGTTTCACGACGGATGTCCGGTTGCTTGCGTGGGCGATGCGCCGTTCGGATATGTGAACGCATTTAAGGCACACGCAAGCGTGGGCTTCTTTCATGGTGCGGACCTGAAAGACCCGGTTGGTCTGCTGGAAGGGGCCGGCAAGCACATGCGGCATGTGAAGCTTCGTCCGGGTGAAGCTGGGAACGACAAGGCGCTGAACGATCTGATCGCAGCCGCTTACAAGGACATTCGGCAACGGCTGAAGGACCGCTCATGAAGAAGGCCGCCAAGAAAGCAAAAGGCCCAGCGACGAAGGCGAAGGCCAGTGGTTCTGCCGCGGTCGATGCGAAGATCGAGTCCGTGGGTGGCTGGCGCGGCGAAATGCTCGGCAAGTTACGGAGGATCATCCGGGAGGCCGCGCCGGGCATCACCGAGGAGATCAAATGGCGGAAAGCGTCCAATCCGCTGGGCGTTCCGGTTTTCGAACATGACGGCATCATCTGCACGGGCGAGACGTACAAGAGCGCTGTGAAGCTCACTTTCGCCTATGGCGCGTCGCTGGACGATCCCGCGCGGCTCTTCAACGCCAGCCTGGAAGGCGGCACACGCCGCGCGATCGATTTCCGCGAGGGCGACAAGATCAACGAGAAGGCGCTGAAAGCGCTCGTTCGCGCGGCCGCGGCGTTCAACACCGCCAGGGCGAAGAAGTAGCGGGTTCCGCGAGCGGAACCGCGCGTTGATTGCGCGGCGAAGGACGCACAACTCGTGCGCACAAAATTTCAGCAAATCGAATTTCGGCGAAACTTTAATCATTCGCATCGCAAAACTGTGTTATGAATCACTCCGGGCGGATGTTTGTGTGTCGAAGGAGTGTTCATGCTTAGGGCTGGGTTGGGCGCCTTGGCGCTCGCGTGTGTGTTGTATTCCGTTCCTGCTGTTGCCGATCCCATCCAAAACGGTCCGTTGTTCGTGAACGATCACGACGGCGGCGTGATTCCGAACCATGTGTCCGACCAGGATTTTGTCATCAATCCCGATGGCGAGACCGAATATTCGGCGCCGGGCGTGGAACAGGCCAACCAGGATCAGGACGAGGACGGCGATATCTCGATGTATCAGGGTCAGGACGACAACGTCCCGGCCTGACGTCAGAGCCCGTGCTTAGAGGATGTGTTCCGGCGCAGCGGTGAACCGCGCCAGATCGGCGAGAAGCGCCTTCCATGCCTGTGCCATCGGGGGCGACCAGTCCGCGCCCAGGATATCGCGCAGCGTTTCGGCGAGAACATCGAAGAATTTCGAGAAGATGTCCGGCGGCACGCCGTAGCCGTCATGGGTGACGACTTCGCAGCGCAGGAAATTCTCCGCAAAAGCGTTCGGCCCGATGTAATCGAAGATCGCTTCGATGGTGCGGGTAAGCATTTCCCCGCGCACGGCGCCGGTGGTGTCGCGCACGAAGAGCGGCAGAACCTCCGGATATTTCGCGAACAGCTTTTCATAGACGAGCGCTGTGATGTCGCCGGCGCGCGTGGCGGCGATCTCGAAGCTCTGCTCAATAGGGATCGCCTCGATCATCCGCCCGCCAATGCGTTGGTGAGCACGATATCGTCGCCGGAACGGACCGCGCGCGCAGCGGCCTCCTTGCTCCGAATCGCCTGGCCGTCGTGCAGGCAGACGATGTTGCGACGTACGGCGCCATGTTCGTCGAAAAGGTGAAGGCCAAGAGCAGGGTGCTTCTTCGCCAGATCGGCGAGGACGGCGGCGATGGTGGCGCCTTCGGCATCCATCCAACGCTCGCCGCCGGCTACCGGACGCAGGATCGGGGGCATCTGCACACGGACACTCACGCCGCATACGCCTCCACGCTCAGGATGCGCGGCAGGCCGGTTGCGATCTCGCGCCAGCTTTCGCCCAGATCGGCACTGCCATAGATGGCGCCCGATGCGGTGCCGAAATAGATGCCGCCCGGGTCGAGCTGATCCGCCGCCATCGAGCCGCGCAGGATCGCCGTGTAGCATTTGCCGGGAAGACCGCTGGTATGCGCCGCCCAGCTCTTGCCGTCATCGCTGCGATAGACGGCAAGCTGACCATCGCGCGGGAAACGGAAATTGTCGCCGTTCAACGGCACGACGAAAGGCTTGCCGGTCTTGCGGTCCACGACCATCGCGAAACCGAACGAGCAGCGATGACCGTCGCTTAACTCCGCGACGGGCAAACCATCTTCCATCACGCGCCAGGTATCGCCGCCGTCGTCGCTGCGATGCACGCCACGATGTTCCTGACGGAACATGAGATTGGCGTTCGCCGGATCGTGCGCAACGTGATGCACGCATTGGCCGGTGGTCGCTGGCGCCGCTTCGACGGCGGGATCGACACCTTTGTTCTTGGGCGCCCAAGTCTTCCCGCCGTCATCGGTGCGGAAGAAGCCTGCGGCGGAGACCCCGACCCACATACGGTTCGGGTTCTTCGCGTCCGACAGGATCGTGTGCGCGCCAAGCCCTCCGAAGCCTGGCACCCAGCTGTCGCGCGTGGGATGGTTGTTGAAGCCATCCACCGGCTGCCAGCTCGCGCCGTAGTCGCGGCTGATGAAAAGGCCCGCTTCGGAGACGCCGGCATACAGCGCGCCATGCGCCCAATGCATTGTCCATATCTGATCGACGAAACGGCCGCCGCCTTTCAATACGCCTTCGAAATCCATCTGCGAGACGATGCGGTGATGTTCCGGATTGCCGCGATCTTCCGGCTTGTAGCGCGGCGCGGATTCCAATTGCTTCCAGTTCTGCAGGTCGTCGCTGACGAAGAGCGCGACGCCGTAGTTTGGGCTGTTCACCGCCGCATAGATGCGTCCTTTGTCATCGCGCGCAGACGCAGTGACGGGCCAGCCCTGCAGAACGAAATTCTCGCTCCAGCTTTTGCGGTCCTTGCTGGTGAGGATTGCAGCGCCCTTCGGGGTCCCGACGACGAGTGAAACGGCCATGCAGTTCTCCCTTCGTGCACCGCGTTCATACTAGCAGACGCCGCGGTCGCTGCCGAGCGCGGCTCGCTTTCTTTGCAGGAAGCGGCGGACGGCAGGATCGGTTTCGAGGCCAATGGCCTGAACGTAGGCCTCGGTGGCTTCTGCGATACGCCCGATGCGCGACAGAAGCTCGGCCCGCGCCGCCCAGTAAGGCTGATACTGCAAAAGGCGTTTGTCCCGCGCTTGCGCTTCCAGGACGGCCAGGCCTTCCTGCGCACCTTCGATTTCCGCGATAGCGACAGCGCGGTTGATGGCGACGACCGGCGATCGGGTGAGATCCCATAGCGCGTCATAGAGTGTGAGGATCGCACGCCAGTCCGCGCGCCCCGATGTGCGGCGAACGGCATGCGCGGACTGGACGGCCGCTTCGAGCTGGAAGCGGCCGATGGCTCTCATTTCCGCGGCACGGCGCAGATGCATTTCCGCTTCGTCGATCATCGCGGAATTCCACAGATCGTTGTTCTGCTCGGCAAGCGGGACAAATTCACCGTCGCGGTCACGCCTGGCGTCGTGGCGCGCCTCGCAATGGAGCATCAGCGCGAGAAGGCCGAGCGCTTCCGGCTCGCCGGGCAGCGACGCGCACACGAGACGGCCCAGCCAGATCGCTTCGCCGGCAAGCTCGCGGCGGTGCATATCGGTGGCGGCGGGGTCGGACCAGCCTTCCGTGTAGGCCGCGTAGATCGCATCCAGCACGGCATCGAGGCGCTCGCGCAATTCGTCCGGTTCGGGCAGGCGGAAGGGAATGGCGGCGCCGCGGATCTTCGCCTTGGCGCGCACGAGCCGCTGGCCCATGGAGGCCGGCGCGATGAGAAACGCGGATGCGATGGTGGCGGCATCGAATCCGAGCACGGTCTGAAGGATCAGCGGCGCGCGGATCGCTTCGTCGACGGCCGGATGCGCACAGGCGAACATCAGCAGCAGACGCTTGTCCGGCACAGTATTGTCGTTTGCGGTGGCGAGTTCGTCGGCCATGATCTTCAGATGATCGGACGCGCCTTCGCTTCGCTTGCGCCTGCGATGTGCGTCGATGGATTTTCGCCGCGCGGCAGCCAGCAGCCACGCTTCCGGATTGTCGGGGATGCCGTCTTTCGGCCAACGCGCAAGCGCCGAAGCGAAGGCTTCGGAGAGCGCGTCCTCCGCCCCCGCCACGTCGCGCGAGCGCGCGGCGAGGAACGCGATGAGCTTGCCGTAACTGCTTCGCGCAACCGCTTCCGCGGTTTTGCCGACGAGCGCATCGCGTTCGCGCACGCCGCTACATTTTCCAGACGGGACGCACTTCGATGGTGCCGTGATGCGAGCCGGGACAGCGTGCGGCCCATTTCAGCGCCGCATCGAGATCCGGCGCTTCGATGACGAAGTAACCGCCGAGCTGCTCCTTGGTCTCGACATAGGGGCCGTTCAACACCTTGTTCTTGCCGTTCTCGACATGGATCGTCGTGGCCTCGCTGGTCGGCCGCAGCCGCTCAGAGTGGATGAGCACTTTCTCGTTCTCCAGCGCCGTGGTGAAGGCCTCATAAGCAGCCATTGCGGCCTGCGCTTCGGCAGGTTTCAGCGCGGCAAAGCCCACGGGATCGGCGTAGATCAGAAGCATGTATTTCACGGGTATCTCCTTCGTCAGCCATCATTGGCTATGCCGATGACGAACGGCACGCCCCGGTTTCGACAGGCGGTAGAGAAATATTCGGATTATTTCCGGTGTTCTTCCAGCCGGGGCATGATTTCCACGAAATTGCAGGGCTTGTGGCGGATATCGAGCTGGAATTTCAGGATGCCGTCCCAGCCATCCTTCACCGCGCCGGTCGAGCCTGGCAGGGCGAAGAGATAAGTGCCCTTGGTTACGCCCGCGCAAGCGCGCGACTGCAAGGTGGACGTTCCGATCTTCTCATAAGAGATGCGATGGAAGACCGCAGAGAAGCCATCGATCTCTTTCTCAAACAATGGCTTCATCGCCTCCACGGTGACATCGCGGCCGGTGAGTCCGGTGCCGCCGGTCGTGATGACGGCGTCGACATTTTTGTCGTCGATCCATTGCCGAAGCTGCGCGCGGATGGTGGGGATGTCGTCCTTCACGATCACGCGGTCGGCCAGTTCGTGTCCCGCATCGGTAATGCGCTTCGCCAGCGTGTCGCCGGACGTGTCGTTCTCGCGCGTGCGCGTGTCGGAGACCGTCATCACCGCGATGCGGACCGGAACGAACTTTACGCCCTCATCAATAGGAGGCATCGCTCACGACGGTCGTGGTGGGTGGCGGCGTCGGCTGCGCCGGTTGCTGTGCGGGCGGTTGCGGCACGGCCATGCGTGCGGGACGCCTATACTTCGGCCAGTCGCCCGCGGCGGCCTGATCCAGCGCCGGGGATTCTTCGTTCTGGCGACGGTTGTACATCCAGTAATAGGTCATCACGCGGCGCACATAATCGCGGGCTTCCGGCGACGGCATGGTTTCAAGGAAGAGCAGTGGATCGTCCTTGGCGTTCGGCCGATCCATCCAGCGCCACACGCTACCGGGGCCGGCATCATAAGCGGCGGTCGCCTGGAAGAGATTGTTGTTCATCTTGTCCAGCAACTCGGTGATGTAGCGCTGGCCGAGATCGAGGCTTGTCGTTGGGTCCTTGAGATCGGAACGATCCACGCTGCTGTCGATATAAGCGGCGGTGCCGGGCATGATCTGCATCAGGCCCGTGGCGCCGACGCTCGAGACCGCTTTGGACTGGAAGCGGCTTTCCTGCCGCACGAAAGCCAGCACCAGAGAAGGATCGATACGATAACCGCCGGCGGGTTGATAGGATGGCACGGGGAAGAGGCCGGTCAGACGCTTGCCCTGCGATGCCGCAAGCTCGCTCGCCCGCAGTTCCAGGTCCGGCAGGTTCATCTGATGGGACAGCGCTGCGAAGCCTTCGCTTTGCGAAGTGTCGATCGAAGCGATTGCCCGCATCATCTCGCCGTGCAGATATTGTGTCTCACCGATCTGGTAGAGCGCGATGGCGCGATGCGCGGCGGGAATCTGCGAAATGGTGGCGAAATCGGGCGGATTGAGCGAGGCTTCTGTGTATCCCGTCTGCGCGTCCCAGCCGAGGATGCGCTCAGACAAAAGCCCATAGAACGTCGGCTGCAAGCGTGCCGCAGCCACCAGCAGCGTGATCACGCGGCGTGAATTGCCCGAGCGCATATAAGAGCGCGCCGCCCAGAACGCCGCAGCGGAGCGCACACCCATCTTCGTGGAGCCGACTTGCGCCAGAGCCTCGAAATGCTGCGCGGCGAGATCGTATTTGCCCATGCGGTAGCAGGCGAGGCCCGCATACCAGTCGAGCATCGGCGCGGATTGCCGATCGAGCACGCTCACATTGCCGGTGATGCGGAAGGCATCGAAGTCCTGGTTCTCCGCCAGATAGGACGCGGCGACTTTCTGCGACAGGCGCGCGGCATCGGCGCCGGGAATGCCTTGCGCGATGGCGGCATTCATCTGCGCTTCCGCTTGCGCCGGCTGATCGGCTTTCACAGAGACGAGCATCTGCTGGAAAGCGCTGCGCGCGACATCGGACGAAAGCGGCGGATCGCCTGGCGCGGCCTCTTCCGATGTTCCGCCACCCACGCGACGCGGCGGCGCGGCGGGCGAAGGGATCGTGGCTGTCAATCGGGTTCCGATAATGCGGTGATGGCGTTTGATCGGAACGCTAGCGCGCTTGATGCCGAGATCGTAAACGCGCTCGGCGACGCCGAGGTCGTTGTACTCATTCATCCATTCCACGATGTCTGAAACGGATGTGCGCTCGGAATGGGGCGAAAGGTAATGCTCTGCCTGGGCGTATCCGACCAGCGACTTGTCGTTCAGCTGCGCGACCAGGGATTGCGCTTCCGAAAAGTTCCCGCTGCGCTCGTCGGCGAAGATCTGGCGATAACGCTGCACATCGTCGGGCGACAGCACTGCGACTGGCACGGATTGCGCGAGCGCGGCGGAACATCCGAGCGCGAAAAGAGCGGCGGTCAGCAGGAGCGCGCGTTTCAAGCGGTTCTGTCCCTTCGGCACGAATGACGCAAATCGATGATCCGCGGAATCTACGCGGAGAGGATGCGCCGCTCAAGTTTCTTTCAGTTGGCGGGACCTTCAACTGTGATCCCTTGGGCCGCGAGTCGGTCCAGCAGGCCATTGTTCCGCAGCAAATAGCCCATATCCATGACAATTAAGTTCTTGCCGGGTTTGCTCAAGGATTCGTTCACCGCATTCATCGCTAGGCCAACGATCTGATCGCGCGCGGCGGCGAAGGTCCTGGTCTGCTCGAAGCAGCCGTTCAGCTTCGCTTCCGAGTAGTGCGCCTTGACGCCCGCAAGATCGCCCGTCGCCCAGGCCTGTGCGGCAAGCTGTGCGTTCACGGACTGCACATCGATGTCGTCCAGTGCGTCTTTCATGCATTGCTGCTGCGTTTGCGGCGACATGGTCTCGATCTCATCGGCGATCGGCAGCGCTTCATAGACCGCGAGCGACTTTGCGTCCGCATCCACGTGATCGGCGATGCGTTCGATGGTGGAACCGGCATCCTTGCCGTCGAGCGCGGAGGAAGACCGGAACGAGTTCTCCAGATCGAGCGCGGCAATGGCGGCGAGGTATTTGTCGTCTTCGTCCGCTTTCTTGCCGAGCTTGGCCATCCAGTTCTCGTAGCGCGCCCGCAAATCCGGCGGCAGCGAGGCGCGAAGCGTTTGCCCATCCGGCTGCTTGATCTTGTGCATGCCGGTAAGAAGGAACCATGAGGTTTCGAAGAAGCCGGCCGTCAGCCGCGGCGGCAGATAGACCATGCGCGCGCCGGTGATGATGCCGGTGAGTGGCTTTTGATTCCATTCCAGCGATTTGGGCATCGGCGACACCGTCCCGAGGATCCAGACATCCGATCCGCTGCGCGAGATGTGCCAGAGTGCAGGACCGGGATGGGCCGTGACGACAACCGTCTCGATGTTCGACCAGTCCTGAACCGGTGCGGTCGCGGGAACCGGCTGCGCGTTCGCCGTGCCAGATACCACCAGCGCGAGGACGGCTACCCAAAATTTCAAGCAACACCTTCGCGGGGCGGGAGCGCGAGATACTTATCCTGGATCTGCAACAGATCGTGCCACGCCAATCGCTTGTGCGCGGGCTGGCGCAACAGATACGCCGGATGCAATGTCGGCATCACGGGCACCATGCGTCCGTTCACGTGATATTCGAGCCATTTGCCGCGCGTGGCCATGATGCCGTCGCTCTTGCCCATCACATTGCGCACCGCCACCGCGCCAAGCAGCACGATCAGATCCGGATTGGCCAGATCGATGTGCCGCCGCAGGAAGGGAATGCACTTGGCGACTTCGACCGGATCGGGATTGCGGTTATCCGGCGGCCGCCAGGGCAGAACGTTGATGATGTAGACGTTCTTGGTGCGGTCGAGCCCGATGGGCGCGAGCATCTTGTCGAGCAGCTTTCCGGCGCGGCCGACGAACGGAAGCCCGGCTTTGTCCTCATCGCGCCCAGGCGCTTCGCCGATGCACAGAATACGCGCGCCGGGTGTGCCGTCTGCGAACACGGTATTGGTCGCGAGCTTTTTCAGCGCGCAGCCGTCATAGGCTTCGAGCGCGGCTTTGAGTTCGGGCAGCGTGTTCGCGCGCGCGGCGATCTCCATCGCTGTGCCGATGTCGTCGCCCTCGATGACGGGCGCAGATGCCCGCGCCTGTTG
The DNA here is from genome assembly GCA_036569005.1 of Rhizomicrobium sp. GTDB lineage: Bacteria > Pseudomonadota > Alphaproteobacteria > Micropepsales > Micropepsaceae > Rhizomicrobium. The sequence continues at coordinate 82,336 of DATCRK010000046.1, read as the reverse complement.
CGCCAGCGTCGGCGCAGGGCGGGCGGGCGCAAAGGCGGAACGTTGCGGCGCGGGCGGCGGACGATGACCTGGCGCGGGTTGCAGATAGTCGGTCGGCTTCGGTGCGGGCCTCGCGATCAACCTGTTCACCGGCTCATCGCCCACGGCCTCATCCGCCCCGGCATCAACGAGCCAGGCTAGTGCGGAGAGGGGGTCAAGGTCGGCCATCGCCGCTCTTATAGGATGCCGCTGGGGAGGTGGCGACCTGTCGGTTGACCCCGCCAAGGGGTGCGCCCCATAACAATCCCCAGCAAATCAGCGGAATAGTGGAATGGCCGAGGAAGTTCAGCGCGAGAGCATGGAATATGACGTCGTGGTCGTGGGTGCGGGCCCGGCCGGCCTCAGCGCGGCGATCCGCCTGAAGCAGCTCGCGGCGGATGCGGGAAAAGAAGTTTCCGTCTGTGTGCTCGAGAAAGGCTCGGAAGTCGGCGCGCATATCCTGTCTGGCGCGGTGATCGATCCGGTCGGCATCGAAGCGCTCATCCCGGACTGGAAAGAGAAGGGCGCGCCGATCGACACCCCGGTCACGGACGACCGCTTCTATATCCTGGGCCACTCGGGCTCGATCCGTATTCCGCACATATTCCCGCCGTTCATGAGCAATCACGGCAATTACATCGTCAGTTTAAGCAACCTGTGTAAGTGGTTGGGGCAACAGGCGGAAGCGCTGGGCGTGGAGATCTATCCCGGCTTCCCGGCGGCCGATGTTGTCTATGGCGACAATGGCGAAGTGCGCGGTGTCGTGACCGGCGATCTGGGCGTGGCGAAAGACGGCCATCACAAGGATGGCTTCACCCCGGGCATGAACCTGCTGGGCAAATACACCTTCTTCGCGGAAGGCGCGCGCGGCTCCTGCACCAAGCAATTGGGCAAAAAGTTCGGCCTGCATGAGGGCCGCGATCCGCAGAAGTTCGGTATCGGCCTGAAGGAGCTGTGGGAGCTGCCGAAGGACAAGCACAAGAAGGGGCTCGTCGCGCACACCATGGGCTGGCCGCTGTCCAACGACACCGGCGGTGGTGTGTTCATGTACCACTGGGGCGAGAATTTCTGCTCCATCGGCTTCGTCGTTCACCTGAACTATTCGAACCCCTATCTCTCGCCGTTCGATGAATTCCAGCGCGTGAAGCAGCATCCGCTCATCCGCCAATATCTCGAAGGCGGCAAGCGGGTGGGCTATGGCGCGCGTGCGATCACCGAAGGCGGTGCGCAATCGGTGCCGAAGCTGGCGTTTCCCGGCGGTGCACTGGTGGGATGCGCCGCGGGCTTCGTGAACGTGCCGCGCATCAAGGGCAGCCATAACGCGATCCTTACCGGCATGATGGCGGCGGAGTCCGCTTTCGCGGCGCTGGCCGCGGGCCGCGCCAACGATGTGCTCGAAGACTACGAGCCGACCGTAAAAGAAAGCGTGGTCTGGAAAGACCTTTGGCGGGTGCGCAACATCAAACCGCTGTGGTCCAAACTCGGGACGGTGCTGGCGCTCCCCTTTATGGGTCTGGACATGTGGACCAACCAGCTTTTCGGGTTCTCCTTCTTCGGGACGCTTCACCACGGCAAGGCGGACTACGCCACGCTGAAGCACGCCTCGGAATGCAAGCCCATTAATTATCCGAAACCCGACGGTGTCATCAGCTTCGACAAACTTTCGTCAGTGTTTTTGTCCAATACTAACCACGAGGAGGACCAGCCGGTTCACCTCGTGCTGAAGGACCCGTCTATTCCGATCCGGGTCAATCTGCCCGAATATGCCGAGCCCGCGCAGCGTTATTGCCCCGCGGGCGTTTATGAGGTGGTTCAGGAAGCGAACGGGCCCAGGTTCCAGATCAACGCGCAGAACTGCGTTCACTGCAAAACCTGCGATATCAAGGACCCGTCGCAGAACATCAATTGGGAAACGCCGGAGGGCGGCGGCGGTCCCAATTATACGAATATGTGAGGTCTCTTTGCGCAAAACGCTGTTGCTGTCCGCCGCCGTCCTGGCCCTGGCATTCTCCGCTAGCGCTTGCGCCAGCGTGAGCACCGACACCGCGGCGGCGAGCGGTGACGACACATCGTTCGGCACCTATCTGTCGGCGCATGTCGCCGCCGGGCAGCACGATCTGGGCGAGGCGGCGAAGCTTTACCAGACGAGCCTTTCCGACAATCCGGATAATTCCGACATCGCCGATCGTGCTTTCCTTTACACCGCGGCGTCGGGCGATGTGGATGGCGCGATCGATCTTGCCAAAAAGGTCGTCAAGAACGATAGCGCGGATCGCGCCGCGCGCCTGGCGCTGGCCATTGGCGCCATGAAGAAGGGCGATTTTTCGCGCGCGCGCGAGGAACTGTCGCAATCCGGCAAAGGCCCCTTCACGACGCTGACGCTCTATCTGGTGGACGGCTGGGCGGCGCAGGGTGCGGGCGATACCGACACCGCGCTGAAGGAAATGGATGCGCTGGCAGGCGTCGGCGGCACGCCGCAGCTCATCGCTTATCACAAGGCGCTCATTCTCGACCTTGCGGGCCGCGATGCCGACGCCGAAACGAACTACAAGCTGGTGCTGCAGCAGGCCGGAAACGGGCCGCGCGCGACCGAAGCTTATGGCCGTTTCCTTGAACGGCATGGCCGCGCGGCTGAAGCCAAGGCGCTCTACGAGAAAATGCGCAACGACGACAGCTTGCAGCCGATCGCCATCGCGGGGCTGGCGCGCATTGCCGCCGGCACCAAGCCGGACCGGCTGGTGGACAGTGCGCAGGAAGGCGCGGCGGAGAGTTTGTTCAGCATCGCCGCCTCGCTGAACGACGCGACGAACGCCGACATCGCCATTCTCTACCTGCGTTTTGCGCTTTACCTGCAACCGGATTTCGATCTCGCGAAAATCGTTCTCGCCGACCGGTTTGAAGCGCTGAAGAAATATGACGATGCCATTGCGGTCTATCGCCGCATCGATCCGTCTTCGCCCTATCAGCCCGCGGCGGTCGTTCAGATCGCCATCGACAACGGCAAGATGGACCGGAACGATCAGGCGATTGCGGACCTGAAGGGCATTCTCGCGAAACATCCCGATGACGTGGCGGCATGGACTTCGCTCGCCGATGCCTATCGTAGTGCGAACCGCGATCAGGATGCGGTGGATGCTTATACAAAGGCCATCGCGCTGCTCAATCCGCCGGACAAGAACGACTGGCAGCTCTATTTCGCGCGCGCGGTCTCGGAGGAGAACCTGAAACAATATCCGCAGGCCGAAGCGGACCTGCAGATGGCGTTGAAGATCTCGCCCGATCAGCCGCAGGTGATGAACTATCTCGGTTACACCTGGGTGGATCAGGGCCGCAGGCTTCCCGAAGCGCTGGCGCTTCTGGAGAAGGCGCGAGCCTTGAGCCCCTATGACGGCTATATCGTGGACAGCGTCGGCTGGGCCTATTTCCGGCTGGCGAAATACAAGGAAGCGGCGGAAGCGCTGCAGGCCGCGGTGCTGCTGGTGCCCGGCGACGCCACGATCAATGAGCATCTGGGCGACGCCTACTGGATGAGCGGACGCAAGCTGGATGCGCGCTTTCAGTGGAACCACGCGTTGGCGTTCAATACCGATCCCAAGCTGAAGGTGGAGATCGAGAAGAAGCTTACCAGTGGATTGGATGCGGCACAGCGTGCCGGGAAATAAATGACGCGCGTATTCGCGCCCGCGAAGATCAATCTCTTCCTGCATATCGGGGATCGCCGCGCGGACGGCTATCACGAGCTGGAAAGCCTCGTGGCGTTCGCGGATGTCGGCGACGATCTCGATTTCAAGACTGCGGATACGCTGTCGCTGGCGGTGGATGGACCGTTCGGCGCGCAGCTTGCGGGCGAGAGCGAGAATCTCGTTCTGCGTGCGGCGCGCGGCGTGGCGATGCTGGCGGGGCATGATCTGCCACGGCGGATCACTTTGACGAAGAACTTGCCGGTTGCATCCGGCATCGGCGGCGGTTCGGCCGACGCGGCGGCGACGCTGCGCGCCTTCCTGCTGGAATGGCAACAGGAGGAATTCAAACTCTCAGATTTTGTGGAACTGGCGAAGACACTGGGCGCGGATGTGCCGATCTGCTTCTTCGGGCATTCGGCATGGATGTACGGCATCGGCGACGGCATTGAGCGCGTCGACCTGCCGGAGCTTCATGCGGTGCTGGTCAATCCCGGCGTCTCTGTGGGGACGCGCGATGTCTTCGCGGCGCTCTCCGCGCGTTCCGGCGTGGACAAGCTCGTATGGCCGGAGAGTTTCGGATCGGCGGAGCTGGTTTGGGAATTCCTCAAAACGGTCGGCAACGATCTGGAGCTGCCTGCGCTTTCCATCGCGCCGGTGATCGGCGAAGCGTTGTTGGCATTGCGCGTGGCGAGCGGCGTGCAAGTCGCACGCATGTCCGGCAGCGGAGCGACCTGCTTCGGACTGTTTGGCGACGTGAATGCCGCGAGCGCGGCCGCACAAGAAATCGCGAGCGCTCATCCCACGTGGTGGGTGAAAGCGGCGATCCTGTCGAAGGCAGACGAAGCCTAGGACGCGCGGCCGATGCTTTGGTCGGCGACCTGCATCAGGCAGGCGCGGATCTCGCTATCGGGCAGCACGCCAAGCGCCGTGCGCGCCGCATCGACATAGCGGCGGGCCATGTCGCGTGTGTCGGCGATGGCGCCGGTTTCCTCGACGTAGGCGATGGCACGCTTCAGATCGACTTCGTGCTGCGGGCCTGTCTCGATCACGCGTTTCCAGAACACGCGCGCTTCGTCGTCGGCGCGGCTGTAAGCCAGGATGACGGGCAGGGTGACTTTCGCCTCGCGGAAATCGTCGCCGACGGATTTTCCCATCTGCGCGGCGCGGCCGGAATAATCCAGCGCATCGTCGACAAGCTGGAAGGCGATGCCGAGATTGTGGCCATAAGCCTTCAACCCGGCGACTTCGTCGGGTGATGCGCCCGCCAGCAGTGCGCCGGATTCGGCGGAGGCGGAGAACAGCGTCGCCGTCTTGGCTTCGATCACGCGCAGATAATCTTCTTCGGTGGTCGCAAGGTTGTTCGCGGATTTGAGCTGCATCACTTCACCTTCCGCGATCACAGCGGACGCGCCGGCGAGGATGTTCAGCACATCCATCTTGCCGGTCTCGACCATGAGCTGGAACGCGCGGGAGAACAGGAAATCGCCCACGAGAATGGACGGCTTGTTGCCCCACACCAGATTGGCAGCGAGCTTGCCGCGGCGCAGTTCGCTGGCATCGACCACATCGTCATGCAGCAGCGTGGCGGTGTGAATGAATTCGACGGCTGCGGCGAGGCGCACATGCCGGTCGCCGGTGTATCCGCACAGGCGGGCAGCGGCGAGCGTGAGCAGCGGGCGAAGGCGCTTGCCGCCGGAATCGATCAAATGCTTGGCCAGATCGGGAATAAGGGTCACGGCGCTACCCAGCCGGTCGTGGATGGCGCGGTCGGTGGCCGCCATGTCCTGGGCAACGAGCGCGTGCAGCCGGTCCACAGGCGACAGCCTGTCAGCGGGAACCTTCAATGCCTCGGCCGTGCTCATGTGCGCTCGTGATCCAAAAGCCTTGCCGTCCGCCCCGTTGCTGGAAGACATTTAGGGAGCCGCACCAAGGCGGGTCAAGGACGCCTGGTTGCATTATGGCCGGGTGTTGCAGAACGGGCAGGGACGTGCGGGAAATCCTCAAGACGAACAATCCTGTGGAATTGAATTTCGCGCAGGCGGTGCTGAAAGATGCGGGAATCGAGGCGGTGGTCTTCGATACCAATATGAGCGTTCTGGATGGCAGCATGGTCATTTTGCCACAGCGCCTGATGGTGGCGAACGAGGACGAAACGCGCGCGCTGGCGCTGTTGAAAGAGGCCTTCGCCGCGCCATCGCCGCTTACATGAGCGTGACGGAAGACAAATTCATCGGCGGGCGCGTGCTGGTGCGCCAGATGGAGGAGGGCTTCCGCTCCGGCCTCGATGCCGTGATGCTTGCTGCGTCCATTCCCGCGCGCGAAGGCGAAGAAGTTCTTGAATTGGGGTCGGGCGCCGGCGCGGCAAGCCTCTGTCTTGCGCGGCGCACCAACTGTGCCGTTTTCGGAATCGAGATCGATCACGCGCTGACAGCGCTGGCGGACGAGAACGCGGCGGAAAACGATTTGTCCGAGCGGGTGCGATTTGTCGCCGGCGATATTCGCGACATGCCGGCGGATCTGCGCCGCAGTTTCGAGCATGTGATGTGCAATCCGCCGTTCCACGATGAGGAAGGCCAGACTTCGCCGGATGCGGGCAGGACGCTTGCGCTTCAGGACCGCGGTTTGCTCGGCGACTGGCTGACGGCCGGGATGAAGCGCGTCGTTTCCAACGGCACGTTCACCGTCATTCTGCGGGCCGACCGGATGCAGGAAGCTCTGAATGTCCTCGGCGAGCGCGGCGTTTGCGCTTTCCCGCTCTGGCCGCGGGCAGGCGAAGCGGCGAAACGCATTCTTATCCGTGCGGTGAAGGGATCGCGCGCGCCGTTCGCGCTGCAGCCGGGACTCGTGCTGCACGACGAGGGCAACAAATACACCCGCGCCGCCAACGCGATTTTGCGTGACGGCGCGTCGCTGGATATTTCCGGCAGAGGCTAACTCATCTCCGCGATCTGCTGCATGTAGGCGATGAAGGCGTATGCCGCCTGATCCATGCCCATGATCTTGGGATCGCTGCTTTCGATCACGAAATATTCGTCGGGTGCATGCGCGCCCGTACCGTAGCCTGTGCCGTAGTCACCCGCGGGCAGGCTGACCGGTGCGCCGGTGAAGTTCACGCCGGGCCATGAGCCGGCGGAGCGCGCACTGAAACTCACAGGAATGCCAAGCTTCTTGTAAGTCTCCACCTGCGCGCGGATGAAAAGGCTATTCTCATCCGTCTGTGTGGGATCGTAGCCGCCGGTGACATTGACCTCGATGTCCTGGAAGCCGCGCTTGTCCAGATGCGCGCGCAGCTTACGATGCGCTTCTTCCAGCGTCATGTCCGGCACGAGGCGGCAATCGATCTTGGCCACGGCGCGGCCGGGCAGGATCGTCTTGCCGCCGGGGCCGGTATAGCCCGAGACGAGGCCTTCAATATTGATGGTTGGTTCCGCCGCCAGACGTTCCATCGCTTTTTCGAACGGCAGATCGTCGATCCAATGTGAGACGCCCAGTGCGGCCATCTCTTCTTTCTCGTTCGTCTTCGCCGTGGCGGCGGCGATGAGGTCTTTCTGGTGCTGCGTGAGCGGCTTCACGTTCTCGTACCAACCATCCACGGTAGGCTTGTTGCCGTCCGGCGTGACCAGCGTCTTCAGCGCTTCGACGAGATGCCAGGCCGGGCTGTCCACCGCGGCCTTGTTGCTGGAGTGCAGATCCTTGAGCGGGCCGCGGCCCCATTTCTCGCCGCTGGAGACAAGCTCAAGCTCCATCACCCCTTTTGCGCCAAGCTCGATGACGACCGCACCGCTCGTATCCTGGTCTGCGCTCGGGATCATCACGCCGACACATTTGTGTAGCGCCTCGAGCACGTTTGGCTTGCGCACGATCTCCGAGAAATGCGGCGAGGCGATTTCCTCTTCGCCCTCGCAGATAAGCACCAGATTCACCGGCGGCTTGCGGCCGGCTTTCTTCAGCGCGTGCAGTGCCGCGAGGAAGGTGGCTTCCGGGCCTTTCTGGTTCACCGCGCCGCGGCCGATCATCACTTTGCCTTTGCCGGCGCGATCGATGATCTTCGCTTCCAGCGGCGGCGACGACCATTCCTTCGGATCGAACTGCTTCACGTCGTACATGAAATAAACGGCGAGCGTCTTCGGCGCGCCGACATCCATCGTGCCGAACACGCCGGGGACGCCGCTTGTCGGCACAACCTCGACATTCTCGAAGCCCGCGTCCGTGGCGAGCTTGGCCATATATTCGGCGCCTGCGGGCGTGTTGCGCTTCTCCGCTGCGATCGTCGGCAGCGCGATCCAGTCCTGCAGGCGTTTCACCGCTTCGCCATGGCCATCGGCGATGGCTTTCTTCACCGCCGCCATATCGGCGCTGGTATCGGTCATGTGGAATCCCCCAGAAGATTATGGATGGGCCGCGCGACGGCGGCCCATCGTGTTGTTTTGAAATCAGGCAGCCGCGACTTGATAGAGCAACTGCGCGTAGATGAACGTGGCATCGTCCATGCCCGCGATCTTCGGATTGGTGCTTTCAATCAGGAAGAACTCATCCGGAGCGTGCGCGCCTGTCCCGTAGCCCACGCCGAACTGGCCTGCCGGCCGGTTCACGGGGGGACCGGTAAACACGACACCCGGCCATGAACCTGCCAGCCGCACGTTCAGCGAAGCAGGCGCGCCATAGATCTTGTAGGCCGCCGTTTCTGCGCGGATGAGAGCGCTGTTCTCGTCGGTCTGTGTCGGATTGTAGGCGCCGCCCACATTCACCTCGATGTCGCCGAAGCCATGCTTCTTGAGATGTGCGCGGAGCTTGGCCTGCAGGTCTTCGACCGTCTGGTTCGGCACGAGGCGGCAGTCGATCTTGGCGACAGCACGGCCGGGCAGGATCGTCTTGCCGCCGGGGCCGGTGTAGCCGGAGACGAGACCTTCGATGTTGATCGTCGGCGCGGCCGCGAGGCGTTCCATCGCTTTCTCGTAAGGCAGGTCGTCGATCCAGTGCGACACGCCCATCATCTTCATCTCGACCTGTTCGTTCTTGATCCTGGTCGCGGCTGCGATGAGGTCCTTCTGATGCTGCGTCAGCGGGACGACATGCTCGTTCCAACCTTCCACAACCACCGTATTGCCATCCGGCGAGACGAGCGTGGCGAGTGCCTCGATGAGATGCCACGCAGGGCTATCCACCGCCGCCTTGTAGCTGGAGTGCAGATCCTTCAGTGGACCGCGGCCCCATTTCTCGCCGCTGGAGACCAATTCCAGCTCCATCACACCTTTGGCGCCGAGATTGATGGAAACGTTACCTGTGGGGCCCTGGCAGTTCATCGGGATGATGACGCCGACGCATTTCTGCAGGCTCGCGAGAATGTCCGGACGCTGCACCATCTGGTGGAAATGGGGCGAGCCAATCTCCTCTTCGCCCTCGCAGACAAGGACGAGATTCACTGGCAGCTTGCGGCCGGCTTTCTTCATCGCGTAGAGCGCCGCGAGGAACGCGGTTTCGGGACCTTTCTGATTGGTCGCGCCACGGCCAACGCAGACCTTGCCGAAGCCGGGCTTGTCGACGAGACGGCCTTCGAGCGGGGGCGAGGTCCATTCCTTCGGATCGAACTGCTTCACGTCGTACATGAAGTAGATGCCGAGTGTTTTCGGCGCGCCGGCATCATAAGTCGCATACACGCCGGGCGAGCCGCCCGTCGGCACCACTTCCGCATGCTGGAAGCCCGCGTCGAGCGCGAGTTGCTTCATATATTCCGCGCCTTCCTGCAGATTGATCTTCTCGGCGGCGATGGAGTAGTGCGCGATCCAGTCCTGCAGGCGCTTCACCGCGGCGTCGTGGCCGTCGGCAATGGCTTTCTTCAGGTCGGCCATGTCGTCGGTGGCCCAGGCCACGCCATCGGACATCATCAAAGTAGCGGCGGCCGCACCACCCATCAGAACGGAACGGCGGTCGGCATCGAACTCGAACGAACGCATGCGAGAGACTCCCCCTTATTGATTGGGGAAATTCTGGGCGCGTGCATTACAGATTGGCAAGGTCTTTGACCGTTTGACCGCTATGCATCGACGGAAGAAATGTAAGAAATTGTCGCGCGTCTTCCGTGGCGGCATTGGAAGTGCCGCTTTGCGCCATAGCCGCCCGAAGCGTCAGCGCGCGAAGATCAGCAGTCGGAAAGAGCCGGGCACGACAGCGGCGCGCGGATGCGGATTGTCCGTTGTGGGCGGCGGTGGCGGCGCGCGATCCGCAGTCACGAGAAATACCGTATGTGTTTTCGGATCAAGTTCCATCGTGCGCGCACCCTTCTGCGTCGCAACGTTCTCCACCACCGAAAATTTGCGCGGGCTCTCTTCGCGGATGACCGTCAGCATGCCTTCGCCATTGGAGGCAAAAGCATAGCCCGTTGCGGGATCGAAACGGTCCGCATCGACGCCATCGCCGATCGCGGGTGTGGCAAGGACTTTGCCCGTCGAAGCATCGATGACCGCCATCATCTTGTTATCGCAACCGGCGAAGAGGATCCCGTGCGCGGTGTCCATCGCGAGGCCCGACGGACTTTCGCAGGGCGCGACTTTCCAACGCGCGGTCACGGCGAGCGTTTGGGCGTCGATCTTCACGATCTCCGATGTGCTTTCGATATTGGCGAAGATATTGCCATATCCGTCCGCGACAGCGGTTTCCGGCTTTCCGCCCAGCGGGATTGTGCCCGCGACGGCGCCCGTCGCGCCATTGAGCGCGGTCGCATCCTTGCTGGCGCCGTTGAAGGTGAACACGCGATGCGTGACGGGTTCGTAGGCTATGCTGTCCGGCCCCGTTCCCGTCGGATAGCGGGCGATGGTCTTCAGCGTCTTGAGATCGAAGGCGGTGACCGTGTTGTCCCCGCCATTGCTTGTGAAGCCGCGGCCGAGATCGTCCGCGACAGCGACGCCATGCACGCGGGGGGTATCGGGAATGTCGCCGACGACAGTCTGCGTATCCGCGTCCAGCACCATCACATGCGTGCCGTGCGTGACGAACAGATGCCGGTTGGCGTTGTCGAAACCGAGATAATCCCAGAAGCCGTCGCCTGAAAGCGGAACAGTCTTGACCAGATGATAGCCGGAGGATGCCGCGAAAGCAGATGTGGCGGCGCAGGCGACGAGCACGGCGGCAAGAGCGGTCTTCGAGAGCATGTGTTTTTCCGGCTGGAGAAATCGGAGGCTTCGCTATAACAGAAATGCAGGTAGTGGGTGGATCGCTTGCGAAATGTCCTTGCAACATTGGTATTCTGTATAGGTGTGGGAGCGTCCGCCGCTTTCGCGGGCCCGCCCTACGTCACCGACGATCCTGAACCGACGCCGACGGGCCATTTCGAGATTTACGCATTCGGCGCCGGCACCGCGACACGCGATGGACGCGACGGCGAAACCGGTATCGATTTCAACTATGGCGGCGCCGAGGATTTGCAACTGACAGCTGTTCTGCCGCTTGCCTACGAGACGCCACGGCACCACGGGACACTGGCGGGGATCGGCAACATCGAGCTCGCCGCGAAATACAAGTTTCTGCACCAGGACGATTTCGGCTGGGATGTGAGCGTCTTTCCCCGCGTCTTCCTGCCGAGCCTTTCGGAACACGTCGGCGATCGTCACGCGTCATTCCTGTTGCCGTTCTGGGTGGCGAAGGATTTCAGCGAGTGGTCGACCTTCGGCGGCGGCGGATGCGCCTTGAACAGCGGCGACGGTGCGAAGAACTACTGCCTCGCTGGCTGGGCGTTGACGCGGCAGGTGCTCCCGGCGCTCAATCTCGGCGCGGAGATCTATCACCAGACTGCCGATACGCATGGCGGCAAGGCGAGCACGGGGCTTGGCATGGGGGCGACTTACGATTTGTCGGACAATTATCACCTGATGGCATCATATGGTCCGGGAATTCAGAACGCCGCGGAGACGAACCGCACGTCATGGTACGCGGCGTTGCTAATGACGTTCTGATTGGCGAGAGAAGGCGCACATGGATAGCGGAAAAGTGCTGAGCAAGGTTCCGGCCGTCACGCTGGGCTTCTGGGTCATCAAGATCCTTGCCACCACGCTGGGCGAAACCGGCGGCGATACCGTGAGCATGACGATGAACCTGGGCTATCTCGTCGGCACGGCGATCTTCCTGACATTGTTGGTAGTGCTGGTGATCGCGCAGATCGGCGCGAAGAAATTTCATCCGCTGCTCTACTGGGCGACGATCATCGCCTCCACCACTGCCGGCACCACGATGGCGGATTTCGCGGATCGCTCATTGGGTATCGGCTACACCGGCGGCTCGGCAGTGCTGCTCGCCTGCGTGCTGGCCTGTCTCGCGGTCTGGTACTGGAGCGAAGGCACGGTGTCGGTAGACACCGTCAACACACCGCGCGTGGAAGCGTTCTACTGGGCGACGATCACGTTCTCGCAGACGCTTGGCACCGCGCTCGGCGACTGGACGGCGGATGACGCCGGCGTGGGTTTCGCCGGCGGCGCGCTCATCTTCGGCGCGGCGCTGGTCATCATCGCGGCGCTTTACTATTGGACGACCATCTCGCGCGTACTGCTGTTCTGGGCGGCGTTCATCCTCACGCGGCCTTTGGGGGCGACCGTGGGCGATTTCCTCGACAAGCCGCTGGACCACGGCGGGCTCAATCTCAGCCGCCCCATCGCGACAGCGGTGCTGGCGGTGGCGATCCTGGCGCTGATCTTCATTCTTCCGCAACGGGCGGGATCGCATCCCCGCCAAGCTGCGGCGGGCTGACGTGCGGGTCGCGCCGTTCCTTCTCGGAGTCTTCTTCGCGCTCGCGACATGCATCCTCGTGGCGGCTGGGCTTGCACTCCTGTTTCCGGGTTCGGCTTTCGAAACGGTGTGGCGCTTGTATGAGGCGCGGCGGACGATGCTGATGCCGTACCGCGCATGGATGGGGCCGGGCTTCCTCGCGCTCGCCGTGGTGATGGTGTCGGCCTTCTGGGGCAACCTCACGCGTGCAGAGTGGGGACGGCGACTGGCCATCGGCATCTTCGCGGGCAATGGAATCGGCGACCTGGCACAGATCGCGATCGGCCACCCGGCGGAAGGGATTGTGGGCGCGGCCATCGCCGCGACGCTGATCTTCTGGCTCACGCGCCCCGCCACGAAGGCGCTCTACGCCTGATCCTTGCCCGCGACTCCCGCCGCCTCTATAGCTTCCCGCCACAGCAAAACCGGGCGAATCGTGCCGAAAGCAGAGACATTTCAGGACCTGATCCTCACGCTCCAGAACTACTGGGCGAAGCAGGGTTGCCTCATCCTTCAGCCCTTCGACGTGGAGATGGGGGCGGGCACGTTCCACCCGGCCACGACCTTGCGCGCGCTCGGCCCGAAGCCGTGGCGCGCCGCTTATGTGCAGCCCTCGCGCCGCCCGAAGGACGGGCGCTATGGCGAGAACCCGAACCGGTTGCAGCACTACTATCAGTTCCAGGTCATCATGAAGCCCGCGCCGGAGAATATTCAGGAGCTTTATCTCGGCTCGCTCCGCGAAATCGGACTCGATCCGAAGCTGCATGACATCCGCTTCGTGGAAGACGATTGGGAAAGCCCGACATTGGGTGCATGGGGGCTTGGCTGGGAAGTGTGGTGCGACGGGATGGAAGTCTCGCAGTTCACCTATTTCCAGCAGGTTGGTGGCATCGATTGCGATCCGGTGTCGGGCGAGATCACCTATGGCCTCGAGCGTCTCGCCATGTATGTGCAGGACGTCGAATGGGTATACGACCTGAAGTTCAACGAGCAGTTCCGCTATGGCGAAGTGTTCCTGCAGAACGAGCAGGAACAATCGGCGTTCAATTTCGAGCTGGCGGATACGGACATCCTGTTCCAGCACTTCAAGGACTACGAGAAGCAGTGCAATGAGCTTCTCTCCGCCAACAAGAAGCTGGCGCTGCCAGCTTACGATCAATGCATCAAGGCGAGCCATTGCTTCAATCTGCTGGACGCGCGCGGCGTGATCAGCGTGACGGAGCGCGCAGCCTATATCGCGCGGGTGCGCGCGCTGGCGAAGGCGTGCTGTGAAGCGTGGCTGGAAAGCCCGATGGGCGAATACAAGCCGAGGTTCGCGTAATGGCCGACCTGTTGCTTGAGCTGTTCAGCGAGGAAATCCCGGCGCGCATGCAAGTGCAGGCGGCGAAGGATCTGGAGAAGATCGTCGTCGGCGCGCTGTCGGATCGCGGGCTGCTGTTCGAAGGCGTGAAAGCTTTCTCCGGTCCGCGGCGCCTGACGCTGGCGATGACCGGATTGCCGGTGAAGCAGCCGGATGTCAGCGAAGAACTCAAAGGCCCGAAGGTGGATGCACCTCCGGCGGCGCTGGACGGCTTCCTGCGCAAGGCGGGCGTGACCAAGGACCAGCTCAAGGTCGAGAAGACGCCGAAGGGTGATGTCTATCTCGCGGTGATCGAGCGCAAGGGCCGCGATACGGCGGCAGTGCTGGCGGAAATTCTGCCGGAATGTTTCGCGAAACTTCCGTGGCCGAAATCCATGCGCTTTCCGGGCAGCCCGGTGCGCTGGGTGCGGCCGCTGCACGGCATCGTGTGCATGTTCGACGGCGAAGTGGTGCCGTTCGAATTCGCGGGCGTGACCAGCGGCAACACGACGAAGGGCCATCGCTTCCTGTCGGACGGCAAGCCGATCGCCGTGCGCCATTTCGACGATTACGTCGCGGCGTTGGAGAAGGCGCATGTCATCCTCGAAGCGGACAAGCGCAAGGACATTATCCTGCACGAGGTGAAGCAGAAGGCGTTCGCGCTGGGGCTTGAGCTGATCGAGGACGAGGGGCTGCTGAACGAAGTCTCCGGCCTCGCGGAATGGCCGGTGGTGCTGATCGGCAAGATCCAGGACGAGTTCATGGACGTGCCGCCAGAGATTCTGCAGACCTCCATGCGCACGCATCAGAAATATTTCAGCCTGCGCGATCCCAAGACCGGCAAGATGGCGGCACGCTTCGCCGTGGTCGCCAACATGGTGGCGGAAGACGGCGGCAAGGAAATCATCGCCGGCAACGAGCGGGTCCTGCGCGCGCGCCTGAGCGACGCCAAATTCTTCTGGGACCAGGACCGCAAACGCACGCTGGAAAGCCGCGTCGACGACCTGAAGAACATCGTCTTCCACGCCAAGCTCGGCACGCAATATGAACGCGTGGAGCGGATCGAGGCGCTGGCCGGCGAGATCGCGGAAAAGATCGGCGCCGGTCTCGCTGAAGGCGAGCGAAACAAATTAGTGAAGAAGGCCAAGCGCGCCGCCCGGCTGTGCAAGGCGGACCTGACCACCGGCGTCGTCGGCGAATTCCCCGAACTCCAAGGCGTCATGGGCCGCTACTACGCGCTGCACGACGGCGAAGATGCCGATGTCGCTGACGCCGTGCGCGACCATTACAAGCCAGTCGGACCGGGCGATGCCGTGCCGACGAACAAGGTCTCTATTGCGGTCGCTCTGGCGGACAAACTGGATCAGCTTGTTGGCTTTTTTGCTAACGGAGAAAAGCCTACAGGCTCGGGAGATCCTTTCGCGCTTCGGCGCGCTGCATTAGGTGCCATAAGGTTGCTACTGGAAAATGCTCTTCGTGTTCCACTGGCTTCAATTATTCGCAAGCTCGATGCTCGTTGGGAGCGTAGTCACGCAGGGGCGACGGGTGCACACCACGGGGCGGACGTTCTAGATTTTTTTGCCGATCGCCTCAAAGTCGCGCTCCGTGAAAAAGGCACCCGTCACGATCTGATCGATGCGGTTTTCTCGCTCGGCAATGAGGACGATCTGGTCCGTCTTGTAGCGCGCGTCGAGGCGTTGCAGAGCTTTCTCAAAACCGATGACGGCGCGAACCTGCTTGCTGGCTATAGACGCGCCGTAAATATCTTGAAGATCGAAGAAAAGAAGGATGGGCCTTTCGGGACACTGCCGACGACGTATCCCCGTATGCCGGACGCGGAGCGCGATCTGTCTCACGCGCTGGAGAAGGCCCAAGCCCGCATTCGTGAACTGATCCCCGATGAGAAGTTCGAGGAGGCGATGAAAACGATGGCTGGGCTGCGCGCGCATGTCGATGGCTTCTTCGAGAATGTCCGCGTGAACGATCCAGATCCCACGCCTCGCAAGGCGCGCTTGGAACTACTTTCGCGTCTTCGCGAGACGCTACATACGGTAGCGGATTTCTCGAAGATCGAAGGATAGGCGCCATGGCGTCTGTCACCGTCGAACTGCGCAATATCGAAGACAGCGGCGCTGCCGTCGGTTGGGCGGGCGGGCATACCGTTGTGGTCGATCGGCCGGCCGGCAAGGCGGGCGGGCAGGGGCTTGGCTTCAACGGCGCACAGCTTCTCGGCCTCGCCGTGGGCGGTTGCTTCTGCAACGACCTTCGCTACGCGGCGGAGGCTCTGGGCGTGCAACTGAAATCGCTTGCTGTGACCGTCACGGTCGAACTTGGCGGCGAGCCGCTTCTGGCGACGGCGGCAACGCTCGCCGTGGCCTGCGAAACTGAGGACGGTTCCGACCCTGCCATGGTCGTCGAGCGCGCGAAATCGATCTGCACCGTGGCGAACTCGCTGCGCGCAGGCATGTCGGTGAATTTTACGCCGCGCTAGAAGCTCCTCAGGCTTATAAAGAACATCACCCACGCCACGATCAGCACCACATTCGACGTGGCGAAGATCGTCAGCCGCGTGAAGATGTGATTCATCGTCAGATGCACGGCGCTGTGCGCGGCGCGCAAGACCACATAGGCCCAGGCCAGTCCGTATTCCAGCGGTGTCACGGTGTGAGTCACGTAGAGCGCCAGGCACAGCACATAGAGCAGCATCGGCAGTTCGAGCAGGTTCATGTAGTTCCGGTTGGGTATCGACACATGGCCCGGAACCCGCGCGGATTCGCCGAAGCGGAAATCCTCGCCGGTGATTTCACCCATGGCGCCCGCGCGGAAGCGTTTTATCGGGATCAGTGTCAGAACGAGGAATGTGAGCGCCACCAGCGCGGCGACCGGTCCGAAAATTGATTCTTGCGGCATAGTGGTTCCTCCCCGACTGGTACCCTTGGCCAGTTGCGGCGCAGCATGTCACTCTCCCCGCAGGAAAGCACTGGTGGCCGGACGGTTCATACGCTGTCGCTATGAACCGCTGCCCGGCCATGACGAGGATTCAAATGAAGTGGGTTTATTCGTTCGGGAACGGTTCCGCGGAAGGCAAAGCGGACATGAAAAACCTGCTCGGCGGCAAGGGTGCGAACCTGGCCGAGATGAGCAATCTGGGCCTGCCGGTGCCACCCGGCTTCACCGTCACCACCGAAGTCTGCACCCATTACTATAAGAACGGCGAAACCTATCCGGCGTCGCTGAAGGCCGATGTCACGGCGGCGCTCAAGACCGTAGGCGAGATCGCGGGCGGGGTGCTGGGCGATCCGGCCAAGCCGTTGCTGGTCTCCGTGCGCTCCGGCGCGCGCGTGTCGATGCCGGGCATGATGGACACGGTGCTGAACCTCGGCCTCAATCCGGCGACGACGGAAGGCATGGCCAAGCTCACCGGCAACCCGCGCTTCGCCTATGACAGCTATCGCCGCTTCATCCAGATGTACTCCAATGTGGTGCTGGGGCTGGAGCATGGCGCGTTCGAGGAAATCCTCGATCAGGAGAAGGAAGACAAAGGCTATGAGCACGACACTGAGCTCGAAGCCGAAGATCTGAAGCGCATCGCCGAGCGCTACAAGGCGCATGTGCAGAAGGAGTTGGGCAAGCCGTTCCCGGACGATGTGCATGATCAGCTCTGGGGCGCGATCGGCGCCGTGTTCGGCTCGTGGCAATCGCACCGCGCCAAGACCTATCGCCGGCTGCACGACATCCCGGAAGAATGGGGTACGGCCGTGAACGTCCAGGCGATGGTGTTCGGCAATCGCGGCGAGACATCGGCCACCGGCGTCGCATTCACGCGCGATCCTTCGACCGGCGAGCATTTGCTCTATGGCGAATTTCTCATCAACGCGCAGGGCGAAGACGTGGTGGCGGGCATTCGCACGCCGCAGCCGATCACCAAGCTGGTGCGCGAGCGGCAAGGCGGCAAGAAGCCGTCCATGGAGGAGGCGCTGCCGAAGACCTTCGCCGAACTCAGCGAGATCGCGAAGACGCTGGAAGCGCATTACCGCGATATGCAGGACGTGGAGTTCACGGTGCAGGAAGGCAAGCTCTTCATGCTCCAGACCCGCAACGGCAAGCGCACGGCGCAGGCGTCGCTGAAAATCGCCGTCGACATGGAAGCCGAAGGGCTGATCGACAAGAAGACGGCGGTCACGCGCGTGGAGCCGGCGGCGCTGGATCAGCTCCTGCATCCCACGCTCGACCCCAAGGCGCAGAAAGAACAGATCGCTATCGGGCTTGCCGCATCGCCGGGCGCGGCAACGGGCGAAGTCGTGTTCACGGCGGACGAAGCCGAGAAGCTGGCAAAGGACGGGCACGCCGTCATTTTGGTCCGCACCGAAACCTCGCCGGAAGACATTCACGGCATGCACGCGGCGCGCGGCATCTTGACGGCGCGCGGCGGCATGACGAGCCATGCGGCGGTCGTGGCGCGCGGCATGGGGCGGCCATGCGTTTCCGGTGCGGGCATGGTGAAGATCGACATGGCGGCAGGCGCGATGACGTGCGGCAAGCACACCATCAAGCGCGGCGAAATCATAACCATCGATGGCGGCTCGGGGCAGGTGTTCAAAGGCAAGGTGCCGACGTTACAGCCGGAACTTACCGGCGATTTCGGCACGCTGATGGGCTGGGCGGATTCCATTCGCCGCCTGAAGATCCGCACCAATGCGGATACGCCGCATGATGCGGAGGTGGCGCGAAAGTTTGGCGCAGAAGGGATCGGGCTTTGTCGCACCGAGCACATGTTCTTCGATCCGGAACGCATTCTCGCCGTGCGCCAGATGATCCTCGCGGATGAAAAGACCGAGCGCGAAGCAGCGCTGGCGAAATTGCTGCCGATGCAGCGCGGCGACTTCGAACAGATATTCAAAGTGATGGAAGGATTGCCCGTCACCATCCGCCTGCTCGATCCGCCGCTGCACGAATTTCTGCCGCAGAAGGATGAAGAGATCGCGGAGGTGGCGAAAGCCGCGGGATCGACGCCCGCGAAATTGCGTGCGCGGTTGATTGCGCTGCATGAGGCGAACCCGATGCTCGGCCATCGCGGCTGCCGCTTGGGCATCACCTATCCCGAGATCTACGAGATGCAGGCGCGCGCCATCCTGGAAGCCGCGCTGAATGTGGAAGAGCAGGGCGGCAAACCCGTCGAGCTGGAGATCATGATCCCGCTGGTAGGCTTCAAGGCTGAGCTGGATTATCTGCGAGACCGCATTTCGGCCGTGGCGGAGCAGGTTCGGGCCGAACGCAAGAAAAGCCCGAAATATATGATCGGAACGATGATTGAGCTGCCCCGTGCGGCGCTGCGAGCGGCTGATATCGCGCAGACGGCGGAGTTTTTCTCCTTCGGAACGAACGATCTTACGCAAACGACGCTCGGCATGAGCCGCGACGATGCGGGTGGATTCCTCACCGATTATCTTTCGAAAGGCATCATCGCGCGCGATCCGTTCGTGAGCATCGATCAGGATGGCGTGGGCGAGCTTGTTCAGATTGCGGCGGAACGTGGGCGCAAAACGCGCAACAATTTGAAGCTCGGCATCTGCGGAGAGCATGGCGGCGATCCGGATTCCATCCGTTTCTGTCACGACTCCGGACTCGACTATGTGTCGTGTTCACCATTCCGCGTGCCAATTGCGCGGTTATCTGCCGCACAGGCGGCGTTAAGAAATATCACCAAGGCAGAATAGTCCGTATACGGACGACACAGGGAAATCCTAGGTTTTTCTCGTTTACATGACTCAGTGTCATGATGAACAAAATTTTTGTTTGACGATTCGAATTTTCATGGGCATCACATCGGCACGCCTGAAGGGGGCGAGGGAGCCATTCGGAACGACGCAACGAAATAAAAAATCGAAACGCCATTTCATCCGAAGAGAGACGCCGAGTACCCGCTATGCAGAAAAAATTGAAAATCGCGCTGCGCCGCGCAGACCGTGTTGTCGCGAGCGCCTTTTGCCTGACGCTGGGATTGTCAGCGGCAGCCGTCGCATACGCTCCGTATGCTGAACATCACAACGCGGCGGTCGCGCCAAAGGTTGCGATCGCGAAAGTAAATGCGCCACCCGCACCGGTCGCAGCGCCGGTCCAGGTCGCGAAAGCCGATGCAGGGCCGCTGCAGTTGCATGCGACGCCCGCCAGCTATTCGCCGGGAACCGATGGTTTCGGCGGCACGGCGATCAGCCCGTCCCAGGCTGAGCTTCTTGCACAGGTGTTTCTTCAACAAGGAAACTGCCTTGCGGATGCCATGTATTACGAAGCCCGCGGCGAAGGCCGCGCCGGCCAGCTCGCCATCGCCGAAGTCGTCTATAACCGCATGCGCTCTGGCTATTATCCGAACACGATCTGCGGCGTCGTATATGAAGGCGCCAGCCTCCACACCGGCTGCCAGTTCTCCTTCACCTGCAGCGGCGACATGGCAAGGCGGAAGTCCGCCGTCGTCTGGCGCCGTGCGCAGCGCCTTGCGCTACAAGTAGTCACCGGCATCGTGCAGCTTCAGAACACGACGGGCGGCGCGCTGTCGTTCCATGCCGTGGACGTGGCGCCTGGCTGGGCGGACACGATGGCGCGCACCGTGCAGATCGGCCACCACATCTTCTACCGGCCGTATCGCCATATCGCGACTCGCGGCGCTTAGTCCGCTTTGTTGCCGAACAGGCCGCCGAGCATCTGCTTCTTGATCTGGTTGCGCATGAAGCTGGGCGCCAGCGCCTTGATGATGTCGATGCGGCGGATTTCCTTGGGCACGTACCAATGCAGCTTGTCGCTGTGGTAGGCCTCCCACGCGCATTCGGCGACGGATGAGGCCGGCATCAGCCGGAACATCCCTTTCTTGGGCGCGGCCGCATAGAACTCGTCTTCCGTGGGCTTGGCGCGATCTTCCGTGCGATTGGGCGTGTTGCGCAGGATCGCGGTGTCGATGAGGCCGGGCAGCACGTCCGCTACCCGCACGCCGAAGCGCGCGAATTCCACCGACAACGCTTCCGTCAGGCCCTTCACGCCATGCTTGGTGGCCGAATAGACCGCGATGCGCGGCATGCCATAGGTCGCGGAGGACGACGAGGTGATGAACACCAGCGCGTTCTTGGTATTCTTCAAAAGCGGCAGCGCCGAATAGATGCTGGCGATCACGCCGATGAAATTGATCTGCACGACGCGCATGGCGGCTTCGAAGGGGATGTCCTCGAACCAGCCGCTTTCGCCGATGCCTGCGTTGGAATGGAGCATGTCCATCCTGCCGTCGGTTTCTTCGCCGAAGGCTTTGACGGCAGTGTCGAAATCTTCCTTTTTGGTGACGTCGAGCCGCGCGGTGATGCAGTTGTCGTTGCCGATCTCCTGCGCCAGGGTGGCGAGGCCCTCTGTGTTCACGTCATAGGCGCCGACGAACCAGCCCTTGGCGTGAAACAGCTTGGCCGTCTCGCGGCCCATGCCGCTTGCCGCACCCGTGATGAAAATGGATTTGCGTCCCCGCGCCTTGCCGGCCATCAGAAGTTCACCCGGCGGCTGATCGTGCCATCGACGAGCATGTTGATGCCCGTGGTGTAGGACGACACGGGACTTGCTAGAAACACCGCCGCGTTGGCGACTTCTTGCGGCGTCGCGCACCGGCCGGTCGGATTGCGCGAGACGGCCTGCTTGAAATAGTCGGGCATGTTCTTCTCGACCATGTTCCACACGCCGCCTTCGAAATAGACCATGCCGGGCGAGACCACATTGGTGCGGATGCCGCGCTTGGCATGCTGGCGTGCGAGACCTTTCGCATAATGGATCAGCGCCGCTTTGATGGGACCGTAGGAAGCCGCCGCATCGGCTTCGGCGGCGGACACCGACGCGATAATCACAAAGGCCGCGTCCTTGTTCTTGTCGGCGGCTTTCTCGAGAAACGGATAGGCCGCGTCGAACGCGTTCACCGCGCCCAGCACGTCCAGCTTGAAGTTGGATTCCCAGGAGGCCGGATCCGCGCCTTGCGCCA
Source organism: Rhizomicrobium sp. (assembly GCA_036569005.1). GTDB lineage: Bacteria > Pseudomonadota > Alphaproteobacteria > Micropepsales > Micropepsaceae > Rhizomicrobium. The sequence goes on along the minus strand of DATCRK010000046.1, from coordinate 60,540 downwards.
TCGCGCCGGCGTTAGAGACCAGAATGTCGATGCCGCCGAGTTCGCCGGCCGCTTTAGCGATCCAGCTCTTCAGCGCCGCGCCATCCATGATGTCCACCGCGCCGCCGCTAACCTTGGTGCCTTTGGACTTGAGCTCGCCAATCGCATCCTTCACCTGATCGGCATTGCGCGCGCAGATGGCGACGTTCGCGCCTTCGCTTGCCAGCGTTTCGGCAATGGCCCGCCCGATGCCGCGCGTGCCGCCCAATATGACGGCGTTCTTGCCCTTGAGATGAAGATCCACCCATGCCTCCCGATGTTGTCTGGCGGCACTGTGGGGCAGGGACGTACACTAGTCCATTGCGGTGGGAACGATCTCGGCTTCGGAGACGAAGATTGCCGTCGCGGCAGTTTTGCAGGCACCGATGATGGCCGCCGCCGCCGGAACGGCGCCCGGCGCGGACTGGAGCGAAGCTGCCTGCGCCATCATGGCGTTGTGCCCGGCGCAATCGCGCAAACGGCCGGTGATGATGACGAAAGACGGGCCCAGCTTCAGATGCCGCGCGGTGTCGTCGTCCTTCCAATAGAGCCCGGTCGCGGAAGCTTTGACCGGCTTCATGTGCGCGGCATTCACGTAAAGCGCGCTCCCGTCGGTGAACGCTTCGAAGCGAATGCACTTCTCGAGATAATCGGCGGTCGCGGCATTGAGCAGCTTGAGGTCGATCTGCTGTGCGTCGGCCTTCGTGCAATTGAAGTCGCCCGTGAAATATGCCGCGGTGGCGGCACGTTCTGCGGAATTGTCCGGCGGCGCTGACGGCGTCTCCGAGCATGCGGCCAATACAAGGAAGCCGAAAGCAGCGACGACACGGCGTGCGATGAGACGATCCCCCGTCATGGGGTCAGCAGATCAAAAATCCAGGCCGAGGTCCAGATTGATCGCGGAATGGGTGATAGCGCCGGAGGAGATGTAGTCCACACCTGTCTCGGCGACAGCGCGCACGGTGTCGAGGGTGATGTTGCCGCTGGCCTCCAACACCGCGTGCCCCTTGGCCATCGCCACGGCCTTGCGCAGCGTGTCGGGCGACATGTTGTCGGGCAGGATGGTGTCCACGCCGATCTTCAGGGCCTCCTCAAGTTGCTTGAGCGTATCGACCTCGACTTCGATCTTGACCATGTGCGCGGTTCCCGCGCGCGCTGCTTTTACGGCCTTAGTGATCGACCCCGCAGCGGCGATGTGATTGTCCTTGATGAGGATGGCATCATCCAGACCGAAGCGATGGTTGAAGCCACCGCCGCAGCGCACGGCATATTTTTCAAGCAGGCGCAGGCCCGGCGTCGTCTTGCGGGTGTCTACGATGCGCGCCTTGGTGCCCTTCACGGCGTCCACCAGCGCATGTGTCGCGGTGGCGACGCCGGAAAGATGGCCTGTGAAGTTCAGCGCCACGCGCTCTGCGGTGAGGATCGAGCGCGCGGAGCCTTCGATGGTGGCGACCAGCGCGCCGGCTTTGGCCTGCGAACCGTCCGGCAGTTTCACGGTGAATTTCAGATCGGGATCGACCATGCGGAAAGCGCATTCGGCCGCGATCAATCCGGCAATCGTCCCGGGCTTGCGCGCGGCGAGTTTCACTTTCGCCTTCTGTGTCGCCGGAATGATGAGATCGGACGTGATGTCGCCCGCGCGGCCGAGATCTTCTTCCAAGGCGTGGACCACGATGGGTTCAACGAGAAGCGGATGCGGCGGATGGGTGAAGGGAAGGGCTAGAGACACACTGTGCTCTTCGGTGTCGATGATGTTTCAGCCGAAATCTTTTCTGCGTCGGCGAGCGTGAAGAAGCTGCGCTTCGCGACGGCATCCGTCTGCGGATAGTCGCTGCGGAAATGGCCGCCGCGGCTTTCGTGACGGGCGAGCGCCGCAGCGGTCACGATCTTGGCCGCCGTCGTCATGTTGAGCAGGGCCGGTTCGCCGGCGCCAGCGCGTTCCACCGCTTCGATGGTCGCGAGCGCGGATTTCAGACCGGCCTCGTCGCGTTCCAGGCCGACATTGAGCGACATTGTCTCGCGCATCGCTTTGGGCGGCGGCGGCGCGCTGAAGCGTTCCGGCGCGGGCGCTGTGCCTTGCGCGGCTTGTGTGGTCGTTGCACTTCGCACGTCCTCTGCGGCGCGCGCGCCGAAGACGAGCGTTTCGAGCAGCGAGTTCGAAGCGAGACGGTTGGCACCATGCAAACCCGTTGAAGCGCATTCACCAACGGCCCATAGGCCTTCGAGCGACGTGCGGCCGTGTTCATCGCTGGCGATGCCACCCATGTGATAGTGTGCGGCGGGCGCGATAGGGATGCCTTGTACTGCCGGATCAATGCCGGCGGACATGCAAGCGGCATAAACAGTCGGGAAGCGATCGGCGAATTTCGCGCCAATGGCTGTGGTGCAATCGAGAAACACTTTATGTCCATGTGCGATCTCGCGATGGATGGCGCGAGCCACGACATCGCGCGGCGCAAGTTCTGCGTCCGGATGGATCGCCGGCATGAAGCGGCGGCCGGTCTCATCGACCAGGATCGCGCCTTCGCCGCGCAGCGCTTCGGTGGCGAGCGGCGCCGGATCGCGGCCGATGGCGATGGCCGTGGGATGGAATTGCACAAACTCCGCGTCGGCGATGACGGCGCTCGCGCGCGCAGCCATGCCGAGGCCTTCGCCACGGGTCTCCAGCGGATTGGTCGTCACCGCGTAAAGCGCGCCGATGCCGCCAGTGGCGAAGATTACCGCCTTGGCGCGGAAGAGGACGAGGCGCGTTCCATGGCCGGTGCCATAGCGCGCAAACACGCCGGTGACCCGGCCGTTCTCCATGGCCAGTTCGAGCGCGTGGAAGCCCTCGAGGATTTGAATAGATGATGTGGCGAGAGCGCGCTCGGCCAAGGTGCGCGTCACTTCCGCGCCCGCGCGGTCGCCTTTGACATGCACGATGCGCTTGGCGCTGTGCGCGGCTTCGCGGCCGAGCGCGAGCGTTCCATCGGCGTTGCGGTCGAACGGTGCGCCCAGCGCAATCAGGTCTTCGATGCGCGACGGTGCTTCGCGCGTGACGATTTCGACGATCTTCGGATCGCAGGTACCTGCGCCAGCCGCGATGGTGTCCGCCGCATGACTTTCCCAGCTATCGCCTTCGCCCATGGACGCAGCGATGCCGCCCTGCGCCCAGGCGCTCGAGCCCGAGGTACCGGGGCGCGCGCCAGCCAGCACCAGTGCAGGGAAGGGAGCCAGCTTCAGCGCGGTGAACAACCCTGCCATGCCGGCGCCAAGAATGAGCGCACCGGGGGCTTCGATGATGTTGTCGATGTGACGGGCCACTTAAGCAGCTTTCTGGACCGGCATTTTCACCGCGAGCATTCGCTCCACAGCTTTCCTGGCACGCTCTGCGATCACCGGATCGACGAACACTTCATTCGTCATCGTTTCCAGCGAATGCAAAATCTTCGGCAGCGTGATGCGCTTCATGTGCGGGCAGAGATTGCAGGGCTTCACGAAGTCGACCTTCGGAAACTCCACCGCCACGTTGTCGCTCATCGAGCATTCCGTGACGAGCACGACCTTCTTGGGCTGGTGCTGGCCGACATAGCCGATCATCGCGCTGGTCGAGCCGGAGAAATCCGCTTCCGCGACTACCTCTGGCGGGCATTCCGGATGCGTCAACACCACGACGCCGGGATTGGCTTCGCGAAAATTGCGGATGTCCTGCGGTGTGAAGCGTTCATGCACCTCGCACGCGCCGTTGTAGGTGATGATCTTGTTCTTCGTCATCTTGGCGACGTTCTTCGCCAGATACTGATCGGGCACCATGATGACAGTGTCGACGCCAAACTCGCGCGCGATGTCTTCCACGACCGCGACGGCGTTGGAGGACGTGCAACACACATCGCTTTCCGCTTTCACGTCGGCGGAAGTGTTCACATAGGTCACGACCGGCAGGCCGGGATATTTCTGCTTGAGCAGGCGCACGTCCGCGCCGGTGATCGAAGCGGCGAGCGAACAACCTGCACGCATGTCGGGAATCAGCACCGTCTTGTCGGGCGAAAGAATCTTCGACGTCTCCGCCATGAAGTGGACGCCGGCCTGCACGATCACCTTGGCATCGGTGCGCGCCGCTTCGCGGGCGAGTTGCAGCGAGTCGCCGGTGAAGTCGGAGACGCAGTTGAATATCTCCGGTGTCATGTAGTTGTGGCCAAGGATGACCGCGTTCTTCTGCTTCTTCAGCTTGTTGATCGCGTCCACGTATGGCGCGAACACTGGCCATTCGATTTCGGGAATGACGTGCGCGACCTTTTTGTAAAAATCCTGCGTCGCGCGCGCGATTTCGGGCGTATAGGGCAGGGGCTCTGCGCCTTTCAGGTTTTGGACCGCCACGTTCATCGCCATCTCCTTATGCTCAATTTGAGCATATATGTAGGGCAAAAAGACCGGCCTTAAAGGGCCGGTTTCACATGGCTGTTATGCTACTCCTGAGCATAAGTCCGTCAAGCCGTCGAACCACGCATAATTCGGTGTGATCCTCTGATCTTGCTATCGATCAGCTGGCGTGAACCCCGACACAGGATCGCCTAATATTACCAATGCGTTAGATGTGTCATAAAAATCACGCAAACAATATTACGCGCCCATGTTGCACCGCACCTACTGGAAGAATAGCGGCTTGGGGGTTACCTCCGGGCCACGAAAGCGGGGACACACCCGCTCGAACGAACCTACGGAGGGTGCTTTGTCACTTCGCTTCAATCTTCTCGGGGCCGCCTGTGCGCTGGCTCTGGTGTCCATGACCGCGCCGGCATCCGCCGAATTTGCGGGCGTGCTTGGCGGCAACTACGCCAACATCGACGTGGACCACGGTGGCGGCAACGCCAACGTCTATGGCGTCAATGGTGGCGGCATGTTCGGCTTTGCGCCGAACTGGGCCGGCCAGATCGATGCCGGTTATCATCACTTGAGCGGTGGCGGCTCGGACGCCAACCAGTGGAACGTTGACGGCGCCGCGTTCTGGCGCGCTTCGGCGGGTCGCATCGGTGCGGCCGTCGGCTACAACGACGTCTCGGACGGCGGCGGCCATGCCACGAACTATGGCTTGTTCGGCGACTGGTATGCGACGCGCTCGATCACGCTGGGCGTGAAGGGCGGCTGGTTCAACGCCAGCGGCAATTCTGACGGCGAGTATGCCGGCGTCAACGTGACCGGTTATGTCATGCCGGACTTCTCGTTGTCGGGCTCTTACGACTATTCGCACTTCAAGGGTTTCACCACGGAGAACGACTACACGGCGCAGGCCGAGTGGCTGATCTCCGAGCGCACGCCGTTCTCGGTTTACGGCGGTTACACCCGCTCCGAGTTCAGTGGCACCGGCGGTGTCGCGGCGAATACGTGGTTTGTGGGCGTCCGCTTCTATTGCGATCCGACAGACAGCGCGACGCTCGTCTCCCGTCAGCGCAACGGCGCGGAGATCTACGGCACGAGCTTCGGCCCGGCCGCTCTGCATCTCTGATCGTAATACGCCTAACGTTGCAGCGCCGCGCTTCCGAAAGGAGCGCGGCGTTTGCTTTTGAGCGGTTTGCTCGACCATCCTGAGTGCTCCGGAAGGAGGGGGAGGATGCAGAACATTTGGCGTAATGCAGTGGTCGTCGTGGCCCTTGTGCTTGCCGTGGCGTTTGGCGTCAACCGGATTTCACAAAGCGACCGCATACAGGCTCCCCCGCCACCACCACAGGATGAACAGCGGACGCATGTCGTCTCTGGCCAAGTCGTCTGGTCGCACGGACGCGACGGCTCCGCGCGTAACGCCGAAGAGCACTGGGAAAAGCACGGTTCCGAATTTCCGGAATTCCACAGCGCCGAGGACTATGAACGAGGCGCATTGCGCTTTGTCGCCCATCCGCCGCCGGGAACGCTGACGAAGGTGAACGATCGCGGCGACACGCTCTATTACGATCCGGCGACGAATACCTTCGCCGTGAAGGACCGTCTCGGCGAGCCGCGCACCTTTTTCCGGCCCGACAACGGCCGCGCCTATTGGGATCGGCAATGAGCAAATTGCTGCCTTGTCCCTGCTGCGGCACGCTCACGATCCGCCATCGCGGTGCGTTTGAAATCTGCTCTGTTTGCAGCTGGGAGGACGATCCGTCACAGGCGCAGGACGAGAACCTTGTGGGCGGCGCAAACCGGCAAAGCTTGGCGGAAGCACGCGCAGCATGGCTTAATCGCCAAAGCACGATAGGAGAATAAGATGAACAAACCGGCGTCGGCCAAGGAATGGGTGGAAGCGGGGCAAGCGCTTCTGCCGGACATGATCAAGCTGCGCCGCGCGATCCATGAAGATCCCGAAATCGGCCTGATGAACCCGAAGACGACGGCCAAAGCGAAAGCCGCGCTGGAAGGCCTGCCGCTGGAAATCTACGAGGGCGACTCCACGACCGGATTCATCGCACTGCTGCGCGGACCGTCGAATGGCCGCACGGTTCTTCTGCGCGGCGACATGGATGCTTTGCCTCTGACGGAAGAAACCGGACTGCCGTTCACATCTCAGAACGAAGGCGCGATGCATGCCTGCGGGCATGACACGCATGTGGCCATGCTGGCGGGCGCGGCGAAGGCGCTGTGCGCGCGGCGCGAGAAGCTCGCGGGCTCGGTGATGTTCATGTTCCAGCCGGGCGAAGAGGGCCATCACGGCGCACGCTTCATGCTGGACGACGGCCTGATCAATCCGCTGCCGGATGCCGCGTTTGCGCTGCATGTGACGCCCAACCTACCGAGCGGGGTGCTCGCCAGCCGCGAAGGCCCGCTGATGGCGGCGGCGGACAAGCTGATCGTCACGCTGAAAGGCAAGGGCGGTCATGCCTCCATGCCGCATGATGCCGTCGATCCCGTTCCGGTGGCGTGTGAGATCGTGATGGCGCTGCAGGCGATGGTGACGCGGCGTGTTCCGGCCTTCGATCCGGTGGTGCTGACGGTGGCGCAGATCGTTTCGGGCACGACCAACAACATCATCCCGGAAACAGCCCAGCTTGTCGGCACGATCCGGAGCTTCTCAAAGACGTCTCGCGCCATTGCGCATGAGGGTCTGGAGCGCGTGGTGACGAATGTCGCCGCCGCCCACAAATGCGAAGCCGAAGTTGTGATCGAGCAGGGCTTTCCCGTGACCATCTGCGATGGCCGCGCGGTCGCACTGGCACAGGAGACGGCGAAGACGTTGTTCGGTGACGGCGGTTGGATGACATTGCCGACGCCGATGATGGGCGCGGAGGATTTCTCCTACATCCTGAACAAGGTGCCTGGAACGATGGTGTTTCTCGGCGCCACGCCGGAAGGCGGCGATTTCCGGTCCTGCTGTGCGCTCCATTCCAACCGCATGGTGTTGGACGAGAACGTCATGGCGCGCGGTGCGGCGATGCATGCCGCTTTCGCGGAAGCGTTTCTTGCGGAAGGCTTCGGCCGGTAACGGTCAGCGGGTGCTGCGCAGGCGCGTGCTCAGGCGCACGCCCGCCACAGGACGCTCTGCCAGCACTTCGCGGCGGAAGCGGAACAGTTCGGCCGGGCGTCCGCGCGATTGGCTCGATGATTTGCCGGTGCCTTCGACCAATCCCTGCGCCTCGATCAGGCGGCGGAAATTCTGCTTGTGCAGCCGCACGCCGGAGATCGCTTCCACCACGCGCTGCAATTCCAGCAGCGTGAATGCTGGCGGCATCAACTCGAACACCACCGGGCGGTACTTCATCTTGCCGCGCAGCCGCGCGATGGCGGTCGCAAGGATGCGGCGATGGTCGAACATCATACTCACGCCGAGCGGCTTCGCCGGCAGCTGCGAGGCCTGCGCGCGGCCGTCGCGCCGCGCTTCTTCGACCAGCCCGGCTTCGTAGAGAAGCTCGTAGCGTTCCAACACGCGATCTTCGTCCCAGCGCACGCCGTCGAGGCCGAAGCAAAGACGCACGCGGTCGCGGCGCTTCTCGCTGTCCGCGAATTTGACAAACGCCTTGAGTGCCGGCGCGATGGTCTGCTCGATGATCTCGGGTTTCTTTTCGCGCCAGTCTTCCCATGGGAAGTAGCGATACCAGTCGCCCCACATTGCGTCGGGCGCCTTCGGCTCGCCGCTGGCACGGGTGAGCGCAAGATAGCCGACGGACACCACGCGCGGGCCTTCGCCGGATTTCACCAGATGCCGCCCGCGATCCCCGAAGGTGTAGAGCTGCTCGGCGTAGTCGAGGTCCACAGAGGTCTGCTCGCCCACCCAGGTGCGCAGGCCGCTCTCCAGCGTGCGGTGTCCTTTCGGATCGAAAGGGCCGAAGGGAAGGGCGTCTTCCGCGTCCTTGTGATGCACGACCAGCACGCGCGGACGTTCGTCGGCGACGGACACGATGGCCGCCGACAAGCCGATGCTCACGACATGCTGCGTGGGGCTCTGCTTCATAGTTCTTCCGACAGTGGCAATTCCACGATTTCGCCTTCGGCCACGATGATGCCACGTCCGATGGATTCAATCGCTGCGCTCATGCGGCCGTTTCGCCCCAACGCCTTGTCCGCCAGATCCACCATCATCGGATTGGGATAGGCATGCGGCGCGCGCGCGCGGAGCGATTTCGCGATCTGGTTCTCCCGAAAGGGACCGAAGCGATCGCACAGAATAATGTAGGCCGCCGCCATCGAGCGGCTCACGCCCGCCCAGCAATGGATGAGCAAAGGCGCCTTCGCGTCCCATTCGCGGCCGAAACGAATCAACTGCTCGACATGCATGTCGTTGGGCGGATCGTCCGCGATGTCGGTCGCCACCACGTCGTTGAGGCCGAGGCGCAAATGATTGCCCGCGCGAATGCCCTCCGGCGTTTCGATCATGTGGCCGGGCGATAGCAGGGTCATCAGATGCGACGGCTTGTGTCGCTTGATGGTCGCTTCGACCTGCGAAAGTGGTGTGACGAAGATTGTGGGCATGACCCCTTGCTATCCGAGCTTGAAGTGGGAAGGAAGGGTCATGCCGTAAGTCGCTTGAAACGCTCCAGAAATTGAGCCTGGGCCTCTGCGGTTGGGAGCGGTGTCATGCGCGGAAACCGGGTACCGCGTGGTGGCACGCCGAAGATCTTGCGGGCCTCCTCCACACTGAACCCGGCGAGTTGGGTTGCCTCGTGGAAGGCGGAGATGACGTCGGCCTTCTTGAGCACGGCCAGCAGGTCCGTGGGCGGCCTGGGCGGGAGGCCGAAGCGGATATGGATCGCCGCCAGCAGCCGGTTCTCGAACGCCTTGTAGTCGAGCCCGACTGCCGCCTTGAATGGACTGATGAGGTCGCCGATGACGTATTCTGGCGCGTCGTGCAGCAGCGCCATGAGGCGCGCCTCGCGCGACAATCGCGGCTTCAGCTCAACGGCGATCTTCTCGACGAACACGCAATGCTGCGCCACCGAATATGCGTGCGCGCCTTTTGTCTGGCCGTTCCAGCGCGCGACGCGTGCGAGACCATGTGCAATGTCTTCGATCTCGACGTCCAGCGGCGACGGATTGAGCAGGTCCAGCCGGCGGCCGGAGAGCATGCGCTGCCAGGCGCGGGGCGGTTCTTTCTTGGTCGGCATGGCGCTTCTGTAGCGCGGGCGCTCCCTTGACGTGAAGCCTTTTGCGCGCGTTGCTCGTTATATCGGGCAGGAACGGAGGGCGAGCATGGCCTATGTGAAGATTCTGGCGCCACTGACAGGCGGGGCTCCCGACGCAGCGATCCTGGCCGGGTCCTTTGCCGCCGCGGCGCCGTTCAAAGCGCATGTCGTGGCGCTCTATGTGCGGCCGGACCCCTCCGAGGCGATGCCGTTTCTGGGTGAAGGCGTCTCCGGCGCAATGGCGCAGGAGATCGTGGATACGGCCAAGGAAGCCGCCGACAAAGCCTCTGCCGGTGCAAACGTGGCGATCGCTGCCGCTGCCCGCGAATTCGGCGCGGTGGTGACGGCCAAGCCGGAGAAGCGCGATACCGTGAGCATTTCGTATCAGGAAGTGCAGGGCAATTTTGCGGACCGCGTAGCCGTGGCGAGCCGGCTGTCCGATCTCGTGGTCTTCGGTCCCTTGAAGCAGAGCGACCGGCCCGGCATGGCGGAGGCTTTCGAGGCGACGCTTCTGGAGACCGGGCGGCCAGTGGTTCTGACAGGGCAGAACGCGCCACGGAATTTCGCGCACCGCATCGCCATCGGTTGGGATGGCAGTGGCGCCTGCGCTCGCGCCCTGCTGGCCGCGATGCCTTATCTGGCCCGCGCCGAAGCGATCGAGCTTCTCACTATCCGCAAACCGAATACACCGTGCGAATCCTGCGACGAGGCACGGGACTATCTCGCCCTGCATGGGCTCAACTGCAGCGAACGCATGATCGATGCGGGCAGCCGGGGCATCGGCGAAGTGCTGCTGGAGTCCGCTTCACAGGGCGGCGCAAACCTTCTGGTGCTCGGCGGTTACGGCCATAAGAGTCTGTTGCAGATGTTCTCCGGCAGCGTGACGAAGCATGTTGTCGATCATGCCGAACTGCCCCTGTTTCTCGTTCACTAGGCAAACCAGAACCGCACGCAGACGGCAATCAGAACCAGCGCGAGCGTGACGCGGACCGCCGTATCCGACGCGCGCGCCGAGACGATGCTCATGACGATGATGGCGGGAATCGACCCCACCAGCAGCGAACCCAGCACGTGCCAGTCGATGAGGCCGAGCGCCGAATGGCCGAGGCCGGCGATCAACGTCAACGGTACGGCATGGGCGATGTCCGAACCGACGATGCGCCGCGCCTCCAACCTGGGATAAAGAAATACAAGCGCTGTGACGCCGATTGCGCCGGCGCCCACCGACGATAGCGATACCAGCACGCCCAGCACCGCGCCGGTCAGGATCGTGAGCTTGCGCACGCGGTCGGGCGCCATTTCGGGAACGTGAGTCGAATACCATTGCATCAGCGGCTTGCGGATCAGCAATGAGATTGCGGTGAACAGCAGCGCGATGCCAAGCACGCGCGTCAGCAGCATCTGGGTCGACTTGCTGTCCACATTCATGAAATAGAGCGCGGCGATGGTCAGCGCCGTGGCGGGAATGCTTCCCAAGGCGAGCCTACCGACGACACGCCAATCCACCGTGCGGTTGTAGCCATGCACGATGGAGCCACCAGTTTTGGTGATCGATGCGTAGAGTAGATCCGTGCCCACCGCCGTCGCCGGATGCATGCCGAACAACAGCACGAGGATCGGCGTCATCAGCGAACCGCCGCCGACACCGGTCATGCCGACAAGGCCGCCGACGAGGATGCCGGACAGCACATACAGTGGATCGACGTGCAGGAGAAAATCGAGCATGCAGAAAGCCTGAGCAATAACAGTTTCAGATGTGGGCTTTGCACGCGAACGTGCCCGGCAAACTATCCGTGCACGGAATGCGCATCAAGCTATGAGAGTTTGTCAGTGCAGCTTGCGTAGAATGACGCTGCCGGCCGTGTAACCTGCACCAAACGAGCACAGGTGACCGAGATCGCCCTTGGCAAGATCGGCGCTGCGTTCGTGGAACGCGACCAGCGATCCGGCAGAACTCGTGTTGCCGTATTCTTCGAGCACGTTGGGCGCTTCGTCCTGCGTCGGCTCATGGCCGAGAACCTTGGTCGCGATCAGGCGGTTCATGTTGATATTCGCCTGGTGCAGCCACAGCCGCTTGAGATGCGAGGGCATGATGTCGTTTTCCGCCAGATGCTCCAGCATGAACTCCGCCACCATCGGCACGACTTCCTTGAACACCTTGCGGCCGCTCTGGGTGATGAGCTTGTCGTCGTCGAACTGCGTTTCCGGATGGAAGCGATTGATGGAGCCGAAATTGTTGCGGATGTTGTTGGAATAGACCGACTTCAGCCGCGTGCTGACGATCTCCCACGCGTTCGCGCCGTCCGCGCCCTGGGCCGGTTCGAGGACACAAGCCGTTGCGGCATCGCCGAAGATGAAGTGCGTTTCGCGGTCGCGCAGGTTGAGTTGCTGGGTGTTGATCTCAGGATTGATGCAGAGGATCGCACGGGCATTGCCTTGCGCAACCATGGCCGCCGCCGATTGCAGGGCGAAGGTGGCGGACGAGCACCCGGCCAGCATGTCGTAACCAAACCCTTGGATGCCTAAAGCGTTTTGAATCTCGATGGCGATCTGCGGGAAGGGCCGCTGCATCATGGCGGCGGAGCAAACGACGCCATCAATATCCTGCGGGCGCCGCCCGGCAGCTTCGAGGGCCTGCCTCGCGGCAGCGATGCCCATCTCAGCGGAAATCGCCACTTCGCTGTTCGGGCGTTCCGGCATGCGCGGGCACATGATCTCAGGATCGACCATCCCCTTTTTCGCCACAACATGGCGCGCGCGGATGCCGGAGGCCTTGTAGATGAACTCGTCGCTGGATTTCAGGCGTGCATGCACGCGACCGGCATCGATGTCTTCGGCATGCTCGGCGTTAAAGGCCCGGACGTATTCGTTATACGCCTCGACCAGTTCTGCGTTGGTGATGCGGTCCGGCGGTATGTAGAGCCCGGTGCCGCTGATCGCGATTCGTGTCACGCGCCCCTGAACCTTGAATGCTGCGTCGCAATAGGCTGAACGAGGGGCGGAATAAAGGCAAGCGGATGCGCCGCCGCGTTAACCTCGCCGGGGATCAATGGAGCTTCCGGAGGATGACGCTGCCGGCAGAGTATCCGGCACCGAAAGAGCAGAGCAGACCAATATCCCCGACTTTCAGGTCCTGGCTGTATTTGTGGAAGGCGATGACCGAACCGGCGGAAGAGGTATTCGCGTATTCGGCGAGAATATTGGGGGCCTCGCCTGGCACGGGATCGCGACCCAAGACCTTCCGAGCGATAAGGTCATTCATGTTGATATTGGCCTGGTGCAGCCAAAGCCTTTTCAGGCTGGAGGACTTCACACCGTTGTCCGCCAGATGCGCAACCAGCATCTCGGCGACCATCGGCACCACTTCCTTGAAGACCTTTCGGCCTTCCTGGACGAAGAGCTTATCCGGCATGCCGATGCCTTCCGGCGCTGCGCGATTGAGAAAACCGAAATTGTTGCGGATGTTGTTCGAGAATTTTGTTTTCAGTTTGGTTGAAACGATTTCCCACGCATTTGTGCCATCCGATTTGTCCGCGCGTTCGACCACGAAAGCCGTAGCCACGTCGCCGAAGATGAAATGGCTGTCGCGGTCGCGGAAGTTCAGATGGCCGGAGCAGATCTCCGGGTTGCAGACAAGGATCGCACGGGCGTTGCCGGCGCGCACCATGTCGGCCGCGGCTTGCAGACCGAACGTCGCGGACGAACAGGCGACATTCATGTCGAATGCGAACCCCTCGATGCCGAGCGCTTCCTGCACTTCGATGGCCATTGCGGGATAAGCGCGCTGCATGTTGGAAGCGGCGACGAGAACGCCATCGATATCTTCCGGCTTGCGATCCGCAGCCTTCAGCGCTTCGCACCCGGCGGCCACAGCCATTTCGGCGAGAATGGAAATTTGCTCGTTCGAACGCTCCGGCAGGCGCGGGCACATGATGTCGGGATCGAGGATGCCGGCCTTGTCCATGACATAACGGTTGCCGATGCCGGATGCCTTCATCACGAATTCGGTCGAGGACTCCGCCAAGGGCTGCATCGTACCAGTTTCGATGGCCTGCGCATGTGCCGCATTGTGACGGCGGACATAGTCATTGAAGGAAGCGACCAACTCGTCGTTGGAAATGGACTGGGCTGGAGTGAAAAGCCCTGTTCCGCTCAAAGCCATTCCGGTCACGGACGGCACCATGCTCGATTTGCGCCGCGAAACTGAGCCAGCGCACGGCCAAATTCAAGGATATTGGAATAGAGCGCCATTGCCGCTAAGGAAGCGCCATGGTGCAGCGCGAAACGGCCTTGGTCCTGTTCTCCGGAGGGCAGGATTCGACAACCTGTCTTGCATGGGCGCTCGACCGCTTCGCGCGCGTGGAGACGGTGGGATTCGACTATGGCCAACGTCATCGTGTGGAGATGGACGCGCGTCCGCGGGTGCTTGCGGCGATACGCGTGGATTTCCCGCAATGGCAGGGACGGTTGGGCGATGATAATGTTCTGCCCATCGACACGCTGAAGGCTATCGGCGGTTCGGCTCTGACCGAGAACATGAAGATCGAGATGGGCGCGAACGGCTTACCCACCAGCTTCGTGCCCGCGCGAAACATCTTCTTTCTGACAGCGGCGGCGGCACTCGCCTACCGGCGCGGTATTCGCAATCTGGTCGGCGGCATGTGCGAGACCGACTATTCCGGCTATCCCGATTGCCGCGAGGAAACGATCAAATCCACCGCAAAGACGCTCGGTCTGGCCATGGACACGCATTTCGATATCCACACGCCGCTGATGCGCCTGGACAAGGCGCAGACATGGGCCCTGGCGGAACAGCTTGGCGGCAAGGCGCTGGTCGATCTGACGATCGAGGAGACGGTGACTTGCTATAACGGCGATCGCAAGCATCGCCACGACTGGGGCTATGGCTGCGGCGAATGTCCGGCTTGTGACCTGCGCGCGAAAGGCTACGCGCAATACGCAGCGCGATGACGTATTCGGTCAAAGAGATCTACTACACGCTACAGGGCGAGGGCGCGCAGACGGGGCGCGCGGCGGTATTCCTGCGGTTCGCGGGCTGCAATCTCTGGACGGGGCTGGAGCGCGACCGGGCAAAAGCGGTCTGCCAATTCTGCGATACCGATTTCGTCGGCACCGACGGGCCGGGCGGCGGGAAGTTCAAGGACGCGGATAAGCTGGCGGATGCCGTGACCAAGCAATGGCCTAAAGATCATGCGAGCGAGCCTTATGTCGTCTGCACCGGCGGAGAGCCGCTTTTGCAGATCGATGAAGCGTTGATCTTCGCACTCCACAAGCGCGGCTTTGAGATCGGCGTCGAGACGAACGGCACGCAGGCCGCCCCGCCAGGACTGGACTGGATCTGCGTCAGCCCGAAGGCGGATGCGGAACTGAAGCTCAAAAGCGGAAGCGAGCTCAAGCTTGTCTATCCACAGGAGCTCGCAAGACCGGAGAAGTTTGCGGAACTGAACTTCGAACACTTCTTTCTGCAGCCGATGGACGGTCCCGACCGCGCAGCGAACACAAAAGCGGCGACAGAATATTGCCTTGCGCATCCGCAATGGCGGCTGAGCTTGCAGACGCACAAGCTTATCGGAATTCCGTGACGCCTGTTTTTACCGGTGCCGTTTCCTTGATCGAGGCCATCGCGATCAAGCCGATGGCGATACCGCCCATCATGTAATACGCGGGCGAAAGCGGATCGCCCGTTAGTTTCATGATCCATGTGATCATGAACTGCGTCGTGCCGCCGAACGCCGCAATCGAGATCGCATAGATCACGGCAACTGCTCCGGCCCGGATGCGGCGCGGTAGCGTTTCGGTAACGACCGTCAACGTAGGCCCGCCGCCCCAGCATTGCAGCGAGGCCAGAACCGCGCTGGCGATATAGAGCGCAAAAATCGTCCGATAATGCGAGATGAAGTAGAAGGCGGGCAGTGTCAGCACGAACAAAGCGGCATATGGCACGATCATCACCGGCTTGCGGCCGAAGCGATCCGTCGTCCAGCCGCTCACAAGATCGAAAGTCACGCTGAAGATACCGATGACGACCGTCGTCCCGAAGGCGACCGTCGTGTTCATGTGCAATGTGTTGATCGCATAGGTCGTCATGTATTCGATGGCGTAGTTGCACACGGTTCCGGTGAGCAGCATCATCAGGCCGAGAATGGCGATGCGCAGATACGGCCCGAGACGTACAGGCGTTTCATCCGGCGTTTCGCTCAGGGTCTCGGGAAGATTTCGGCGTACATAAAGGCCGAACGGCACGATGGCGGCGCCTACAAGAAATGCCACGCGCCATCCCCAGCCGGTCAGGGCAGCGTCCGACAGCGAAGCGGCGAGGGCCGTGCCGATCATGCCGGCCACAAGCACACCGCCATCCTGCGTTGCATACGAGATCGCTGCGTAGAAACCGCGTTTCAGCGGCGGCGCGGCTTCCACCAGATAAGCCGTCGTCGGTCCGACTTCGCCGCCGAGCGCGAAGCCCTGGATCAGACGGAAAAGAATGAACAAGGTCGGCGCGGCAATGCCTATGGACTGGTAGGAGGGTGTCAGCGCCAGGCCGACAATGCCAAGTCCCATCAGGCTGAAGGAAAGCATCATTGCGGGCCGGCGGCCGATGCGATCCGCCATGCGGCCGATGATCAAGCCGCCAAGGGGACGCGTAAAGAAGCCGACGCCGAACGTCGCGAGCGAGGCGAGCAAGCTGACGGTCGGATCCTGGGAAGGAAAGAACGTTCGGCCGATCTGCGTGGCGAAAAAGGCGTAGCAGACGAAATCGTAGAAGGAGAGGGCATTGCCGATGGCGACGGCCGCAATCTGATGCGCGGGCAAGCCTGCCGGTTTTTGATCTACCATTCCGCCCCCAATGCTCGGAGCGACGCTAGCCGATTGGTCCGCAGGCGTCATCCGCGCTTGTCGATCATCCGCTGCACGATCGGGTGAAAATGGCCGCGGTAGCGTTCCTGCACGTCGGCGCGCATCCAATCGCTCTCTGTCAGCCGCTTACGACAATCGGCGGAGCCACAACTGCAATCCATGTCGTCCCAGGTATATTCGGAATCGTCGAAGTTCCACGTCCCCTGATCGAGCGTGATCTCCTCGCCAGCGTTGATGTCGCGGCACGCGGCCAGAGTGACTTCATCGACAAGCCACGCATTCGGATCGCAGGAGTGATTCAGGTTCTCATCGAGGCTCGGTTCCGGGTCGCTTTCAGGCAGAGCCAGATAGGTGTCGTCCGCGATCGTCCACACCGAGCATTCGCGGTAGCCGCCCGAAGCGGCTTGTTCCCCGGAAATCTTCTCGCCGCCAAACTCCATCAATCGCTCGCCGGCCTTGATCGGCGCCGTGGCGAATACGCCTTCGCCGTGAATCGCGGACTCGCCACCGGCAAGCGCGGGATGGATCCAGCTTCGCGCGAGATACGTCTTCATACCGATGCGACGACGGGCCTGCGCGGCGCGGTTTGTTTCGGCGCCGTTTCGCGCAGTTCGGCCAGAAGCTCTTTCTTGAGGGGCTGGATTGCCGGATCGTCCCACAGATTGCGCCATTGCATGGGATCGCTCTGCAGATCGTAGAGCTCGCCTTCGGTGCCTTCGTAGATCGAGGACTTGCCGTAAGCGGTCACGATCCAGTTATCGCGGAACAGCGTCCGCAGCGAAATGGAGACACCGTTGTGTTCGGAATCCCATTCGGTGAACACCGTGTCGCGCGCGTCGGCGGCCAACGCATCTTTCGGCAACGGCTTGCCTTCCATCCAGTCACCCGGCGCAACGCCCGCGATCTCGCAGAAGGTCGGGGCAAAATCGACCTGACCGACCGGTGCTTCCAGCGTGACCGGCGCGACATGCGCGTTGGGCGCAGGCCGCCAGATCAGCGGCAGATGCATCAGGCTCGTGACGTGGTGCGGGCCTTTGAACAGCAATCCGAAGTCGCCTTGGAATTCGCCGTGGTCGGTGGTGAAGAGCACGTCGGTGTCGCCGTCCCATCCGCGCGCCTTGATGTTGGCCATGACCTTCGCAACGGCTTCGTCGATCAATTCGTTCTTCACATGCGTTAGCGCATCGATTTCGCGAAGCTGATCGGTGGTGAGGGTTGCGGGAACGAAATCCGGCGGTGCTTCGTAGCAGGTCACGCGCTCGCCCGCCCACCATTCGCGCCAATGACGCGGCTTGCCGGACAGGATCGCCTCGATCTTCTCGCGGCTGCCGGGATAACCGGAGGGCACAGGCAAGTCGCGCCAGTTGTGGCGATGGATCTCGCTCTCTGGTGGATCCCACGGATGATGCGGGTCGGGAAAACTCATCCACACGAACCAGTCTTCATTTGGATCGAGTGAGTTCAAATAAGCGATGGTGCGGTCGGCGACCCAATCGGTGTGATAGAGTTCGCGCGGGCAATTGTTGTGCTTGGTCTGGATCGCTTTTGTGTCACCTTCACCGTAGGAATTCTGTGTGAGATTCGGCCCAAGAACCGGATAGAACATGTCAGCGACGTCGGGGTGGTTCTGCATCAGCCAGCGTGAATAGTGCAGCGGCCCCCGTGCGCCATGCGCGGCGAGCTCCATGTGATCGAAGCCGCGATGCGGGCCGAAGGTGCCCTGGACGCCCATGCGGTTCTCTTCGAACTGCAGCTTCAGATCGAGGAACGGCTCGAAATGCGCTTTGCCGATCAGCGCTGTGCGATAGTTCTTCTTTTCCTTCAGCAAGCGTGCGACGGACGGCGCATCGACGGGCAAGGGGACGCCGTTCATCCATACGCCATGCGTTGTCACGTATTGGCCGGTGATCATCGTCGCGCGGGCGGGCATACAGACGACGTTCTGTGCGTGGCACCGTGTGTAGTTGATGCCGTCCCGGGCGAGGGCGTCGATGGCGGGTGTTCGCGCGATCTTCTGTCCGTTCACGCCGAGCGCATCGAACCGCATCTGGTCCGTTGTGATGAACAGGATTTTCCGCCCCATGCTCCGCCCCTAGAAATACGTGGTGATCTTGTCGAGCTCTGGCCGCACGCGCTCTTCGAGCGGCTCTGACGGCTTGCCGATATAGATGAAGCCCGCGATGCGCTCGTGGGGCTTCAGACCCAGCTTTTCCTTCACGCGCGGATCGTAGGCGTACCATTCGGTGATCCAGTTCGCGACGTAACCCAGCGCATGCGACGCCAGCAGGATGTTCTGGCACACTGCGCCCGCGGAGAGTTCCTGCTCCCACAGGGGGATCGGGATGTTCTCGCGCGCGCGGCTGATGACGCCGAGCACAACCGGTGCGCGGCGGAAGCGTTCGCGCTCCATCGAAATGCGCTCGTCGCTCACGTCGCCTTCCGCACAGAGGACATCGCCGAGCACGTCGCCCATGCGCTTGCGGCCATCGCCTTCGAAGACGATGAAGCGCCAGGGGAACAGCTTCTTGTGATCGGGCACGCGGGCGCCCGCCTGCAATATCACACGCAATTCTTCGGGGTTTGGCCCCGGTCCTGTCATGGCCTTTGCCGAACCGGAGCGGCGTGAGAGAAGCAAATCGATCGTTTGCGGAGCAGGGCGATTCAGTTGGGACGCATCAACCATCAGGAAAGCCGGAAATTGCATACCCCTTATGAGGGTTGCCGGTGGACGTTAAGGACTTACATAACCCTTCACCCCATGCTGCGCGAGAGGCCTGTGGCGCGTTGGGAATATGTCGCGTTTTTGACTATACTGCCGGCAGGAGAACCTGATGTCGTTGCACATTGAGAAAGTCGCACAAGTCGATCCTATATGGTCGGCGCTGCGCCAGAAGGCCGAAGAATTCGCCGCCAGCGAGCCTGCCATTGCGATTCTCGCGCATGGCGCGATCCTGCAGCACGACCGGCTGGAAGATGCGCTCGCCTATCTCCTCGCCGGTAAGATCGGCGATGCGGGAGTGACGCCGCTTCTGGCGCGCGAAGTGTTCGAGGAAGTGTTGGATGCGGACCCGGAAATCGGCGCCGCGGTTCGCGCGGACCTGTCGGCGGTGTTCGAGCGCGATCCCGCCTGCCATTCCTATGCACAGGCCTTCCTGTTCTTCAAAGGCTTCCATGCATTGCAGAGCCATCGCATCGCGCACTGGCTTTACAAGCACAACCGCGCGCCGTTCGCCTATTTCATCCAGAGCCGCGTGTCGGAGCTGTTCGGTGTGGACATCCATCCGAACGCAAAGATCGGGCGCGGCATCTTCATGGATCACGCGACAGGCATCGTCATCGGTGAAACGGCGGTGGTCGAAGACGATGTGTCGATGCTGCATGGCGTGACGCTGGGCGGTACGGGCAAGGAGCATGAGGATCGCCATCCGAAGATCCGCCGTGGCGTTCTGCTCGGCGCGGGCGCCAAGGTGCTGGGCAACATCGAAGTCGGCGAATATTCGCGTGTGGCGGCCGGCAGCGTCGTGTTGAAGCCAGTGCCGGCGAATTGCACGGTGGCCGGAGTGCCCGCCAAGGAAATGGGCTGCGCCGGTTGCGACCGTCCTTCGCAGGCGATGGATCAGGTCATCCGCGAACCGGATTTCGATATCTAGAACGCATCCGCGATCTTGAACGCGAACAGCGCTGCCGCGACCAAGGGCTTGCGCAGCAACGGGCCGCCAGGAAATTTTTTCGCCGGCACGCGCGCCATCACGTCAAAGCGCTCCGGTTTTCCCAGCGCAGCTTCCGCCATCAGCTTGCCGCCGATGGAGGTGAGGGCGACACCCTGACCCGAATATCCGTGCGCGAAGAACACCCGCGGTGAGAGCCGTCCCATGTGCGGCAAGCGCGTGACCGTGATTCCGACAGTTCCACTCCAGGCGTATTCCGTTGGAACCGCTTTCAGCATCGGGAAGATCTGCAGCATGCGGCGGCGCACGATTGGCGCGATATCATTCGGCACGCTCCAATAGCCCTCCCGCCCGGCAAAGAGCAGGCGGCCATCATCGCTCTTGCGATAATAGTCGAGGACGTGGCGCGTGTCGGCCACTGCCGCGTCTGTCGGAAGGATTTGCGCATCGAGCTCGGGCGGGAGTGGCGCCGTGGCGGAAACGAAGCTTTCGACATGCGCGATGTAAGGCGCGAGCTCCGGCGTCAGCTCGGCGGAGAAAGCATCCGTTGCCATTAGCGCGATGTCGGCGACGACGTTGCCGGTCTCGCAACCGATGGTCACGGCGTGTGCAGAGGTCTCGATACTACACGCACGCGAATGTTCAAGGATAGTCGCGCCAGCCGCTTCCGCGCCGCGCGCCAGTCCGCGTGCATAGCGCAACGGATGGAGATGCCCGCCCCCCATATCGAGTTTGCCGCCGAAATATTCGGCGCCGATGAGCCGCCGCGTCTCTTCCGCGTCCATCATCCTGGCAGAAGTGTAATTGTAGTGCTGTCGCAGATAGTCGGCGTCTTCATGTAACTCGCGCAGCGCGGCGCGGTCGTGCGCGGCGATGATGAGGCCGTCCTTCAAACAGGCTTCCGGCGCGAGTGTTGAAACCTGTTCGCGCACCAGCGCCTTGGATTCTTCACATAGGTGCCACAAGTCGCGCGCATGCGCCGGGCCAAGCCAGCGTTCGAGTGCGGGCTGGCTCATGCGGTGGCCGGTATGGATCTGCCCGCCATTGCGCCCGGATGCGGCGAATCCCACCGTTTCGGCTTCGAGCAACACCACGCGCGCGCCGGCGCGGGCCAAATGCAACGCTGCGGTGAGACCGGTAAATCCGCCGCCGATCACACAGACATCGGCCCGCACGTCACCGCTCAGGCGCGGGCGCGGCGCGGGGGTTTGCGAACTCGCGGCGTAATAGCCCTGCGGTGCTGTGAATCCCCCGTTCATGGCGGCATTGGCGACTTGTGTGATCCTGTGGTCAAGGTCGTCCTTGACCGAAAAGCGGCGTCGTGCGACTCCAAAGCCCTTCAAGGAGACCTTGGCTTTGACCCGCAGCGAACTTTGGCGCATCGAGAAATATCTGCGCAACCTCTTCCGTCTCGACACCATCACCGTCGTGGAACGGCCGAAGCAGGACGATTCCGTCGAAGTCCATATTAATGGCGAGTTCATCGGCGTGATCTTCAAAGACGAAGAAGACGGCGACGTCTCCTACGCGTTCAACATGGCGATCCTCGAAATGGATCTGCCCGAAGCGCCTTCGTCGCGTTCTTAAGCCGGGCGCGGGGTGCAGGGGGCATTCCCGCCATCATCGATAGGCGGTGCGGTCGCCACGCTCGCCATCCTGTTCGCGCTTTCCTACGCCCAGTTTCGACACATTGCGCTGACGCTTCTTGTGGTGTTGGTACCAACGCCGGCGCTCGCGATAGCGCCAGCGGATGTTTGGCCCATTCCTTATCTGTGTGGGTATTTCGTCGCGAATGTTTGCGCGGCACAAATCCGGACGCGCATCGCGGAGCGCATGCCAGGGTCGGCTTATGCCTGGCGAGAGACGGCGGCTGAACTGATCTGGCCGCCAGCAATGGTCTGCACCATCGACGCGCTGGCGCTTGTTACATCAGATCGGAAAGCGGTCTGGATGACCGCATCGACCGTCGCTGCGGCGGCATCAGCCATCGTCCTTGTTCCCTTCATCGGAAGATATTTCCCCTACGATGAGGAATTCATCGTGCGCGCCAACCGCTTGCGGGAGCGGCGCGAGCGCTGGCTGGATTTTCTGACGTTCGTCGTTCAGCCGCGATGGGGGTGGAGCGTTGGCGGCATCGCGATCATCTTTGCGGTGCTGGCTTATTTCGGCGTGGGAAGTGCGGGCGCCACATGGCCTGTGCGCAGTCTCTGGGGGTTGCCGGCTCTGCTTGCGGTTTCGGGCCTCGTCGCCTTTGCCGCAACGCGCGACCTGCGCCGGACAATCGGGTTTCTGATCAGCGCTACACTTCTCGCGCTGACAGAATCGTGGTTTTTGGCCATTCTTTCAGGCTTGGCGGCGGAGCCTTATTCGCAGAGCGTTGCAATCGCCACGATGCCATGCCTGCTCATCGCCGTGCAGTCGTCAAAGTTTTCAAGAGACGGCGACAACGCCGCCGTGGCAACGTTGCGAAGCCTCGAGCAGCAGACCGTAGCGATCTTGTTCTTCTCGGCCGGTGCTTTCGCGTGTTTTCTGGCTACCGGGGATTTTGTGGCGTCTGCGCTTGTTTTATGTGGAATGCCCGTCGCTCTTATTGTGATGCCTGCACTCACGACGGCCATCTATGACCTTGCGCCACCGCGCGTCTCAATGGATGCCTATCGCATCCGCTGATTATTTCACGCGAAACGAGACGATCAATTTGTCGACGCCCTGCGCGATTTCCTGCCAGCGGCCAAGATTGGCCCGCTTGAAGCGATAGCTGAGCGTGACGCCGCTTCCGATGCGCTGGTCGCGCAGGCAGCTGGGGCTCGGAACCTGTTGGCTGAAGCGAACGCACCGCAAAACCACCGGCTTGCCGTCCATCTGGCCGACGAACAGGTCTTCGCCGTGGTAGCCGGAATCGTCCCGGAACACATATTGGATAAGGCCGAAAGGTCCCGGCTTGCCGGCGGGATCGGTCACGTAGGTCATGTAGATCCGCTGCAGCCGCTCGGCCTCGCTGATCTTGAATTGCTCTTCGCGCAACAGCAGGAAAATCACAGGCGAGTCTGCAGCGTTTCCGGAAAACGACGAAGCGTGCCACTCCGAATAGCCCTGGAAGTCAGGCAGCGCGGTGAAGAGTTGCGCTTCCTTGAGCGCGCCGCCCTGCCGCGCGCGAGCGAACATGATGTAGTTCGCCGGAATGGAAAATTTCGTGCCGTTGATCGTGATCGCGACCGGATCGGTACGCGATGTCGGAGCGACATGCTCCTCGATGAAGGAGGTCGGGGCGGGAACGAGGTAGTAAAGAAGGAAAAGCGCCGACAGCCCCGCGGTCACGACAAAGACGGCAATCGGGATCAGCCATCCCGATCGTTGTTTGACGTCTTGGTCTGTATCGCCCGCTCGACTCATTCCTGATCGCGATGTGCGCGAATCGATCCTTTGGTTTGTCTAACACGCCTCGCACGGCTTGCCTGTGGATGCGCCAAGAAGTCGGTTAATTTCGTTGTGACGTTGCGCCGGCGCCGCTGCCCGGAAATCGGACGCTGGAACAGTTTCCAAGCTTTCGGCGGGCTTTTCCGATCCGAAATGACACAGATTTTACCGAGACCGGCGGTTTGCGCGGGCACGGAGGCTGCACTTGACCGCCTGAGGCGCGGGGCGCGGTGGATCAGGTGCACAATCTCGAGGTTTTTCTTTTCGCGATGACGGGCGGCTTCGCCCTGTCGGGCATTGTCGCGAATCTTTACCGGCTCATTGCATCCAAGCCTGAGACCGGCGGCAAGAAAGCCGCCTATTACATCGTCATGGTCGTGGCTGGACCGAGCGTGTTGTTCGACAACGCCGCCCGGTCCTGGCGCACAAAGGCTTGCTCCGCTTTGGCGTTCTGGCTCGCTGCCGCCCTTAGCGCCTATTGGAGCTTCATCCTTGGCCTGTTCGGCCTTTCCCTGGTCCTGGCGATCTAAAGTACCGTCAGCATGCTTCCCACGAGCGGGTGGCGCACGATGTCGGCGTCGCCAAGCCGGACAACCGAGATCTCCGGCACGCTTTCCAGCCTTGTGGCGATATCGCCGAAACCGGAAATACCCGGCAGCAGATCCGTCTGATCCGGGTCGCCGGTCAGCACCATGGTCGAACGCCAACCCAGGCGCGTGAGCAGCATCTTGAGTTGTCCATAGGTGCAGTTCTGGGCTTCATCGATCACGATAAAGGCACTGTTGAGTGTCCGTCCGCGCATGAACGCGACAGGCGCGATCTCGATGATGCCTTCGGCGATCAGTGCCTTCAGCCGCTTTCCGCCGAGACGATCGCTGAGCGCATCGTAAAGCGGGCGCAGATAGGGCGCTAGCTTCTCCTGCATGTCACCGGGCAGGAATCCGAGGCTTTCGCCGGCCTCAACAGCAGGACGGGAGAGCACGATGCGGCTCACCTTGTTCTGCTCGAGGGCTTCGACGGCTTTGGAGATGGCGATGTAGGTTTTGCCGGTTCCCGCCGGCCCCAGCGCCAGCACCACGGAGCGTTCCTCGACCGCATCCATCAGCTGTTGCTGCAACGGGCTCATGGCCCGGATGTTCTTTACATACTTGCGGTCGCGGTTGGTTTCACGGTCGCGGTCCAGCGGGCTCCAGCCACCGGACGGAAAGAGCGCATGCACATTGTCTGACTCGAAGGCACTGTCGCGATACTTGCGACGCACGGAACGCTTCGCCATGGATACTCCCTGGACAATGACAGATTGCGATGATGGAAAAGGTCGCCGTTTTGTGACGAAACGGCAGGGTGTCGTGAGAGTGTGAGCTTCAGGGCGGCGGTTTTCGGCCGTGTGGCGGTCGGTACTGGCAAAGTGCAAATCTGCACCAAGCTTTGCCCCCTTAAAGCCCACGCGACTCAGTGGGCTTGACGAAAGCGTATCCAAAATTTCCTGTGTCGTCTGTTTTTGTTGTTGAAGTTTTCTTGTCGATGCCCGCCGGTCGCTGGCAAAATACCGTCAGATGGAACAACGGATCGATAATGCCGATTTACGCGCTGGGTGACTGGAAGCCGGAACTGCCCGCAGAGGGCGATTATTGGGTCGCGCCCAACGCCGTGCTCATCGGGCGGGTGCGATTGTTGAAAGGCGCGAGCGTCTGGTTCGGTGCGGTGATCCGCGCGGACAACGACTGGATCACAATTGGCGAGAATTCAAACGTGCAGGACAATTCCGTCGTGCACACCGATCCGGGACAGCCGACCACGATTGGCAGCAACGTCACTGTCGGCCACAAAGTCATTTTGCATTCGACAACGGTGGGCGACAATTCTCTGATCGGGATGGGATCGACGCTGCTCAACCGCTCGAAGATCGGAAACAATTGCCTTGTCGGCGCAAATTCGCTCGTCTCTGAAGGTAAGGAATTTCCCGACGGCTCGATGATCCTCGGTGCGCCGGCGCGCGTGGTGAAGCAATTGCCGGAGCCGCAGCTTGCGATGCTGAAGATATCGTCGGATGTTTATGTGAAGAACTATCAGCGTTTCCGCGGAGAGCTGAAACAGATCGGTTAGGCGATCTGGCGCGCCGGGTGTTCCTTGCTCCAGAGCTTGCGGATGCGCGTATCGGCTTCGGGCCCGAAGTTGAACCACGCCGCCTTGTCATGCGTGGCATCGAGCACGAAAAGCGCGTCCAGCTTGCCGAGTTGCGGCGTGAGCAGGTTACGGATCGAACTGACGGACAATTCGCTCATCAGCAGCCACACCTGCGGCAGCAGCGAATAGGCCGAGCCCATCTTGTAGATTTCTTCTTCGACACCCTGGATGGAGCGCGACTTCATGTCGGTGATGATGACGAAGCGCGACCGTTCACCCGCTTTGCCCTCCGCATCGCTGCGCCCAAATTTCTGGGGAGGCGCCGGTTCGCGCGTGTCGGCGGGTTCGCTGGGCGCCATTTTTGACGGCTGAAACAGCGCGGAGAAATCCGCCACTTCCCCGGCGGAACGGAACGTCGTTTCGCCCGCGCGCGCAATGAGTGACGACGCGGCAAGGCGGCCTTCCGCCGCGAAGCCTTCCATCTGCTCCGTCGTGTACGGGCCATAAGCCCGATCGCTGACGCTGACGATCCAGTAGTCCGACATTCGCTATTCCGGGGCCATGCTCGGCCAAAACTAGACAGAAATGGTTACCCAAGCCTTGCCGGGCGCAATCAGGTGCGGCCAAAATCGCCCGGGAACATTGGGAAAATCGATCATGGCCGACTACGAATTCTGCAAGGTGGAGCGGGAAGGGCGGCTGACCATCGTCACCCTGAACCGCCCCGAAGTGATGAATGCGGTCCATCCACCAGCGCACTTCGAACTGGACACGATATTCAACGACTTCGCCAGCGATCCGGAACAGTGGGTCGCCATCGTGACGGGCGCAGGCGAGAAAGCGTTCAGTGCCGGCAACGATCTCAAATACCAGGCCGGTGGCGGCAAGATGTCGATGCCGGCCAGCGGCTTCGCCGGGTTGTGCTCCCGCTTCGATCTCGACAAGCCGCTGATCGCGGCGGTGAACGGTCTGGCGATGGGCGGCGGCTTCGAGATCGCGCTGGCTTGCGACATCATCGTGACATCGGAAGCGGCGACGTTTGCACTGCCGGAGCCGCGCGTCGGTCTGGCGGCGCTGGCCGGCGGCCTGCATCGCCTTCCACGCACCATCGGCGACAAGCGCGCGCTCGGCATGATCCTGACGGCAAAGCGAGTGAGCGCGAGAGAGGGCAAAGAACTCGGCTTCGTCAACGACGTCGTCGCACCGGGCGAATTGATGAGCGCCGCGAAAAAATGGGCGGCGCAGATTCTGGAATTGTCGCCAATGTCGATACGAGCGTCGAAGCAGGCCGTTTATCGCGGACTGGCCGAACCTTCGGTGGAAGCCGCGTTGAAGAACCAGATTAAATATCCGGCGGTATCGGCGATGTTCAAAAGCGAGGACTTCGTGGAAGGTCCCATGGCCTTCGCACAGAAGCGCGCGCCGCAGTGGAAGGGCAAATAAAAACGACAAACCCCGGAGCACCGCTCCGGGGTTCGCGCTTTCCGGGCATCACGCCCGCTTACATGAAGTGCCAGCCGTCGCGATAGCGGCACGCCGTGCCTTCACGCTGGTATTCGCGGCCGCGGTGCCAGCTCGTTTCCACGAAATCGCGGCACCAACGGCCGTGGCGGCGATATTCGCGCGTGGTGGTGATGTAACCGCGCGCGCCGCGGCGACCCTGCCAGTCATAACGACGGCCAACCGGTCCGCTGAAGCTGTCGTTGTAAGCACGGAAGGCGTATGGACGGTCTTCGCAATCGATGTCGCCGCCGATCTTGTTGCCGAGCGCACCGCCGAGGATCACGCCCCCGACAGTCGCCGCGGCCTTGCCGCCGCCGCTGCCGAACTGGTTGACGATGATGCCGCCCGCGATGGCGCCGAGCACGGTGCCGGCCGTCTTGTTCTGATCATGGCACTCCTCGCCATAGTAGTACCGGCCTTGCGCGGAGGCTCCGCTCGTTCCCGCCAGAAGCGCGATCGCGGCGGCGGCCAGAGCTGTTCCTGTCTTCGTCAGCATGTTCATCTCCTCTTTGATGGACCCCGAAGGTCCGACGAACGTGGGCACAGGATCGGAATATGCCCGTGAACCCCGCCTGAACGAAATATGGCCCACAGATGGCGCTGTGATCGGACGCGGCGATTGGCGAATCGAAAAGATGGGCTAAGCTGCCCGCCGTAACTCTCGCCCTTGTGTTCTCCATGTCCCGGCACGTTTTCTCGGTCGCGCTGCTTTCGGCGCTGATGGCGCTTTCTGCTTGCGGCAAGAACGATCAGCAGAAAAAGCAGACCCAAACCGCCTCCAGCGAGGCGCCAAAGCCCATCACAAAGCCGGACGAACAGATACCGATGGGGCCGCTGCCGCGTGCTGCAATGCCTTTGCACTACGCCATCACGGTGACCGTCGATCCTAAAAAGGATCGCTTCAACGGCCACACCGAGATCGACGTGATCTTCAACACTGCACGCAAAACGCTCTTCATCGATGGCAATGAGCTGAACGTGAAGACCGCGTTCGCGCTGTTGCCTTCGGGCAAAAAAGTGCAGATCGCCTATGCGCAGGTCGATCCGTCGGGCGTGGCCTATCTGAATTTCGGCGAGAAGATTCCGGCCGGGAGGGCCAAGCTGGTTTTCGATTACGACGCGCCGTTCAACCCGTCGCTGGCCGGCCTCTACAAGGTCGTGACCAAGTCCGGCGATGCCTATGCCTTCACGCAATTCGAGAACATCGATGCGCGGCGCATGTTCCCCGGTTTCGACGAGCCCGGCTTCAAGACGCCTTTCGACGTCACGGTGATTGCCCCGGTGGACGACAAGGTGATCGCGAACACGCCGGTTGTCACCGACAGTGGTGTTGGCAACGGCATGATGAAATGGGTATTTCAGCCGACCAAGCCGCTACCGACCTATCTCGTCGCTTTGGCGATCGGTCCACTCGACATCGTGGACGGCGGCGATATTCCGGCGAACGCGTATCGCGATCATCCCGTCCACTTGCGCGGGGTGACCGCGAGAGGCATGGGCCCGAAGCTGAAATATGCGCTGTCGCTCACGCCTTCGGTGGTCGAGCACCTCGAAAGTTATTATGGCGTCGGCTATCCCTATCAAAAGCTCGACGTGCTGGCCGTGCCCGACTTCGCGGCGGGCGCGATGGAGAATGCCGGCGCCGTGACGTTCCGCGAGCAGCCTCTCCTGATGGATGACAATGCACCGCTGGAGCAGAAGCGGTCCAGCCTCGACGTGCAGGCGCACGAGCTGGCCCACCAGTGGTTCGGCGACCTTGTAACGCCCAAATGGTGGGATGATATCTGGCTCAACGAATCCTTCGCCACATGGATGTCGAGCAAGATCTCCGACCAGGTGAAGCCTGATCAGGAATTCGGCCGCGAACGGCTCAATTCCACGCTGGGCGTGATGCGGCTGGACGAATTGCCGAGCGCGCGCCAGATCCACAATCCTGTGAACAATCCCGACGATATTGACAACGCCTTCGACGACATTACCTATTCAAAAGGCGCGGCCATTCTGGCGATGTTCGAGAGTTATGTCGGCGCGGCCGATTGGCAGAAGGGGATTCACGCTTACCTGACGAAATTCGCGTTCAAGAATGCCAGCGCGCAGGACTTCATCGGCACCATCGCCGCGACGACCAACCACCCTGAGATCGTGGCGGCCTTCAACAGCTTCATCAATCAGCCGGGCATTCCGCTTTTGAAGACGCAACTTGCGTGTTCGCCGGGAACGCCCGGCGTGAACGTCGCGCAATCACCTTACACCAGCGTCGGCATCACACCGGTTTCGCATAGCTGGCAGGTGCCCATGTGCCTTTCGGCGGACGGTGCGCGGACCTGCCAGATCGTGACGCCGCCCAACACGCAGGTGACGCTCGGCGACAAGTGTCCCGTGCAGGTTTTCCCGAACATGGAAGGCGCCGGCTATTATCGTTTTGCCGGCGATGAGGTGGACTGGAGCAAATGGATTGCTGCGGCGCCGATGCTCGATGCCGCCGATCAGTTCACGTTGTTCCACAATGTCGATGCCGGCTTGCGGGGCGGATATGGCACGGCAGCAGACTATTTCAATGCCATCGAGACTCTTGCGCCGGTGGGTAAGTGGGACCTGCTGGAGAGCGATCATCGCGACAGCTTCAATCTCACGGATTCCTTGCGCGAAATGCGGGTGACTGGCGTGATCGCACCTGCGGATGTCACCAAAGTGCAGGCCTTTGTGCGTGCGAAGTTCGGGGCGCGACTTGCACCGCTTGGGCTTGCCGCACGGCCCGGCGAGAAGCCCGCCGACGCCCTGATGCGCCAATATCTCGTCCAGCTTCTTGTCGAGGAGGGGGGCGATGCCGGCTTGATCGCGCGGCTTGCCAAGGCGGCGCATGCTTATATGGATTCCAACGGAGCGAACGCTGGCGGTATCGCGCCGGAATTGCTTCAGGAAGCACTGCGGGCGGGTGTGATGTCCGAAGGTGCGCCGTTCGCGGACTCTGTGCTTGCGGCGATGGAGAAGTCGCAGGACGAATATTTCATCCAAAGCGCCATCTATGCCGTGGCCGGCGCAAGTGACGAGGCCTCGTTGCGCAAGCTGCTGGACATGACGTTGACCCCCGCCATCCGCATCGGCGACGTGCGCTATGTGTTCCGCTACATGGAAGGAGAGGCGAAGGGCCGCGATGTCGCCTGGGCATGGTTCAAGCAGAACTATGATGGGCTGCTGAAGCGGCTTTCGACCTATGGCATGAGCGGGATGCCGGACCTCCTGAAATTCGCCTGCGATGCGAATGCCAAATCGGACCTCTCGACGTTCTTCGGACCGAAGACCGCGCAGCTGACCGGCACGCCGCGTGCGCTGAAGGAGAACGAAGACCGCATCGACCGCTGCGTCGCGTTCAAACAGGCGAAAGGAAGCGAGATCGCCGCAGCGATAAAGTCGCTCAAATAATCACGAGCCAAAGAAGAACGCATGCATGATGCGGCCGGGCAAGAGCGTAAGGCTTCCTGCGATCAGCATGCCGCCAATATAGACGGCGATCATCGCATAACGATGGCGCGGAATGTTATGCGTCCGCGCTCCTTGTATGGCGTTATAGACGCCGACAAGGGTAACGATCACCAGCAGATGAATCGGGCTGAAACCGCCGAACGGCCCGTTTGGCATGAGCGCATGAATGAACAGCGTATCGATGGCGGTGACGGTGACCAGCGCAAGATAAAGAAAGCCCAAAGCGCGGTGGAACGGCGCGCCTTTGCGGCTGAAGAAAATCTGCCACGTCCCAATGATGAAGGCCGGGACAACGGTCGCGACATGGATACGCACCGCCAGCGGTGCATGAAGCAGAGGTTCGAGGGTCATCTGCGCCGCCCATTTACGACGTAAGCCTATGTGAGGGCTACCGGCGCGGTTTCAAGGGGCGCAGAAAATGCGCTCAGCCGTGTTTTCGGGCAACGATCTGGAAGACGCCTGGCGTAAGCATGACGGAACTGTCGTCCGCTTCGTATTCATCGAGAACGGTCTCGATGCCTTCGGCGTCGTCCCGCTCCATCGCACCGCGCTCGGCCAGGACAGAGGCATAGCGCCGGGCAAGATGGCTCGACCAGCTCCAGATCGCATCACTCGGGCGGGCTGCGAATATTTGGGTTCGGACATGTTCGATCTCGAAGCCCGCCTGCCGCAAAAGGCCGGGCAACGCGATCCCTGCGTCGAGATCCCTGCCACCGCCGTTCCAGTAGGCGATGGTGCGAGAGATATAGTCATTGAACTCGCTTGACTGCGGCACCAACCGCCATGCGCCGTAGTCGCAATATTCCTGCAGCATGACGATGCCATCGGGACGCAACACGCGCCGCAGCGATGCGATCAGCGTTTCACGTTTCGCGACATGCAGAAACGCCCAACTCCCCCACACGGCATCCACGATCGCCTCTGGCCATGCATAGGTTTCTATGTCGACACCCAGCACCGCCATGTTCTTGATGTCGCGCTGACGCGCTCGCGCGATCATGTTGCGCGCGAAACGATCCGGATGCTCAGCGCCGATGACGAAACCTTTCGGGCCGACAAGGCCGGCGAGGTCGAAAGCTGAATCGCCCGGTCCTGGCGCGATATCGAGAACTCGCATGCCGTTGCGCACCCCGGCGTTTTGCCAGAGGTCGAAAAACGAGGGCCGCCAGCTCTTGTGACGGTGAACGAGGCGGCGGGCTTCTGTCTCGTCGGAGTCGATCGTAAATAACCTCTCCGCCACGCCCACGATTCATTCCCCTCTCAACTGTTCGGGTTGAGATGGGATTTCGGTCCCGAAAGATCAACTCAAGAAGTGTCTCAAATCGTCGTAATGCGCTGAGTGCATAACTCGCGAAATGTCACACGGATGTGATGTTCAGTAGGTGCGCGCTTTGGGCGGGATGTATTCGACGTCATTGGTGAGCGTGTATGTGTGCACAGGGCGATAATCGAGTTTTGCCCAGCCTTTGTCATCCAGCCACGCCAGCGTGTGCTTCATCCAGTTCTGATCGTCACGGTTCGGGAAGTCTTCGCGGGCATGTGCGCCGCGGGATTCTTCGCGCGTCACCGCGCCTTCGATGGTGACGACGGCTTGCTGGATAAGGTTCTCGAACTCCAGTGTCTCCACCAGATCCGAGTTCCAGATCATCGAACGGTCGCTGACGCCGATATCGCCGATGCCCTTGTAGATCGCATCGATGCGCTTGCGGCCTTGCTGCAGCGTCTCGCCCGTGCGGAACACGGCGGCGTCTTCCTGCATGGCCTTCTGCATCGCTGCGCGCATCTGCGCGGTGGAAGTACTCCCCTTGGCGTTGCGGTACTTGTCGAGACGGGCCAGCGCGTTCTCGCCGGCGTTCTTCGGCAGATCGGCATGACCTTCGCCCGGTGTGATGGATTTTGCTGCTTGCATGCCGGCCGCTTTGCCGAACACGACAAGATCGATCAGCGAATTGGAACCCAGGCGATTGGCGCCATGCACCGACACACACGCCGCTTCGCCCACGGCCATCAGGCCTGGGATCACGGTGTCAGGGTTGCCGTTCTTCAGCGTGACAGCCTCGCCCGTATAAAGCGTCGGGATGCCGCCCATGTTGTAGTGCACGGTCGGCAGAACCGGGATCGGCTCCTTGGTCACGTCCACGCCTGCGAAGATGCGCGCGCTTTCGGAGATGCCGGGCAGGCGCTCATGAATGATCTTCGGGTCCAGATGCGACAGATGCAGGTGAATGTGATCCTTGTTCGGGCCCACGCCGCGGCCTTCGCGGATCTCGATCGTCATCGCGCGGCTGACGACATCGCGCGAGGCGAGGTCTTTCGCATTCGGCGCGTAGCGCTCCATGAAGCGCTCGCCTTCGGAATTGGTGAGGTAGCCGCCTTCGCCGCGCACGCCTTCGGTGATCAGAACACCGGCGCCGTATATGCCCGTCGGATGAAATTGCACGAATTCCATGTCCTGGAGCGGCAAGCCCGCGCGCAGTACCATCGCGTTGCCATCGCCGGTCTGCGTGTGCGCGCCGGTGCAGGACTGGTAGATGCGGCCATAACCGCCGGTCGCCATGATGACCTTGTGCGCGCGGAAACGGTGGATCGTGCCGTCGTCCAGATTCCACGCCATCAGGCCGCGCACCGCGCCATCTTCGACGATCAGGTCGAGCGCGAAATATTCGACGAAGAAGTTCACTTCATGCTTCACGCATTGGCCGTAGAGCGTGTGCAGCATCGCATGGCCGGTGCGGTCCGCGGCGGCGCAGGTGCGCTGCGCGATGCCTTTGCCGTAATTGCTGGTCATGCCGCCGAAGGCGCGCTGGTAGATCTTGCCGTCTTCGGTGCGGCTGAAGGGCAGCCCGTAATGTTCCAGTTCGTAGACCGCTGCCGGTGCGCTTTTGCAGAGATATTCAATGGCGTCTTGGTCGCCCAGCCAGTCTGATCCCTTCACGGTGTCGTACATGTGCCAGCGCCAGTCGTCTTCGCCCATGTTGCCCAGCGAAGCCGCAATGCCGCCTTGCGCAGCCACGGTGTGCGAGCGCGTGGGAAATACTTTCGTCACGCACGCCGTCTTGAGGCCCTGCGCGGCGCATTCCAGTGTTGCGCGAAGGCCGGAGCCGCCCGCGCCGACAACGACGACGTCAAAAGTGTGATCGGTGATCGGATAAGCCGTGCTCATATTGGTCTTTCTACGAAACGATGCGCAGCAGGGAGACGAGGCAGATCGCGCCCATCAACCACGCAAAGCCGCGATTGAGAAGCAGCGCCAGCACCTTCAGGCCGGGCTGCTGAACGTAATCGTCGATCACCGACTGCATGCCGATAACCGAATGCACGAGCACGGTGATGATGAAGAGTCCCATCAAACCGGCATTCCAGGGGTGCTGGAAGAAGGTCAGCACATCCACTTCGCGCGCGCCGACCAAGGCGAGCGCCGCAAATCCGAACCAGATGGTGAGCGGGATCAGCGCAATGGAAGTGATCCTCTCGCGCCAGAAATGCTGCGTGCCCGAATGCGCCGCGCCCAGTCCTTCGACGCGGTGAAGCGGTGTTTCCGATTTCACGAGATGGGCCCTCCCATGCGAACGGCGTAGGCCCAGACGAACATGCCGACGGCGGCGATGATCGACAGCGCGATAACGACCACACCACTCCACATCGCGTCCTTCGGCAGGAAGCCGTAACCGACGTCCCATGCCAGATGACGGATGCCGTTCAGCAAATGATACGCCGCCGCCCAGGTGAAGCCGAAAAGGATGATCTGACCGATCGGATGGGCCGCCGCCGTCAGGAACGGCTCATAGGTTTCCGGCCCCATCGAGGCCGCCACCAACCACCAGGCGATGAACACAATGCCAACGTAAAGCCCGACCCCCGTGATGCGATGCGTGATCGACGTCGCCATCGTCACGGACCATTTGTAGATCTGCAGGTGGGGAGAAAGCGGGCGCGGGCGAGCGCCTTGGTGCGGAACATCCGCCATGTGGAATCACCGGAGAAATCGTTCGAACGGGGCCGGAGTGTAGGGCGGGGGGCGCCCCAGTCAACCACGGAAGTCTTGGAAATCCGCGGGCTTTTGCCGCTCGGGCGGTGGATGTATCGACATATTGACGCGCTGCACAATTGACCCGATGTTTTTGCGGTCCGCGCGATGGTGAGCGGACCGAAGAGTTCCAGCGCGATGCAAACCGACTTTCACCGCATCCGGCGGTTGCCGCCCTATGTCTTTGAGGAAGTGAATCGCCTCAAGGCGGAAGCGCGGGCGCGCGGCGAGGACATCATCGATTTCGGCATGGGCAATCCCGACATGTCGACACCGCAGCACATCATCGACAAGCTGATCGAGGCGGCGCGCGATCCGCGCTCCAATCGCTACTCGGCTTCGCGCGGCATCAAGGGCCTGCGCAAGGCGATGGCCGCATATTACGAACGCCGCTTCGGCGTGACGCTCAATCCGGACAGCGAAGTCATTGCCACGCTGGGCTCGAAAGAGGGCTTCGCCAATCTCGCGCAAGCCATCACCGCGCCGGGCGATACGATCCTCGTTCCCAATCCGGCGTATCCGATCCATGCCTTCGGGTTCATTCTTGCCGGCGCTGCGATCCGGCACGTGAACGCGACGTCGCCGGACGAATATCTGCGCGGGCTGGAACGCGCTGTGCGCCATTCTGTCCCGAAGCCCACCGCGCTTGTGGTGAACTATCCTTCCAATCCGACCGCGCAGGTCGTCGGGCTCGATTTCTACAAGGAGATTGTCGACTTCGCGAAGAAGCATGAGATCTGGGTCCTTTCCGATCTCGCTTATGCGGACATCTATTTCGACGAAGCCAACCCGCCGCCGTCCATCTTTCAAGTCGACGGTGCGAAAGATGTTGCCGTCGAATTCCAGTCACTTAGCAAAAGCTATGCAATGCCGGGCTGGCGCATGGGCTTCGCGGCGGGCAACAAGACGCTGATCGCCGCGCTGGCGCGGATCAAATCTTATCTCGACTATGGCGCCTACACGCCGGTGCAGGTGGCGGCGACCGCGGCGCTGAACGGCCCGCAGGATTGCGTGGACGAAATGCGCGCGATCTACAAGGCGCGCCGTGACGTGCTGGTGGAAAGCATGGCGCGCGCCGGTTGGGATATTCCTTCGCCACCGGCCTCGATGTTTGCTTGGGCGCCGATCCCGGAAAGCCATCGCGACGGCGGATCACTGGCATTCGCCAAGCAACTGTTGATCCACGCCAAGGTCGCGGTAGCGCCGGGGCTGGGCTTCGGCGAATATGGCGAAGGTTATGTGCGCATCGCGCTGGTGGAAAACGAACATCGCATCCGCCAGGCGGCGCGCAACGTGAAGAAATTTCTCTCTCTGCGCAGCAACGAGCATCTGCGCGTTTCGGACATGGTGAAATGAGCAAGGCTTTGCGTATCGCAGTTGCCGGTTTGGGCACGGTTGGCGGAGGTGTCGCCAGCGTTTTGTTGACGCGCGGAAAAGAGCTCGAACAACGCGCCGGGCGGCCGCTCGAATTGGTGGGTGTCTCGGCGCGCGACAAATCCAAGAAGCGCGCTGCCAATGTGTCCAGCATCGCATGGCAGGCTGATGCGACGGCGCTGGTGCAGTCCGACGCCGACGTGATCGTGGAACTGATCGGTGGCGAAGAAGGCACGGCCTACGATCTCGTAAAATCCGCGTTACGGGCCAAAAAGCATGTCGTCACCGCCAACAAGGCGTTGCTTGCCTATCATGGCGCGGAGCTGGCCGCGCTCGCGGAAGAGAATGGCGTTGCCTTGAAGTTCGAAGCGGCAGCAGCGGGCGGTATTCCGATCGTGAAAGCGCTGCGCGAAAGCCTGATCGCTTATGGCATCGATAGCGTGCGCGGAATCCTAAACGGCACGTGCAACTACATCCTCACGCAGATGGAAGCGACGGGGCAGTCTTTCGCCGATGTGCTGAAGGAAGCGCAGCGCCTCGGTTATGCCGAAGCCGACCCGACGCTGGATGTCGGCGGTGGCGACACAGCGCACAAACTTGCCGTTCTTTCGGCGCTCGCGTTCGGCGCCACGCCCAATCTGAAGAGCATGAAGATCGAGGGCATCCAGCACATCACGCCGGACGATATCAAATTCGCGCGCGAGTTCGGCTACCGCATCAAACTGCTGGGCCTCGCGCGTCTTCGCAACGGGCACATCGATCAACGCGTACAACCCGCGATGGTGAAACTGGCGACTCCGCTGGCTGACGTCGAAGGGCCGTTCAATGCCGTCGTCGCGCATGCGGGCGAAGCCGGACCGTTCTTCTTCGAAGGCCGGGGCGCCGGCGAAGCGCCGACCGCCGGCGCTGTTATCGCCGATCTGGTGGACATCGCGCGCGGCAGTTTCGGGGCGCCTTTCGGCCGTCCCGCGAAAAGCCTGACGCCGAATGACGAACCGCCGGGACCGCGCTCCTGTGCTTTCTATCTTCGCTTCGAGGTTCTGGATGTTCCAGGTGTCCTGGCCGAGATCGCCCGCCGGCTGGCCGAATCGGAAGTCTCGATCGAGAGCATGATTCAGCGCGGCCGCGCGCATGGCGGGCAGGTGGCAATCGTCATGATTACCCACGAATGTGTGGAAACCGCGGTGGAGAAAGCCCTGAAAGCCATCGCCGCCTCGGACAAGGTCCTCGCGAAACCTTGCATGATCCCCATGGAATCCCGATAAGGGCGCCGCAAAGGGCGCCTTTTAGGAGAGAAAATGTCCCAGTTGCTGGATCGCGCATTCGCGCTCGAAGCCGTGCGCGTGACCGAAGCCGCCGCGATTTCCGCCGCCCGCCAGATCGGCCGCGGCGACGAACATGCCGCCGACCAGGCCGCCGTCGAAGCGATGCGCATAGCGTTCAACCAGCTTCCCATCGACGGCACCGTCGTGATCGGCGAAGGCGAGCGTGACGAAGCTCCGATGCTCTACATCGGCGAGAAAGTCGGCGCCGGCGGCGTTGCGGTGGACATCGCGCTCGATCCCCTGGAAGGCACGACGTTGACCGCGAAAGCGCTGCCGAATGCGCTTGCCGTGATGGCGATGGCGGAGCCGGGCACACTGCTCAACGCGCCGGATACGTATATGGACAAGATCGCCATCGGCGGCGGTTATGCCGAAGGCGTCATCGATCTCGATGCGT
This sequence comes from Rhizomicrobium sp., assembly GCA_036569005.1. GTDB lineage: Bacteria > Pseudomonadota > Alphaproteobacteria > Micropepsales > Micropepsaceae > Rhizomicrobium. The sequence continues at coordinate 22,759 of DATCRK010000046.1, read as the reverse complement.
CGCCGGCCGACAACGTCATGAGCCTCGCGAAGGCCAAAGGCGTGAAGCCGAACGAAATCCGTGCGCTGGTTCTCGACCGCCCGCGCCATGCGCACATCATCGAAGGTATCCGCTCGACCGGTGCCGCCGTGCAACTCATCACCGACGGTGACGTGGCCGGTGTGATCGCGACGAGCGATCCGATGACGGGCATCGATATCTACATGGGCCAAGGCGGCGCGCCGGAAGGCGTGCTCGCGGCCGCGGCGCTGCGTTGCGTCGGCGGACAGATTCAGACTCGCTTGGTCTTCAAAAAAGAGGACGAGAAGCGGCGCGCGGAAAAGCTCGGCATCAAGGACTTCAACAAGAAGTACACCCTGATGGACCTCGCGTCGGGCGATGTGATCTTCGCCGCGTCCGGCGTCACCGATGGCTCGATGCTGCGCGGTGTCCATGTGGATCGCGATTTCATCACGACGGAAAGCATCGTGATGCGCTCGGCCACCAGCACGGTGCGCTGGGTCAAGACGCGCCATGCGCGGAAGAAGGATGGGCGCTGAGGCGCGCATCATCGCAGCTTCCACGGCATTTGGAGTTTCCAACTCCTTCTCCGGCCGCCGCTGGCGGTTGCGCGAGGTCGCGGATGATCGCGCACGTGCGTTGACGCTTGCAGGGAATATCAGCGATGCGCTGGCGCGCATTCTGGCCGCGCGCGATGTGGGAACTGATCAGCTTGAAAACATCCTCAATCCGACATTGAAACGCCTGCTGCCGGAACCGCTTTCGTTGAAGGACATGGATCACGCCGTTGCCCGTGTCCGCGTAGCCATTGATGCGAACGAGAAGATCGCCGTGTATGGCGACTATGATGTTGACGGCTCGTGTGCGTCCGCGTTGCTGTCCAGCTTTCTGACGGCGCTTGGCCATCCTCCGCGCGTCTACATCCCTGACCGCATGAGGGAGGGGTACGGCCCGAACGCGAATGCCATGCGGCTGTTGCGGGAAGAGGGCTCTGGCTTGGTCGTGACGGTAGATTGCGGCGCCACATCGATCGACGCGCTGACAGCCGCGCGCGATGCGGGACTGGATGCCATCGTGCTCGATCACCACGCTGTGGAGACTTTGCCGCCCGCTATTGCGCAAGTGAATCCCAATCAACCTGGCGACACGTCGGGCCTTGGCTACCTTTGCGCGACCGGGGTGACGTTCCTGTTCGTCGTCGCGCTCAATCGCCAACTTCGCGAAAGCGGCTGGTATGAAGCGAACAACATCGCCGAGCCGGATCTCCGCGACTATGTCGATCTCGTGGGGCTCGCGACAGTGTGCGATGTCGTTCCTCTCGTGGGTGTCAACCGTGCCTTCGTCCGCGCTGGTCTTGCCAAGCTCTCCATGATGTCCCGCCCAGGCTTTTCCGCGCTGGCAGCGGTGGCGAAAGCAGCAGCACCGTTCACGCCTTACCACCTGGGCTTCCTGTTCGGTCCACGCATCAATGCCGGAGGTCGCGTCGGCAAATGCACACTTGGCATGGAACTACTCAGCACGACGGACGGCGCTATCGCGGAAGAATTGGCATTGCTGCTGGATACACACAACCGCGAACGTCAGGCGCTGGAAGCGATGATCCTGGAAAGTGCTGCAGCGCAGGCGGCAACGCAGAGCAACTCGCCTTTCTTGCTGGTGTCCGATGAAGGTTGGCATCCCGGCGTCGTTGGCATCGTGGCCAGCCGGCTACGCGAGCGCTTCAATAAGCCGGCTTTTGTCGCCGGCTTCGAGGGCGGTTATGGCCGTGGTTCGGCACGCTCGATTCCGGGGATCGATATCGGTGCGATGGTGCGCGCGGCTTACGAGAGCGGTGTGCTCGAAACCGGCGGCGGACATGCCATGGCGGCGGGTTTTTCCGTGACGCCCGAAAGGCTGGAAGCGTTTCGCGCGTTCTTGGTCTCGCGCTTCGACGGCACCGCTGCCGCGTTCGATGCCGCGAACGAACTCATCCTCGATGCGAGCGTGTCGCCGTCCGGTGCAAATCCCATGTTGGTGTCCGAACTCGCGAAGGCCGGCCCCTATGGCGCGGGCAATCCGGAGCCGATGCTTGTCGTTTGGGACGCGCGCGTGGCATTCGCCGATGTCGTCGGCAAGGATCACGTGAAACTGCGCGTGACCGGCGGTGACGGCGTGCGGTTGGACGCGATTGCGTTCCGTGTTGCGCAGACACCGCTCGGGCAGGGTCTTCTGGCAGCCCGCGGCAGGCGGATCCATCTCGCGGGGCGCCTGAAAGAGGACAATTGGAACGGCCAGGCGCGGGTCCAGCTACAGGTCGAAGACGCAGCCCCCGCTGAGGCTTAGACGGGCGCTTGCCAAGGCGGGGAGAGGCCGGTATAGCCCGCCCTCCGCGACGAAAATCGCGGGCCGGCTGCGCCCTTCGTCTATCGGTTAGGACTCAGGATTTTCATTCCTGCAAGAGGGGTTCGACTCCCCTAGGGCGCGCCACTTTTCTCACTTCTGCGGCTATGCGAGGTTGCCTTGGGGCGCGATTGGGCGCCGTGCAGGGAGATGGCGAATGCAGATTTCAAAATGGGCACTGGGCGGGTTTGCGGCATTGGCTTTGGTTGCCACGACAGGCAGCGCCTTCGCCGACCACGGCAAGGCAGGGCTCTGGAAGATCACCACCACCAGCCAGATGAGCGGTCAGAAGGTGCAAAGCTTTTCAAGCGAGCACTGCATGACGGTGGCGGAGACGAAGAACGATACGATCGCCAGCCAGAACGCTTCCTGCAAGATGACGAACGAAAAAGCCGGTGGGGGCACGTTCAGCGCGGACATGGTGTGTAACGGACAGGTGAACGGCAGTGGTTCGCTCACCGTCACTTATGACAGCCCAACGCACTATACGGGGCAGCTGACGATGGCGAGCAAGACCGGAAGCGCCACATCCCACGTGACCAACCGATTTGAAGGCAAGTGGGCTTCGGCAAACTGCGGAAAGGTTACGCATTAGCGGCAACGAAAAGACTTCGGATCGTGATGGCGTCGCGGCATTGGCGAAGATGCTGCGCGCGTCGCGCCGGACGGTGATCTTCACCGGCGCCGGGATTTCGACGGAATCCGGCATTCCGGATTTCCGCTCGCCGGGCGGAATCTGGACTCAGATGGCGCCGATCGATTTCCGCGACTTTGTGACGTCGCCGCAGATGCGCAAGGAGGCCTGGCGCCGGCGCTTCGCAATGGAGGAGATGTTCTCCACCGTGGAACCGAATGAGGGGCATCACGCCGTTGCATCGCTGGTGAACCGCGGCAAGGCGAGCCATGTCATCACGCAGAATATCGACAATCTGCACCAGCAATCCGGCGTGCCCGTAGATCGCGTGATCGAGATTCACGGCAACACCCGCTACGCCAAATGCCTTCGCTGCGGCGCGCGCGCCGAGCTTGAACCGATCCGCGCGCATTTCGAGACGCATGGGGAACCGCCGGACTGCAAATTCTGCGGCGGCATCGTGAAGACCGCCACGATCTCCTTCGGTCAGGCCATGCCGGAGGACGAAATGGCGCGGGCTGAGGAAGCCACGCTGGGCTGCGATCTTTTCATCGTTTTGGGGTCTTCCCTGGTGGTGTATCCGGCCGCGGGGTTCCCTATATTGGCCAAGAAGAACGGTGCGCGGCTTGTGATCATCAACCGTGACGCCACGGATCAGGACATTTACGCCGATCTCGTCCTGAACCGGCAAATAGGCCCTACAATGCGTGAGGCTGTTAACGCGCTTTAAGCGCAAGACGGTCTATCGCTATTATACGATTCGGATCCCACGGTTTTCAGGAGCATCGCTGTGCGCAGCCTCGACGAAGAAAAAGACAAGGACAAAACGGAAGACAAGGCGCCGGAGCAATCCTCTCCCGTCGCGCAAGCGCTGTTCAAATCGCGCACCGTGCTGATCTTCGGCGAAGTCGACATGAAGATGGCCGAACGCGTTTGCGCGCAGCTTCTCGCCTATGCCGAAAGTGATGGCGACATCCGCGTGATCCTCAACTCGCCGGGCGGCCATGTCGAATCCGGCGACACGATCCACGACATGATCCGTTTCGTCGGCAGCCGCGTGAAGATCATCGGCACGGGCTGGGTGGCGAGCGCGGGTGCGCACATCTTCCTCGGCGCCAAGCGCGAGAACCGTCTCAGCCTTCCGTTCACGCGCTTCCTGCTGCACCAGCCACTCGGCGGCGTGCAGGGGCAGGCGTCGGACATCCAGATCGAGGCCGAAGAGATCATCAAGATGCGCGAGCGCTTGAACAAGGAGATCGCGGCCGAGACAGGCCAGCCTTACGAGAAGGTCGTTCAGGACACCGAACGCAATTACTGGCTGAGCGCGGAGCAGGCGAAGGACTACGGCCTCGTCGGGCGCATCATCCAGACGGCGGATCAGGTCTGATTGGCTGAAGCGGGGGCAACGGATCAGAAGACCGTGCCGTGGTGGCGCGGCGCGGTCATCTATCAGATTTATATCCGCAGCTTCTGCGACTCCAACGGTGACGGGCAAGGCGATTTCGCCGGCGTCATCTCCAAGCTCGATTATCTGGCGGCGCTCGGCGTCGATGCCATCTGGCTATCGCCGATCCATCCGTCGCCCAATCGCGACTGGGGTTATGACGTCTCGGACTATGATGGCGTCCAGCCGGATTACGGAACGCAAGCCGATTTCGACAAGCTGCTTTCGGAAGCCCATCGGCGCGGATTGAAGGTCATCACCGACGAAGTGCTGGCGCATACGTCGGACGAGCACGCGTGGTTTCTGGATAGCCTCAAACGTGGCGACAAGTCGGACTGGTATGTCTGGGCCGATCCGCAAATCGACGGCACGGTGCCGAACAACTGGCTGTCGGCCTTTGCGGGACCGGCCTGGGCCTATCAGCCGGCGCGCCGGCAGTACTACCATCACAAATTCCTGCGCCAGCAACCCAAGCTGAACTGGCGCAATCCGGAGGCGAAGGCCGCTGCGCTGGCTGTGTTGGATGGCTGGCTGAAGCGGGGCGTCGACGGCTTCCGGCTCGATGTCGCGAACGCCTATCTCCACGATCCGTCCCTGACCGACAACCCACCGGTGCCGATGGAGCAGCGGTCGCCCCACAACTGGGCGCACGCACCGAACCTGCAATTTCACTATCATGACAGCAACTTGCCGGAAGAAATTACGGTTCTGGATGAGGTGCGCCGCACGGTGGACGCGTACCCAGATCGCTTCGTGATGGGCGAATTTTCGGAGGAACCCGAACTTTGCGGCTGCTTCGCCGCGCCCGATAAGGGGCTGCACTCCGGCTATAGTTTCCCGCTTCTGGAAGACCGCACGCTCGGTCCCGACTTCATCCGCAACCACTATGCGATGCTGGCGAAGCACGAGGGCCATTGGCCGTCGATCGCCTTCTGCAACCACGACGTCATGCGCACGCTCACACGCTTCGGTGGCAGGAACGCACCGCGCGGCCTTGCGAAGATGATGCTCGCGCTGCTGTTCACCCTGAAGGGCACGACGCTGATCTATCAGGGCGAAGAACTCGGCTTGCCACAGGCAAACATCCGCCGCGATCAGATCCGCGATCCTGTGGGCGATCTCTACTACCCCTACACCTTCGGCCGCGATGGTTGCCGCACACCGATGCCGTGGAATTCCAATCTCCCCAATCTTGGCTTCGGCGGCGGCACGCCGTGGCTGCCGGTATCGCCGCTGCACAAACCGCTGGCCGCCGATCTGCAGGAGGCCGATGAGCACTCCACCCTCGCCACGGCGAAAAAGTTCATCGAGGCGCGCAAGGCCAATGCCGTGTTGCGGCTCGGTGACATCGCGTTCCTTGATGCACCAGCTCCGATCCTGGCGTTCACCCGCACCTACAACGACGAACGGGCGCTGTGCATCTTCAACATGGGCGGTGAGGAAGCGCATTTCGGCGGCGTGAAGGGCAAGGCCGTCGATCTGGCTTGCGGCGATGCGCGGCTGGATGGCGAAACGCTACGGCTTGGTCCCTACGCCGCCTGGTTCGGCGTCTTCTGAATTTTCGAAGGCCTTCAGCACGGCATCGATCGGCAGCAACACGCATTGCCGCCGGTTGCGATGCTCGACGACGCCTTCGAATGCGGAATAAGCGTCGAAAGGTGCATCCGGCGGCCGTGCTTTCGCGCCCAGCATCATGCCGACCGCGTTTGCCAGGTCCTCCACATCGTCCCGCGACGCACCTTTCAGCGCTTGCCCAAGGATCGAAGCCGACGCTTGTGCGAGCACGCAGGCTTTCGTGTCGTGTGCAATTGCTAAGATGCGGCCATCAGCATCCAATGAAAGATCGACGCTCACCTTGTCGCCGCAAGCCGGATTGTGCACATCACCGGAGACATGCGGCCCGCTGAGATGTCCGGCACCGTGCGCATCGGCGGCAAGGCGCAAGATTTCCTTCTTGTAGAGGGGATCGCTCATCGTGCCTGATACGCAGCTAGCGCCGCCGGCGTGTCGATATCGATCAGCGGCGCATCATCCGCCGCTTCCACTTCGCACACCAATTCGCCATAGAGCCCGATCAGTGACTTGGCACCGACGTCGCCTGCAATCGTGGCAATCTCCGGAAAGAACCTCCGGGCCCAAAGCACGGGATTCCCATGCTTGCCGTTCCGCGTCGCCACGCAGATGGCGCGGTCCTCCGCGGGATCGAAGGAAGCAATCAGTTTGTCGATCAGGGCGGCCGAAACGCCAGGCATGTCGCCCAGAACGACGATCGCTCCGTCACGATCCGCCGGCACGGCAGCGATGCCTGCCTTGAGCGATGCGCTCAACCCTTTCGCGAAGTCCGGATTGTCTGCAAAGACAACATCGAGGCCGGAGAGTGCGGCTCTGGCCTTGGCAGCATCGTTACCCGTCACGACGATCACCGGGCGCGCGGCACTTGCCAGCGCAGCATCGACCGCGTGGCGCACGAGCGGCTTGCCGTTCAGCTCGGCCAGCAGCTTGTTCGAACCCATGCGCGAAGACATGCCGGCGGCAAGAACGACGGCCGCGATCTTCGGCGCATGCGGCACGGCGGCTTCCGGTTCATCGCGCGGTTGCGGGCGTGTCGGAATCTCCATCAGCAATCCACCGACACCCATCATGGCGATCTCTTCACGGCCGACTGGCAGTCCGGCCGCCAAACGCCACAGCACGAAATCGAAGCCATTGAGCTTGGGCGAGCGTGTGCAGCCGGGCAGGCCGACCACGGTCGCGCCGTCCAACGTTCCGATCATCAGAAGATTGCCCGGATCGACCGGCATGCCGAAATGCACGATTGTACCGCCCACACGCTCCACCGCCGCAGGGATGACATCGCGGCGATCCGTGATCGCGCTGGCGCCGAAAACCAGAATGGGATCGCATCCCGCCCGCTGTGCTTCGGTGATCGCATCTGCCAGCGGCGTGGCATCGTGCGCGACGCGGCGTTCGAACGCCAGCGACGATCCCACCGAACGCAGCCGGGCCTCGATAGCGGTTCTGTTTTTGTCGAGAAGCGATGCCTTCATGCCCGGCAGCTTGGTCGAGATCAGTGCCGCCGTGCGGGGCTTGAACGCTTCGACCTGCAGCGTGTCGCCGTTCAAAATGTCTTCCGCGCGTGCCACGGCTTTGGCAGGCGCGGCGAACGGAATGATCTTCACTGTCGCCAGCATCTGCCCGGTCTTCACCGGCGCATAGGGCGATAGCGTCGCCAGCGTAACGGCCTCGTCGACGGCATTGACGGCGTTCACGCGCGCAGCATCGATCCTGAGCAGACCATCCACCGTGGAATAGATATTTGCGCGCCCGGTGAAGGCCGCACCGATACGCATGTTTGCGCCACCGAGACGGGCCGCTATCCGCGCGGCAGCCTCATCTTCCGGAATATCGGCGCTGTCCAGGCGCGCCACTGTCACATGATCGACACCGGCTCGCTTGATCACCGCGAGATCGTCGCGGGAGAGAATCCGCCCCTTGCGGAGAAACTTGCCGCCCGCACGCACGCCATGCGCCAGGATCGCGCCCAGCGCGGAGTCTACCGATACGGTTTCGAATAGCATCGCGCGATTTTAAGCGCCGAGGGCCGCACGCGGCAAACACAGACAAGCGCGCAGGCCCCTGCCGGCGCGATTCTCGAGCGTCACGGAGCCGCCGTGCCCTTCGGCAATAGCCTTTACCAGCGTAAGGCCAAGGCCCGAGCCGCCGGTTTCCGAGCTGCGCGAACTTTCGAGGCGCACGAAGGGCTCGAACACGCGCTCGCGATCCTCGTCTCCAATGCCGGGGCCTTCGTCCTCGACGACGATCTCATACATCTCCGGCGTCACCGTCAGATGAACTTCGGCCTTGTCGCCATAAGCAACCGCATTCTCGATCAGGTTGCGTGTCGCGCGCCGGATTTCGCTGGGGCGGCACATCAGCGGCGCCGGTTCATGCGAGTGCCATGTCACCGGCTTATCCATATCCTCCAAATCGGCGCAGACGCTTTCGATCAGCGCCGAGAGGTCGACCTTGCGCATGGCTTCCCATCCCGATCCGCGTGCGGCGGAAAGAACGGCGTCGGTCAGGTCCTGAAGCTCTTCCAGATTTTTCTGAAGGCGCTCGCGCACCTCGACATCGTCGATGAATTCCGCGCTGATGCGCATCGCCGTGATGGGCGTACGCAGATCATGGCCCACGGCCGACAGCAATTGCCGCTGCCGCGCCATGGTACGCGTCACCTGATCGGTCATGACGTTGAAGGCATGGGCAGCGCGGCGCACATCGTCCGGGCCTTCCTCCGGCACTTGTTCGGCCTTGCCGCCACGCGCGGCCTGCGCCGCGGATGCCGCGAGCTGATAGAGCGGACGCGCGACCCGGCTGGCAATGAAGGCCGCCGCAATGGAGGTCGTGATGATCGCGACCACCGCCGCAATTACGATCTGCAAGGGCCAGGGCGAGGGTGGCGGCCGATAGAAGGTTGTCGTGAGATCCGTGCCACGAACGACCGGCACCGTCACATCGATAACGCGTATCGGGCGGATGGTGCCGGAGATCACCTCGCCGGCCCGCGGCTCGCGAAAATCGACGTTCACCTTGTCTTTCAGGCGATTCTTCGGAAGCAGCGCGTGAACACGGTTGGCCATCGTCCTTTCTTCGTCGGACATCGGTCCGTCCGGGACGTAGTTGTGATGGACCTCGAAGTGCCAGATGTTCGATGTCAGCGCGTGCGCCGCCGCTTCGCGCTGTCTCGCCGGGATCGCCGACAGAAGTGTCGCCGCCGATGCAGCGCGGTCGACGAGCCTGTCCGTAAGCGCTGTTTCATTCGCGCGGCTCTGGGCAAGCTGGAACCAGCTCGCAACGCCGACATTCGACAACAGCACGGCAGCCGCGGTAACCACGACGAGCTGCGCGCCGAGCGTGCGCGGCCACCAGTTCAAAGGCCAAAGCCTCATTCGCCTTCGGGTTCCACCGCCATCATATAACCGCCGCCCCAGACGGTCTTGATATAGCGCGGATTCTTCGGATCCGGTTCGATCTTTTTGCGCAGGCGGCTGACATGGTTGTCGATCGAGCGGTCGAACAGTTCGGCGTCGCGGCCCTTGGTGATGTCGAGAAGCTGGTTGCGGGTCAAAGCAATCTTGGGCCGTTCCAAGAGGGCCTGGAGCAGGCTGAACTCTCCGCTGGAGAGCGCCATTGCGACTCCGTCCGGGCCGATCAGCTCGCGCTGTCCAGTGTCCAGAATCCAGTCACCGAATCTGATGCGCTCAGCCTCCGGCGGTTTCTGCCGGGGTGGAAGCGCTTGCGTGCGCCGCAACACCGCGGCGATGCGCGCGATGAGCTCGCGCGGCGAGAAAGGTTTTGGGATGTAGTCGTCCGCACCCATCTCAAGGCCGATGATGCGGTCCACTTCCTCACCGCGTGCAGTAAGAAGAATGACGGGGATCTGCGAGGTCTCGCGGATCGAGCGGCAGAGGCTGAGGCCATCTTCGCCCGGCATCATGATGTCCAGTACCACCAGATCGATGGCCGCGCCCTTCATGACCTTACGCGCGGCCAGCGCGTCCTGCGCGGTGGTGGCGCGGTAGCCATGCTCGCGCAGGTATCTGCCGAGCGGCTCGCGGATGTCGCGCGCGTCCTCGACGATCAGAACGTGCGGCTTGGTTTCTTCCCGGACCATCAACATGACTCCACGATGCTTGGGCAATCGAACAGGCGCAAATCCTTATTGTCTCAAAGTATCGCGGGAACGGAAGGAATACACGCGCTGTGACCACTTTCCCCGATAAAGACAAAGTTTCGATACCGGGTACCGGCATCTTAGCCAACCAGGGGAGCGTATTTGAAGGAGACATGGGGATGAAGCCCATTGTTCGATACGCGCTGCTTTTGAGCGCTGTGGTGATCGCAGGCGGTGGCGTGGCCGCCGCGCAAATGGACCGTACGCCGGCGCCTCCGCGCGCTTATTCCGGCAATGGTGGCAACTTCGGCCACGCCCGCGGCGCGGCGAAGTTCTTCCAATACGATCTGAACCATGACGGAAAGGTCACGCGCGATGAACTGAATCGTGCACTGGCACAACAATTTGCGCAGAGCGCGGGATCGGCGCCGGCTATTGGGCAGGTGCAATTCATCGCTTTCCGCATGAAGGATTTGCGCGCGCATACCGATCAAATGTTCCACCGCGCGGACTGGAATGGCGATGGCAGGCTTTCATTGGAGGAATACATGACGCCGGAACGTGTCCGCTTCGAATATGCGGACCGCGACGGCACAGGCGTGATTGCCTGCGGCTTCAGGCCCAACGTCAACGCAAAAGGCCGGGGCCATTCGCGCGGCCATGGCGGCGGGCGAGGGCGTGGCGGCTTTTGCAAGAGTGCGGACCTGAACCACGACGGACAGGTAACCCGCGGCGAGTTCGACAAGGCGATGCAGCAGGAGTTCGTCGCCGCTGCCAAAGGTGGATCGCTCAATGCGGAAGCTTATTTCGGCATCATCTCGGCCCATGTCCGGGACTCCAGCACGAAGATGTTCGCGCGGCTCGACAAGAACCATGACGGCAAGATCGATCGTGGCGAATTCGCGGAATCGCAAACGCGTTATTTCGCAAAGCTCGACCGCAACAATGACGGCGTGGTGACGCGGGACGAGTTCTATGCCGGTCGCCGCACGGCGTCGGCGTATTCACGAAAACCGGGTCAGGGCTGATCCGGTGAGCGTTGCGCGGGCGGTATGACGTTCCCCTTGCCGCCCGCGCAGCCGCTTATCCTTTCGCGCCGCGAAGGGTGAGAGTCATTTCCGCGAGGATCGCGATCGCGATCTCCGCTGGTGAGCGCGCGCCGATGTTCAGCCCGATCGGCCCGCGGATTCGCGCAAGCGCGTCGTCGCCGAAACCTTCCGCCCGCATGCGCGCGTGACGCGCGGCTTGCGTCTTCTTTGAGCCCAGCGCGCCGATATAGAAGCAGTTCGAGCGCAACGCGGCGACGAGCGCCGGATCGTCCAGCTTCGGGTCGTGCGTAAGCAGCACGACGGCGCTTCTGGGTGTGAGCGGCGTTTTGGCCAACGCTTCGTCGGCCCAATCGTGCGACAGCGCGATGCCCGGGAAGCGTTCGGCGGTGGCAAAGGGTGTGCGCGGATCGATGATGCGCACGCCATATCCTGCCAGCACCGCCATTTGGCTCAGCGGCTGCGCGATATGAACTGCGCCCACGATCACCAGGTCGAGCGGTGGATTATAGACTTCCAGGAACCAGCTTCTTCCATCGATCTCGATACCGCCGCTCTGATCTGCACGCGCCGCCTCGGCCGCGGCCATACCGAGCGCAGATCTATCCGCATGCGGGTCGATGACCTGCTCATCGCCAGTCGCGAGATCAACGGCGCGGACGATGGCCTGGCCATTCCTGCGCGCCGCATTCAATGCAAGGAGCGTTTGGCGCTTCATCTAAGCCAGCGGCTCGACGAATACTTCGATGCGCCCACCACAGGCGAGGCCGACGGCCCAGGCCTGCTCATCGCTGACGCCGAACTCCAGCTTGCGCACCTTGCCGTCCTTCATCGCGTTCAATGCGTCTTCGATCACGGTGCCTTCCACGCAGCCGCCCGAAACCGAGCCGACAAACGCGCCATCGTCACGCACCGCGAGCTGGCTTCCGGCTGGGCGAGGGGAAGAGCCCCAGGTTTTCACGACCGTGCCCAACGCCACTTTGTGGCCCGAACCCAGCCAGTCCGCCGCCGTCGCCAGGACGTCCTGCTCAATGGCCATCATTGGCGACCGCATGCTCAACAGCGCGCTTGGCCATGACGGTGACAAGATGCGCACGATACTCTGCCGATGCGTGAATGTCGGAATTCAGATTGTCAGGCGATATCGCAATCTTCGCCACGGCGTCCGGCGTGAAGCTCTTGGCGAGCGCCGCTTCCATAGCCTCGACACGAAACACACCGGGCCCTGCACCCGTCACAGCGACACGAACACCGTCTTTCGTCTTCGCCACGAACACGCCTGCCATCGGATAACGCGAGGCGGGGTTTGCGAACTTCTCATAGCCCGCGCGTTCCGGCTTGGTGAACCGGATTTCGGTGACAATCTCGCCGTCTTCCAACGCCGTCGAAAACATGCCGGTGAAGAAGTCGTCGGCCGCGATTTCGCGCTTTGCTGTTTTGATCGTGGCGTTCAATGCCAGTACGGCCGCCGGGTAGTCGGCCGCCGGGTCATTGTTGGCGAGCGAACCTCCCATCGTACCCACGGCGCGCACGGCCGGATCGCCGATATGGGCTGCCATGTGCGCAAGCGAGGGGATGAGGCGGCGAACATCGATCGAAGCCGCGACGGCGCCATGCGTCGTCGCCGCACCGATCGCCAAGGTATCGCCGCTCGCGCGGATGAAGGACAATTCGCTCAATTTCGATATGTCGATCAGCGCGGAGGGGTTGGCCAAACGCATCTTCATCGTCGGGATCAGCGTCTGTCCTCCGGCGAGCAGTTTCGCGTCCGGGTTCTGCGCCAGCAGAGCCTGCGCTTCGCCCAGCGACTTCGCGCGCTTATATTCGAAGGGATACGGAATCATGCCTCACTCATTTTCTTCGCCGCGTCTTCGATCGACGAAACGATGTTGTGATAGCCGGTGCAGCGGCAGATATTGCCTTCGAGTTCGTGGCGGATCGTCTCGCGGTCCATGGCGCCGTGACGCTCGATCGCCGCCACCGCGGTCATGATCATGCCGGGCGTGCAGAAGCCACACTGCAAGCCATGATTCTCGCGGAACGCTTCCTGTACCGGATGCAGCTTGCCGTCCTTCGCGAGGCCTTCGATGGTCGTCACATTCGCGCCTTCGGCCTGCACCGCGAACATCGAACAGGATTTCACGGCGCGGCCATCGACATGCACCACGCAGGCACCGCACTGGCTGGTGTCACAGCCGATATGCGTGCCTGTCAGGCGCAGATTCTCGCGCAGGAAATAGACGAGCAGGGTGCGGTCTTCGACGTCCGCTGAAACGGGCTTACCGTTCACCGTCATGGAAACGGTGGTCATATCTGTTCTCCGTATGGAATAGCGGGTTAGCGGAAAGTTTCGGCCTGTCGGCGGGAGGCGTCAAGCGTCACAGGCTGACGCCGAAAAGCACGAGTAGGATGACGATGACCGCAATCAACCCGACCACCCAGATCTCCGGCGCCAGACCTTCGCGCTTGCCCGGCTCGATCTCCGGCGCGCCTTCCGGCGGCGGCGGTTCGACGGATGGCATCGAAGAATCCAAAACCACTTCGCCGGCGGGACCTGCGCTTCCCACCGCAGATGCCGCTGCGATCGCGCCTGCGAAACGCGCGAAGAAATCATCGGCGATCTGCTTGGCCGCGCCATCGATCAACCGCTGACCGATCTGGGCGAGCTTGCCGCCGATATTGGCTTTCGCCGTGTAGGTGAGAACCGTGCGGCCTTCTTCGGGCGCGAGTACGATCTCCGCTTCGCCCTTCGCGAATCCGGCAACACCGCCTTGTCCCTCGCCACGCAACGTTGCGCGATGGGGCGGATCGAGGTTCTCCAGCGCGACATTGCCTTTGAACGTCGCTTTCACCGGGCCGATCTTGAGCGTCGCCACCGCTTCGAAATGGGTGTCGTCGGTCTTCGTCATCTTCTCGCAGCCGGGGATGCAGCTTTTGAGGATCTCCGCATCGTTGAGCGCTGCCCACACGATTTCGGGTGCAGCGGGGATCAGGTAACGGCCGGAAAAATCCATGATAAGCGAAGCTCCTGGAGCACAGATTCGAGAATAGAAAACAGCATCAACATCTTAGTCTTGGTATCCAGTAGTTAACGGCGCGCTTGGCCTTTCGTGTCGTAAAGCTTTTATGTCAACGGAGGTTGTGTTAACCTTATTTTTACTATCAGAAGTTCCGTAAACTCGGGGCATGGGGATGGAAACGAGTGCATTGGCGTCGCCGGGGGCTGGCGAAACGCTGTTTGAAGTAACGGGCCTCATCAAGTGGTTCGATCTGGCCAAAGGCTACGGTTTCATCAAGCCGTCAAGCGGGCCGCAAGGCGACATTCTTCTGCACCAGACCTGCGTGCGCCAATCAGGATTCAAAAACGCCTATGAAGGCGCGAAGATCACCTGTGAAGCGGTGCAAGGGCCCAGGGGACTGCAGGCGAAGCGCGTGATCGCGCTCGACAATTCCACCGCCGCACCACAGGCGATGCAGCCGCAACGCTCCAGCCGCTTCACCTCGGAGCCGAAAGGCCCCGCGTTCGAGGCGACGGTGAAGTGGTTCAACCGCGGCAAGGGCTACGGCTTCGTCTCGCGCGGACCTAACACGCCGGACATCTTCGTTCACATGGAGACGCTGCGGCGCTACGGCTTGCGCGAACTCCAGCAGGGCCAGCATGTGCGCGTGCGTGTGGGCGATGGTCCGAAGGGCGAGCTGGCGGCCGAAATCTCCGTCCTCGACAGCTGATCGCAAGTTTCGCAGCGATATGTATGATGCCCGCGCATTTGGGTGGCGAGGTGTCATGCGGTTCGCATATCTGGCGGCGGTAATCGTTTTTCTGACCGGCACCGCGGCTTGGGCGGACGATCCCAAGCCGCCGCCCAAGCCGCTTCCTCATACGATGCTGATCATCGATACAACCGCCGGCGAAACGAAGTTCAACGTCGAGGTTGCGGCGGATTGGCGTTCGCAGGAATACGGCCTGATGAACCGCAAATCGCTGCCAAAGAATGGCGGCATGATCTTCGATTTCGGCTCGCCCTCGATGACCAGCTTCTGGATGAAGAACACGCTCATCCCGCTCGACATGATCTTCATCCGCGAGGATGGGACGATTTCGTCCATCGCGCCGGATGCCGTGCCGATGTCGTTGGCCTCCATCAAATCGGTTGAACCGGTCCGCGCGGTCCTGGAGATCGGGGGCGGGGAAGCCGCCAGGCGGGGCATCTATCCGGGCCAGAAGGTCCACAACGCCATCTTCCGGGACGCGATCAAAACCCATTAGTTGAAGCGCGGCGACCGACCGTGTAAGCACCCGTTCGGACCCGGGGCGTAGCTCAGCCTGGTAGAGCACTAGCTTTGGGAGCTAGGGGTCGCGAGTTCGAATCCCGCCGCCCCGACCATCGTTTGAGGAGAAGACGCATGCGTGCGCGCATTTACCGCCCCGCCAAGAATGCCATGCAGTCGGGCAAGGCGCGCACCAAGGCGTGGGTTCTGGAGTTCGAACCCGAGACGGCGAAGCGTCCCGATCCGCTGATGGGCTGGACCAGCACGAACGACATGCGCCAGCAGGTGCAGCTGGAGTTCGATACGTCGGAAGAGGCGATCGCCTACGCCGACAAGAACGCGATTCCCTATCAGGTGTTCGAACCGCACGCGCCAAGGCCGCGCCCGAAATCCTACGCCGACAATTTCAGATTCGATCGCAAGGTCCCCTGGAGCCACTAAAGCTCCGGCGGCACCTCAAAAAGAGACTGGAAGGGCGATACTCTTCCGGAATCGTTCGTGCGTTCCGGCCCCGTAGCTCAATGGATAGAGCACCAGCCTTCTAAGCTGCGATATCTAGGTTCGATTCCTAGCGGGGCCGCCAGCCTTCGCTCGCGAAGCGAGTGAAGGCGTATCCACCCTTCTTTCGCAAAAGAAACAGCCTCAACTTATTTCTGAGTTGAGGCTGTCAGTTATTTGAATTGCCTCAATATCCCGGAGGCGGAGGGGGTGGCGGGCCATAGCCGGGAGGCGGCGGTGGCGGGCCATAGCCGGGAGGCGGCGGTGGCGGGCCGTAACCCGGGGGCGGCGGCGGATAGTCGCCGCGATAGCGCGGGCCGCGCGGGCCCGGCACCACGTTGCCGCGCGAGGTCATGCATTGCGCATAGGCCGCATCGTATTCGCGCTGAACGCCGTACTGTTTGTAACCCGGGTCGGAGGCAGCGTTGCCGATGAGACCGCCGGCCGTGCCACCGACAATGGCGCCTTTGGTGTCGCCCACCGCGGCACCCAGACCGGCGCCGATCGCTGCGCCCAGGATCGTGTTTGCGGCTGTGTTGTCGTTGGAGCGGTCGACACGCCCGGCCACACGGCCGTTTGCATAGCCTTGGCAGTCGTAGTCATCGCGATCGAAGGCCTGAAGGCTTTTGCCCTGACCGGGCATCGCCGAAAAGGACGGGCCGTCAGGCGTGCTGGCGCAACCCGCGAGCAGAAGCATCGAGATTGCGGCAATGGCTGGTGTCTTACGCATGGAACTTTGGCTTCCTTGTATGAGCGATCCACCACCTAAACGCCCCTCGAGGCGCAATCGTGGCATTGGCCAAAGGATGAAATTCGCTGCCTGAACGCCCGCTGAACGGTGCAATTACGCCTCGGCCATGTTTCGGCCATGAATATTTTGATCGGCATGGAAACCCGATGCGCGCCGCGCGTTTATGGAGAACTTGGGGGAAGCGGCTGGGACGTCCGTTGGGACATGGTTATGGGCAGGCGTGGGCAGAAATTTCTCGTTCATTTCGCATTCTCGGCGATTGCCGCGGTGGTGACACCTGCGATGGCGGCCGGGTTGGTGGCGGGCACATCCGCCGGTACCGAAGCGATCGGAAGCGCGGTCTATCCCGCGGAAGACCCAGCCGGGCCGGCGATCAATGGCGATTCGTCTCCGTTCGTGGCCACGCACGGTCCGGCAAAGCTGAGCGTGCTGGTCGGCAACGACAAGGCGGCGTGGGACAGCGCACATTCGGTGCATGTCGACTTCCGGCGTCATCCGAAATCGTGAATGGCCAGCCTTCTTTTTGATCCGATTGCAAGATTGACCTGACTTCGGCAGGGGCTAAAACCGCGCCAGATGGATATTGGGGCGCGGCACATGAGGATCGTTGGCGGCAAGTGGTCGAACTGGTCCGGCGGCGTGACGAGCAAGCCGAAGCAGGTGATTGCCCCGAAGGATGAAGTGGCGCTCGCCGCCGCGATCCGTTCCACCGACGACACAGTGCGCGCGCCGGGCAGCGGCCATTCCTTCACGCCGGTTTGTGCCAGCGACGGCATGATTGTCGATCTTGCCGCATTCACCGGCCTCAAGAGTGTGGACAAGGAAAAACTCACGGCCACCTTCGGTGCCGCGACGCCGCTGTGGGCCATCGGCCCGACGCTGCTGAAGGAAGGGTTGGGCCTCAAGAACATGGGCGACATTGACCGCCAGACCCTGGGCGGCGTTGTCGGCACCGGCACCCATGGCACCGGACGCACACTCGGCAGCTTTTCGGCCGCCGTCGCAGGTTTCAAAATCATCACGGCCAACGGCGATCTGCTGAACTGCACGCCGGATGAGAACGCGGACGTCTTTGCTGCCGGACGCTGCTCCATCGGCACACTGGGCGTGATGACCGAGATCACCATGCACGTCCGCCCGGCTTACAGGTTGGTGGAAAAGAACTTCCTGCTCCCGCCGGACGAATTGTTTTCGAAATTGGACAATCTGGTGAACGAGAACCGGCATTTCGAATTCTTCTGGTTTCCGTATGCCGACGTGGCGATCTGCAAGTCGCTCAACGAGACGACTGAAGTGGCGCCCGAGCCGCGCAGCGCCAAACAGATGTACGAGCGGGGCGAGAAGGGCAGTTCGCAGGAGAAGACCTTCGCCGCGATCAACGCGGTGCTGCCCTACACGCCGTTCCTGCTGAAGCGGACGCACAATCTCTTTTCGCAATTGATGCCCGGTGCTCCGAAAGTGCGCTGGAGCAACGAGATATTGCCGAGCCCGCGCACGGTTCGCTTCAACGAGATGGAATATGCCGTGCCGTATGCGAAGGGCCCGGATGCGATCCGCGAAGTCGTGGCGAAAATCCGTAAGGATCGAATCAATACGGGCTTTCCGATCGAATACCGGAGCATCGCGGCGGACGATGTCTGGATCAGCCCGTTCCAGGGCCGTGAGAGCGCGACCATCGCAGTGCATCAATACCGCACTGTCGATACCAAGCCCTATTTCGATGCCTGCGAGGCGATCTTCAAGCAGTACGAAGGCCGTCCGCACTGGGGTAAGCGCCATTCGCGCACCAGCCATGATTTGGCCCCGGTTTATCCGGAATTCGGGCGGTTTCAGGCGTTACGCAAGCGTCTCGATCCGAAGGGCAAGTTCTTGAACGCCCATCTGCGCACCATATTTGAGTGACAGAGGAGACGGGCATGTCGCGCAAAGCCAAGGCATTCTGGATAACGGTGGTGCTTGGCGCCGTGCTTGCCGTTGCGGTTGCCGATGAGAACTGGCCGATGGCCGCGATTGTCGGCGCGGCGGTCGTCGCTTCGCTTTGGGTTTTCGTGCATGCCTATCCGCGCGACCTTGCGCCGCCGGCCGACCGTCGCCACGAGAACACGCTGCGCCGCAAAGCCGGTCTGAGGCCGCACTAGCCGAGTTTGCGATAGAAACAGACCGGTTCGCCGGTATGGCAAGCGGGTCCTGTCTGATCGACCTTCAGCAACAGCGCGTCGCCGTCGCAATCGATATAGGCTTCGACAAGCTTCTGCGTGTGGCCGGAGCTTTCGCCCTTTGTCCAGAGCGATTGGCGCGAGCGCGACCAGTAGGTCACAGCGCCGGTGGCGAGCGTCTTCTCCAACGCTTCTCGGTTCATCCACGCCAGCATCAGCACCGCGCCGGACTTCGCATCTTGCGCGATGGCGGGCACAAGACCGTCGGCGTTGAAGGCGACGGCCTTCAGGAAATCGGTGCGCGTGATCTTTTCACTCATGCCAGCTTCGCCAATGCCTGTTCCAGATCGGTGATGAGATCGCCCGCATCCTCCAGTCCGGCGTGAACGCGGACGACGCGGCCTTTCGCATCGAATGGCGCAGCCGAACGATGAATTTTCGCCGGCACGACCAGGCTTTCATAACCGCCCCACGAATAGCCCATGCCGAACAGCTTCAGGCTGTCCATGAATGCAGCAAACTTGGCGTGCGGCGTATCTTTCAGCGCCACGCCGAAAAGGCCTGTTGCGCCGCTGAAGTCGCGTTTCCACAGCGCGTGTCCGGGATCGGTTTCAAGGGCGGGATGCAGCACGCGCTCCACGGCCGGATGCTTTGCCAGCCAGTGCGCGAGCTTCAGTCCGCTTTCCTGGTGACGCGCAAGCCGCACAGGCATCGTCCGCAACCCGCGCAACGCGAGATAGCAATCATCACCACTGGCGTAGAGGCCGAGGTCGGCATGCACATGTTCCAGCCGCTCACGATGGCTTTCGTTCGCAGTGACATAGCCGATCATCACGTCCGCATGGCCGCCCACATATTTCGTCGCCGCCTGGATCGAGAGGTCGACGCCGTGATCGAAAGCGTTGAAATAGATCGGCGTCGCCCAGGTATTGTCCAGCAGCACCGACGCGCCGTGCTTGTGCGCTACAGCGGCAATCGCCGGAACGTCCTGCACCTCGAAGGTCAGAGAGCCGGGGCTTTCGCAGAATACCGCGCGCGTGTTCGGCTTCATCAGCTTTTCGATGCCCGCGCCGATGAGCGGATCATAGTAGGTCGTCTCGATTCCGAAGCGCTTCAGCGTGCGATCGCAGAGCAGGCGCGTGGGGTGATAGCAGCTGTCCACCATCAACAGATGATCGCCCGCGCCGCACACCGCCTGTACGGCGAGCGCAATGGCGCCGAGGCCGGACGGCGCAACGATGGTCCGCGCGCCGCCTTCCAATTCGTTGACCGCCTTCTCGAAGCTGTCAGAGCTCGGCGTGCCGCGGCGGCCGTAGAAATAGGGCACGTCGCCGGATTCGAGCGAGGCGAGATCGCGGTAGAGGATGGTGGACGCGCGATAGACCGGCGTGTTCACCACGCCGAAATGCGCGTCGCTCATGCGCCCCGCATGGGTGGCGATTGTTTCCGGCTTCAGTTCTTTGTCGTCACTCACACGCGTCGATCCTGTGCGGCGGCGAACAGTTATCGCCGCCGCGCAGGGAATGACAAGTCAGTGAACCGGCGGAGGCTCCATATGCGGCTCGGCCTGCGGCTCCGCCACCAGCGGCTGCTTGAGAGTCTCGGCCATGCGCGCCGCCAGGATCGGCCGAAGCGGGAAGTTGAACAGCCATGTCAGCACGCCCGCACCGAATGCCAGCGCGGCGCAAAGCAGGAAGAAGTGGTCCTTCGTCATCACGCTGAAGAAGGTACCGACATAGCCCTGCAGCAGATTGCCGGTGAAGTTGGTGATGAACCACAAACCCATCATCGCGGACAGGATTTGCGGCGGCGCCACGCGCGCCACCAGCGCCAATCCGATCGGGGACAGATAGAGCTCGCCCATCGTGATCACGGCGAAGAACGCCAGCAACCACAACCAGCTTGCTTCGCCATGCGGGCCGGTAACCCACACCGCGACGGTCATGATGACGTAGGAGAGTGCGACCATGAACAACCCGAGCGCCATCTTCGTCACCGTGGACGGCTCCTTGCCCCGTGCGGCCTGCCGTCCCCAGAAGCTCACCACCAGCGGCGTGAACGCGAAGATCATGAACGGATTGAACGCCTGGAACCATGTCACCGGGATTTCCCAGTCGACGACGCCGGGGATGAGATGGCGGTTGGTGAAGTCCTGCGCCCACAGGTTCATCGTGTTGCCCTGTTGCTCATATGTCGCCCAGAAGAAGGTGACCGGGATGCACAGCAGGATGAGCGCGATGACCGCTTTCCAGTCGCTGGACGTCAGCGGCTTTTTCTCTTCCGCGGTTGTCTTCATGCGGCCGATGCGATCGGGCGGCAGCGTGCGCAGCGCGAAGATATAGATCAGCTGACCGATGATCATGCCGATGCCGGCGGCCATGAAGCCGTAGTGATAGCCGTAGTTCGGATCCTCGCCCAGGCTGCCGCACACCAGCGGCGAGAAGAACGCGCCGACATTGATGCCGACATAGAAGATCGAATAGGCGCGGTCGATGCGGCTGTCGCCCGGCTTGTAGAGATTGCCGACCTGCGTGGAGATGTTTGGTTTGAAGAAGCCGTTGCCGAGAATGATAAGAAGAAGACCGAGGAAGAGGGCTTGCGGCGCCATAAGAACGAACTCGCCAGCCGCCATGATCACGCCGCCGATGATCACGCTGTAACGCTGACCGATCCATCGGTCTGCGATCATGCCGCCGAAGAACGGCGTCAGATAAACCAGCGCCGTGTAAGCGCCATAGATCGCGGAGGAGAGCGGCTGCACACCCATCGGGTTGCCGCCGTTGAAGACCAGCTCGAGCACGCGCTTCACCGCGTCATAGCCCCAGACGTGATCGACGGTCGGGTGCAGCAGCAGATAGTTGGTGAGATAGAGCACCAGGATGGCGCGCATCCCGTAATAGGAGAAGCGCTCCCACATCTCGGTGGTGAAGAGGTAAGTCAGCCCGCGCGGATGACCGAAAAGCTGCGGCGTCTTATCCGCCGTATCCGACGTAGCCATTCCCCAAGCCCCCAACTTTTTTGTGACGATGGGAGTGTGCCGTTTTCCCGCGCCAGCGCAATGGCTTAGGAACAGACGCGGAATCTATCGCTCGGGCTGCGCGGCGCTTGCCGGATGTTTCACGGCAATTCGATGTAGCGATCCTCGCGGGAATACGGGACGAAGCCCAGCCGCTGATAGAGCGGCAACGCGCGCGGATGATCCAGCGTGCAGGTGTTCACCTTCAGCTTCGGGATGCCTCGCGCCCACGCGTTCATCACGGCGTGATAGAGGAAGTAATAGCCGAAGTGCCGGCCGACGAATTCCGGCAGCAATCCGAAATAGGCGAGTTGCCCCGCATCTTCTTCGCGGTAATCCAGTTCGGCCATGCCGGCGGGATTGCCCTCGGCATAGAGCACGAAAAGCTCGACTTTCGGATGCTGCACGATGGAGCCGAGCGCGGCATCGGTCAGCTTCTTGCGGTCCACCCAGTAATAGTCGCGGCCGACGGTGTCATAGAGATAGCGATAAAAATGCACCGGCGGATTCTCCGCCTTGATGATCGCGATCTTGCCTTTGGGTATCGGCGGCGGCAGCGCCGCGGGTTTCGCGGCCATGTCCAGGAACGTCACCACGGTCGGGATGCGCTTTTGGCCCGGCTTCAACTGGATGGTCATGCTTCGATCGGCGCGTCCGCGCGCGAACCCCATTCGCTCCACGAGCCATCATAGAGCGCCGCCTTCTTCGCGCCTAGAACCGCCAGGGCCAACAGCGTGATGGAAGCGGTGACGCCGGAGCCGCAGGTCGTTACCACCGGCTTGGCCGGATCGACGCCTTGCGCGGCAAAGAACCCGGCGAGATCGTGTTTCGACTTCAACGTGCCGTCCGGGTTGGTGAATCCGATGTAGGGCATGTTCGCGCTGCCGGGGAT
>DATCRK010000045.1:0-21960 GCA_036569005.1 Rhizomicrobium sp. | reverse complement strand
TACTTCGTCGCCAGCAAATGGGCCTGGGGCCTCGGCAAGCGTTCGTTCCCGTTCCCCGTGCCGCTCGGCGATCGCATCCTTGCGTTCTCGCAGCCGCAGCGCGGCGACGTCGCCGTCTTCAAGCTGCCGGCCGACGGCAAGACCGACTACATCAAGCGCCTCGTCGGACTGCCGGGCGATCGCATCCAGATGATCAACGACCGCCTCTACATCAACGACAAGGTCGTGCCGCGCGTGCGCGTCGCCGATTACACCGAGACCGTGGACGGCATCACCTATCATGTGCCGCAATACAAAGAGACGCTGCCGAACGGGAAGTCCTATCTGACGCTCGACCGCTACTCGGACGGCCCGGCGGACAACACCGATGTCTTCACGGTGCCCGCCGGCCATTACTTCATGATGGGCGATAACCGGGACAATTCCGACGACAGCCGCGGCTCCGTGGGCTACGTTCCCGCCGAGAACCTTGTCGGCAAGGCGGAAATCCGCTTCTTCTCCACGGATGGCAGCGCGCATATCTGGGAATTCTGGAAATGGCCGTGGGCGGTCCGCTATGACCGGCTCTTCACGATCATCGACTGAGACCTTGAGCGAACTTCAAACGCGCCTCAGCCACAGCTTCAAGGACAAGGATTTGCTCACGCGCGCGCTGACGCATGCGAGCGCCAGCAGCATCGTGTCCAATGAACGGTTGGAGTTCCTGGGCGATCGCGTGCTGGGGCTGGTGATCGCCGAACAGCTTCATCATCGCTTCCCGGAAGATCCCGAAGGCATTCTGGCGCTGAAGCTGAACGCATTGGTGCGAAGCGAGGCTTGCGCGAAGGCGGCGGAGAAGGTCGGGCTGGGCGAATTTCTCATCCTCGCCAATTCGGAAGTGGCGAGCGGCGGGCGCCGGAAAGGCGCCATCCTCGCCGGTGCCTGCGAGGCGGTGATCGCGGCGCTTTATCTCGACGGCGGGTTCAAGGTCGCCCACGATTTCATTCTGGCCAACTGGGAAGAACAATTCGCCGGCCTTAGCCGCGACATGCGCGATGCCAAGACCGCGCTGCAGGAATGGGCGCAAGCGAGGAAAGGCGGCGCGGCGCCGGGGTATAAACTGATAAAGCGCGAAGGCCCCGATCACGCGCCGCGCTTCGTGGTAGAAGCCAGCGTTGCCGGGCAGGAGCCCGTGACAGGCGAAGGCAGTTCCAAGCGCGAAGCCGAGCAGGCGGCGGCACGCGCGATGCTTGCAAAACTGGATGTGAAGTGACGGATCAGAAACAACATTGCGGTTTTGCCGCCATCATCGGCGCGCCGAATGCGGGCAAGTCCACGCTGGTGAACGCGCTGGTGGGCTCGAAAGTCTCCATCGTCACGCAGAAGGTGCAGACCACGCGCATGCCGGTGCGCGGCGTGGCCATGCGCGGCGACACCCAGATCGTGTTCGTGGATACGCCCGGCATTTTCAAGCCGAAGCGCCGCCTCGACCGCGCGATGGTGAACTCCGCCTGGGCCGGCGCGGGCGATGCGGATGCGGTGATCCTGATCATGGACGCGCCAGACATTGCCGCCGATCCCAAGGGCATTTCCGCGCGCGATACCGATGCGATCATCGAAGGCCTGAAGGCGAACAGCCGCAAGGCCGCGCTGGTGCTGAACAAGATCGACGGCATGAAACGCACCGACCTGCTGCCGCTGGTCGAGAAATATAACGCCGAAGGAATCTTCGAGCAGGTGTTCCTCATCTCCGCACTGAAGGGCGAGGCGGTGAACGATGTCGCCGATTGGGTGGCGGGCAAGATGCCGGAAGGGCCTTGGCTCTATCCCGCCGATCAGGCGGCGGACATTCCCTCACGCCTGCTGGCGGCGGAAATCACGCGCGAAAAGATCTATCTGCGTCTGCATGACGAACTTCCCTACGCCACGGCGGTAGAAACCGAGAAGTGGGAAGAGCGCAAGGACGGCTCCGCGCGCCTCGAGCAGACCATCTTCGTGCAACGCGAAGGCCAGAAGGCCATCGTGCTGGGCAAGGGCGGGGCGACGATCAAGAAGATCGGCGAACTGGCGCGCACCGAGATGGAAGAGATATTCGGCCATCGCGTGCACCTGTTCCTGTTCGTGAAGGTGAGCGAGAACTGGGCCGAAGACCGCGCGCATTACGCGTCGCTGGGATTGGAATATCCGAAAGACGGCAATTAGATGCTGAAACTTTCCTGCTTGTGCGGTCACGTTCAAATTCAAGCCGGAAAGCGGCCGGAGTTCATTCACGCGTGCAACTGTGCCATGTGCGGCAAGTCCGGCGCGCATTGGGGGTACTATCATCCGTCGGATGTGAGCATCGAAGGGGCGACATCCTCCTATTGCCGGGAGGACAAGGCGGATCCCGCCGCGCAGATACATTTCTGCAGCAAATGCGGTTCGACAACGCATTTCACGCTGACCTCGAGCGCGGTGGCGAAGTTCGGCAACGTCCAGATGGGCCTCAACATGCTGCTGGCCGATGAAAGCGCACTGGCGGGAATTGAACTGCGCTATCCTGACGGACGTGCGTGGTCGGGCACGGGCGATTTTGGATATACGCGCCCGGCGCGGATATTGGGCGCGTGATGCACAATGATTTCGGCCTTTTCTAGTCGGTGATTTCGCGGGCTTGCGCTTTCTTGGTGCGCTTGTCGTAAAGGCAGAGCCAGCGCGCGTCGGCGCCGCTTTCCTTGCCCTTGAACATGAGCGCGTAATACTGGTCGCCATCGCCGCCGATGCCGAGCACGCGGCCGGTGCTGCGCGAGACGCGCGCCTTGCTGGACAGAACTTTGATCTGTTGCGCGCAGGTGGCATGCGCGGTGCGGTCCAGCGTGTTCCAGGCGCTTTCGGAAGATGCGTGCGCCTGCGCGAACAGCACAACGGCCAGACCTGCGGCAGCAACCGCCAAGATATTTCGCATCGCCCACGTCCCTTGTGTTAAGCACGCCGATTATGACAGACGAACCGCACGATGGAATGGTCTGACGACGCTATAGTTATCGCCGTCCGCGCACATGGCGAAACCAGCGCTATTCTGGAAGTGCTGACGCGCAACCATGGCCGCCACGCGGGGCTGGTGCGCGGCGGCACCTCGCGAAAATCCAAATCCGCGCTGCAGCCGGGCAACTCCGTTCATCTTCTGTGGCGCGCGCGGCTGAACGAACATCTGGGCAATTTCACCGCCGAGCCTATGACATCCCGCGCCGGACATCTCATCGAGAGCCGCGCGGCGCTCGCGGGGCTCAATGCTTTTACATCCGTCGTGTCGGCATCGCTGCCGGAGCGCGAGGTGCATCAACCCGTCTATGAAGCGGGCGAGCTTCTGCTCGATGCGATGGCGGGCGAGGACTTCGCGCATTGGGGACCGCTCTATGTGCGCTGGGAGTTGGGCTTGCTGGACGAACTCGGCTTCGGCCTCGATTTGTCACAATGCGCCGCCACCGGCGAAGTGGACGAACTGGAGTTCGTTTCACCCAAATCGGGACGCGCCGTGTCGCGTGCCGCCGCCGCGCCATACAAGGAGCGGTTGCTGGCATTGCCGCCGTTCCTTCTGGGATCGCAGAATGCGGACCCGACGCCCGCGGACATCACCGCCGGATTGAAGCTGACCGCCTATTTCCTGCTGAACCGCGTGCTGCGGCCCCATGGGAAGGACATGCCCGCTGCACGGCAGCGACTGGAAGAACTGAGTTATCGCGAATCGGAATAAGAAGCGCACATGGCCAAGCAACCACCCGCACCCGTCAAAGACGACGATATCCATCCTGAGCCTCTCGCCGAGGCGCTGTCGCAGCGCTATCTGGCCTATGCGCTCTCCACCATCACGCAGCGCGCGCTGCCCGACGCGCGCGACGGGCTGAAGCCGGTTCACCGCCGCATTCTCTACGGCATGCGCCTCTTGCGTCTTCAGCCGGAAGGCGCGTTCAAGAAGAGTGCGAAGATCGTGGGCGATGTGATGGGCGCATTTCACCCACATGGCGACCAGGCGATCTACGATGCGCTGGTGCGCCTCGCGCAGGATTTCGCCACGCGCTATCCGCTGGTGGACGGGCAGGGCAATTTCGGCAACATCGACGGCGATAGCGCCGCCGCCTACCGCTACACCGAAGCGCGCATGACCGAAGCCGCCGAGCTTCTCATGGAAGGGCTCGACGAGGACGCGGTCGATTTCAAACCGAACTATGACGGCGCGGACAAAGAGCCGGCGGTCATGCCGGCGGCGTTTCCCAATCTTCTCGCCAATGGCTCCAGCGGCATCGCCGTGGGCATGGCGACGAACATCCCGCCGCACAATCTGGGCGAGCTTTGCGGCGCGATGATCGCGCTGATCGAGAACCCGAACACCCGCGACGCCACGCTGCTGAAATTCGTGAAAGGTCCGGACTTCCCGACCGGCGGCATCCTGATGGATACCTCGGATGCTATCGCGGAAGCTTATAAGACAGGCCGCGGTTCTTTCCGGGTGCGTGCGCGCTGGAGCAAGGAAGAGGGTGCGCGGGGCGTCTATCAGATCGTTGTCGATCAGATCCCGTACCAGATCCAGAAAGCCAAGCTGATCGAGCGCATTGCCGAGCTGATCGAGCAGAAGAAGCTGCCGCTGCTGGATGACGTGCGCGACGAGAGCGCCGAAGACGTGCGCATCGTGTTGGTCCCCAAGAGCCGCACGGTGGAAGCCGATCTGCTGATGGAGCAGCTGTTCCGGCAGAGCGATCTGGAATCCCGTGTCTCGCTGAACATGAACGTGCTGGACTCGGGCCTGATCCCGCGCGTGATGAGCCTGAAAGATGCGCTGCAGGCCTTCATCAACCATCGCCGCGATGTGCTGGAGCGCCGCTCCAAACATCGGCTGGAGAAGATCGCGGCGCGGCTGGATATCCTTGAAGGCTATCTGATCGTCTATCTGGACCTCGACAAGGTCATCAAGATCATCCGCACGGAAGACGAGCCGAAGCCGAAACTGATCAAGGCGTTCAAGCTCACCGAGACGCAGGCGGAAGCCATCCTCAACATGCGCCTGCGGTCTTTGCGCAAGCTCGAGGAAATGGAGATCCGCCGCGAGCACGAGAATCTGACGAAAGAGCAGAAAGACTTGAAAAAGCTGCTCGGTTCTGAAGACCTCAAGAGCAAGAAGCTTATCGAGGAAGTGGAGGAGATCGACGCGAAATTCGGGCTGAAGACCGAAATCGGCAAGCGCCGCACAAAGATCGCGGATGCGCGCGAGGTGGAGAAGATATCCAACCTTGCCGAAGAAGCCGCGAACATCGAAACGGCGGTGGAGAAAGAGCCGATCACCGTTGTCTGCTCGCAGAAGGGCTGGATACGCTCCTTCAAGGGGCACGTCGAAGAAACCGACGATGTGAAATATCGCGAAGGCGACCGCGGCCGCTTCTGGGTGCATGCGCAGACCACCGACAAGCTGATGGTGTTCGCGACCGATGGCCGCTTCTTCACCATCGATTGCTCCAAGCTTCCGGGCGGGCGCGGCAATGGCGAGGCGATCCGTACCTTCTTCGATCTGCCGCCCGACGCGGATGTCGTCGCGATGTTCCCGTTCGTGGGCAAGCGCAAGCTGCTGGTGGCGTCCACCACCGGCCATGGCTTCATCGTCAACGAAGACGATTGCGTGGCGCAGACCAAATCCGGCAAGCGCGTGATGAATGTGAAAGCGGGCGCGGAAGCCGCCGTGTGCCGCATGGTCGATGGCGACTCCATCGCGGTGGTCGGCGACAACCGGAAGATGGTGATCTTCCCGCTGGATGAATTGCCGGAGATGGCGCGCGGGCAGGGCAACTATCTGCAACGCTACAAGGACGGCGGCTTGCTGGATGCAACGACCTTCACCTGGAAGGAAGGCCTGAAGGACGAGAACAATCGCCTTTATGAGCCATCCGAACTGAAGGACTGGAAAGGCGCGCGCGCGCAGGCGGGACGGCTGGTCCCGCGCGGCTGGGCGAAGAGCGGAAAGTTCGCGTGACTCCACCCTCCCCTTGAGGGAGGGTCGAAAAATGCAACGCATTTTTCGGGGAGAGGTGATGTTCATCGGGCGATGGCTTGACCCCTCCCCGAAATTTGCTTCGCTGCGCTACGCAAATTGTCGACCCTCCCTCAAGGGGAGGGTGGAAAGGACGCCATGACCTTCCAAGAAATCACCTACACCACCGATGGTCCGCTCGCGGTCATCACGCTCAACGTGCCGCAATACAAGAACGCGCAGGGCTATCGTATGCTCGACGAGATCGATGCGGCGTTCGATCGCGCGCAGGCGGACAAGCATGTGCGCGTGCTCATCATCCGTGGCAGCAACGGCAATTTCTCCACCGGCCACGATCTGGGTTCGCCGGAAGCGCTGGCTTACCGCAAGTCGCTGGGCGCGGCGCCGGGGATCGAAACCTACGACCAGTTCCGCAAATACAATCTCGACCTGCTGCTGAAGTGGCGCAACTTCACCAAGCCCAGCATCGCGATGGTGGAAGGCTATTGCATCTATGCGGGCTGGATGCTGGCCGCCTGTTGCGACATCGTCTTTGCAGGCGAGAACGCGGAGTTTCTCGCGGGCTTTGTCGAATACATGTCGATCCCGTGGGATATCGGCATCCGCCGCGCGAAGGAGCTTTGCTTCGAGAGCCGCTTCATCAGTGCGAACGAAGCGGCGCAATACGGCTTCGTCAATCGCGTGCTGCCGAATGTCGATCTGGAACGGGAGACCTATGCCTATGCGCGCCGCGTGGCAGAGAACACGCCGGGCGTGTTGCGCTATGCCAAGCTGCAAATGAACAAAGCACAGGACCGGCAGGGCTTCACGCAATCGGTTGAAGATTCCTTCGGCGATTATTTTGCGATGATGAACCTGCTCACCGACGAATGGCGCGTGCCGGGCGAAAAGCGGCTGGCCAGCGTCGATCTCGCCGTGAAAGGCCGAAAGGGCGACCGCTTTGGGCTGAAGTAGGGGTGACAGTGGCCGACAAGCTGTTAGGGTCGTTGGCAGAGGAAACGCCCGAAGAGGCTCAATGACGATCGAGACATCCGCGGCGGGCGAAGCTGCGCAATCCGCCGCGCCTGCCGCCCAACCTGCCGCCATCAGCGGCAGAGGCTACATTCTTCTCGTCCTCACGCTCATCTATGTCGTGAATTATCTCGACCGGCAGATCCTCGGCATCCTGCTGCCCTTTATCCAGAAAGAGTTCGTGCTCAACGATTTCGAAGGCGGGTTGCTTTCGGGAACGGTGTTCGCGGTGATCTACGCCACGCTCGGCGTGCCGCTGGCGACGGTGGCGGACCGCTGGAACCGGCGCAATCTCATCGCCGCATCGCTGGCGACGTTCAGCTTGATGACGGTGCTGTCTGGTTACGTCACGCAATTCTGGCAGCTTGTCGTCACGCGCTTCTTCACCGGCCTCGGCGAAGCGGGCACGGGCCCTTCGATCGGCTCGATGATCTCCGATCTTTATCCGCCGGAGAAACGCGCCGGCGCGCTCGCGTTCTATTCCGCGGGATTGAATGTCGGCTTGCTGTTCGGCTTCTTTGGCGGAAGCTGGATGCTGCAGCATTATGGCTGGCGCAGCGCCTTCATCGCTTCCGGCGCACCGGGTCTTCTTTTGGTGTTCCTGCTGCTGTTCACGGTGCGTGAGCCGGCGCGCGGCGGCGCGGACAACATGGCCGATACCGAAGCCGCGCCGAGTTTGTGGACGACCGTTCGTCATCTGTGGAGCCTGCGGTCGTTCCGCTGGATCGCGGTTGGCGGCGGCATGGCGGCGTTCGGCGGTTATGCCGGACTCGCCTTTATCCCGAAATTCCTGTTCGTCTCGCATCACATGACGCCGGTGCAGATCGGCGTGGCGCTGTCGCTGCTCACCGGCGTCTGCGGCGCCATCGGCACCTATTTCTCCGGCAATCTTGCGGACCGTTTCGGCAAGCGGAACGTGAACTGGTACATGTATGTGCCGATCATCGCGATCTGCATTTCGATTCCATTCGCGCCGATCTTTTATCTGACGCCGAGCACCACGGTGGCGCTCATCGCCGCGACAGGACCGGCGACCATGGGCGCGAGCTATCTCGGCTCGTCCTACGCGATGGCGCAGGGAATGGTTCCATTGCGCATGCGCGCGCAGACGGTCGGGATTTTGCTTTTCGTGCTGAACATGATCGCGCTCGGCCTGGGCCCGGCGACGGTCGGGTTCATCAGCGATCAGCTTCGGCCCTATGCCGGCGACGATTCGCTGCGCTATGCGCTGATGACCAGCATGATCACGGGTTCCCTCGCAGCGCTCTGTTACTGGCGCGCCACGAAGACGCTGAAAGAAGACCTCGCCCGCGGCAGTGTGACCGTCCTGGGTTGAGGGCGCGCCGCACCCATGGTTAAGGTCGATTCATGGTGCGAGTGAGGGAATTCGCAGGTGTCGCGGCAATGGCCATGCTCGCCATGACCGCCGCTTACTGGACCCAGAGATTTGAGTCGAACAGCACGCTGCAAGCCGCTGTTGCGAAATGGATTCCCAATTTCTCTCAAGAAACACTGGAAGCGAAGGCCGAGCCCGCGAAGCCAGTACTCACCAGACAACTCGCCGCGACCGGCCTGCCGCCCAAGCCGTTGTCCGTCCCGGTCAGTGTTGCGAAGGCCAAACTGGTGCTTCCGCCGCCGAAGGTGGTGGCCGTTGCGCCGCGCCTGGCTGAGGGACCTGCGCCAGCGCGTCCGGTCGCACCGCCGCCCGCTGTCGAGACCGATGGCGCGAGCGCGCAGGCCGTTGCGGTTGCCGAGCGTGTTCGCCAGTCCGTTCCGGCGGAGTTGTTCCCCTATTTCGATGTCTATCTCTATGTGAGCAAGGCAGCGTCCGGTCCGTGGGCGCAGCACATGTTCGTCTATCACAAGACCGACGGGGGCAAGCTCGCGTTCGAAGAGACGTTTCCGGTTTCGACGGGACGCGAGCGCAGCGAAAAATATTTCACCAGCACGCCGACCGGATTGTTCGAACTCGATCCCGCGCGCTTCGATGCCACGCATCGCTCGCATCGCTGGAACGGCGCGCCGATGCCCTGGGCGATGTTCCTGAACTACACGATCCGCAACCGCGCGACGGGCGTCGCGCTTCATTCGGGAATCGGTCACGTCGCGCTGCTGGGCCAGCGTGCTTCGGGCGGCTGTGTCCGCATGCCGCCGGAGAAGGCGGAGGAGTATTTCCGCCGTTTCCAGGCCACGGAGCATGGGGAGGTCCCGGTCTTTGCCTTCGACAGCGCCGACGGGACCACCCGGACGGACGGCATGCTCCAGCGGGATATGGCGGGAAAACCGCTCCTGACCGAGGGGTACCGGGTCCTTCTGATCATCCAGGATTACCCCGGCGGGCCGGCCACAGTGGCGGTTTTATCGTAGCGGTTAAGACTTTTTCCTTGTCCGGGAACCGCTTTTTCGCAATCCTGTTAACCTCTTAGCGTACCAAAGTGGGACAAACCCCATGGCGGGTCGGTAGGCTCACGCCTACGAGGGGTAACTGCGTGATTTCGTTACGGAAGCTCAGCGTTCTGTATCTCGCGGCGGCGTCGAGCTTCACCGTGGCCGTTGCGCTTTCGCAGCATCCTACCTGGAACGCCGCCGCGCAGAACGGGGCGCGCGTCGCGGGCGAGCAGGGCGCTGCTGCCGCCGTCGCGCTGAACAACTATGTGCTGCAGCCGGGATGGGCGGCGACGAAAGTCGCTTCTGTCCAACTCTTCGATGTCGTCGCGGAAAAATTCAACATGCGCGACGTGAACGTCGCCGCGCGCAAGCCGGCGAAGCCTGTCGTCGTCGCGAAAGCGAAACCGCATCCGGTGAAGCAGCCGACGGTTGTCGCGTCGATCGCGCCGCGCAAGCCGATCACAGAACAGCCGCACGAACTCGCAGCGCCGTCGCTGCGTCCGCCGATCTTGGAAAGCCGGCCTTCCGTGCCCGCGCCGCCCGAAGCGGAGCAGCGCGTCGCTTCCGCGCCGAACTTCACGCTCGCGCCGCAAGCGACCGTTCCGGTTGCGCCGAAAGTGCCCGCACAGATCGCGCCGCCGCCGCTCAACGATCATCCGCCGAGCGCCGCCGAACTCGTGCGCGTCTCCGCGCATTTCCGCCAGAGCCTGACGAAAGAGATGCTCGACAATTTCGAGTTGTTCCTCTTCGTGAGCAAAGCCGATCGCGGCAGCGCCGCGCAGCGGATGTACGTCTTCCAGAAGCAGGCGAGTGGCGATCTCGTCATGCTCTACAACTGGCCGGTCTCGACGGGCCGCGAACTCGTCGAAATGGCGCCGAACGGCACGCTGCAGCCGAGCTATACGCCCGCCGGTTATTACGAACTCGATCCGAAGCGGATGTTTGTCCATCACGTCTCGGGCCAGTGGCGCCAGCCGATGCCGTTCGCGATGTTCTTCAACTGGGAGAAGAACGGCTATCAGACGGGCCTTGCGATCCACGGCGCCGACGGCGCGGATGTCGGGTTGCTCGGCACGCGCTCCAGCGCCGGCTGTGTGCGCATCGCGCCGGAGAACGCGCGCATCCTCTTCTCGCTCATCAAGAACGACTACAAAGGCCTGATGCCGAAATTCGCCTATGACAAGCGCACGGCGACGATGAGCAACCAGGGCGTTCTGGTGCATGGCACCGATGGCCGCCTGCAGATGACGGATGGCTACAAGGTTCTTGTGTTCATCGAGAACTATGGCGGCGAAAACGTAGTCGCCGCGTTGTTCTGATGGTCTGAAGCTCGCGTTGCCCGTTCAGCGCGGCTCCTCATCCTTCGAAAAGCCCAGGATGAGGATTCTTCATTTGAAATAAGTCCGTTGCTCGGATTCCCGATCCTCATGGTGAGCTTGTCGAACCATGAGAGCCGGCAAGCCGCCGTCGTCCCGCAATCACGCGTGTCCCGTGATCAGCCACAGGATGATGATGAGCGGGATCGGCACGCCGATCAGGTAGAGCAGGCACGAGCGCATGGTTCACCCTCTTGTCGGCGCTTCGCGGACATAATGGTGGACAGCGCGTGAAGTTCCAATCGCCTATGCGCGGCGCAGTTCATAAAGGGTCACGGCGGCCGCGTTGGACACGTTCAGGCTCTCGGTGCTGCGTTCGATGGGGATGAAGGCCGCGGTGTCGCAATGCTCGCGCACCAGGCGGCGGATACCGGAACCCTCCGAGCCCAGAATGATGGCCAGGTCGCCGGGGTGAGTCGCTTCGCGCAGCGATTGCTCGCCGTCGCCGGCCAGCGCGATCCGCCAGAAGCCGAGCTTGCCCAGATCCTCCAGCGCGCGGGAGATGTTCACGACCTCGACATAAGGCACCGCGTCCAGCGCGCCGGAGGCCGACTTGGCCAAGACGCCCGACTCCGGCGGGGCATGACGGTCCTGAACGACCACGGCGCTCGCGCCGAAGGCCGCAGCCGAGCGCAGGATCGCGCCGACATTGTGGGGATCGGAAATCTGGTCGAGCACCACGACGATGCGCCGCTTTTCGGACGGTGTGGAAAGCAGATCTTCCAGATCGCGCTTCGGCAGCTTCTCGACGTTCAGTGCCACGCCCTGATGCACTGCGCCTTCCGGCAGCATGCGGTTGATCGCTTGCATCTCGGCGATCTCGTGCTTCACGCGGCCGAGCAGCTTCGCGCCGATTTCCTGCGCCGCACGCTCGGTGAGAACGGCGCGATGGATCTTGCGGCGCGGATTGGCGAGCGCGGCCATGACGGGATGCATGCCATAGAGCCACAGCCCGCTGCTCTCGTTGCGCGGACGATGCTGCTCTCTGGCGTGAAAGTGGCGACGGTCTTTCGGATTGCGGGTCATGAGGTCAGTGTATTGGAGCGGGTGATGGGAATCGAACCCACGTAGCTAGCTTGGAAGGCTAGAGCTCTACCATTGAGCTACACCCGCGCCCGCCCAGCTTAGGCGAGAAGTGGTGGGGGAAGTAGGACTCGAACCTACGAAGGCATAGCCAGCGGATTTACAGTCCACCCCCTTTGCCACTCGGGACATTCCCCCAAACTCGCATTTTCGTTGCGGAATTTGGCAATAACAGCGCGCGGATATCGGGCAAAAGGGGGATGCCTGTCAACTCGCCGGGCCGATGTTTATCGCCGTCGCCACAGCCGGATAATTTCCCGCCATTTTCGTCAACCAATCCAGTCCGTGCCTGATCTCGCCGCCCGCCATTTGCTGGGCCTGATTCAGCACGTCGCGGCGCAGGTTCGCGTCGTAATCGTATTCCTGCGCCTTGGAATAGGTGCGCATGTCCGGACCGGAGAGGATGCCGGCGATCTGCACATCGTTCGCCGCAATTTCGAGATGCGCGAAACAGGTTTTCAGCGCGTCGCCGGGCGCGGCGAGAAAGCGGTCGAAGTCGAGCCATAAGATTTGCCCAGCGGACACATCCTGCGCCGCGACGAGCGCCGCCATCTCGCTGGCCCAGCTCATCGCGACGAGTTCGCCCATGGACGCAGGCGGCGGAATGTTTGCGCCGAGCCGGCTCTGCAAACGCTTCATGCGCAGGTTCGCCAGCGTCTGCGCTTCTTTCGGTGAGTTTTCCGCACCCAGGATCGTCGCCAGATAATTCTCCCGCGAAACGAACATGAAGATGGCCTTGGGCCGATTGGGCCGGCGCAGGATTTCCGCCGCCAGTTCGGAAGCGAAACTCGTAGCCTTGATGAGCGCGCGCTGTTCGGGGCGGAACGTGCGCGACCAGAGCTTCAGGAACGTCGAAAGACGGGTGTCGAATTCCGCGGCGTTCCACCGGCGGAGCATCGTTTCCGGCTCCGCGCGGATCTGCGCCAGCGTTCGCAGGATGGCCGGTTCGCGCAAGGAGAAGAGGCCAGGATGCCGTCCCAGCAGCCGGGACAGGAGCGTCGAGCCGACATGGCCGATGTGGAAGATGAAATGGGCGTTCTCGACGAGACCGCTCTGCGCGGTTGCCGCGGCAAGATCCGGAAAGGCGACGGTCCGGGTGAGGGTGCCCGGCGCCAGAACGCGCCCGTCCAGAAAGCTGGCCTTGGCGTAATCCGCTTCGACCAGCCGGATGAGACTCACGGAATCGGTCCGCACGTCCAGGCTGTGCGGGAAGAGTTCCGGAGAGCGGGCGAGGGGCTCGGTGAGCGGGTTCATGGACTGGGGCAAAGCCGGGCTGCCGGGTTCCTTATCATGG
Source organism: Rhizomicrobium sp. (assembly GCA_036569005.1). GTDB lineage: Bacteria > Pseudomonadota > Alphaproteobacteria > Micropepsales > Micropepsaceae > Rhizomicrobium. The sequence continues at coordinate 8,813 of DATCRK010000045.1, read as the reverse complement.
CGGATCAAAAGCTGCCCATTTCAGGGCCGGAGAGGGGTGGGAACCGGAGAAACCCACAGGCGCAAAAAGGTCTTGGGAACGCTCAGATTTTTCCCTGTTTACCGCTTGATAAGGCAGGGTTCCGCTGGTAAACCCTCGCCCCTTGGCAAAAAGCGAACGCGCTGGCGGTGTTTTTCCGCTTCCGGCGCGCTGTCTTTTTGTCATTAGGAGTGTAGCTCAGTTGGTAGAGCATCGGTCTCCAAAACCGAGGGCCGTGGGTTCGAGTCCCTCCACTCCTGCCAAGTGATGCACGAACGAGAAACGGATTCAATATCGTGGCCGACACCAGCAAAAGAGCAGCGGATACAGACAGCAAGGAATTGCCGTCGCCCGTCGCTGCGCGCCGCGGCGGCCCGGTCCAGTTCTTCGAGGAAGTGCGTCGCGAAACCTCGAAGGTCACATGGCCGACGTGGAAGGAGACCTATCTGACCACGATCGTCGTGTTCGCGATGGTCGGCCTGACGATGACGTTTTTCTTCGCGGTCGATTGGCTGCTCGCGATGGGCGAGCGCTGGCTGATCGGCGCGATGAGCTGAGAGCAGATTGATGAGCGAAGCAGGAACCGCACCGAAGACCGTGGCTGACGCCCGCTGGTACATCGTCCACACCTACTCGAACTTCGAGAAGAAGGTGGTCGAAGAGATCAAGCGCCAGGCGAAGCTTCAGGATCTGGAAGAATACGTCGCCGACGTGATCGTTCCGGTCGAGGAAGTGGTGGAAGTGCGCCGCGGGCAGAAGAAGAACGCCGAGCGCAAATTCCTTCCCGGCTACGTGCTGCTGCACGCCAAACTGACGGACGAGGTCTATCACCTTGTGAAGAACGTCGCGAAGGTGACGGGTTTCCTCGGGCAGAACAACAAGCCGATGCCGCTGCGCCAGGCGGAAGTCGATCGCATCCTCAATCAGGTGCACGAGGGCGCGGAGCATCCGAAGTCGTCGATCACCTTCGAGATCGGCGAGCAGGTCAAAGTGGCCGACGGCCCGTTCGCGTCGTTCAACGGCGTGGTGGAAGAAGTCGACGAAGCACGTTCGCGCCTGAAGGTCGCGGTGTCGATCTTCGGCCGCGCAACGCCTGTGGAACTGGAATACGGACAGGTCGAGAAGATCTGAATGTGAATTCGCGATGGAAACATCGCGCAACCGTGGGAGAGCCCGCCGGCTCGTCAGCACCACAACACCGCATAGGAGGCGGTTACCAGAGTGGCGAAGAAAGTTGTCGGTTACATCAAGTTGCAGGTGCCTGCCGGCGCGGCGAATCCGTCGCCGCCGATCGGCCCCGCGCTCGGTCAGCGCGGCCTGAACATCATGGAGTTCTGCAAGGCGTTCAACGCCAAGACGCAGGACCAGGAAAAGAACATGCCGATTCCGGTGACCATCACCGTGTTCTCGGACAAGTCGTTCACCTTCGAGATGAAGACGCCGCCGGCGTCCTACTTCCTCAAGAAGGCGGCGAAGCTGCAGTCGGGCTCCAAGACCCCGGGTCTTTCCTTCGCGGGTTCCGTGACGAAGGCGCAGGTGCGCCAGATCGCGGAAGCGAAGATGAAGGATCTGAATGCCAACGACATCGAAAACGCGATGCTGCTGATCGAAGGCTCCGCGCGCTCGATGGGTATCGAGGTGAAGGGGTAAGCTATGGCCAAGATTTCCAAGCGCTTCAAGAAAGCCAATGAAGGCGTCGACACCGCGAAGGTTTACGACGTCGCCGAAGCGGTGAAGCTGGTGAAGAGCCGCGCCACCGCGAAGTTCGACGAAACGATCGAGCTGTCGATCAATCTCGGTGTCGACCCCAAGCATGCCGACCAGATGGTCCGCGGCGTCGTCGCGCTGCCGTCCGGCACGGGCCGCTCGCTGCGCGTCGCCGTTTTCGCGAAAGGCCCGAAGGCCGAAGAAGCGAAGAAGGCGGGTGCGGATATCGTCGGTGCCGAAGACCTGTTCGAGATCGTGAACAAGGGCGAAATCAATTTCGACCGCTGCATCGCGACGCCGGACATGATGGGTCTCGTCGGCCGTCTCGGTAAGGTGCTCGGCCCGCGCGGCATGATGCCGAACCCGAAGGTCGGCACCGTGACGATGGACGTCACGCAGGCGATCAAGGACGCCAAGGGCGGCGCCGTGGAATACCGCGTCGAGAAGGCGGGCATCGTCCAGGCCGGCGTCGGCAAGGCGAGCTTCACCGAAGATGCGATCGTCGCGAACGTGAAGGCGTTCGTGGACAGCGTCATGAAGGCCAAGCCGTCGGGCGCCAAGGGCACCTATATGAAGAAGATCTCGCTCTCATCGACGATGGGGCCTGGCGTGAAGATCGCGCTCGGCAGCGTCGGCGCTTCGAGTGCGGCTGCGTAAGAAAGTTGGATGGCCGGGTCGCGCTGACGCTGCCCGGCCATGACGAGTTTAAAGGAATTCGGGTGGACGATCGCCCGAACTGTCCGAGACCACCGGAGTCCGCGAGGACTTAAAATTCTCCGGTGCAGACAGGGAAAGAACCGGATTGCGATGGAAACATCGCCAAGACGGATTTGAACCCTGGGACAGAGTTGAATGTCACAGGGCTGTTTCGCGGATCGTCACGCGAAGCGGTTGATAGACGGCCTGAAGCAGCAACGCGGTAGGCCATCTAAAGGAGAGCACAGTGGATAAAGCCCAGAAGGCGGAAGTCGTCGAAGACCTGAATGGCGTCTTTGCGAATGCCGGCTCCGTGGTTGTCGCCCACTACACGGGCCTGACGGTCGCCGAGTTGAGCGATCTTCGTTCGCGCATGCGCGCGGCCGGAGCATCGTTCCGCGTGGCGAAGAACCGTCTGGCCGTGCGCGCTCTGAAGGGAACGCCGATCGAAGGCATTTCCGATCTCTTCAAAGGTCCGACGGGCATTGCGGTCAGCAATGATCCGGTCGCGGCCGCGAAGGTTTCGGCGGCCTACGCCAAGGACAACGACAAGCTCGTCATCCTCGGTGGAACGGTGGGAACGACGACATTGGATGCGAACGGCGTCAAAGCCCTCGCGACCCTGCCGTCGCTCGACGAGCTGAGAGGCAAGATCGTGGGGCTGCTCGTTGCGCCCGCCACGAAGATCGCCGGAGTCGTTCAGGCTCCCGCAGGCCAGCTGGCCCGCGTCATCGGCGCGTATTCCAAGAAAGAGGCGGCGTGAGCCACAGCCAACCAACCAATCAAATCCGAAACCAAAGGTAACAAAATCATGTCGAAGATCGAAAAGCTTGTTGAAGACCTGTCGGGCCTCACGGTTCTGGAAGCCGCGGACCTCGCGAAGCTCCTGGAAGAGAAGTGGGGCGTCTCCGCCGCTGCTCCGGTTGCCGTCGCTGCCGCCGGTGCGCCGGCTGCGGGTGCCGCTCCGGCCGCCGAGAAGACCGAGTTCACGGTTGTCCTCGCCGACGCGGGCGCCAACAAGATCAACGTCATCAAGGAAGTCCGTGCGATCACGGGCCTGGGCCTGAAGGAAGCCAAAGACCTCGTCGAAGGCGCCCCGAAGGACGTGAAGGCCGATGTGTCCAAGGACGAAGCCGAGAAGATCAAGAAGCAGCTCGAAGGCGCCGGCGCCAAGGTCGAGCTGAAGTAATAAGGAGGCGAGGAGGGTTGAATAACCCACCCCGCGTGCATATTTCGTTCACCCACCCCCTCCGGCGAGTCGCCCGCCGGAGGGTCGGTGGTTTTCGCTCATTCGGTACGACGCAAGGGAACCACGAATGACTCTCTCATTCACGGGACGCAAAAGACTTCGCAAATTCTTCGGCAAAATGGTCGAAGTGGCGGAAATGCCCAACCTCATCGAGGTCCAGAAGACCTCCTACGACCAGTTCCTCCAGGTGGACAAACCTGAGGGCGGGCGTCTGGATGAGGGCCTTCAGGCTGTCTTCTCGTCCGTGTTCCCGATCAAGGATTTCTCCGAGAACTCCCTTCTCGAGTATGTGGATTACCACTTCGAAGACCCGAAATACGACGTCGAGGAGTGCCAGCAGCGCTCCATGACCTATGCCGCGCCGCTGAAGGTGACGCTGCGCCTCATCGTGTTCGATGTGGACCAGGAAACCGGCGCCAAGTCGGTCAAGGACATCAAGGAACAAGATGTCTATGTGGGCGACATCCCGTTCATGACCGAGAACGGCACCTTCGTCATCAACGGCACCGAGCGCGTGATCGTCTCGCAGATGCACCGCTCGCCGGGCGTCTTCTTCGACCACGACAAGGGCAAAACCCATTCCAGCGGCAAGCTTCTGTTCGCCGCGCGCGTGATCCCCTATCGCGGCTCATGGCTTGATTTCGAATTCGACGCCAAGGACATCATCCATGTCCGTATCGACCGCCGCCGCAAGCTGCCGGCGACGACGCTTCTCTATGCGCTCGGCCTGACGCAGGAAGACATCCTCGATGCCTTCTACGGCAAGATCGCGTTCAAGCACACCAAGGACGGCGGCTGGACGACACCGGTTGACGCCGCGTGGATGCGCAACGCCAAGGCCGTCGGCGAATGGAAGAATGCCAAGACGGGCGACGTGCTGGTGGAAGCCGGCGCGAAGGTGTCCGTGCGCGGCCTGCGCAAATGGCAGGAAGACGGCATCAAGAGCATCGCGCTCAGCGATGACGAGCTGATCGGCCGTTACTCCGCGCTCGACATGGTCAACCCGGAGACAGGCGAGATCTTCGTCGAAGCCGGCGACGAGCTCACCAAGGACACGCTGGAGACGCTGGTCGACCACGGCTTCAACGAGATCGACGTGATCAACGCCGACGGCATCGCCATCGGCTCGTATGTCCGCAACACGATGAATGTCGACAAGAACCACTCCAGAGAACAGGCGCTCATCGACATCTACCGCGTCATGCGCCCGGGCGAGCCGCCCACGCTCGACACGGCGGAAACGCTGTTCGGTCAGCTGTTCTTCGATCCGGAACGCTACGATCTTTCGAGCGTCGGCCGCGTGAAGATGAACATGCGCATGGGCCTGGACGCGCCGGACACGATGCGCGTCCTGCGCAAGGAAGACATCGTCGCCATCCTGAAGGCGCTGGCGGACCTGCGCGACGGCCGCGGCGAAATCGACGACATCGACAATCTCGGCAATCGCCGCGTGCGTTCGGTGGGCGAGCTAATGGAAAACCAGTTCCGCGTCGGCCTGCTGCGCATGGAGCGCGCGATCAAGGAGCGCATGTCGGCTGTCGATATCGACACCGTGATGCCGCACGACCTGATCAACGCCAAGCCGGTTGCGGCTGCGGTGCGCGAGTTCTTCGGATCCTCGCAGCTCTCGCAGTTCATGGACCAGACCAATCCGCTGTCGGAAGTCACCCACAAGCGCCGCATGTCGGCCCTTGGCCCGGGCGGCTTGACCCGCGAACGCGCCGGTTTCGAAGTGCGCGACGTGCATCCGACGCATTACGGCCGTATCTGCCCGATCGAGACGCCGGAAGGCCCGAACATCGGTCTGATCAACTCGCTGGCGACGTACGCGCGTGTGAACAAGTACGGCTTCATCGAAAGCCCGTACCGCAAGGTCGTGAACAAGCACGTCACGAACGAGGTCGTTTATCTGTCGGCGATGGAAGAGGCGAAGTACACGATTGCCCAGGCCAACGCGCAGATCGACTCCCGTGGCCGCATCACCGACGAACTGGTCTCCTGCCGCAAGCACGGCGACTTCCTGATGACGACGCCGGAGCAGGTCGAGTTCATCGACGTGTCGCCGAAGCAGCTTGTGTCCGTGGCCGCGGCGCTCGTGCCCTTCCTCGAGAACGACGACGCCAACCGTGCGCTCATGGGTTCGAACATGCAGCGTCAGGCCGTTCCGCTTCTGCAGCCGGAAGCGCCGCTCGTCGGCACCGGTCTGGAGGACGTGGTGGCACGTGACTCCGGCTCGGCCATCTCGGCCCGCCGCGCGGGTGTCGTCGATCAGATCGACGCGACCCGTATCGTCGTGCGCGCGACGGAAGAGACCGATCCCACCAAGCCCGGCATCGATATCTATCACTTGAAGAAGTTCCAGCGTTCCAACCAGTCGACCTGCATCAACCAGCGTCCGCTGGTGAAGGTGGGCGACAAGCTGCAGAAGGGCGACATCATCGCCGACGGCCCGTCCACGCAGCTGGGCGAGCTCGCGCTCGGCAAGAATGCGCTCGTCGCGTTCATGCCGTGGAACGGCTACAACTTCGAGGACTCCATCCTCATCTCCGAGCGCATCGTGCGCGACGACGTCTTCACCTCGATCCACATCGAGGAATTCGAGACGCAGGCGCGCGACACCAAGCTCGGTCCCGAGGAAATCACGCGCGACATCCCGAACGTGGGTGAAGAGTCGCTCAAGAACCTGGACGAAGCCGGCATCACCTATATCGGCGCCGAAGTGCAGGCGGGCGACATCCTCGTCGGCAAGGTGACGCCGAAGGGCGAAACCCCGATGACGCCGGAAGAGAAGCTGCTGCGCGCGATCTTCGGCGAAAAGGCCGCGGACGTCCGCGACACCTCGCTTCGCGTTCCGCCGGGCGTCACCGGCACGGTCGTGGAAGTGCGCGTGTTCAACCGTCACGGCGTCGAGAAGGATCAGCGCGCCATGGCGATCGAGCGCGCCGAGGAAGAGCGCCTGGCCGAAGACCGCGACGACGAACTCGCGATCCTCGAGCGCAACATCTTCGCGCGTCTGGAAGAGCTTCTGCTCCACAAGACGGCGGCGCACGGCCCGAAGGGCATGGCGGCCGACACGAAGATCACGCATCAGGTTCTCGAACCCATCGCGAAGCATCAGTGGTGGCAGATCGGCCTGCGCAACGAAAAGGCGCAGGGCGAGATCGAAGCCCTGAAGAAGCAGTACGACGACTCCAAGTCGCGTCTCGACAAGCGCTTCGCCGATAAGGTGGAGAAGCTGCGCCGCGGCGACGAACTGGCGCCGGGCGTGATGAAGATGGTCAAGGTGTTCGTGGCGGTGAAGCGCAAGCTGCAGCCGGGCGACAAGATGGCCGGCCGTCACGGCAACAAGGGCGTGATCAGCCGCATCCTGCCGATCGAAGACATGCCGCATCTGGAAGACGGCACGGCGGTGGACGTCGTGCTCAATCCGCTGGGCGTGCCTTCGCGCATGAACGTCGGCCAGATTCTCGAAACCCATCTGGGTTGGGCGTCTGCCGGCCTCGGCAAGCAGATCGGCGACGTGGTCGACAAGGTGAAGCGCGACGGCAAGGCCGAACCGCTGCGCCGCGCTCTGAAGCATGTCTATGGCGACGACGATCGTCTGAAGGAGCTGGACGAGCAGGGCATGATCGAACTCGGCGACAATCTGCGCGCCGGCGTTCCGATGGCCACACCCGTGTTCGACGGCGCCAAGGAAAACGACATCGTCGATATGCTGAACCAGGCAGGCATGTCTCAATCCGGTCAGGTCACGCTGTATGATGGCCGCACCGGCGAGGCGTTCAAGCGCCAGGTCACCGTCGGCTACATCTACATGCTGAAGCTGCATCACTTGGTGGACGACAAGATCCACGCGCGTTCGATCGGTCCTTACTCGCTCGTCACCCAGCAGCCGTTGGGCGGCAAGGCGCAGTTCGGCGGTCAGCGCTTCGGCGAAATGGAAGTCTGGGCGCTCGAAGCTTACGGCGCGGCCTACACGCTGCAGGAAATCCTGACGGTGAAGTCCGACGACGTGGCCGGCCGCACGAAGGTCTACGAAGCGATCGTTCGCGGCGAAGACACCTTCGAAGCCGGCATCCCGGAAAGCTTCAACGTGCTCGTGAAGGAAATGCGTTCGCTCGCTCTGAACGTGGAGCTGGTGAACGGTCCGACGACGTAACAGCGGCGACGGCCCGCGCGGGAGCGCGGGCCTGCCTGCCGAATGAATTGCAATAAGTGATCCCGAGGTCTTCCCCGCCTCCGGATCGAAAAAGGAAAGGCTCGTTATGAATCAAGAGCTGATGAACGTCTTCAAGACGCAGAACGAACAGCCCCAGTTCGATCGCATCAAGATCTCGCTGGCGTCGCCGGATCAAATCCTGCGCTGGTCGCACGGCGAAATCAAAAAGCCGGAGACGATCAACTACCGTACCTTCAAGCCGGAGCGCGACGGATTGTTCTGCGCGCGCATCTTCGGCCCTGTGAAGGACTATGAATGCCTGTGCGGCAAGTACAAGCGCATGAAGTACAAGGGCATCGTGTGCGAAAAGTGCGGCGTCGAAGTGACGGTGCAGAAGGTTCGCCGCGAGCGCATGGGCCACATCGAGCTGGCCTCGCCGGTGGCGCACATCTGGTTCCTGAAGTCGCTGCCGTCGCGCATCGGCCTGATGCTCGACATGACGCTGAAGGATCTGGAGCGTGTTCTGTATTTCGAACAGTACGTCGTCATTGAGCCGGGCCTGACCCCGCTCAAGGACCGCCAGCTGCTCACGGAAGACGAGTTCTACAAGGCGCAGGACGAATACGGCGAAGACAGCTTCACCGCCAAGATCGGCGCGGAAGCCATTCGCGATCTGCTCGGCGCCATCGATCTGGACCGCCTGAAGGAACAGCTTCGCAAGGAAATCGCGGAGTCCAATGGCGGCGAGAAGCCGAAGAAGCTCGTGAAGCGCCTGAAGGTCGTCGAAGCCTTCATCGACTCCGGCAACCGTCCGGAGTGGATGATCCTGACCGTCGTTCCGGTGATCCCGCCGGAACTGCGTCCGCTGGTGCCGCTGGACGGTGGCCGCTTCGCGACCTCGGATCTGAATGATCTGTATCGCCGTGTCATCAACCGCAACAACCGCCTGAAGCGGCTGATCGAGCTGCGCGCGCCGGACATCAT
>DATCRK010000044.1:0-15801 GCA_036569005.1 Rhizomicrobium sp. | reverse complement strand
CGCGCACTACGACATCCCCGCCGATGCTGTCGCGCACTTCCTTGAACAGCAGCGAAAGGCGGAGGGTCATGGAGAGGTGGCTCGCGAGCTGGAACAGGCGGCTGTTCTGTCCCGCGAAGAAGACCGGAACGACGTCTGCTTTTCCCTGGCTGATGAGTCGTGCGGTCAGGTTCTTCCACTCGGCATCCACGGCGCGCTTGTGCCAGACGCTCGGTGTCGTCGAGACACCGCCAGCCGGAAACACGATCAGGCAGCCGCCATTCATCAGCAGATGTTTCGCCGCAGCGCGGGATTTGAGGTTGGTTTGCAGTGCGGCTTCCGTCTCCGTGAAATCCACCGGCAACAGATATTCCTTTACCTCGTCGGCGCGGTTCAGCACCGCATTGGTAAGGATCTGGAAGTCGCCGCGCACACGGTTGACGAGATGGCAGATGATCACGCCGTCCAGCACGCCGAAGGGGTGATTGGCGACGACGACCAGCGGCCCCGTCTTAGGCACTTTCGCAAGCATGTCTTCGTTGGTCACGACGTGCAGGTCGAGAAGCCGGATTGCCAGGTCCCAGAAGCTTTCGCCGGGCAGGCGCCGCGCGAAACGCTCTTCGTAAAGGGACTTCAGTTGCGGCTGGCCCGTCATCCGCTCGATCATGCGGATGATGAAACGCTTCAGGCGCGGGTCTGTGGGCTCCGCGTAGGAAAAGGTGTCGGCGATTCCGTCCATGCAAGCGGGATTCTAGCGGGTGTGCTGTGCGGGCAGAAGATCGTTCAGGCCGGCGTTTCCCGCAAGCTCCAGCCGCCTTTGCCCAGCGCCGCACGCAAAGCCAGGTAAAGAAGAAAGCCCACCGGCCCGAACAAAAGTGTCACAATCAGGCAGGGGACGACGGCCCAGTGGGAAATGCCCCGGCGCTGTGCGTCGCGCACTTCCCACGCGCCGATGAACAGGTCAAACACGAGATAGTGAATCCACCCCGCTGTGGCCGCGACGGGCGAAGTGAAGAACGCCATCACGCCTTGCAAGGACGAAAAGCTGGCGCCGGGCGCGCCTTCGCCCATGAAAGCGCGCGCGATGAGCCAGGCATAGGTGAGGCCGATCACGACAGGCACAGCCATCGAATGGACCAGCAGGTCTGTCCCTTTCCACCGAGGCGCCACGATCAACAGCAGCCAGAAGATCAGGATACCGTTATTGGCGATGGTGAAGACGGTTTCGGCGCTCACTTGGAAAAGCGCTTCTTCAGCCACGCGATCATCGCGGCGCTCGTCTCTTCCGGATGTTCCTGCTGCGTCCAGTGCCCGCATTTCTTGATAAGGACCTTCTCCAGATCCGGCACGAAACGCTCCATGCCGTCGGCCATCGCGGGGGAGAGCACCACGTCGTCCTCCGCCATGATCATCAGGCCAGGCACGTTCACGCGCTGCTCCATGGTGCCGCTCTCCACCCAGTTGCGGGTGAAGTTGCGATACCAGTTGATTCCGCCGGTGAAGCCGGTTTTCTCGAACGTATCGATGAAGACCTGAAGCTCCTCCTTCGGCATCACCAGCTCGCCAGGCCACAGGCTCTCGTCGGATTGCAGCGCGTGGACGAGTTCGAGATTGCGCTGCTCCTGCGGAAGCTTCGCGTATTCTTCGGCTGTCGCGCCGCCCTTGCGCATGAAGAAGCGGAACGCCTTGCCGGTGTCTTTCGCCAGCAGCGCATCGGCCACGCCGGGCTTCTGGAAGAAGACGATGTACATGTTCTCGCCATACATGGCGCGCATGCCCATGATCGGATCTATCGGCGGGCGCGGCAGGAACGGCGTGTTCACGCCGATGACCCCGGCGACGCGCTTGGGCTGATAGAGCGGCATCTGCCACACCACCAAGCCGCCCCAGTCGTGACCGGCGAACACGGCCTTGTCGATCCCGAACGCGTCCAGCATGCCGGCAAGGTCGCCGGTGAGATGCTTCATGTCGTAATCTTCGATCTTCTCCGGCCGCGAGGTGAGGCCATAGCCGCGCTGGTCGGGCGCCAGCACATGAAAGCCCGCATCGCCCAGCGCCTTGATCTGATAACGCCATGAGAACGCCAGTTCGGGGAAACCATGGCAGAGAACGACCGGCACACCGTCCTTCGGGCCGGACTCATAGACCGCCATGTCGATGCCGTTGGTCTTGATCATCTTCGGCGTCGGCATATCCAGCATCGTTCTCTCCCGTATCGTGTCTTGGAAAATCTCAGGCCGCGATGTTGAGGCGCGCGAACATCTCGTCGCGCTCCGGTCCCATCTTCGGCGGATAATAGTCGCGCGCTTCTTTGATGGATTTCGGCATAGCCCATGTCGCGAGAATGCGTGCCACGATCTCCGGCCGTTTCATGAATGCCGTGGGTTCATCCAGCATGTGGAAAACGCGCGACATGGCACGGCTCACCGCCACATGCGCGCGCTGCGCGGGCATGAGGGCATCGTCCGCAAAGCTCTTCATGATGCGCGCCTTCAGGCGCGGCTTGTAGTTGGGGTTGCGCTCGTTCTGCGCACGGCGGATTGCCTGCAGGTCGAGCTTCACCATGGAGTCGAAATAGGGCCGGATCGCCTTCTCGAGGCCCCGCTCATAGAGCTTCGCGCGCCGGACAGGATCGGGCGTTGCATCCAAAGCCTCGCGCAGCAGGTGCGCCTCCACGAAGCCGCTGGAACAGCCACGGCCGTAGAGCGGGTTGGTGCGCACGCCGGCATCGCCCAGCGGGAAGAAGTTGAGCACCTGCGGCTCGCCGTCCTTCATATAATGGCGCCACACGTTCTGCAGCGCGCCCATCGCATAGACGGCACTCACCGGCTCCGCACGTTCGGGATTCATCCAGCGCGCGGCGCCGGGCAGCGCCATGCACACCGCGTCAAACACTTCCGGCTTCATCACCGCGGTGCGCATCTCCGTTTCGATCTCGGGCGTCGCCAGCGTCACGGAGAAATGCCGGTTGTCGGCGATGAACACGCCGAACTTGATGTAACCCAGATCGCCGCCGCCCGGCGTTCCATCGCGCGGCGGCTCTTCCTGCCCGTCGCGCAGGCGATAGTGGCGCGTGAAATAGAGAATGCCGCATGGGCTCGATTCTTCGCGCACCACAGCACCTTCGGCACGGAACCACTCCGGAAACACGGTGTTGCGGCCCGTGGCATCGACCACGATGTCCGCGCGCATCTCTTCGACAGCGCCGTTGCGTTCTACCTTCAGGCCCTCCACGACGATCTTGCCGTTCTCCTTGCGCGTTATGAGCCCGCGCACGCCGGCATCGGTAATGAAGGTGACGCCCGGAAGCCGCGCGGCATAACGCCGGATTACCAGCTCCAGCGTGGTGCGGCGGCTGAACAGCAGCGTGAGGTCCTCGTCGCCTTTCTCAGGCGTGTATTTGTGCTCGATGGTCGGCGGCAGGCCTTCGGCGAAACCGAACAGGCGCGTGCCTTCCGCCAGCAACTCTTTCATCAGCTCCGGATAACGGTCCCGGATCAGGGACGTGAGGCGGCCCAGGAACGCGTGGCTGTGGCGCAGCTGTGTGGCACCGCGGCGTTCCCAATGCGCAAACGCTTCTTCAGGCGACGTGTCCGGCGGCGGCGGGTCACGATCGAGGAAGATCACCTCGCGTGCGCCATCGCTCAACGCCAATGCCGCGCCGAGCCCCGCGATGCCCGAGCCTGCAACAAGAACGCGCTCTTTCGTCATTCAGACGGCCTTTATTGCCGCCCAGCCAAGCGCGATCCAGCCCACAAGGAACGCCAGCCCGCCGAACGGTGTGACGAAGCCTAGACTTCGCACGCCGGTCAGCGCCAGCAGATAAAGCGAGCCGGAAAACAGAATGATTCCGACCAGAAAGAATACTGCCGCCACGGAAGCGGGTGTTGACGCAGCGCCGCTGCGGGCGGCGAGTGCCGCCAATCCGATCGCGAGCGCGTGGTACATATGATACCGCGCGCCGGTCTCGAAAACCGCGATCGCGTGCGCATCGATTCGACCCTGCAATCCGTGCGCGCCGAAGGCGCCGAACGCCACGGCGAGTGCGCCGTTGATCGCCGCGATCAGAAGCCAGGTGTTCATGCGCAGCCGCAGCCATGCGCATGCGGCACATGATCGGTCACCGGATCGTGCAACGCGGCAAGGGCTTTCTGCGAAAGATCTTTCGTCGCTTCGAAATCCTTCTTCGCGGTTTCGAGCAAGCGCGGCGTCATCATCAGGTCGAGCGCCGTCATGGCGAGCGATTTGGCGCCATCGAGCACGGCCTGGTCGCCTTTGCCCGATCCCGCCCACTTTGCAAATTCCGCGTTGTGGATGATCACGTTGGATGGCGCGACGGCGAGCATGGGATGAATAGATGGCACGCGATGGCTGACATTACCCATGTCGGTGGAGCCCGCGAAGCCGGGCGGCACGTCCTTCATCGGGAAGAACTCGCGGCCCAGCGCGGTGGCGTTGTCTTCGTATGCCTGCGCGATCGCCCAGTTGGTTTTCATGTCGAGATAATCGGACGCGCCCCACTTCGTTTCCAGCTTGCAGCCGGTGGCAACGGCCGCGCCTTCGAAGCAGGCCTGCACGCGCGCCTTCAGGTGAGCAAGCTCGTGCACGTCCACTGCGCGCACATAGAAGCGGCATGCCGCGCGCTCCGGCACAATGTTCGGCGCCAGGCCGCCTTCGGTGATGATGCCGTGGATGCGTTCGGTGTTGCGGATGTGCTGGCGAAGTTGCGCGATGGATTGATAGGCCTGCACCACCGCATCGAGTGCATTCAATCCGCGATAGGGCATGGCGGCAGCATGCGCGGCGCGCCCATGATAGGTGACTTCCACCTCCGAGATCGCGATACAGGGCATCGTCATCAGATTCATGTTTGCGGGATGGATCATCATCGCCGCGTCCACCTTCTCGAACGCCCCTTCGCGCGCGATGATCTCCTTGCCGCCGAAGCGCTCTTCCGCCGGGGTGCCCAGATAGCGCACGCGGCCGGGCAGGCGGCCATTCAATTTCGCAAGACCGAGCGCCGCGCCCAATCCCGATGTCGCGATGATGTTGTGGCCGCAGGCATGGCCGATTCCGGGTAACGCATCATATTCAGACAGGATCGCGATGTTCGGTCCCTTGTCGCCGAACTCCGAAACGTAAGCCGTCTTCAGTCCGTAGGCTTCGCGTTGCACTTTGAGATCGTGATGCTCGGTCGCTTTGGAGAGCTTTTCGGCGGACTTGAATTCTTCCAGCGCCAACTCCGGTTCCTGATGGATGCTGTGGCTGAGATCCAGCAACTCCGCCTTCATGCCGTCGATGGCAGCGCAGACGTCTTTCTTCAATTGTTCCAGAGACATGGTTCTTTTGGGGCTCTCGCGGAATAGCGTCGCAGCATCATAGACAGGCTGGGAGCGCTTTGCGAAGGTCCGCCCGGACAGGCATTTCAGGTGTGCAGATGACGCAGTTCGCTACCGCAAAAGACGGCATGAAGATCGCTTATGAGATCGCGGGCGAAGGCCCGCAGACTGTCGTTCTCGTGCATGGCTTCGCGTCGGATCGCGTGCAGAACTGGCGCGCGCCAGGCTGGTATCAGACGCTGAATGGTGCGGGCTATCGCGTGGTGGCGCTCGACTGTCGCGGCCACGGCGAAAGCGACAAGCCTTACGATCCCGCCTTCTATGGCCACGAGAAGATGGCCGAAGACGTGATCGCGGTGATGGATGATGCCGGTCTCGGCGAAACGCTGCTGATGGGTTATTCGATGGGCGGCTATATCAGCATGTCGCTCTTGCTGCGCCATCCCGAACGCTTCCGCAAAGTGGTGATCGCCGGTGTCGGCGCGAGCTATCTGGACATCAATGCCGCCGAGGGCGCCGTCGCCGACCCGCAGCGCCGTGCGGCTGTCGCGGAAGCTTTGCTGGTGGACGATCCCTCCACCATCACCAACAGAACCGCGCGCGATTTCCGCGCTTTCGCCGATCAGGCCGGCAAGGATCGGCGCGCACTTGCCGCCTGCATGCGCGGCAATCGCGATGCCTTCACGCGCGAACAACTGGCCACCTCCAGGCGGCCGGTGCTGGTGGTATGCGGCGAAAAGGACGTTTTGACCGGCCCTCCGGGCCCGCTGGCGGTGGCTTTTGCCGATGGCCGCGCGGTAACCGTGCCCCATCGCGACCACATGACGGCGGTGGGCGACAAGGTCTATAAGGCCGCCGTTCTGGACTTCTTCAACGAGTGACCGATATGAGCGCCGCCGCGAAATCCCACCATGCTCCCGCCAAACTGGAATCCAACCCGTTCGACTGGGCCGATCCGCTGCTTCTCAACGAGGAGCTGACGGAGCAGGAGCGCATGGTGCGCGACAGCGCGCGTGGCTATTGCCAGGACAAGCTCGCGTCGCGCGTGAAGATGGGATTCCGCAACGAAACGTTCGACCGCGCCATCATGACCGAGATGGGCGAGATGGGCTTCCTCGGCCTCACGCTGCCGGAGCAATATGGCGGCGGCGACATGAACTACACCTGCTACGGTCTCGTGGCGCGGGAAGTGGAATGGGTGGACAGCGGCTATCGCTCGGCGATGAGCGTGCAGAACTCTCTCGTCATGCATCCGATCTTCGCATACGGCAGCGAAGAGCAGCGCATGCGCTATCTGCCCAAGCTGGCAAGCGGCGAATTTGTCGGCTGCTTCGGCTTGACCGAGCCGGATCATGGCTCGGATCCGGGCGGCATGAAGACGAAGGCGACGAAGGAAGCGAACGGCTATCGCCTGAACGGCGCCAAGATGTGGATCACCAATTCGCCGATCGCCGATGTTGCGGTGGTGTGGGCAAAGCTGGACGGCGACATTCGTGGCTTTGTCGTTGAGCGCGGCACGAAAGGCTTCTCCACGCCCAAAATCGAAGGCAAGTTCTCGCTGCGCGCCAGCGTGACCGGCGAGATCGTTCTGGAAGATTGCATTGTGCCGGAGTCGGCACTGCTGCCGAATGTGCGCGGCCTTTCCGGACCGTTCGGATGCCTCAATCGCGCGCGTTACGGCATCGCCTGGGGTGCGATGGGCGCGGCCGAATTCTGCTGGCATGCCGCGCGGCAATACACGATGGACCGCAAGCAATTCGATCGCCCGCTCGCGGCCAATCAGCTCATCCAAAAGAAGCTCGCCGATATGCAGACGGAGATCACGCTCGGGCTCGCTGGCGCGCTGCGCCTGGGCCGGCTGATGGACGAAGGCCGTGCTGCGCCGCCGGCGATTTCGCTTTTGAAGCGCAACAATTGCGGCAAGGCGCTCGCCATCGCCCGCGAAGCCCGAGACATGCATGGCGGCAACGGCGTGTCGGACGAATATGGCGTCATCCGCCATGTGCTCAATCTTGAGGCGGTGAACACCTATGAAGGCACACACGACGTGCATGCCCTCATCATGGGCCGCGCAATGACGGGCCTTCAGGCGTTCAGTTAGTATAATCCGTATACTGATCTTATCGCCGCGGCATCACCACATTGCGGCCACCGCAGCGCCATGCACTCTTTCGTTGCGTGCAGGGAACGCATCGCCGCTACCGTACGTTTCCGTACTGAGAAAGCGATAGGAAGTAGAGCTATTCCGTCTAGATTCAACCTACGAAAGCGGAAGGGATTCGTTGTCGTCCGCAATCGTTGGGGCGCATTTCGGCCTTCTATTGTCTGACTGGAATAGAAGTCTCTACCGATCAAATGGCAAAACATCGTAACCGCCTGCTTGCGGCACTTCCGGCCGCCGACCTGAATTTGCTCGAAACGCAGCTGCAATCCGTGCAGCTTGAGAAGCGGCGCGTGCTGGAAGCACCGAACAAGACGGTCGACTATGTCTATTTTCCCGAAACGGTGATCGCTTCGGTTGTCGCGATCTGCGGTCGGGAAGAGCGCATCGAGATCGGCCTCATCGGTTGCGAGGGCATGACCGGCCTTACGGTTCTCATGAGTGACAGCAAGACGCCGCACTCCACTTATGTTCAGGTGGAAGGCGAGGCGTTGCGCATCGAGACGGAAGCGTTCCGCAAATTGCTCGCGCAGAGTGCCAGCCTGCACAATCGGCTGCTTCGTTTCGCGCAGGTTTTCACCGCGCAGATCGCGCAGACCGCGCTGGCCAACGGACGTGCGAAGCTTGAGCAACGATTGGCGCGCTGGATATTGATGGCGCATGACCGCACCGTCGCGGATGTCGTCACGATGACCCACGAATTCCTGGCCGTGATGCTTGGCGTGCGTCGCGCCAGCGTAACCGTCGCGCTGGACGGTTTCGAGAAGAAGGGCGTGATCGAGGCGCGCCGCGGAAGCATCACGGTGGTCGATCGCAAGGCCATCGAGCGGATGGCGGGGCATTTCTACGGCGTCCCGGAAGCGGAGTTCCGGCGCCTCATCGGCTGATCCTGTCGGATCGGAATCTTTCATGCTGACATTTGAAATTCGTCTCCTGAATGGCGAGGGCCACACGGCGATGATTCACGTCACCGCCTGCGACACCGTAGATGAGGCGCGTGAACGTCTCGCCGGCATCGTGGGCGTGCACTATGTGCGCTACGAAATCTGGCAGGGGGGGCATAAGGTGTTGGAGGGACCCGCGGACATCGCCTAGATCCGCTGCGCCAGCGCGATCCAGTCCCACGGCGGCGTCTTGCGAAGCTTCGATGTAGCGCGCAGGCCCTCCTTGCTCCATGGATAGAATGCCTTGCCCACCTTCTTCATCGCGAACCCGGCGCGTGAGAAATCCTCTGCGAGTTCGTCGCGCGTGAAATGTTTCTGCAATGCGCCGTCGTGATCGACGAGGCCATTGGGATATTCGCCCGGCTCTTCATCGAGCATTTTTTCGATCATGCGCTCCGCTTCCAGCGACGCGACGACAACAAGCGCGTAACCGCCAGGTCTGGTGACGGCGGCGACGCCGTCCCACATCGCTTTGCGCTTGGCCGCATTTGGCACGGTAATGACGTTCATGCAGACGGTGAGATCGGCGCACGGCCCGATGCGTTTGCCGGCCGCTTCCACGCCGGCGGTATGCCATGTCACACCCGCCACGTTCGCGCAGCGTTTTTTCGCGCGTGCAATAATGTTGGAGGCATATTCCACGCCCACGATCTCCGCGAAGCGATGACCGTATTGCAGGATGAAGGTGCCGATGCCGCAGCCCATGTCCACCAGCACGCCGCCACGCTTGGGGATTTTCGCGCGCGCGACATAGCGACGAACCTGGTCGGCCGTTTCTTCGCGTGAAATATCGCAGACGTTCTTCTCGAACGTCGTCGCGAGTTTGTTCCATTCCGCGCGATTCATGCTCACTCCCGAATCGAACGGCTTACTGCGTCACGATTCGGCGGTTGTCGCAAACATTGCAAAAGAAAACCCCGCCGGTTGACGGCGGGGTTTCTGCTTTCCCGGGACGCTCAGCGTCCCACAGCTTGTAAGAAGATTGTGCGAGATCTCTCTCGCTGGATAGTCCGATTCAATTGTAAGGCGGAGGCCAAGGTCTTCAGGCTCGGCCTTGGCTCCGTCGCCGACGGAGCCTCGGTTTTATGCCCGGCGGAGTTTCTTCCATGCGGAATCTCCCTGCTAGGTTCTTGCCCATGGCGCGATTGCCGAGAGCCTTCTTCGGTTCCAGCCGAACGCGCGCTCTCAAGGCATCGCACTTTCAGAAAGAAGCTTCTGCCTGTGCGCAACGCGAGTCAACAAGCCCGCTAAACCGCGCGTTGCGCTTTATCCTTGTCGTTGGAACCGCGGATTTCGTTGCGAATACGATCCCAATCGGCATCGCCGAGTGCGGACAGCGCGGCAAAATTTCCGCCCGAGGAAAGATGCATCGCACCGTCGATGGCGATGGTTTGACCCGTGAGATAATCGCAACCATCGGCCATCAGGAACACAGCAAGGTTCGCAAGCTCCGGCATCTCGCCATTGCGGCCCATCGGGATCGCGTTCGCGCGGCCGGAATCGCGATTGGCCGATTGCGGCGACAGACGATCCCACGCGCCTTTGGTCGGGAACGGTCCCGGCGCGATGGCATTGAGGCGGATTCCGTTCGGGCCCCATTCCGTCGCGAGCGATTTCGTCATGATGTTAAGACCGGCCTTCGACATGGCGGACGGCACGGTGAATGGCCCGCCATTCCAGATCCAGGTCGTCAGGATCGAGATGACGCTGCCCTTGTTGCCGCCTTCGATCCAGCGCTTGCCGCAAGCGAGCGTGACATAGAAGGATCCGCGGAAAACGATGTCGGCAATCGCGTTGAAGCCGCGCGGGCTGAGGTCTTTCGTCCGGCTGATGAAATTGCCGGCGGCGTTGTTCACCAGACCGGTCAACGGGCCATCGGACCAGACATCGGAAACGACGTCTTCCACCGCTTCCGGCACGCGGATGTCCAGCGCCTTGGCGATCACTTTCGAACCCGTCGCGTCGGAAATGCGCTTCGCCGTTTCTTCCAGCACCTGCAACCGCCGCCCGCAGATGTAAACCGTGGCGCCGAGCTGTGCGTAGGCTTCTGTCATCACTTCGCCGAGGCCCGTGCCGCCGCCGGTGACGAGAATGCGTTTGCCCTTGAGCAGGTCCTTCTTGAACATCAATTCCACGGGGCGTTCTCCTTTTTATTTCGACCAGTTGCGATGCAGGCTGTTGATCACATATTGCAGCCGCGTGCGGTTGCTCCAATCCATCTTCAGGCCTTCGAGCGCATAGACTTCGTTGAGCGTGTAGAGCAGATCGCGCTCGACGTGATCGGGGATTGTGCTTTCCATGAAGGTGAAGAAAGCTAGTCGCTCACCGCGCGTCACCGGCACCACCTCGTGCAGGGTGTTCGAGGGGTAAACCACCATCGATCCCGGCTCGCCTTTGATCGTCACCGTCTCGGTGCCGAGATGGATGCGCAGCTCACCGCCGTCATACGTGGATGGATCGCCCAGGAAGAGCGTGGCGGAAACGTCCGAGCGCAGAGGCCCGTTCGGCAGCGGAAGATAGGCGGCGTCGGAGTGCACGCCATAGGTCATGCCCGGTTCGTAACGGGAGAGCAGGGGCGTGGCGATGCGCTTTGGAAAAGCGAAGTTGCGCACTTCTTCGTTGCGCGCGACGGCTGCGCCGGCAATCTGCGATGCCTTCTGCGCGTCCGGGCTCGCCATATCCGCCTGCAGATTGTTCTTGGCGAGGTTGTGGGGATTGGAAGCCCGCCCGTCCACAAACCTCACCGATTTGGCGAGCTGGCGGACCTGATCCACCTCGGCAGGCGAAAGCACATTCTTTACGAGCAAAAACATGAAACAGGCCCCTCGGGCATGGTGTGCGGTGACACCGGCAACCTAGCAAAACCATGTTCGCTTTTCAGCAGGGCGTTCTGCTAATGTTCGCCCATGCTCCGGCCCGTTTTTCCCAACACCGCACTTCCGCCCGTCTTCGCCGACTGGTTCGCGGCGCGCGGCTGGGCACCGCGTCCCCATCAGCTTGCGCTGATCGAGCATGCGCGGAAGAGCGAGAGTGTTCTGCTGGTGGCGCCCACAGGCGGCGGCAAGACCTTGGCAGGGTTCCTGCCCTCGTTGATTGACCTTGCGGAAACGCCCAAGCGCGCGCGCAGAGCTGCGCTGCACACGCTCTATATCTCGCCGCTGAAGGCGCTGGCTGTGGACGTGGCGCGCAATCTGGAAACGCCGGTGGCGGAGATGGGGCTGCCCGTCCGCGTGGAGACGCGCACCGGCGACACCCCGACCGGCCGCCGTCAGCGTCAGAAATATTCGCCGCCCGACATCCTGCTGACGACGCCTGAGCAATTTGCGCTGTTGCTGTCTTCGAAAGACGCCAAACGGTTTTTCGAGAACGTGAAAGCCGTGGTGCTGGATGAGCTTCATGCCATGCACAATTCCAAGCGCGGCGATCTGCTGGCGCTGGGACTGGCCCGGCTTCAGGCGCTGGCGCCCAAGCATCGCCGTATCGGCTTGTCTGCGACCGTGGCCGATCCGAAGCCGCTGCAACGCTTTCTCGTGCCGCAGCCGATGCAGGGCGAAGCGCTGTCATCCATCGTCATCGGCAAGCCCGGCGCGAAGCCGAAGATCTCGATCCTGTCTTCCGAGTCCTATGTGCCTTGGGCGGGGCATCTGGCGCGCCACACCATGCCGGAAATTCTCGCCGCGATTAGGCAGGCGGTGACGACACTGGTGTTCGTGAACACGCGCAGCCAGGCGGAGCGCACATTCCAGGAGTTGTGGCGCATCAACGACGACAACCTCGCGATCGCCTTGCATCACGGCTCGCTCGCGCCGGAGCAGCGCCGCAAGGTGGAATCCGCCATGACGCGCGGCGCGCTGCGCGCGGTGGTCTGCACATCGACGCTGGACCTCGGTATCGACTGGGGTGCGGTGGATCAGGTGATCTGCGTCGGCGCGCCGAAGGGCGCCGCGCGTCTTGTGCAGCGCATCGGCCGCGCCAATCACCGGTTGGATGAACCTTCCAACGCGATGCTGGTGCCGTCCAACCGCTTCGAGGTTCTGGAATGCGAGGCCGCGCGTGACGCCGTGCTGGCAGGTGAGCTGGACGGCGAGCCTCTGCGCAAAGGCGGTATGGATGTGCTGGCGCAGCACATCCTCTGCGTCGCCTGTTCCGAGCCATTCGACACCGATGCGCTATTCAAGGAGGTGAAGTCCGCATCGCCTTACCGCGATTTATCACGCACCGATTTCGACGCCGCCGTCGATTTCGTCGCGACCGGCGGCTATGCGCTCAAGCGCTATGATCGTTATGCCAAGCTGCGCAAGACGCCGGAAGGCTTGTGGCGCGTGGCGCATCCGAAGATCGCGCAGCAATATCGCCTCAACGTCGGCGTCATCATCGAAGACCCGATGATCGACATTCGTTTGCAGTCCAAAGGCAGGCCGACCGGCGCCGGCGGGCGTGTGCTCGGCAAGCTGGAGGAATATTTCGTCGAAACGCTCACGGCCGGAGACACCTTCGTGTTCAGCGGCGACGTGCTGCGCTTCGAAGGCATCCACGAAAACGCCGCTTACGTCACGCGCACCAACGATCCTGAAGCACAGATCCCATCTTATAATGGCGGGAAATTTCCGCTCTCCACATTTCTCGCTATGCGTGTGCGGCAGATGCTGGCCGATCCGCGCCAGTGGAAGAAGTTGCCGCACCCTGTGGGCGAGTGGCTGGAGATCCAGCAGCTGCGCTCCATCATTCCGCGCGAGGGTGAGTTGCTGGTCGAAACCTTCCCGCGCGGGCGCAAGAATTACCTCGTCTGTTATCCTTTCGAGGGCCGTCTTGCGCATCAGACTCTCGGGATGCTCGTCACGCGCCGTCTCGAGCGCCTGCGCATGCGGCCGCTCGGCTTCGTCGCCAATGAATATGCGCTGGCCGTGTGGGGCCTGCGCGACATGAGCGGCGTGGACATGGACGCGCTGTTCTCCGAAGACATGCTGGGCGACGATCTGGAGGACTGGCTGGCGGAATCCGCGCTCTACAAGCGCACCTTCCGCAACTGCGCTATCATCTCCGGCCTGATCGAGCGCCGCTCGCTGACGGCAGAGAAGACGGGGCGCCAAGTTACGTTCTCCTCCGACCTGATCTACGACGTTCTGCGCGAGCACGAGCCGGATCACATATTGCTGCGTGCGACTTATGAGGATGCGGCAACCGGGCTGCTCGACATCGGGCGTCTCTCCGGGGCATTGACGCGCGTGAAGGGCAACATCACCGTGCGCGCGCTGGATCGCGTGTCGCCGCTGGCGGTTCCCGCCTTGCTGGAAATCTCCAAGGAGATGGTGGCGGGCGAAGCGCACGAGGATATCCTGCACGAAGCCGAAGAATCGCTGGTGGCGGAGGCCATGTCGGTTGACTGAGAAGCGTGTCGAAGTGAATGGCGAAGAGTTGGTTCTGGACAGCGCGGGCGCGATGTTCTGGCTGTCCGAGCGCGCTCTCGTCTTCGCCGATCTACATTTCGAGAAAGGCTCGTTCTACGCCTTCACCGGCCAGATGCTGCCGCCTTACGACACGCGCACCACGCTGAAGCGCATGACGGCACTGTTCGACACTTACAAGCCAGCGCTCGCCATCGCGCTCGGCGATTCCTTTCACGATCGCGATGCACCGAACCGGCTTGACGAATTTGAGCGCGCACAACTCACGTCGCTGGGCGAGCGTGCGGACTGGATCTGGATTGCCGGCAACCATGATCCTGTTCCGCCGTCCTGGCTCAAAGGCATCATCACGGAGGAAGTCGCCATCGGCGGCCTCACGTTCCGCCACGAGCCGTCCGACATGAACGCGCGCGGCGAGATCGCGGGGCATCTGCATCCCTGTAAGACTGTCACGCGCCGGGGGCAGAGCCTGCGCCGCCGCTGTTTTGCTTCCGACGGCAAGCGCCTGGTGATGCCGTCCTTCGGCGCCTACACCGGCGGGCTCGATGTGCGCGACATCGCGCTCCGCTCGCTCTTTCCGAAAGATTTCTTCGCTTATGTTCTCGGCCGTGCGCGGGTGTACGCCGTCGCCGCCTAGCCCGGCTGGCGGAATATCAGCGACGACAGATAGCCGAGCAGAACCGCCATCAGAACCGTCGCAAGGCCATAGGTGAACGGCTCGTTGTGCGCGAAGTTGAACAGATTGCGCTCCAGCCCGATCTGATCGACGAACAGGGGCGTCGATTGTGCGCTCATCACCACGCCGTTGCGGAAGAGATAGACCTCGGCCGTGTATTGTCCGCGCGGTGCGCCCGCCGGCACCGGAACATGCACGCGGAACAGCGAATAGCCGAGAAATTCCACGCCCGCCGGTGCTTCGGTGAAGAGATGCGCGCGAACGCGCTCGCGCACCACCGCCTGCCGGAACTCCTCGGCGCGCGAGGCCTTATGCGTGCTCGTGCGTTCCGGCTTCACATGATCGACGCCGATCTGATAGCGATTCAACACATCGGAAGAAGCGATCTTGTCCAGCGGTTGCGTGCTGGCGACATAGTAGTAGGCGGGCATGCTTGCGAGCGTGACCTCGCGGTTGTTGATCCAGATGCCGGCGATGCGGTCCTTGCGGCGCACGTCCATGTTCGCGGAGGGGCCGCGAACGATCACCACCACGTCGCGCCGTCCCGCATCCATAGTGTCGCTGTCGGCATCCGGCGTCTGTTCGATGGCACCGAAGACGACGAGGTCGGAACCGGTATAGTTGGAAGTGATCTGAATCTGGTCCTGCGAAAGCCCGGACACGAGATCTTCCGCGTTTGCCACGGCCGGCAACAGCATCAAAGCGAAAGCCACGAGAGCCGCGCGCATCACTGGCCCTCCACGGAAACGCTGAAGATATCGTCCGGCGTCACCACAAGGCCGATCAACAGGCGTAAGCCTACCGCGAGTACCAGCACCGCCAGCAGAAGACGCAATTGCTCGCCGCGCATTTGCGCGCCGATCCGCACGCCGAACTGCGCGCCGACGACGCCGCCCAGAATGAGCAAGCCGGCGAGCAGGATGTCCACGGTGTAGTTGCTCGTCGCCTGCAACACCGTGGTGGCCGCCGTGACGCAGAGGATTTGCACCAGCGAGGTGCCCATCACCACGCCGGTCGGCATGCGCAGCAGGTAGATCATCGCCGGAACCAGGATGAAGCCGCCGCCGACACCCATGATTGCGGACAGCATGCCGACGAAGAAGCCCAGCACCAGCGGCGGAAACACGCTGATGTAGAGCCGCGACTGGCGGAAGCGCATCTTCAGCGGCAAGCCGTGAATCCAGTTGTGATGCTGAAGCCGCGACGGCAGCGGATTGCCCGCGCGCGCCGCGCGCAAGGCCTGCAGGCTCTCGCTCAGCATCAATCCGCCCACCGTGCCGAGCAGGATCACATAGCC
>DATCRK010000043.1:0-194383 GCA_036569005.1 Rhizomicrobium sp. | reverse complement strand
GTCTACACGGTTGAGCGCCACAAGCCTTTGCTCGCGCAAGCTGAGGAGCGTTTCAAAACGCTACACCTCACGAACATCGTCACGCGCCACGCGGACGGCCTGAAAGGCTGGCCGGAAGCGGCGCCGTTCGACAGAATCTTGCTGTCCGCCGCGGTTTCCGAGGTTCCTCAAAGTCTTATCGACCAGTTAAAACCCGCGGGAATCCTGATCGCGCCCGTCGGCGGCGATGCGCAAAGCGCGCGCGGCGTTTCCCAATCCTTAACCAAGATCGTCAAAGGTGAGCACGGCATAGAGCGGGAAAATCTGCTTCCCGTGATGTTCGTGCCGATGATCGAGGGACTGCCGCAGGATGCGCGCAAACCGGACGACAGGGGAAACGCTTAAACGCCTCGCGCTGATCGCGCTGTGCGTTGGCGCCGCCGCATTGCTTTCCGGTTGCGAGACCTACCAGGACGCGCGCGAAAGCTATTCCGATTTCTATGGTCATCCGGCGCCGCGCAACCATCGCGAAGCCCGCAACTATCGCCACGAAGCGCCCGCCGCCGCGCCGACCACGCGCGTTGCCGTGCGCGAAGAATCCGACATCACGCCGCGCCAGCGCCCGGTCTATGCGCCGCCGCGCCAGGATTACGCGCAACAGGACACGCGCGCGGGCGACAATCTCACGTCCGGTTTCGCGATGCCCGTCAGCGGCACCATCATCGCGGGCTTCGGCTCGACCGGTGGCGGCGAGCGCAATGACGGCATCAACATCGCTGCCGCGTCCGGCACGCCGATCCACGCCGCCGCCGACGGCGTCGTCACCTATGCCGGCAACGAGCTGAAGGGCTACGGCAATCTTATCCTCATCAAGCACGGCGACACCTATGTCACCGCTTACGCGCACACCAGCTCCATCGGCGTGGCGCGCGGCCAGCGCGTGGCGAAGGGCGATGTGATCGGAACGGTGGGACAGACGGGCGACGTCACCCGTCCGCAGCTGCATTTCGAGATCCGCCGCAACATGAAGCCGATCGACCCGCGCGCCATCCTCACCGCGTCGAACGACAGCTAGTTCTGTCCGGAAGAATTTCTTTCTATCCAAAATCAGAAACCGTCATGGCCGCCCTTGTGGCGGCCATCCATTTTCCAGAGGCAGAGGGATACCTGTACCGCTTCTGGAAAATGGATGGCCGGGATAAACCCGGCCATGACGATTTAGAGAACTGATATAGACCGCCCTAAATTTTGCGGCCCAACTCGCCTGCCACATCCTGAGTGAACTGCCACGCCACGCGGCCTGAGCGCGCGCCGCGGGTTGCGGACCATTCCAATGCGCGCGCATGCAATGTTTCGCGCGGCATCTTCAATCTGAAATGCGCGGCGTAGCTGTCCACCATCGCGAGGTAATCGTCCTGCCCGCAATTGTGGAATCCGAGCCACAGCCCGAAGCGATCCGATAGCGAAACCTTCTCTTCCACCGCTTCGCCGGGATTGATCGCGGTGGCGCGTTCATTGTCCATCATGTCGCGCGGCATCAGATGGCGGCGGTTGCTCGTCGCGTAGAACAGCACGTTCGAAGGCCGCCCTTCGATGCCACCCTCCAGCGCCGCCTTCAGCGATTTGTAGCTCGTGTCGTCCTTGTCGAACGAAAGATCGTCGCAATAGAGCAGAAAGCGCCGCTTGCTCGCGCGCAACATGCGCAGCAGCAGCGGCAGGCTCGCGATCTCCTCGCGATGGATTTCCACCAGCACCAAGCGGCCGGCGCCTTTGCGGTTCCCGTTCACCGCGCCATGCGCCGCCTTCACCAGAGACGACTTGCCCATGCCGCGCGCGCCCCAGAGCAGGGCGTTGTTCGCCGGCAATCCGTCGGCAAAGCGCCGCGTGTTCTCCAGCAACGTGTCGCGCGCCGCATCGATGCCCTTGAGCAGCGCGAGCGGGATCCCCGCCACCTGCGCCACCGCCACAAGCCCGCCATGCGCCGGCTCCCACACAAACGCATCGCCTGACACCGGTGCGGCATTCAGCGCAGCCCCCGGCGCCAGCCTTTCCAGCGCCTCCGCGATCCGCGTCTGCACCTGCTCCAACGCGCTTCCTGAAGCCTTTTTCACCTGCTAAGTCCTTGATGTATCACGGTTGCAAAGGGGCCGTGCGCGGCTATAGTCCGCGCCCAATCGAACCGGGCCGGACTTTTCCATGCAGGACTCCTTCCTTACTTCCATCGTGCCGCTGATCGCGGTGTTCGCGATCATGTATTTCCTTCTCATCCGCCCGCAACAGCAGAAGATGAAGGAGCACCGCAAGATGGTGGAAGGCGTGTCCCGTGGCGATACCGTCGTCACCGCCGGCGGCATCGTCGGCAAGGTCGCCAAGCCCGTGAAGCCGGAAGACACCGAGCTCACCATCGAGATCGCCGATAACGTCCAGATCAAGGTCGTGAAAGGCACGCTCAGCGAAGTGCGTCCGAAGAACACCCCGGCGAACGACTAACCGTCATGATGCAGATCCCCACTTGGTCGCGCATACTCACCTTCCTCATTCTGCTGGCGGGTATCATCTTCGCGCTGCCGAATGCGCTGCCGGAAAACATCCGCAACCGCCTGCCGCCGTTCATGCCCAAGCAGACGGTGAGCCTCGGCCTCGACCTGCAGGGCGGTTCTTATCTGTTGCTCGAAGTCGAGCTCGATCAGGTGCAGAAGGATCGCCTCGAAACATTGCTCGGCGATATCCGCGTCGGGCTGCGCAAGGCGCACATCGCCTATAACGGCCTCGCCGCGCAGGGCGACACGGTCTCCGTTCACATTCTGGATTCCGCGCGCGTCGACGATGCGAAGGAGATCCTGAAGAATCTCAACCCCGCCGTCACCAGCAGCGTTTTGTCCGTCGGCGCCCGCGCCTATGACATGACCGACTCCGCCGGCACCATCACGATGAAGATGACGGATGCCTACAAGACCGGCACCCGCAACGACATCGTCAGCCAGTCCATCGAAGTGGTGCGCCGCCGCATCGACCAGCTCGGCACCAAGGAGCCGACCATCGAGCGCCAGGGCGACGACCGCATCGTGGTGCAGGTGCCCGGCCTGTCCGATCCGGATCGCCTCATCAAGCTTCTGGGCACCACCGCGAAGATGACGTTCCAGTTCGTGGACTCCTCCGCGAACGTGAACGAAGCGGAGAAGGGCATCGTCCCCATCGGCGACGAGCTCGTCTATGAAGACGCCACCAAGACGCAGCCGAAGCGGCCTTATGTGCTGGAGAAGCGCGTGATGGTGTCGGGTGATCGCCTCACCGACGCGCAAGGTACCTTCGACCAGCAGAGCGGCGGCGCGGTCGTGACCTTCCGCTTCGACAGCGTGGGCGCGCGCCAGTTCGCGAATGCGACGAAGGATGGCGTGGGCCGCCTCTTCGCCATCGTCCTCGACAACAAGGTGATCGAAGCGCCCGTGATCCAGACGCCGATCCTCGGCGGCTCCGGCCAGATCACCGGCGGCTTCACCATCCAGACCGCCAACGATCTGGCGGTGCTGCTGCGCGCCGGCGCTTTACCCGCACCGCTGAAGCCGCTGGAGCGCCGCACCGTCGGCGCCGAGCTGGGCGCGGACGCGATCCACGCCGGCAAGATCTCCACGCTTGCGGGCCTGGCGCTGGTCGCGCTCTTCATGTTCGCGCGCTATGGCATGTTCGGACTCTTCGCCGACGTGGCGCTGACCTTGAACGTCATCCTGCTGCTCGCGGTGCTGACCATGCTGGGCGCCACGCTCACCTTGCCGGGCATCGCCGGTATCGTGCTCACCATGGGCATGGCCGTGGATGCGAACGTGCTGATCTATGAGCGCATCAGAGAAGAGCATCGCAACGGGCGAACCATCATCGCCTCCATTGACGCCGGTTTCCGCCGCGCCATGGCGACGATTGTCGACGCCAACGCTACCCACGTTATCGCCTCGATCATCTTGTTCGAACTGGGCTCCGGCCCGGTGCGTGGCTTCGCCGTGACGCTCCTGATCGGCATCATCACCTCGTTCTTCACGGCGGTCATGGTGACACGCCTGATTGTGGTGACCTGGTATTCGATGGCTCGCCCGAAGGTGCTGACGCTCTGAAATTTTCCTCCCCCGTTCACGGGGGAGGGGGACCGCGAAGCGGTGGGGGGCGAGCCGCCCCGCACGAAACCCCTCCGTTTCGCATCGCTCAACACCTCCCCCGTAAACGGGGAGGAAAAATTCGCGCAAAAACTTTGCGGCCATTTCCGACTAAAAAACTCTGGATTTGATCTCCGGTTGGGGAAAGAATCACGCTCAGCGATTCAAAACGCGGCGGGGAGGCCGAGTCATGGCAGCTTTCTTCTCAAACCTTCGCAACACGGTGATCGCGGGCGTTGTGCTCGCGGTGCTGATGTTCGTGCTCTACTGGTACATCCAGGGCTATGACCCCACGCTGTTCTGGCCGTTCTTCGTGCGCTGGATGCATGTTCTGTCCGGTGTGATGTGGATCGGCCTGCTCTGGTATTTCAACTTCGTCTCCACGCCGACCACGCCGTCGATCCCGACGGAGCTGCGTCCGGCGCTGGGCAAATACATCACGCCGGCGGCGCTGTGGTGGTTCCGCTGGGGCGCGATGAGCACCATCGTGTTCGGCATCATCCTGGCCGCGCTGAACGGCTATCTGATCCAGGCCTACACGCTGGATGCGATCGAAGGCTTCGCCAATCCGAAGGCGATCAGCATCGGCGTCGCCATGTGGCTGGGCACGATCATGTGGTTCAACGTCTGGTTCATTATCTGGCCGAACCAGCAGAAGGCGCTGAACATCGACAACGCCTATCCGGACCTGTCGGCCGACGCGAAAGCCGCCGCCGCCAAGACCGCAGGCATGTTCAGCCGCATCAACACGATGCTCTCCATCCCCATGCTGTTCGGCATGGTGGCGGCGCAGAACATCTATTGATCGGTTGTCTGTGAATGCGAAAAGCCGCCGGAGCGATCCGGCGGCTTTTTGTTTTCCTCCCCCGTTTACGGGGGAGGAGGACCGAAGGTCCGGAGGGGGACTTTGCGCTGGCCCCCTTCGTCTCGCCGCTTGCGCGGCGATCCGATCGGCCAGCAATCGCGCTGGCGCGCGTTTGCTCTGCGGCCTCCACCCCCGTAAACGGGGGAGGAAAGGCATCGCCATTGTCGCCACTCGAAACCAATCTCCGCCGAACGGACGAAGACCGCTACCACGCCTCGCTCTTCGCGCCGGCGGACAAGCGCAAGGCGCTGTTCGTGCTCTATGCCTTCCATCACGAGGTCGCGCGTGTGGCCGAAAGCGTGCGCGATCCGATGATGCATGCCATCCGCCTGCAATGGTGGCGCGAAGCGGTGGAAGGCGCGCGCGCACAGAAGCCGCGCCAGCACCAGACCGTCACGGCACTCGCCGAATTGTTCGCGCAGCACGATCTTCGGGCGGAATTGTTCGACGCCATCATCGACGCGCGTGAGGACGATGCCGCGGAAATCACGTTCGACACGCTCGCCGCGCTGGAAATCTACGCCGATACCACCGCCGGCAATCTCATGCGCCTGGCATCGCGCATTCTCGGCGAACCGCATGACGATCTCTCGCGCGAAGCCGGCATCGCACAGGCGCTTGCCGGAATCCTGCGCGCGATCCCGTTCCATGCCGCGCGCGGCAAGGTCTATCTGCCGCGCGATCTTCTTGCGGACGCCGGAACCTCGCGCGAAGAGATCCTGCAGAACCATTCCGGAAAAAAGCTCGCGCCGGTGATCGCAAAAATCGCCGGCACCGCGCGCGCGCATCTCGCCAAGGCAGGGGCGCTCGCGAAGCCGCGCGATGCGCTCCCCGCATTTCTTCCCGCCGCCACAGCGCCGCTTTATCTGAATCGCGTCACTGCGAACGGTTTCGATGCGTTCAAAACGCCGGTCGAAATCCCGCTCTATCGCCGCCAGTTCGCCATGCTGCGCGCCAGTTGGCGCGGCACGGTCTAGCGTGCGCTCCACCACGGCATGAAAAAGATCGCGGTGTTCACGGCGAAACCCGCATTCCACAGCAGCGTGCGCGTCCACGGCCAGTTGCCGAGATAGGCAGCCACATAGGCGAGACGCACAACGATGAAGCCGAGGGCCAGCAGGTCGATCTCCTGCTGCGGGCATTGGCGAAATTCCGCCAGCAACACCGCCGCGGCGAAGAACGGAAACGTCTCGATGCCGTTCTGATGCGCGCCGAGCGCGCGCCGCCGCAGCGGTTGCTCCCAGAATTGCGGATCGCGCGGATTGCCGTTGTCGAAGGTCCGGTAGCCCAGCGGCTTGAACGGCGCGATCGTCAGTAGATAGAGCAGCACCGCCGCAAAGATCATCCACTCGGCTATGGTCATCGCGTCCCCTCGTTGTGCAGCCATCATAGCCTTGACAACGGCGGCAGATGTTCCTATTTTGTTCTCACTCTCGAAATCCGCAAATGCGCCGGAAACGGCATCTGGCGAACAGGAGAACTGCGTCCCGCGCGAAAGGATGGACGGGGAGAGGGGGAGGGGGTAGTGGAAAACGTGAAAACGACTGCTCCGCGTTTCTCCAACCACAACATGTTGTCAAAACGCGAAACGCAAAGAGCAAAAATCGACATTCAATTCGGAAGGGGGGCGGGCCCCCTCCAACAAAAAAACGCAAAAATCGCAATTCAACGGTCCAGGTTTTGCGCGGGTTCGAGGCGATAGCACCAGATGACGTTTCCCATTCACATCATCGGCGGCGGTTTGGCGGGATCGGAAGCCGCCTGGCAGGCGGCGCAGAGCGGCGCGAAGGTCGTGCTCCACGAAATGCGCCCCATCCGCGCCACCGATGCGCACCAGACCGAAGGATTGGCGGAGCTTGTCTGCTCGAATTCCTTCCGCTCCGACGATTGGGAGAACAACGCGGTCGGCCTGCTGCATGAGGAAATGCGCCGCGCCGGCTCGCTCATCATGCGCGCCGCCGATGCGCACAAGCTGCCGGCGGGCGGCGCCCTCGCGGTGGACCGTCATGGGTTTTCCGACGAGATCACGCGCACGCTGTCGTCGCATCCGAACATCGAGATCCGCCGCGAAGAAATCGCAGGCCTGCCGCCGGAAGATTGGCAAAGCACGATCGTCGCCACCGGGCCTTTGACATCGCCCGCTTTGGCTGAAGCAGTCCGTACACTGACGAATGACGACGGCCTGTCATTCTTCGACGCCATCGCGCCCATCGTCCACAAGGAGTCGATCAACTTCGACATCTGCTGGATGCAGTCGCGCTACGACAAAGTTGGGCCTGGGGGCGACGGCGCGGACTACATCAACTGCCCGATGGACCAGGAGCAGTATCGCGCCTTCATCGCGGCGCTGCTCGAAGGCGAGAAGACCGAATTCAAGGAGTGGGAAAAGACCACACCGTATTTCGAAGGCTGTCTTCCCATCGAAGTCATGGCCTCGCGCGGCGAAGAGACCTTGCGTTTCGGCCCGATGAAGCCGGTGGGATTGAGCGATAAGCGCACCGGCTATCGCCCCTATGCTGTGGTGCAGCTTCGCCAGGACAACGCGCTCGGCAATTTGTGGAACATGGTTGGCTTCCAGACCAAGCTGAAGCATGGCGAGCAGACGCGCATCTTCCGCATGATCCCAGGCATGGAGAACGCGCAGTTCGCGCGCCTCGGCGGCCTCCACCGCAACACCTTCATCAACTCGCCGAAGCTTCTCGATGGATCGTTGAGGCTGAAGGCGAGGCCATCGTTGCGCTTCGCGGGGCAGGTAACGGGCGTGGAAGGCTATGTCGAAAGCGCCGCCATCGGCCTGCTCGCGGGCCGCTTCGCGTCGGCGGAAGCACGCGGCGAAGCCATCGTCGCGCCGCCGACGACAACCGCGTTCGGCGCGTTGCTGGGCCACATCACCGGCGGTGCCGACGAGAAGACCTTCCAGCCGATGAACGTGAACTTCGGCTTGTTCCCCGAACTGAAAGGCGCGCGCGGCAAGGATCGCAAACGCGCGATGTCTCACCGCGCGATTGCCGATCTCGAAGCGTGGCTGAAACCTGCGGCGCAGGCTGCGGAGTAACTAGCCCCACACCTGCGGCTTGCCGCTGGCCCAGGGCTGCCATGGACGCGCTTCCTCGATCTGCGCGGCGAGGCGATAGAGCGTCGCCTCGTCGGAGTAACGCCCGGTGAACATCATGCCGATGGGAAGCCCGGTTGCGGACTTGCCCATGGGCAGCGACAGCGAAGGCTGTCCGGTGATGTTGAACGGCGGCGTGTAGCCGAACACGAAGGACTGGCGGCGGTTGAACTCCTTGGGATCGACGTTCACCGGATCGAGGTGACCGA
This sequence comes from Rhizomicrobium sp., assembly GCA_036569005.1. GTDB lineage: Bacteria > Pseudomonadota > Alphaproteobacteria > Micropepsales > Micropepsaceae > Rhizomicrobium. Next base: position 186,073 of record DATCRK010000043.1, on the reverse strand, counting down.
TCTCCGGCGGCGGTGCGAGCGTGACGGGATTGAGCATCACATCGAACCCGCGCCACAGCGCGATGATCTGGCGGGAGATGAGGCGCATGTCCTGAAGACCTTGCGCCACCTGTGCGCCGGTGAGTTTGCGGGATGACTTCCAGCTCACCAGCGCCAGCGGTTCGAGATCTTCCGGCGTCGGCTCGCCGAGCTTTTCGATCAGCTCTTCCATGTTCGCCGCCATCATGCCGCCCGACACCATGCCCTGCGCGCGATAAAGGCGGCGCCAGTCGATCGGCAGCTTGGGCAGCTCGATCATGGTGTGTCCGAGTTCGCCGAGCAGCGTCACGGTGTCGTCGAACACCTTCTGCACGTCGTCGGTCGGATTGATGCCGCGCGGGACTTCGGTCGAGAACGCGATGCGCAGCTTGCCCGGCGGCGTCTGTATCTCCTCCAGATAAGGCCGTGCCTTCGTCGGCGGCGCATACGGCGCGTCGTCCTCCGGCGTGCCCGTCCAGTCGAGCATCCCCGCGCTGTCACGAACGCTGCGCGTCAGAACATGATCGCAGATGAGGCCATGCGCGCGGCCGCGATCGTCCGGTCCACCCGGATTGCGGAACTGCGTCGGCTTCATGCCCACAAGTCCGCATTGCGCGGAAGGAATGCGGATGGAGCCGAGTCCGTCCGAGCCATGGGCCATCGGCACCATCCCACTGGCAACTGAAGCCGCAGCGCCGCCCGACGATCCGCCGGACGAGTGATCGGGATTCCACGGATTACGGCAGATGCCCAGATGCCGTCCTTCCGTCGTCCCCGGAATTCCGAACTCCGGCGTGTTGGTCTTGCCGAACAAGACAACACCAGCAGCGCGATAACGCTTGGTCAGCTCCGCGTCATAGTCTGGCACGTTGTTTCGCAGATAGTGCGAGCCGTTTGTCATCGGCCAGCCTTTCACGGCCATGCCGATATCCTTGATCAGGAACGGCACGCCCTTGAACGGACCATCCGGGAGCTTGCTGTCCGCCGTCTTCTTCGCCTCCTCATAGGCCTTATAGACGACGGCATTCACTTTCGGATTGTGCCGCTCCACGCGCGCAATGGCTTCGTCCAGCAATTCGCGCGGCGAGACTTCCTTCTTGCGGACAAGATGCGCGAGGCCGGTTGCGTCGTATTGGTCGTATTCCGCGAATGCCATGGTCGTTGTCCTCTAGATTGTCGGCCGCTTGTCGAACCAGGGTTGTGCCTTCTCGATCTGCGCGGCCAGCTTCAGAAGCGTCATCTCATCGCCGTTGCGTGCCACGAACTGCACGCCGATCGGCAGGTTTGCCTTGTTCCAGTGTAGCGGCAGATTGATCGCGGGCTGCCCGGTCGCATTCTGTGTCGCGGTGAACGGCACATAGTCGATGATCGGCGCGAAGGCGGTTTCCAGATCCTGCTCGTCGATATCGATGGTGCCGATCTTGAGCGGCGGCAGCGCCAATGTCGGCGTCAGCCACAGATCATATTGCTCGTGGAATTTCGCCATCATACGCCCGACACGATACATCGTCTGTTGCGCGAGGATCTGCTGCACGGCGGAAATCGATTTGCCGCGCTGATAAAGGCTGAAGGTCAGGCCTTCGAGATTGTCGAGCGACGGTGTCTGCCCAGTCATGCGGGACAGCATCTCGATGCCGTAGCCGGACGCGGTGGCCCACAAGACCATGAACGCCATGGTGAGCTCTTCGCTGTTCAGCGAAGGCTGGGCCTCTTCGACCGTATGCCCAAGCTGTTCGCACAGCTTGATCGCCTTCTGCATGGCCTCCGCGACATCCGCATGAAACGGCGCGCCGCGATAGTTGGTCAACGAAACTGCGATCTTCAGCCGCTTCGGCTCGTTCCGGATGCCTTCCAGATAGGAGCCTTGCGGCGGTGGCGCGAAATAGGGATCGCCGTAATCGGGCACGCAGGAAAGATCGAGCATTGCGGCGGTATCGCGCACGCTGCGCGTCACGCAGTTGTCGACGCTAAGTCCCGCCGTGGAATCCGCATTGTCGGGTCCCTGCGTGATGCGCCCGCGCGAAACCTTCAGCCCCACAAGGCCGCAGCAGGATGCCGGGATACGGATCGATCCGCCTCCATCGGTGGCATGTGCCAGCGGCACAATGCCCGCCGCCACCGAGGCCGCCGAACCGCCGGACGATCCCCCCGGCGTGTGATCGATATTCCAGGGATTGCGCGCCGGCCCGTAAAGCTTGGATTCCGAGACCGGCAGAATTCCGAATTCCGGCACGTTGGTTTTGCCAAGTGGGATAAGACCTGCCGCGCGATAGCGAGACACCAGCGTCGCGTCGTGATCCGCCGGCACTGCCGGTACCATCCGCGAACCGCTGCGGGTCGGCATGCCCACGGCGCCTGCGCGCATATCCTTCAGCAGCGTCGGAACACCGCTGAACGGGCCGTCGGGAACACCCTTCTTGGCTGCGTCGCGAGCGGCGTCGAAAGCTTTGAAGATGATGGCGTTGATTTTTGGATTGACCCGTTCCGCCCGCGCGATGGCTTCGTCCAACAGCTCAAGCGCGGAAACCTTCTTCTCTCTGACCAGTTGGCCGAGAGCCAGCGCGTCGTATTTCTCATATTCTGCAAACGCCATGGGATTAGACCTTCACGCTGTCGTAGCGATGCGCCCATGGCGCGGCTTTTTCGATAGAGGCGGCGAGTTTCAGAAGTCCTTCCTCGTCACCGAACCGGCCGACGAACTGAACGCCGATCGGCAGGTTCTCCTTGTTCCAATAGAGAGGCAGGTTGATCGCCGGCTGGCCGGTCGCGTTCTGCATCGCCGTGAAGGGTACGTAGTCGATCTGCGCGCCGAAGGATTTGGCGACGTCCCGCTCGCTCAAGTCGAAGACACCGAGTTTCACCGGCGGCATGCCGAGCGTCGGCGAAATCCACATGTCGTATTTTTCGTGGAACTTAGCGGCCGCGCGCCCGGCCATCTGCAACGCTGCTTTCGCGCCGATATATTCGCTGGCCGTCACGCGTTTCCCTTGCTCGTAAAGGCCCCAGGTAGTGCCTTCGAAGTCATCTTCCGTGGGCTTGCGTTGCGTCAGCATGGCGATCGTATCGATGCCGTTGGCGAGTCCGCCGCTCCAAAGTGCCATGAAGGCCGGGATCAATTGCGCCTGATCCAGATCCGGTGAAGCTTCCTCGACTTCATGTCCGAGATCCCGGCAGATCTTCGCAGCGTGCTTCACGGCTGCGAGACAGTCCGGATGAAAGGCGCTGCCGTCGAGCTTCTTGCTCGCGAAGGCGATCCGCAGCTTCTTCGGCTTGCGCTTCATCGATTCCAGATAGGATTTCGGTTGCGGCGGTGCCCAATAGGGATCGCCTTGTATCGGCCCCGCTGTTGCATCCAGCGCCGCAGCTGTGTCTCGCACGGATTTTGAAACGACCAGATCGGTCGCCAAGCCATCGATGATTTCGCCGAAATCGGGCGCATTGGTCATGCGTCCGCGTGTGGGCTTCAGCCCCACCAATCCACAAGCCGACGCGGGAATGCGAATGGATCCGCCGCCGTCATTCGCATGTGCCATCGGCACAATGCCCCCCGCAACGGCCGCGGCCGACCCGCCGGACGAGCCACCCGTCGAATGATCGAGATTCCAAGGATTATGCGCGGCGCCGTACAGCTTGGATTCGGTGGTGGCTACGAGGCCGAACTCGGGCACATTGGTCTTGCCGAAAGGCACGAGGCCGGCGCCGTGGAAACGATCCACCAGCACCGAATTGTGCATCCAGGGCATCGCCGGCATGAACTTCGATGCCTGTCGCGTGGGCATTGTGGTGCTCAGCGCGAAGATGTCCTTCAGCAGAAACGGCACGCCTGCAAAAGGACCGCGCAGCTTGCCTTTTGCGCGGGCACGAGCATTCTCGTAGTCCTTGTAGATGATGGCATTCAGCTTAGGGTTGAGCTTCTCGGAACGGGAAATTGCTTCTTCCAGAAGCTCGATGGGCTTTACCTTTTTCTTGGCGACCAGCGCGGCGAGCCCCAGCGCGTCGTATTTCCCATATTCCGAGATTGCCATTCCTCTCCCCAGCTTTTCTTTTGACCTTAACGGCGGGCTGACAGACTGTCACGGTCCTGAGGCGTGCCGTCACGAGGCCGTCAACCGGTTTGGGTAAACCGTCTGGCAAGGTGGGGCGGGGCCGCTATAGTCGGCGTGTCCGAGGGGGATTTTCGATGCGTAACTTACCGGTGGGCGACACGATTTTGCGCGCCTGGGGTTTTGCGGGCCGCCGTGTTCTGCCGCTTCTGGGTGTGAGCTGGCTGGCTGCTGCATTTTATGGCCTCGTGGTGGCTTATTTCTTGACGCGCTTGAGCGGCGCCATGCTGGTGTGGCCGCGTCCCGATGCCGGCAGCTTCAACAATTTCGCGCTGTTCTACCTGTTCTGCCTCGTGATCGTGACGGCCTTCGCGAACGCCGCCATGGCGGTGCCTATGACCCGCGAAGCGTTGGAATCCGGCGGCGAGTGGAAGACCGCCTATTTCGTGATCGCGCGTCGAGAATGGGTGCTGTTCGTCAATCTGCTGCTGCTCTACGTGATCGTCATCGGCATGGTCTCGGCGATCGCTTTCGCGGGCAGTGTGGGGATTGCGGTGTCGCTGCCGATGATCGGTCATGACGGCGTGTGGCAGGGCATCGCGTTGGGACCGGTGATGTCGGGCGCTCTGGTTGTCATTGCCGTCGCCACCGGCTTGTTCCTCGCGACTCGGTTCGGCTTTTTTCTGGCACCGATCGCCGTAGCTGATCCGCCCGCGCGCGTATTGCAGGCGTGCAGCCTGAGCAGCGGAAATTTCTGGCGGCTTCTCGCGATCGGCCTGTCGCTTTTCGTACCGGTCGTTGTTCTGGCGTTGCTGGTTGGCTGGGCCTCGGTCGGCGCATCGTTCGGTGACGCCGTCAACGCGCTGTTCACCGGATCACACGACAAGACGCCGTTGTTTCAGATGATCCAGGATCACGCAGGCGCACTCGCCGCTGTCTGGGCCGCTGCGTTGTTGGTCCTGAATGCGATCTTCGCCGGCGCATCTGCGAGTGCTTACGAACAGGTCGAGCATGGTGTCGTGCCCGAACCGACGCGCGCGTACAGCACTCTGGCGGAGCCGGCCTATGCGATGGCTGCACCGACGGCATTGCATCTTCCACCGGAGGAGAAACCGCGCGTCGAGCCGCAATTTGCGAATGTGGAAAGCGCTCCCGCGCCGGAGAACGCGGCGACTGTCGAAGCTCCGATCACGCCCGAAGTGGTGGAAGAACGCTCCGAGAAAAACATCGAGGCACCAGCCGAGGAAGCGAAAGGATCCGTGCTCGAAGACGCCGTGAAAGCCGAAGCCGCAATAGCCTCACCGGACGCAGAACCACTGGGAGCCACAGAAGAAACAGAAACGCCGGCCGTAGCGCTGCCTGAAGAGGAGCCGCTGGCCGCGCACAAGGACAAGCTTCCGGAGATGGATCCGCTGAGCTACGCGGCACCGGCGGCGCCCGACCCTTCGGGCGTACCGCCGGCTACTCCGCTGCCTTCATTCGTGAAGGCGCAGCCTTCTCCGGCGCACGAGCCTTCAGAAGCGGCTTGAGATACTGGCCGGTGTAGGAGCGCGCGACCTTCGCCACGTCTTCCGGCGTGCCGGAGGCCACGATTTCGCCACCACCGTCACCGCCTTCGGGACCAAGATCGACAACCCAGTCGGCGGTTTTCACGACCTCGAGGTTGTGCTCGATCACGACCACGGTGTTTCCGTTGTCGACCAGCTCATGCAGTACCTCGAGCAACTTCTTCACGTCGTGGAAATGCAGTCCTGTCGTCGGCTCGTCGAGGATATAGAGCGTGCGTCCTGTCGCACGGCGTGACAGTTCTTTTGACAGCTTCACGCGCTGCGCTTCGCCACCCGACAGCGTTGTCGCCTGCTGGCCAATGGAAATGTAGCCGAGCCCTACGCGCTTGAGCGTATCGAGCTTCTCGCGGATGGACGGCACGGCTTTGAACAGCTCGGCACCGGCTTCCACAGTCATGTCGAGGACGTCTGCAATCGAATGGTCGCGGAACTTCACTTCCAGCGTTTCGCGGTTGTAACGCTTGCCCTTGCAGACATCGCACTGAACGTAGACATCCGGCAAGAAGTGCATCTCGATCTTGATGACGCCATCGCCCTGGCAGGCTTCGCAACGGCCGCCCTTCACGTTGAACGAGAAACGCCCGGGTTGATAACCCCGCGCTTTGGACTCCGGCAGTTCGGTGAACCAGTCGCGGATCGGCGTGAAAGCGCCCGTATACGTCGCCGGATTCGAACGCGGCGTGCGCCCGATCGGCGACTGATCGATGTCGATTACCTTGTCGAGGAATTCCAGGCCTTCGATCTTGTCATGCGGCGCTGGATGCTCGCGCCCTTGGCTGAGCTTGCGCGCTGCCGCCTTGTAGAGCGTCTCGATCGTGAGCGTAGACTTGCCGCCGCCGGAAACGCCTGTGATGCAGGTGAGCGTGCCCAGCGGAATTTCCGCCGTCACATTCCTCAGGTTGTTGCCTTTCGCGCCGACGACCTTGATCCAGCGATTGTTCGCCGCTTTGCGCCGTTTGGCCGGCACGGCGATCTGCTCGATCCCGACGAGATATTTGCCCGTCAGGCTCTTGGGATTTTTCATAATATCTTCGGGCGTGCCTTCGGCGATGACATGACCGCCGTGAATGCCGGCACCAGGCCCCATATCGATCACATGGTCGGCGGTCCGGATCGCTTCTTCATCGTGCTCCACGACGACAACGGTGTTGCCCATGTCGCGCAGGCCGCGCAGCGATTCCAGAAGCTTGGCGTTGTCGCGCTGGTGTAGACCGATGCTCGGTTCGTCCAGCACATACAGCACGCCCGTGAGGCCTGAGCCGATCTGCGAGGCCAAACGGATGCGCTGGCTCTCGCCGCCGGACAACGTGCCGGACGAGCGTGCCATCGTCAGATAGTCGAGGCCGACATTGTTCAGGAACTTCAGGCGCGCGCGGATCTCTTTGAGGATGCGCGCCGCGATCTCGTTCTGCTGCTTGTTCAGTTTCTTGTCGATATCGCGGAACCATGTGTCGACCATCTTGATCGACTGTTCGCACACCTGACCGATGTGGAGTCCGCCGATCTTCACGGCGAGTGCTTCCGGCTTCAGGCGGTAGCCCTTGCAGCCCTCGCAAGGCGAGGTGTCCTGAAACCGTTCCATCTCTTCGCGGATCCAAGCGGAGTCGGTCTCTTTGTAGCGCCGCTCCATGTTCGGAATGACGCCTTCGAACGGCTTCTTCGTCTCGTATCTGCGCAGCCCATCGTCATAGATGAACTTGATCTCGTCTTCGCCCGAACCATAGAGGATGATGTCGCGGGCTTTTTTCGTCAGGTCTTCCCACGGGTCGTTGAGCGAGAATTTGTAGTGCCGCGCCAGCGCTTCCAGCGTCTGAAGATAGTAAGGTGAAGACGATTTCGACCAGGGCGCAATCGCACCCTTGCGAAGCGCGAGCGAGTCATCCGGCACGACCAGCGCCGGATCAAAATAGAGTTGTGTGCCGAGGCCATCACACACCGGACAGGCCCCATGCGGATTGTTGAACGAGAACAGCCGCGGCTCGATTTCCGGAATCGTGAAGCCGGAAACGGGGCAGGCGAACTTCGATGACATGACCATCTGCTTCGCCGCCCCGTCCTTTTCCTTCTGATCGGCGAATTCAACGATCAAAAGCCCGTCGGCCAGATTCAGTGCCGTTTCGATGGAGTCGGGCAGGCGGTTGCCGATGTCCTTTTTCACCGCGATGCGGTCCACCACGACTTCGATGTCGTGCTTGATCTTCTTGTCCAGCGCGGGAACGTTCGCGATCTCGTAATACTTCCCGTCGACTTTGACGCGTTGGAAGCCTTTCTTCTGCAGCTCTGCGAATTCCTTGCGGTACTCGCCCTTGCGGCCGCGCACGATAGGCGCGAGCAGGTACAGCCGCGTGCCTTCGTCCAGCGCGAGGATACGATCCGCCATCTGGCTGACGGTCTGGCTCTCGATCGGCAGTCCCGTCGTCGGCGAATAGGGCACGCCCACGCGCGCGAAGAGCAGGCGCAGGTAATCGTAGATCTCGGTGACGGTGCCGACGGTTGAGCGCGGGTTCTTGCTCGTCGTCTTCTGCTCGATGGAGATCGCTGGCGACAGGCCTTCGATGTGGTCCACATCCGGCTTCTGCATCAGCTCCAGGAACTGGCGCGCATAGGCCGAGAGTGATTCTACGTAGCGCCGTTGCCCCTCGGCATAGATCGTGTCGAACGCCAGTGAGGATTTGCCGGAGCCGGAGAGGCCGGTCATCACGGTCAGCGTGTCGCGCGGAATCTCGACGTCGACGTTCTTCAGATTGTGCTCGCGGGCGCCGCGAATGGAGATGTTCTTCTGCATGGCTCTCTAACGAATGGCGGAACGGGAAAGCTTGCGCGGTTCTGCATCAACCGGGCAAGGGCGGGGCTTTGTGGCTCCTGCCACACCCTGACAGCACTCGAATCCGGAAGGGAACAAAAACCGAACATACATACCCAGACCGGACGAAAATGTCTATCGCGCTGCGGCTTTTCGCCGGGAAGCGAATGGCCAGTTGCCGCGTTTTGGGATGATCGGGGTCTGCCTATGCAATAGATGGGGTTATATGACCGTTTTTGAAGACCCTCGCGCGCCCGGACATTCAGAACTCCGCTATCGCCCGGATGTGGATGGCCTGCGCGCCGTGGCTGTTCTGGCGGTGGTCTTCTACCACTACGGCTTCTGGCAGGTTCCCGGCGGCTTCGTCGGCGTGGACATCTTCTTCGTCATCTCCGGGTTCCTGATCACGGGAATCATCCACCGCGAGATGGCCGACGGTCATTTCACGATCCGCCACTTTTATGAGCGCCGTATCCGGCGCATCTTCCCGGCACTCTTTGCAATGCTCACTATTGCGAGCGCCGCCGCTTGGTTCCTGCTCTTTCCGGTCGATTTCGAGGCCTATGCAAAGAGCCTCCTCGCCACGGCGTTTTTTGCTGCCAATTTCGAATTCTGGCGCGAGGTCGGTTATTTCGATCTCGCAGCCTCTCTAAAGCCGTTGCTGCATCTGTGGTCGATCGCGGTGGAAGAGCAATTCTATCTGCTTTTTCCGGCCGTGCTGCTGCTGACCGGGACATCTTCGCGACCGCGTCTTGTCGCCGTCATCGGCGTTTTGCTGGCCGCATCTTTCACGTTCAGCGTCTGGGAAGTTGGACACTCGGCGGCGACGGCGTTTTATCTCCTGCCGTCGCGCATGTGGGAGCTCATGCTTGGTGCGATCGTCACCATCGCGCCGTTGCCGGTCTTGTCGCGTCGCTGGCGTGACGCTGTTGCTCTTGCCGGCGCCTTGCTCATTGCGTGGGCCATCTGGACCTACGATCGCTGGATGCCGTTCCCCGGCCTTGCCGCGGTGGCGCCATGTCTTGGCGCGGCCCTGGTGATCTATGCCGGACGGCAAACCAATCTGGTGGCGCGCGCACTCTCGGCGAAGCCGGTCGTGTTCATCGGCTTGATTTCGTATTCGCTTTATCTGTGGCATTGGCCGGTGCTGGTCTTCACACAGATCGCGCTCAATCGGGCGCTGCATCCATGGGAAATTTACGCCTGCATCGCGCTCTCTTTTGCGCTGGCAGTATTGTCTTGGCGATATGTCGAGAGGCCGATCCGCAAGCACCGTGGATTGGAATGGCGCGCGCTGTTTGGCGGTGCGGCGGCCGCCATAACGGTGACGGCGCTTTGCGGCGCCGCTGTCGCTTCTGCGCGCGGCGTGCCCCAGCGGATGCAGCCGGAAATCCGCAAGATCCTTGCCGAAGAACGCGATCATGAGCCACGCATGGACATCTGCTTTGGCCTCACCGCGCACGATGTGCGCCGTGGCCGCCTTTGTCGCATTGGCAGCACCCAGACGGAGGAGCCCTCTTTTATCCTGTGGGGTGACTCTCATGCGGACGCACTTCTTCCGGCCGTTCAGAAAGTCGCGCAGCAGAACGGTCGCGCGGGGCTGTTCGCAGGAACGGATAGTTGTGCGCCGTTGCTCGGCGTCGTGCGCCCGGACGCACCCAGGTGCAAACCCTTTAACGATGCCGTAGCGAAACTTGCGACGAAATCCACCATCCGGGAGGTCATCCTCGACGCGCGCTGGAGCAAGAATGCTTATGGCGTCGCGCGCGGCGAGGGCGACTGGCGCATCTTCCCGTATGACGAACAGGGCGAGGGTACGGACCTCACTTCGACCGAAGCTGTGTTCTATCGCGGCCTGGAGCGGACTGTCCGCAAGCTGGCGCGAGCCGGGAAGCATGTGGTCATCGTCGCGTCTGTGCCTGAAGCCGGATATTCGGTGCCGCGCATGATGGCGCACATGCGCATGGACGGCGACAATCGCAAGCTCACGCACAGCCTGCCCAAATTCCTCGCGCATCAGAAATTCGTCTTCTCGACGTTGAAGCGCATGCAAGATCGTTATGGCGCCAAGATTCTTTATCCGCACGAAATCCTCTGCGCGACGGGCAAATGCGAACTGTCGCTGAATGACAGGCCGCTCTATCGCGACGAGCACCATTTGAGTGTCTTCGGCGCCATGCAGCTCCTGCCGATGGTCCAGCAAGCGCTTTGATTTCAGCCGCATTTTTGCTGGGGATTGACACGGGAACATAATGAGAACACATAAACCGGCAATAGCCGGGCACAGGCCTGAAACGATAGGGTCCTGCCCGATAGCACGAAAGGCGAGAACAATGGCGGGTAGCGTCAACAAGGTGATTTTGGTCGGCAATCTGGGCAAGGATCCGGAGACCCGCCGCCTGCAGAGCGGCGATCCCGTGGTGAACCTTTCCATCGCGACGTCGGAAAGCTGGCGCGACAAGGCGTCGGGCGAGCGCAAGGAAAAGACCGAGTGGCATCGCGTCGTGATCTTCAACAAGAACCTCGCCGAGGTCGCGGAGAAATATTTGCGCAAGGGCTCGAAGGTTTACATTGAAGGCTCACTGCAGACGCGCAAGTGGACGGACAAGGACGGTCAGGACAAATATTCGACCGAGATCGTGCTTCAGAACTTCCGCGGCGAGCTCACCATGCTCGACACGCGCGGTGAAGGTGGCAGCGCGATGAGCCGCAGCGGAGGCGGCTCCATGAGCGAGCCGGCCGGCAATTTCGACCGCAGCGAGTTGGACGACGAAATTCCATTTTGATCCCGGCGTGAACATGCGGTTGCCCTGCATCGCGGCGCTGGTTCTGGCGCTCGGGTTGTCGGCGTGCGGAACGGGCTCGTTCGGCACGCAAGCCAGCGGCTTTGATTTTCCGCAAGTCGCGCTGTCCTACATCCCATTGCACGCGCGCGACTGGATGCTGGCCACCCATGACGGCGCGTCTGTCGTGATCGCGCCAGGCATTGCCGTCACCAATGCGCACAACGCCAACATGCTCGACCCTGCCGTGGTGATCGGGAAGGTCCAGGACTACGACCTGCTGTATTACCGCACCAGCAGAACGGCCGTTCTGCCCACTGCCGCGCCGACCGACGGCGAAGACGTCATCGCCTATGGCCAGGATACGGACGGGAATTTGCGTGTCTCCCGTGGCGTCATCCACCAGTTCTGGCCCGCCGCTTTTGGCTATGTCTCCGATGCCGGGCCCGGCTTTTCCGGCGGTCCCGTTGTCGATGCCAAGACCGGCGCGCTGCTGGGCATCACATACGGCTATGAGGGCGACAAAGACGCCAAAACCCGGCTCATGGTGGCGTACAATATGGCCTTCGTGATGGACCGTTTGGCCGCCATACAGGCCCATCCAGCGCCGCAATAACCGGTAGCGGAATCGGTCATCGAAATGCTACAAAACCGGGTGGATTCTGACCCGTTTCGGGCATGCCGTAAGGCATTGAAAAGGAATAGATTTTGAGCGACACCCCAGCCGCCAATCCCCCGTCGGGCGGCTCTCCGCATTTGCCCATCGCCATCGAGGATGAACTGAAGCGTTCCTACCTCGATTACGCGATGAGCGTCATCGTTTCGCGCGCCCTTCCGGATGCGCGCGACGGCCTGAAGCCGGTGCATCGCCGCATCCTGTTCTCGATGCACGAGAACGGCCGCGACTGGAACAAGCCCTATCGCAAATCGGCACTGATCGTCGGCGACGTGATGGGCAAGTATCATCCGCACGGCGACCAATCGATCTACGACGCGCTCGTGCGCATGGCGCAGGATTTCTCCATGCGCGCGCCGCTCATCGACGGGCAAGGCAATTTCGGCTCCATCGATGGCGATCCGCCGGCGGCGATGCGCTACACCGAATCCCGCCGCGCCAAGATCGCACACGCGCTCACCGAAGACATCGACAAGGACACCGTTCCCTTCCAGGATAACTACGACGGTTCCGAGAGGGAGCCGATCGTTCTGCCGGCGCGCTTTCCGAATTTGCTCGTCAACGGCGCCGGCGGCATCGCCGTCGGCATGGCGACGAACATTCCACCGCACAATCTGGGCGAAGTGATCGACGCGTGCCTCGCTTATATCGATGATCCGTCCATCGGCATGGATGCGCTGACGGAGATCGTGCCCGGACCCGATTTCCCGACCGCGGGCCTCATCATCGGCAAGCAGGCGGCGCGCGGCGCGCTCGCGCGCGGCCGTGGCTCGATCCTGATGCGCGCGCGCTGCACGATCGAAGAGATCCGCAAGGACCGCGAAGCCATCATCGTCACCGAGTTGCCTTATCAGGTGAACAAGGCGCGCATGCAGGAGAAGATCGCCGAGTTGGTGCGCGACAAGCGCATCGAAGGCGTCGGCGACATCCGCGACGAAAGCGATCGCCATGGCATGCGCGTGGTCATCGAGATCAAGCGCGATGCTTCTGCGGAAGTGGTGCTGAACCAGCTCTATCGTTTCTCCGAACTGCAGACGAGTTTCGGCGTGAACATGGTGGCGCTGAATGCCGGCCGTCCCATGATCATGAACCTGAAGGACATGATTGGGGCCTTCACCGCATTCCGCGAGGACGTGGTGATGCGCCGCACGCGCTTCGAACTCGCGAAGGCCCGTGACCGCGGCCATATCCTGGTTGGTCTGGCCACAGCCGTCGCCAACATCGACGACGTCATCGCGCTCATTCGCAATGCGCCGGACACCACGACCGCGCGCGAACAGTTGATGGCGCGCGCATGGCCGGCGAAGGATGTGGCGCCGCTGGTGCTGCTTATCGCCGATCCGCGTCACGTCATGCTGGAAGACGGTACGATCAGGCTGTCCGAAGAGCAGGCGAAGGCGATCCTCGAAATCCGCCTCGCACGCTTGACGGCGCTAGGCCGCGATGAAATCGCTGATGAAGTCACGAAGCTCGGCGAAGCGATCAAGGATTATCTCGACATCCTGCGCTCGCGTCCGCGCGTGCTGACCATCGTGAAGGACGAGCTCAAGGCGATCAAAGACGAATTCGCCACGCCGCGCCTGACCGAATTGGTCGATGCCGAAGTGGAGATCGAAGACGAGGCGCTGATCGAGCGCGAAGACGTGGCGATCACCGTCACCCATGCCGGTTACATCAAGCGCACGCCCATCGCCGAATACCGTGTGCAAGGCCGCGGCGGCAAAGGCCGCTCCGGCATGGCCACGCGCGACGAGGATTTCGTCACCAACATCTTCGTCGCCAACACCCATGCGCCGATGGTGTTCTTCTCTTCCACCGGCATGGCCTACAAGCTCAAGGTCTGGCGGCTTCCCGAAGCCCGCATCCAGGGCAAAGGCAAAGCGATGGTGAACCTTCTGCCGCTGTCCGAAGGCGAGCGCATCACCACCATCATGCCGTTGCCGGAAGATGAATCGCAGTGGGAAAAGTTGAACGTCGTATTCGCGACGAAGTCCGGCGACGTGCGCCGCAACGAGCTTTCCGACTTTGTGAATATCAACAAAAGCGGCAAGATCGCCATGAAGCTCGAGCCGGGCGATGGCATCGTGGACGTGCAGATATGCACCGAACAGGACGATTTCCTGCTCACCACGCGCGGCGGCAAATGCATCCGCTTTGCCGTCACTGATGTGCGCGTGTTCAAGGGCCGCGATTCCACCGGCGTGCGCGGCATCAAGCTCGCCAAGGGCGACGAAGTCGTCAGCCTCACATTGCTGCACCACGCCGATGCCAGCACGGCCGAAGCGCGTGCTTATCTCAAGCAGGCGAACGCCGCTCGCCGCGCCGCTACCGGCGAGGAGGAAGTTCAAGTCGAAGAAACCGAGGATGCCGAGGACAGCGCGGAAGAGGCGACGCTCACGCAGGAGCGCTACGCCGAACTCGGTGCAAAGGAACAGTTCGTTCTCGCCGTCTCGGAAAGCGGTTTCGGCAAGCGGACCTCGTCTTACGAATATCGCGTCACCGGCCGCGGCGGCTCGGGCATCGTTGCGATGGGCATGGGCAAAAAGAACGCCGCCATCATCGCGGCCTTCCCGGTCGAGGAATCTGACGACTTGATGCTCATTTCCGACCGGGGGCAGATTATCCGCGTCGGCGTAAGCGGCATCTCGATCCAAGGCCGCTCGGCGCAAGGCGTCACGGTGTTCCGCGTCGATGAAGGCGAGCGCGTCGTTTCGGTCGAGCGCATCGAAGACGTTTCTGACGAGACAGCGGCTTAGCCGCTGAAGGGGAGGCCATGGGCAAGACACGCATCGGGCTTTATCCCGGCACTTTCGATCCGCCGACGCTGGGGCATTTCGACATCGTCAAACGGGCGCTGAAGCTCGTCGATCATCTTGTGATCGGCGTGGGCACGGGCACGGACAAAAGTCCGTTGTTCACCTATGAAGAACGTGTCGCGATGTGGCAGCACGAGGCGGCTGAGCTCACCAAGGATGGCGGCACCATCGAGGTGCGGCAGTTCGGCAATGCGCTGCAGGTGGATTTTGCGCGCGACGTGGGCGCAAGCGTGGTCATACGCGGGCTGCGCGCCATGTCGGACTTCGAATACGAATTCCAGATCGTGGGTATGAACCAGAAGCTCGCGCCCGATATCGAGACGGTGTTCCTGATGGCCGATCCGCGTTATCTGTCGATCGCCTCCAAGCTCGTGAAGGAAGTGGCGATGCTGGGCGGGAATGTCTCACCTTTCCTCACGCCGCACGTCGCCGAACTTCTGATCAAACGCAGCAACGAGATAAGAAAGAAAAAATAATGGCCGATACACTGGTGATGGACCTCAAGACCGGTCCGGTGAAGATCAAGCTGCGTCCGGATCTGGCGCCCAATCACGTCGCGCGCATCAAGGAGCTTGCGGAGCAGGGTTTCTACGACGGCGTCGCCTTCCATCGCGTGATCCCGGACTTCATGGCGCAGACCGGTGATCCCACCGGGACCGGCTCGGGCGGCTCAGACCTTCCGGACCTCAAGGCGGAGTTCTCGAGCGAGCCGCACAAGCGCGGCACCATCTCCATGGCGCGCACCAGCAATCCGAACAGCGCCAACAGCCAGTTCTTCATCTGCTTTGCCGACGCGCCATGGCTCGACCGCCAATACTCCGTGTGGGGCGAAGTCGTCGAAGGCATGGAACATGTGGATTCGATCAAGAAGGGCGGCGAGCACAACAACGGCGCCATCTCCGGCGAGCCCGACAAAATCCTCAAAATGCGGGTCGAATAATCCGCGATTGACCCGGGGAAGGCGGTCCACTAAAGGTCCGCCCCTCTGGCGGGCCCGTAGCTCAGTGGTAGAGCATTTGACTTTTAATCAAAGGGTCGATGGTTCGATCCCATCCGGGCTCACCAATGCTTGAAGTGCGAACTCCGATCGTGGGAAGCGCCAAGGTCTGAGGGGGGCAATCTGCGAGGGCGGCGGGGCGAGGTTATTTGCGCGCTGCCGCTCATCGAGAATTGCGAGATAATGCTGAACTCAATT
The DNA here is from genome assembly GCA_036569005.1 of Rhizomicrobium sp. Classification (GTDB taxonomy): domain Bacteria; phylum Pseudomonadota; class Alphaproteobacteria; order Micropepsales; family Micropepsaceae; genus Rhizomicrobium. The sequence continues at coordinate 170,171 of DATCRK010000043.1, read as the reverse complement.
GGCAAATCCTCAAATCGTCTACACGAAGGCTTTTGACCGTCAGCGTGCCGGTGATGCGAGGATGGCGATTGAATGCAGGACGGTCGCCACATCCTTCAGAACACAGAGCTGCTAAAGCAGCCAAACAAGCGCGGGTCAAGGACAGCTTGTGCATCACAATATCGCTTGCGGCACCCAAGACGCGTAGTGGCGAGCCTTAGATAGACTATTTGGTCAGGGATATGTAGACAGGCGGGCGCCGGTCGTGAAATGCCGGGTTTGGCCTAGAGCCGCAATAGCTGAAGAACCTTGTCTATTCTCGCATCTATCAAGAAGGGAGTTCAGGCACTCCTCCCAGTTTTGCGCATCGGTCTGCTGCGCAAATCGTTTATCTATCTTTCGGCAAGTATTCTCAACGCTCTGATTCCGTTTCTGCTGTTACCGTTGATCGCACGCGCTCTTGGACCTGCGAACTATGGCGTCGTGGGAACGTATACTGCTCTTGTTACGGGCGCGGCATTGTTCATTGGACTCAATACGCAAGGCATTTTGGGACCAATCTATTTCAAAGGCGATAGAGAGGAATTCGCGGAGGCACTTAGGGCGTGTCTTGTCGTCCTTTGGATAACCACACCCTGCGTCGCGCTTGCTTTTTTTCTTGGAGGCAGATTCGTCGAGAGCTTCTCGGGTGTTTCTGCAGGGTGGCAGTTCACCGTTGTGGGAGCTGCTGCCGGAAATTTTGCTCTGTCGGTCGCGCTCGCCGTCTGCCAAGTGCGCGGAATGGCCATGCGTTTTGGGCTGCTGCAGATCGCTTACAGCGTCGTAAATATCGGATTGGCCTGCGGACTCATTCTTGGCCTGCATTGGGGGTGGCAGGGTCGTGCCCTCTCCCAGCTATGCGCATCGCTTGGCGTAGGCTTTGGGGGAATGGTAGCTTTTGGGAACGAATATGGCCTGTTGAAAAGGCCCAGCGTAAAGATGATACGCGAGGCTCTGCGATTTGGCATTCCTCTAGTGCCGCATATTTTGGCCACCATCTTGCGTAATTCTTTTGATCGAATTTTCATTGCGGCGGCGGCTGGAACGATCGCTGCGGGAAAATATTTTATAGCATATCAGATCGCGACTGTTCTGACGCTGGTTTGTAGCGCGGTGAATCAAGCTTGGTCGCCTTGGCTCTTTCAGAAATTATCGACGGGAAAGCCGGAAGATCGTGCAGAGATTAAGCGCGTTACATACATCGTTCTCGCTTTCTTCTGTCTTGCAACAGTTCTTTTGATGACTATCGGCCCTTATCTCGTGTCGGTTCTGGCGGGTGGCCGGTTCGGTAATGCAGGGGACTTGATTGTAATTCTCGCGCCAGCATCGGGCCTTAACGGCGCTTACTATCTGTTTACGAATTACATCTTCTATAGCCAGCGAACCGAATGGCTCGCAATAATTACAGTTGCAACTGCGGCGATACAAACAGCACTGACAGTCGCTTTTGTCCGCGGGTTCGGAGCTGCGGGAGCAGCTTACGCTTCCCTGTTTGGTGGCATTATTTATTTTTCCGCTACATGGATTGCAGCTGAGCGTCTTGTACCGATGGGCTGGTTCGATCGGCGAGTTTACGCGCAGCCCAAGGACGCACAGGCTGGCGGTGAGACGCGCGAGCGAGCAGAGTGATCATGACGAAGCAAGACGAATTCTTTGCGTTATCGTCCGAGATCGAGCGAAGGTTTCCGGTGACGCAGTGGCAAATAGGCGGTGTTCAGGTTTGGCCAATCCTTCGTACGTTTCTTCCTCGATTGTTTGATCGGGATCTGCGTGACGCTATAATTGCGCAGCGGATGACCGTCGGCCGTATCATGGAACGCGGAGGGCGGGCTTTGAAATTCGCTAACCGCCCACTAGCGAATATCTGGGATGCAGGCGGCGATTATCGGAAAATGATCCGGCGGCCTCACAAAGCCGAGTTGATGTTCCTTGGGACCGGCGCTACCTTTGACAACTTGGGCGGGCATTTGTTCGATCGATTCTGCGAGCCGCTTATCGCAGCAGGCGAGGGCATGGGAAAAAGCACGCTCCTCATGGAGGATGGGGACGTCAGCGTACCACAGGCAAGGCCGGTATATTGGGCAAATGCAATTGATGGTCGGTCTCGATTAATCGCCTCGCTGAGCGGACTTAGCCAAAACCTTCCGAGCAATCTCCCGGGTCACGCCGATATGATCGATCTGTTGAGGAAAGGAGGTTTTCCCATCGCTCCGTTTACGGAACGTATGGCGCGCTATCACGCAATGCTGACGCTTGTTATGGGTGACCGGTTGGGTCGTGTGCTCGATAGAGTAGGGCCGAGAATGGTTTTTATTGTGCGATACTATTGCGCGCTTGGATATGCGCTGGCGCGTGAATGCCGCCGGCGCGGCATTCTTTCTGTCGAGCTCCAACACGGAGCGCAGAATGGGCGGCACGAAGCGTATAACGGCTGGTCGGCGCTTCCAGAGCGAGGATATGAAATTCTGCCCGCTGTATTCTGGAATTGGACGGCGGAGGACGCTCGCGGGATCAACACATGGGCCGCTGGGCTAGATCTCCCTTGGCATCAAGGCCTATTCGCGGGGCACCCCCAACTCGCGCCTTGGCTCGACGATTCCAATCCGCGAACGCGCGATTTCGATCGAAAAATCGCTCGTCAGTTCAACAAATCCGAGGGCGACCTCGATATTTTAATCGCGCTACAGGATTTTCCTCCCTATGAACCTATATGGCGCACCCTTGCAGGGTTCATTGAAAAAGCGCCGCGAAATTGGCGTTGGTGGATCCGTCGTCATCCTTCGCCGCTCTATAACAAGGGGATAGGTATTCGAGCGTTGCTGGAACTTCGTCAGCCTAACGTTATTACGGAAGAAGCCACATCGTTTCCGCTTCCGGCATTGCTACGACACATGGATTGCGTCCTTGCATGTACGTCAGGCGTTGTGATGGAGGCTGCTGCTTTTGGCGTGAAGACAATCTTTCTGACGGGCGACGCCAGGGGATTGTACGCGAACATGCTTGTCCAAGGGGGTGCCGAGATCGCGACCGACATCTCGACGCTTGAGGGTAGACTTGCGCTCTTTAGAGCGGGCAAAAAGGCGCGCATGATGTCTGCGCAGCCAAGCATTCCCGAGTCGCTTCAAAAGCTTGATGCAATAGCACTGGAATATAAGCGGCTCTTCAAAGAGGGTCAGTCTCAGGGCGGATCTAGCCCCTAAATTATGCTCGTGCGAGTCTTCCGTTCTGCCTTCGAATTACGAACTTGCATCCCATTCCTGCTGGGCGCGTTCGAGTTCAGCGATTTGGCCTATATCGAGCCAGTAGTCCCGAAGTGGAAAGGCGACAGGAGCTTCCTCGTGTTTCAACAACGCCGCGAATAATGACGGCATGTCGAAAAATGTATTCTTCGGCACGTGTTTCAAGACGCTGGGAGACAACACGTACATGCCGGCGTTCACGTAGTGACGTTGAATCGGCTTTTCCACGATAGCATGTATGCGATTGCCGTCCATAGTGACTACGCCAAACGGAATTTGGGTTTCATATTCACGAACTACCATTGTTGCCGGGGAGTTGTGAGCTACGTGGTGCTCCAAGATCTGCGCAAAATTGGCACGCGTGAGCACGTCGCCGTTCATGATGATGATTGGTTCTGTAGGGACCTTGGGCAGCAATGAGAGTGCACCGGCTGTCCCGAGCCTTTTATCTTCGAGCAAATATTCAATTTTCGCGCCCCAGCGGGCTCCGTCCTCGAAATATTGCTGAATGGCATCTGCTTTGTAATTCACAGAGAAAAAGAACTGGCTGAATCCTTGATCGATAAAACTTTTGAGTATTGTCTCGAGAATGGGCTTATTTCCAACCGCTAGCATCGGCTTCGGTGTTTTCTCAGTGAGCGGCAAAAGGCGAGATCCTAGCCCGCCGGCCATCAGTACGACCCAGTTCGATCGCGGCTGCGGCTGAAGTATGTCGTCGATGTGGTCCAGCGCAACAATTCTTCCGGTTCGATCTATGATTGGGACTTGATGAATCCCATGCTCTCTCATGAATGCTAAGATTGAACTTCTCGGCGTGCCCACGGAGAGAGTCATGGGGTTGGTGCTCATGACCTCCCGTATCGAAGTTTTCAGATCCTTACCGCGTAACAGAGCGCGGCGCGCGTCGCCGTCCGTGACGACACCAATCAGCCCATCGTTTGAATCCACCACCAGAGCCGTTTGCAATCGGCCTTCGTCGATTTTCGCGATAGCGTCTCCAAGCGTGGCGTTAAGCCCGATCGCAATTTGACGCCAGTCCGCCATGACATATCTCCTCGGTGCAGAACCTAGGCACTTGAAACACTGAACCTGCCTATTCTTCTGCGAATTTTCGCCGCGCTATAGCACAAGGCAAACTATTCGGCCAATCCGCGGATATTTTAGAAAAAGAGACCGCGCTGCTTTAGTTGGTCGAAATGACTCTGATCGCGATACTTAAAGACTTGCGCAGGATTCCCGCCCGCGACTGCCATTGCCGGAATGTCTCCAACCACGACCGCTCCGGCCTGGATCACCGCGCCTTCGCCAATTTTCACGCCACCTAGAACAGTGATGCGATCGCCGAACCAGACGAAATCACCTATGTCGATATTCCGATGGATGTCTTCATGCGGCCCGTAGGGGATCCTGCTTCCAGTGTCATAGTTGTGAAAGCTTGTGATTAGATGGCAGTCCCGGCCAGAGTGGAAGTATTGGCCTATGCCCACGCGTCCTTCACCGGCGATGGTCATGCCATTGAAGTTTGCGTAGTCATCGATAAACGTGTTGCGTGTAAACGTGCAACGGAAATTTATGCAGACGCCCTTTCCCATCCGCCCAACACGGCGTAATGCTCGCCACTTCCAATAGCGCCGCCGGAAGAGCGTCAGCATTCGGACAATCGTGGTGTGCATTGGGTATCGAAATGAGCTCGAAAAGGTTGTGCCGTCATGAGCCGAGATCAATGGATTTCGACATGGCGTTAGAACTTCATCAGATGGTTGTCATGAAGAAATTATTCCACCGGACTTGGGCGCGTCAACGCGGTACGTACCGTCCCATAAGAGAGGCCGGCAAAATATCCTAAGATAGTTGAGTTCGCATTTGCCAGAGCGAAGATGATGCGGGTATAGTTCCTTTCGGGGCTTTATCGGCTTCATCGCGCGAACCCCTTGCGGATAGTGAAATCAACTACCCGGAACCCAGTTGATTATGACCGCCCTTTCTAAACCCAGAGCCAATGCGGATTGGAACGAGTTGGGATTTGGGGAATGACTTGCTATCGAGGTTTTTTTTGGGGCGAGAATGAGTAGCTTTCGCAAAGCATTGGTTACGGGCGCCGACGGGTTTATTGGTTCTCATCTCGTTGAGACATTGGTCGCCTCCGGATATGAAGTCACGGCATTGGCGCTTTACAACTCCTTCAATTTCTGGGGTTGGCTCGAGGACGTGTCTTGCAAAGATGCGATTAAGGTTGTGTGCGGAGATGTGCGCGATCCACATTTTTGCAAGGAAATCGTGCGCGGACAGGACGTCGTTTTTCATCTTGCGGCGCTTATTGCCATTCCATATTCCTACGTGGCGCCGGACTCCTACGTGGACGTCAATGTCCGTGGCACGTTGAACATCTGCCAGGCGGCGCGGGAGTGCAACGTAAAGCGTGTCGTGCATACCTCAACTTCGGAAGTCTACGGTACAGCTCGTTACGTCCCAATAGACGAAAAGCATCCTTTGCAGTCCCAATCGCCCTATAGCGCCAGCAAAATCGGCGCAGATGCGATGGCTATGAGTTTCCATGCCGCTTTTGGATTGCCTGTAACGATTGCGCGACCGTTTAATACGTTTGGCCCGCGCCAAAGCGCTCGAGCCGTAATCCCATCCATCATAACCCAGATAGCCTCTGGCAAAGAGATCAAGTATGGCGATCTTACGCCCACACGGGATTTCAACTATGTGACGGATACCTGCAATGGCTTTCGCCTGCTGGCAGAATGCGATGCGGCGGTTGGAAAGGTCGTCAATATCGGTTCGGGCCAGGAGATATCGGTTGGCGATACCTTAGCGCTTATTCGGCGATTGATGGGTTCAACACTCTCGTCGGCGGTCGATCCTGAGCGTTTCCGTCCAAGTAAGTCGGAAGTGTTTCGGCTCTGCTGCGACAACTCGTTAATTCGTGAACTCACGGGTTTTACCCCGCAACACACCCTTGAGCAGGGGCTCAAGGACACGATTGATTGGTTCCGTAACCCTGCAAACCTCGCCAAGTACAAGCCCGACATCTACAATGTCTGAGTTGCCCGAGAAGTATCGAGATCTTCTAACTTTTGTTCGTGAGCTGTATGGCGCGGAAGGCTTTATACCTCTCCATGAGCCTCGCTTTTGGGGCAATGAAAAAAGATACCTGATCGATTGCATCGATTCGACTTTTGTCTCTTCGGTGGGCGAATACGTCAATCGTTTTGAAGCGGTGATGCAAGAGGTGACCGGCGCTCGATATGCAGTTGCTACCGCAAACGGTACGCTAGCGCTTCACATGTCGCTTATCCTCGCCGGCGTGAAAGATGGCGATGAAGTCATTACTCAACCATTGTCCTTTGTCGCGACATGCAATGCCATCGCCTATCAACGTGCGCATCCTGTCTTCGTCGATGTCGATCGCGACACGCTGAGTCTTTCCCCCACCGCGCTTTTGGATTTTCTGAAAGGGCATGCCGAAAAGCGAGGTGGCGTTTGCATAAACCGCGATACCGGTCGGAAAATCATTGCCGCACTACCCATGCACACGTTTGGCTTTCCCGGACGCATCGAAGTGATCGCGGAAATCTGTGAGGATTGGGGCTTAACTCTGGTTGAAGACGCAGCTGAATCGATCGGCGCGACCGTGGGTAATCGGCATACCGGTACATTCGGTAAAATTGGCGCCTTCAGCTTCAACGGCAACAAGACGGTGACCAGCGGTGGTGGAGGCTGTATCGTCACGAACGACGATGTGTTAGGCCCCTTGGCAAAACACCTGACAACGACCGCCAAAACGCCTCATTCTTGGGATTTCGATCACGATCAGGTCGGTTATAATTATCGCTTGCCCAACCTGAACGCCGCGCTCGCTTGTGCCCAGCTTGAGCAACTTCCAGCATTCTTAGAAAACAAGCGCGAGACAGCGTCGCGTTATAGGCGGTTTTGCGTCGAGCGCGGCATCCGATTTTTTGATGGTCTGCAAGGCCGAAACGCGAACTACTGGCTCAATGCCATCGTCACTGAATCTCGCGGTGAGCGCGATCAGCTATTGGCGATAAGCAATGCTTCTCAAGTGATGACACGGCCAGTATGGAAGCTGCTTCACCGTCTTCCGGCATTCGCCGACGCGCAGCGCGGTTCGCTGGAGAATGCAGAGTGGCTCGAAGATCGCGTGGTCAACTTGCCAAGCAGCGTTCGTCTCTCTCCGTGATTCCGATATTTTAATAGTTGTGTTTGGCTCGATTATGGTGCGGGCCTATGAGACTGGTGTAGTTCAATGCGCGTCGATAGCTTCGACTTCTCGTTGCCCGAAGAGCTAATTGCACTTCGGCCAGCGAAGCCCCGCGATGCAGCGCGGATGCTCGTGGTGCACGCCGACGGTTCGTTGGAGCATGCGCAAGTGAGCGATCTTCCGAACCTCCTATGCAGTGGCGACGCACTCGTATTGAATGACACAAAAGTTTTTCCGGCACGATTGCATGGGCGCCGGATCGGCCGCGGGTCGACAGAGCCCAAGATCGAGGCCTTGCTGCATAGGCGCGTTGGGCCGGATCGGTTTCTCGCATTCGCGCGTCCGGCACGGAAGCTCAACCAAGGTGATATGCTGGCGCTGGGTCTAAATTTACAGGCTCGTGTCGTGGCTGTGGGCGAAAGCGGCGCGGTCGAACTCGTCTTCGCGCTTGAAGGTGCGCGCTTGGATGCTGCTCTCGCCAACGAAGGTGAGACACCACTGCCGCCATACATCGCCGGGAAACGCAAGCTGGATGAGAGAGATCTTGTTGATTATCAAACCATCTATGCGCGACATGAAGGCTCCGTTGCTGCGCCCACCGCGGGGTTGCATTTCACGCCGGATTTGATGGCGCGTTTAAGGCAACGTGGCGTGCTGTGCGAAACCATCACATTGCATGTGGGAGCGGGCACGTTTTTGCCCGTCAAGTCAGACGATACAGGGGAACACAAAATGCATTCGGAGTGGGCCGCACTCTCCGACGAGACTGCGGGCCGGCTCAACAGCACACGGAAGGTGGGTGGTCGAATTGCAGCCGTCGGCACGACCAGTCTGCGGACGCTGGAAAGCGCCTCATCTGATGACGGGCGCCTTCATGCCATGGCACGAGAAACCGATATTTTCATCACACCCGGGTATCACTTTAAAACGGCAGAATTGCTGCTCACAAATTTCCACCTACCGCGTTCGACGCTTTTCATGCTGGTGAGCGCTTTCATGGGGCTTGAGATCATGCGGGCCGCTTATGCCGAAGCTATACGCGAGCACTATCGGTTCTATTCCTACGGCGATGCCTGCCTGCTATTGCGTGGGCCATGAGCGGTTTTCAATTCGCAATTTCGGCCACCGATGGGATCGCGCGGACGGGTGTCATTAAGACGCCGCGCGGCGAAATCCGGACGCCGGCCTTCATGCCTGTGGGCACAGCCGCAACGGTAAAAGCGATGTTGCCTTCGCAGGTACATGAAACAGGCGCTGATATTCTGCTCGGCAATACTTACCACCTGATGCTGCGCCCAGGCGCGGAGCGAATCGCCAAGCTCGGTGGCTTGCATAAGTTCATGGGTTGGGAACGGCCGATCCTCACCGATTCTGGTGGCTTTCAGGTGATGTCGCTCTCTAAGCTACGCAGGATCACGGATGAAGGCGTGCGTTTCCGTTCGCATATCGATGGCAGCGAGCATCTTCTCTCGCCTGAATACGCAATGAATATTCAGCAGATGCTGGGCTCCGATATCCAAATGGTGCTGGACGAATGTCCGGCGTTCCCTGCAACCGAGAAAGACATCGAAAAATCGCTGGCGTTGTCGATGCGTTGGGCGTTGCGATCCAAAATGGCTTTTGGCGCGCAGCCGGGCCGGGCGTGCTTTGGTATCGTACAGGGCGGTGTCTACCCCCATCTGCGCCAGCGTTCGGCCGAAGCATTGAAGGAGATTGATTTCGATGGTTATGCCGTCGGTGGCTTGGCGGTGGGTGAGCCGCAAACAGCGATGTTCGAAACGCTCGATGCCGTGGTTCCGCATCTTCCGCCAGAACGTCCGCATTATTTGATGGGCGTCGGCAAGCCGGACGATTTGGTTGGCGCGGTGCTACGCGGCATCGACATGTTTGATTGCGTGATACCTACGCGTTCGGGCCGCAATGGGCAGGCCTTCACGCGCGAAGGTTCGCTCAACTTACGCAACGCGCGACACGCGGAAGATCCGATGCCGCTCGATAGCGGATGCAGCTGCATTGCCTGCACGCAATTCAGCCGTGCATATCTGCATCATGTAGTGAAGGCGAACGAGATCATTGCCGCCATGCTACTCACTGCGCACAATCTTACCTATTATCAGGATGTGATGGCCGAGCTTCGTGCAGCTATTCCGAAGGGCGAAGTTGCGCGCGTTGCCGATCGTGTCGCACTGACCTACGCGCGCGACGCTTCCTAAAAGTTCCGTCATTCATATTTGTCGCAAAGCTGGTGAAGGCTCGACTCGCTCGCGACAGTTTAAGACATGCAATTACGCAAGCTTAAGTTCGCCAAGGCCCCGCGCAGTCTAGACTTCGTGGCGTGGTTTATAGGCAAGCGATATGTCCTTTCGGAAGATTTTACTGAACGCCTGCATGAGCGGCGTCATATTCGCGGGCGGTGCGGCAAGCCATGCGCTGGCCGCGGATCACTCGCATGAGATGGTCGGCAAGCTGGATCGGGCCGCCTGGCATAAGCAGATGTGCACCGACCGTTATGCGCACGATGTGAGCCGTGTCGCCTATATTGAGGCGACACTTTCGCTTAGCGCCACGCAACGGTCTTTGTTCGACGGCTGGAAACAGACGGTATTGGACTCGGCCAAATCACGCGAAAGCGCATGCCTGGCGCGGCAGCCGCAAATGAGCGCCATGCACGCCCACGGCATTCTCGAACGCCAAGCGCACATGCAGGATATACTGCAGCATCGCCTAGCCGACCTGACGGCGCAGAAACCTTCTTTGAAAACGCTCTACGAATCGTTGTCGCCCGAACAACGACAGATTCTAGATCGCGGCGATCGTATAGGGAAGGTCGGTCATGGGCCTCACGGACGTCACGGCTGGTATGGACCGCGGGACGGATCTGGGGCTCGAAGAGCGGAATGAAGATGGCGATGACTGTGCGACGCGAAAATAACCGCCAGCCTTGGATACAGACGCGGATTGCGGTCATCGTTTTCTTTGTCGGATTGGCGGTCCTGTGGGGCGGGATTTCGCTGCTCTTTTACCTGGAGATTCCGTGAGCGCGAGCGTTCCTTTTACCAGATTTCCTTGAGTATCATGAAGGCCTCAGCTGCGGCGCAGCCTGCAACAACGCCCCGGGTCGTCGCAAGCGCGCGCAGAGCCTCCATGCTGCGCGGAAACGGGTTTGGCTTCATTTCGCCTGCATACATCCCCATGATTCGGGTCTTCTCTTCGAGTGTTCCGGAGATATCACAGAAACTGTTGGGCCGGAATCCCACGGCCGGATCAATGCCGAAGTCCGTTTCCGAAAGGGCTTCGTAGCACAACACTCGCTTTACGTTCGGATAGTTAAAACTCTTCGTACAAGCCGACATCGTCCGGAAGACGACGTCATGATCCGAGTGAATGTCACCTGAAAAGGGAAGAAACATTATTTGCGGATTTGCGGCCTTCATCACACCAGACGCTGCCACGATCAGATCTCGCATCGGAAACGCATCGAGCCTAGTGGTCGCAAAGCGGAGACGGTGTACGCCCGCGAATTTATAGGCCGCTGCAACAGACGCGATCTCATCGTTACGCGCCTTAATTCTCTCCGACGAAAAGCCGGTGTCGGCAGTCATCTCCGTGAAGATCAGCCAATGGATGGAAGCGCCCTGCTGAGCAAGCTTCAGTAGCGTGCCGCCACAACCAAGCGTCTCGTCGTCGGGATGCGGCGCGACAACCAAAATGTTCATGGCAATCCCTCTGTCTTGGCGGCCAATTGGTCCGGCGTAAGGAAGGCATTTTGTGCCGTACGCTTTAAATGCTCCGAAAATGCGTCGCGCGCGCCAGGGCCTTCCTCGATAAGCCACTCCAACACAAAGCAGCCCGTCTGGAAATCGCCGCCATGCGACTGTTTCCACTTTGGGTGATGAAGATCCTGGTATAGTAGGCGAATGCCTGCGGCATCGAACTCTTCGGCGACTTGATAGGCGCGAGCGCCGGTGCCGGAAAGATAGGTATCGCAGCCCACGGCTTTGACGATATCGATCACAAGCGCGCTCTTCGTTCCCTCGCAGGCGAGATCGGAAGCGAAAACCAGTTTTGAAGCGACTCCCAATTGTTCTAGCGTAAACCGCAGCGAAGGTAGAGCATAATCCGTGAGCAGCGAGCTTTGACGGCACAGAATTTTGGAAAAGTCTGTCTCCAGCAGGGGCCAACCTGGTGATCGGCGATAACGCCCTTTCAGCGTCTCGAAGTGCTTCGAGGGTGCGCGCGTATCGGCGAGTTCGATATCCTTGATGTGGCGGCCGTCCTCGAGCAATCCCGCTTTCTTGACGGGAAGCGTCAGCAGCTTCACCCCCCCGGGGGCGGAATACAGCGTGCGATGCTGATAGGCTGCGCGATTGAATTGCACATTATCGAGAACCACGAAGACGTCCGCGCGGGCAATCTTTTCAACAAGGCCGTACCACGGAAAATAGCCGGGCTGATGAATGGCGGCGACGGTCATTTGGACTTCATTGCGAGGGGGGGAAATTCAACGGAGCGTTTGATGCCCATAACGCGCGCCGGATTGTTCGTCACGCTCCGTTTGATAAGGAATTGTGCGGCCGGAAGTCCAAGCATCTTCGCGATTCCCCTGGCGACAATCTTGGCAGAGTTGTTTCGCGCAAACGGGTTAGGCGTTTCCGCGGCGCGCCGCCTGAAGGCCTTGTCGTTTAGCGCCTTCTTCAAAGCTTGCTGTATGGCTTTGGTTTCGGCAGGGACGAAGATCACATTCTCTCCGCCCAATCGGCCTGTTTGCCGGATTCCAACGTTGACTGCGGGAATACCGAAGCTTGGCGCCTCTAGAAGGGCACTGGAGCTGTTACCGACCATTGCAGCGGCACAAGATAGCAGGCTGAAATAAAGCTTGGCCCCAAGACTATCCACGAACACCTGGTTGTGTGCTTTCCGGCTCAGAGCATGCAGCCGCTTCGCGATCACGTCGCCGCCGGGGTCCATGTTCACGCTGTTCCAGACGATCGTATAACCGGAAAAACCCGATAGCGCGGCGATCATGGCGTCAAGTTCCGCAAGGCCCTGATCGCGAAATGTCGTGAGAGGCAGATAGGTGGCAGAAATGAAAGGCCCTTTGCCCCAGCCTACGGCACGCGCATAATCTAAGAAGGGCGCTGGATCCGGTTTGATGCTGGCGACCGAACTGGCGCCGCAAACGATCACGCGCCAGTCTTCTTCGCCCATGTCGATCAGGCGTTTGCGCGTCGCCTCGTGCATCACGAAATGCGCGTGCGCAATTTTGGTGAGCGCGTTGCGAATGCGCGTGTCGATCGAATAGCCAACGTCCTCCTCTCCACCGTACAGATGCGCGATGGGAATGTTCAGAATGGTGGCGGCGGTCGCGGGGCCGAGCACTTCGAAGCGGTCGCAGGGGAGCACGACAAGAACGGGAGCATCTTCCGCCCACAGGCGCGTGAAACCGGCGACCAGATCGCCAACCCCCCGTCCCGAGCTTTTTAGGTCTCGGCCCAGCGCCGGGGCGCGAACGCGAAGAACGGAAATGCCCTTCGGAGTATCCTTTATGGAGACGTTACCGGCCGCCACGATACGGGCCTTGAGGCCGGGCTGGGCGGAAATCGCGGCGGCTATGGGAAGCGTATAGCTGAGGTCTGCCCGTGCCGTTACGACGACATCGATGAGCGCGCGTTTGGCCAAGGGGTTTCTATCTAAATTCCAGTGCGTTTTTGGGTATCTTAGATGGCTGCCAAGGTCAAATTCCGTTGATTAATCGACCACATAGGTAATGACCCAGTGGCGGGAAACGCTGCCTTGATAGGCAAAGTGAAATTCGCCGATCTCCAGATTCCTTCCCTCGAAAACTGAAGGCAATTCCTCTTTCTCGGGAATGACCAATACACAGCCTTCTTGGCCGGGCACGCGGGAAATATAGACACCCTCCGCCGTGCGATCGGCCATGGTCTGCGAAATGTCGCCGGGAGCAGCCATGGCGATGACGATCATACCGCCGGGCCGCGTCACCCGTTCTAATTCTTTGACGATCGCGTGCAGACCTTTCCAGTCGTTATAATAAATGACCTGCCAGGACATGACGACGTCAAAGCAGTTATCGGGAAAATCCAGTTTGGCGCCTGGCGCCGTCAAAGAGAGATCGCTGGCGAGATTCAATGCGTCCAGACGCTTTTGGGTTGTGGCGAGAGCATCCGCGGATATTTCTACGCCCGCGGTTTTGTGGCCGCGCCGCGCCAAGTGAATCAGGTTGGCTCCGGTGCCGAAGCCGAAATCGAGGATATGGAGCGGCCGCTCGACGCCGGAGAATAGCCGGGAAAAGATTCTCACGAAGCTGTCGTTGGGATAGACGAGATCGTTCTTCCCCTCAGCGTAAAGTTTCTTCCAGACTTTCGCGTTTGTATCGGTCTGATATTCCATTTTTGATTTGCTGCTCCGAACCGCTATCTTGCGCCGGCCGCCCGGCCGTCTCTCTCGGGCATATTCGCAGAGGCGAAATGCAAACGATAGTCGTCGAATTCTTTTTCTCTTCGCCAGCGATGAGCTGCGGCCATGTTTCGTGACCGCTCGATCCTGGCGATCGTTCCGGCGCGTGGGGGGTCCAAGGGTGTTCCGCGGAAAAATATTCGTGCCTTGGCCGGAAAACCTCTGATCGAGTACTCCATCTTGGCGGCAAAAGCGTCGCGCTATATCGACCGATGCATTCTTTCGTCCGATGACGAGGAGATCATCTCAGTAGCGCGGGCGGCGGGTTGTGACGTGCCTTTTGTGCGCCCAGCCGAGCTGGCGAGCGATGCTGCGGACGGATTGGATGTCGTGCGCCACGCACTGAAGGCGTTACCGGGAAAATACGATTATGTTGTTAACCTGCAGCCGACGTCGCCGTTGCGCTCGACCAGCGACATAGACGGCGCGATCGAGCTCTGTGTCGGCACCGGCGCACGGACATGTGCATCGGTGGTGGAAGCCCAGGAAAGTCCTTATTGGATGTTGACACGCGACGATGCTGGGCATTCCCACTACATCGTATCGGCCGAGAATATTCCGCTGCGCCGACAGCTTGCACCCAAAGCATACAGTCTGAATGGCGCGATTTTCGTTACAGCCGTGCCGCATCTCATGGCGGGCGGCTCGGATGTCGAAGACGGTATGTTGACTTACGTCATGCCCCCGGAGCGTTCGGTTGATATAGACGAAGAAGACGATTTTGCGTTTGCCGAAACGATCCTTGCTCGCCGCCGTTGAACCAGTTACTAGCTGATCGGCTCTTCGGCCGGGAAATCGCGTGGCGCGGCCCTGCCGATAATACGGGGCCATTCCATCGCGCTGATGCCATCGCCGGGGCGCTTCACCGTCACGTTCGTCTCGTCATAGATTTCACCCGCGCGGATTGCGCGTGCCGCCACGATGCTTTTGCGCGCGGGAAGCCGGTTCTTTATTTCCGAAGTGGTCGGCTGTTTGATCCCGTCACCCAGTGCTGTTTCGACGGCCCGGATTCCGCATGTCATTGCCGCCAGTTCATCAGGCTCTAGCGACGCTTTGTGATCGGGGCCTGGCATGTTCCGGTCCAACGTAAAGTGCTTTTCAATCACGCATGCGCCAAGTGCTGTTGCGGCAACGGGGATTTCGATCCCCGCCGTGTGATCGGAATAACCGTATGCCGTGCCCAACGCATGGCCGAGATTGACCATCGCGCGGAGATTCACGTCCTGCAGCGGCGTCGGATATTCGGTGTTGCAATGAAGAATGCTGAGTTGCGACCGTTCCAAGCCGTGATCCATCAAGACGCGCGCCGCAGCTTCCACTTCGCCGATCGTCGCCATTCCGGTGGAGAGGATGGTGGGCTTTTTCAGCGCACCGATGCGGGTGAGATAAGGATAATTGGTGATTTCGCCGGACGGAATCTTCCAGACGGGGATGTCGAGTTTGACCAGAAAATCGATGCTCTCGAAATCGAACGCCGTCGAAAAGAAAACGATACCTTTTTCTCGCGCGTGCTCTTTCAGGACGTGATGGGCTTCATGCGAAAGCTCTAGCCGCTTGAGCATTTCCCATTGGCCTTCCTCGAGGCCGGTATTCTCCTTTTGATACGACGCCATCTGAGCGGTACGCGTGACGAGCGCATCTGCACGAAAAGTCTGAAACTTCACAGCATCGCAACCGGCGATCACCGCTGCATCGATCAGTTTGTGCGCGACGTCGAGGTTGCCGTTGTGGTTCACGCCAGCTTCTGCGATGACGAAAACCTTGTTCTGCCATGGCGTCATGTTGTTTTCCTCGCTGGAACGCCAATCCATGTTCCAGCTTTCTCGATATTTTTCGCGACCACCGCTCCGGCGCCGACAACGGCACCGGCCGCGACGGTAACTCCCTGCAGCACGATCGCCCCGCTGCCGATCATGCAACCCTCTCCGATTGTCGCGCCGCCATTGACAATGGCGCCGGTCGATACATGACAATGATCGCCGATCCATACGTCATGCTCGACAATGGCTCCAGTGTTTACGATGCAATTCGCGCCTACCGTTGCGCCCGCATTGATGAAAGCGCGGTGCATAACGATCGTGCCCGCGCCAAGCGCAGCCTCCGTAGAAACGATAGCACTAGCTGCAATTACGGTCGCGCAATCGAGTTTCCTCTCCCGAACATAGTCAAATAGTCGGCGGCGGACCGCAGAAGCATCGATCTGCCCCACCGTCACAAGATACTGGAAAGCCCGCGCTTCCGGCATGTCCAGCCAGGCGTCGTCTCCCAACCGCGGCAAGTCGAGTATCTTGGCTCTATCGGCGGGGTCGACGATTCCGCCGAGAGGCAGGCCAGCGCTGCGGGCCACGTCAATGCATGATCGGCAGTGCCCGCCGCCCCCGATCAACGCGAGTTTCATGACAGCCTCATGCCAAAGGAGATGACCGAGCCAACGTGCCGGTTTTGGTAGCCTCGATCAAGAAGAGGGACAATGCGGGACACCCTCGATTACGGGGTGTTGTGATAGCCTTTGCTGGCTGTGCTTGGGGCCTTAGCGGATCCAACATGAACGCTAATGGTTTGAATTAAGCCGGTGGCGATTGAAAATAGATCTTTGTTTGCCGGGTTTCGAGTTCGTCAACTCGATCGGGTATCGCCAATATCCTTCCGGGAGAAATGATCCGCGCCCCGCTGTCGTAGATGCAGCATGGTACTTTCCCATTAAGAACAATTGACCAGACTCGCCTGTTACAATGCGCGTGTATTCGCCTGAATTGGCCGGAAGATCATGGTCATCGAGCAATTTTGGTGTGACTGGGTGTTGATTTAGTGTGTGAGGAACGAGTGGACTCGACGTGGAGAAAAGGGAAAGCCTGTAACAGCCTTCCACCGGAGACGAAGGTTTGAAACAGTAATTTTTACTGTCTCGATCTGTACCGCCGAGAGCTGCGGTCACGAAAATATTTTTCTTTGTGGGAAATACGCCGAAGGTGTCGGCGATTCGATCGGATCTTGGGTCGTTTGGATCAACCCCAAGTACTTCCACCGTAAGATTGGGGTCGGCCGCCGCGATTGGGGCGCCGTTTGAGCCGATAACGGATATTAGGCCGTTGCGATCTATTTTAAGCTGTGCGCCGCGCGTTGTGATGCTTTGCCACTTGCCGGTTTTTCTCTCGATCTGCACCGCGTCCCAATACATGTACATTTTCCCCTCGAAAGAGAAAATTTTTGGGACCAGGGCGGCATAATAGTTCGGCTCGTGGGGATATATATCCCGATCATTTGCGATCACACTGACATGTGCTGCGTCTATCCCTTTCTCGAAGTCAAAGGGTCCGGCACATGATTTTACACCGGGCTTCTTGCCGTAAGAGACATGACATTCAAATGAAATCCAAAGCCTTTGATTGAACTTTGTGATGGAAGGATCGAGTGCTCCGGAAAGCATCCCGTTATCGCTTATCGGGGATGGAAGATCGAGAATTGAGCGTACAAACGAGATGTTATCCCCGGCGGGATTCATTTCGAACAGGGCGAGAGTCCAGTCCCCACCCGAGCAGTTTCCGCTAAGCGCGCCTTGCCGAATACGGCCAATAAAAAAACGAGGATGATCCGGGACTTGAGCGTAGTCCGAAGCATTGCAAGTCGGCTCTCCGTCCTTTGTCAGGGAAATTTTTCGAGCGCCGATGTCAGAGGCGAATGTGGCAGCTTTCTCGTGCCCATCCATGCTTCGATCCGCAAAGCTTGGGCACGTCATTAGGGCAGAGCTTGCAACTAGCCCCATAAATTTTATCGCGAAGTAGAAGTTCCGGTGCATGTATCAGTCTTTGGATTGCTGGAGCACGAGCATAGGCTCAGTATGGCGAACGGAACGAATAAGAAAAAGAGTAGTCCGAGCGCACCGGACATTGCTTTCTTCCGGGTGAACCGTAAAGCGACCTGACTTGTGCCGACGGAGTTTGGAACCTCGACCTCCGGTGGGTCAGTCGAGAGCGATTGGCGAGCGGGTAAGCCCGCAACCTCGAAAAATTCGCGCGTCTTGTGTGGAATATGTGCGTGTCAATGAGCGATTTTGGCCTGCCTTAGCAGTGCCATTTCGGGGGCTTGAAACTGTTCCGCTTTTGTTCTATCGTTTCCACATGCAAACGAACTTCTTCTTTGGCCAATCGGCCGACCTCCGGTCCATCCGGGACCGTCTGCGCATCGCTTTCGGGCGGGACCGTTCCGGCGTGCGCGTCAGCGCGATCAACCAGTTCATCCGCAGCTTCATTTCGAGCCGCACCATGGACTGGCAGTCCGACCGGGTCTTCACCCGCCTCCTGAACCGCTACAGCGGCCCTGAGGCGCTGGCAGGGGCTCCTGTGGCCGATATCGAGGCCGCTCTGGAAGGCGTCCAGTTCGCCGACAAAAAGGCCCGCGAGCTGAAGGATGCGCTGCTGCACATCCGCGCGCGTGCCGGCTCCTTCGATCTGGAATTCCTGGCCGGGCTGGATGTGGAAACGGCGCTGGTCTGGCTGGAGCAGATCCGCGGCGTCGGCCGCAAGATCGCCGCCGCTACCCTGAATTTCAGCGCGCTGCGCAAGCGCGCCTTCGTGGTCGACACCCATATCATCCGCATCATGCGCCGCTTCGGCTTCGTGAAGCCGAACGCGGAGACCGAGGATGTCTACGACGCGGTGTTGGCCGCTGCCCGCGATATGAGCGCGGACGATCTCTATGAATTCCACTGGCACCTGAAGCGTCTCGGCCAGCACACCTGCCGGGCCTTGAAGGCCAACTGCTCCGCCTGTCCGCTGAGCGAGACTTGCCTGAAGCGCATGGAGACGTCCTATCATTCGGGCCATGCCGCGTGACGCATCATGGGCGGTACCGCGGAAAAACTTGCGAGCCTTCGCGCCACCCTTGCCACCGCCGGCCTGGAAACACTCGTCACCAACGTCCGTGTTCCGCTGGGCTGCAAACCGGCTGACGCGGTTCTGAAAGGCGGGCTGGAGCGGGGGGCGCTGCACGAAGTCTATGCCGCCACGAATTCCGAATCTGCGGCCACTGCATTCACTGTGGGGCTTGCATCGCGCGTTGCGGGCAAGAAAAAGATTCTCTGGATCCGGCAGGATTTCTCGGCCGTGGAATTCGGCGAGTTATCGGCCACTGGCTTCCTCGAGCTCGGCATCGATCCGTCGCAGATTCTCCTGGTCTGCACCGCCCATGCGGATGATGCGATCAAGGCCGCTTCCGATGCGCTCACCTGCGCCGCGCTCGGCGCCATCGTGATCGAGATTCCGGGCGCGCCGAAAATCCTCGATCTCGTCACCAGCCGCCGCCTTACGCTGGCCGCAGCACAGAAGAATGTCACTGCCTTTCTCCTGCGCTTCGCGGCGAAGCCCGAAGCCAGCACGGCGGAAACCCGCTGGCGCATCCGCGCGGCGGCATCATCGAAAGAAGAAGAGAACTGGGGCCAGCCGGTTTTCGAAACAGAGCTCGTGCGCAACCGCCATGGGCGCACGGGTCATTGGGTCATGGAGTGGAATTGCGATGAAGGTCTCTTCCGGGAGTCCGATGGCCGGCAACCGGCGCATTATCGCGCTGTGGTTTCCGCGGCTGGCGACGGATCGGCTGCAGCGCCGCTGGAAAGCGCGCGAAACACGCACGCCGTCGGCTGAAGCGCCGCGCGAGCCGCCGCCGCTTGTCGTCGTGGCGAAGGAGAAGAACGCGCTGCGTCTCTCCGCGCTCGACCGCAAGGCGACAGCGCAGGGCCTCACCATCGGCCAGCCACTCGCCAATGCCCGCGCTATGCTGCCTGCGCTCAAGGTCATGGCGGCGAACGAGGGGGCCGATCACAAGCTCCTGGAGCGCATCGCCGACTGGTGTGACCTCTTCACACCCTTCGTCGCGCTCGATCCCCCGCGCGCGCTTCTGCTGGATGTCACCGGCGCCACACATCTTTTCGGCGGCGAGAAGTCGCTGCTCGACCGCATCCTTGCCGCTTTGCGCGCGCAGGGTTTCGCTGTTCGCGGCGCACTGGCCGGAACCGCGATGGCTGCACGCGCCTGCGCCCGCCACCGCGACGGTCTGATCGTCCCGTCCGGCGACGAAATGAAGATCACCGCGCCTTTCCCGATCGAGGCGCTGTTTCTCGATCCCGTAACAACCCATGCCTTCCGCCGCGCGGGTTTGAAGACGATAGGGCAGGTAGCCCATCGCGACCGCCGGGAACTCACCGCCCGTTTCGGCTCGGCGATGGTGTTCACGCTGGAAACCGCGCTCGGCAAAACCGAAAGGCCGATCTCGCCGCGCATCCCGCTCCCCGATTACAGCGCGGAGCGGAACTTTCCCGATCCCGTCGCCACCGAAGACGTAATTCGCGCAACGCTCGTCTCGTTGGCGGAGACATTGGCCGAAGCGTTGGAGCAGCGCGGCGAGGGTGCGCGTCGTCTGGAAGCGGCGTTCTTCCGCGCCGACGGTGCCGTCATGCATATCGCCGTGGAAACCGGATCGCCCACCCGCGAGCCCGGGGTCATCGAGCGCCTGTTCCGCGAAAAGCTGGATGCGCTGGCCGATCCGCTCGATCCGGGCTTCGGCTTCGATCTCATCCGTCTTTCCGCCGGCCGCACGCAGCGTTGCGAATCCGCGCTTGCCGATTTCAACGCCGACCTCAATGCCGAGCGCGAAATTCGTTTCCTGGTGGATCGCCTGTCCGCCCGCTTTGGCGCGCATCGTGTTCTCGCTTTTCAACCCAATGATACGCATGTCCCCGAAGCCGCCGGACTCGCAGTGCCGGCGCAGGAAGCTCGCGGCACGAAATCCACCTGGGAAGTCCGGCGCAAAGAAGAAGCGCCGCGCCGTCCGTTGCGCCTGCTGGCGAAGCCGGAAGAGGTCGAAGCCATCGCGACCGTTCCCGCCGGTCCGCCGCGTCGCTTCCGCTGGCGGCGTGTGCAGCATGATGTCGTGTTGGCCGAAGGGCCGGAGCGCATTGCCATGGAATGGTGGCGGCATGTGACGCCGCAACCGACGCGCGATTACTTCCGCGTGGAGGATACGAACGGCAACCGTTTCTGGCTTTACCGTGACGGTCTTTATGCGCGCGAAGTCGAGACACCGCGCTGGTATCTGCATGGGGTTTTCGCATGAGTGCCTATGCGGAGATCGGCGTCACCACGAACTTCTCGTTCCTGCGCGGTGCATCGCACCCGAAGGAATTTGCACAAATGGGAGGACTGCTTGGATATGCCGCCATCGGCATCGCCGACCGCAACACGCTGGCCGGCGTCGTACGCATGTACTCCGCTTTCGAAGAACTGAAGGAGAAAAGCCAGCCGATCACGAAACAACTCATTGGTTGCCGTCTCGTCTTCGTGGACGGCACGCCGGACATCCTCGCCTATCCGACCGATCGCAAAGCTTATGGCCGCCTCTGCCGTCTGCTGAGCACGGGCAAGCTGCGTGCCCCGAAAGGCGAGTGCATCCTCACCTTGGACGATCTGCTGAAGTGGCAGGAAGGCCTGTTGCTGGTCGTGATGCCCCCGCATCCCAGTCGCACGGCGTTCAAGGCAGAGCCGCCAAAGCGCTTCTGGAACAAGGACTTGGCCTTGAAAGAAGAGGGAGGGGGACACCCTCCCCCCCATATTTATAAAAACAACCTTCAGGCGAATTTCGAGGAGATTCAGGCGCTTGTTGAAAAGCTGGCTATTACCGCTCCTGACCGCGTCTGGCTCGGTGTCTCCATGCCGCATCGCGGCGATGATCAGCGCCGTCTTCTGAAATGGAAGCAGATAGCGCGCCGCGCCGGCGTTCCTCTCATCGCCACCAACGACGCGCTCTATCATACGCACGAACGCCGCGAGTTGCAGGATGTCGTCACCTGCATCCGCGAAGGCGTCACGCTGGATGAAGCCGGGCGATTGCTGGAAACGAATGCCGAGCGTCATCTGAAGACGCCCGGGGAAATGTCTGCCTTGTTTGCAGCCGCGCCGGAAGCGATTGCGGAAACTCTCCGCTTCGCTGGTCGGATCACCTTCAAGCTCGATGATCTCAAATACAACTACCCACACGAGCCGGTCCCACCCGGCAAGATCGCGCAAGGACATCTGGAAGATCTCACATGGGCCGGCGCAGAGAAGCGTTATCACGGTGTCATTCCCGATAACGTCCGCGAGATTCTGAAAAAGGAACTCGCGCTTATCCGGAAGCTGGAGATCGCCGAATATTTCCTCACCGTGCACGACATCGTTCACTACGCGCGGGAAGGAATAAAGGAAGATACGGGAGAGCCGCCAATTCTATGTCAGGGTCGCGGCTCGGCTGCGAACTCTGCCGTCTGCTATATGCTCGGCATCACGTCCATCGATCCGGTTCAGATGGATCTGCTGTTCGAGCGCTTCGTCAGCGAGGAGCGCAAGGAGCCGCCGGACATCGATGTCGATTTCGAGCATGAGCGCCGCGAAGAAGTCATCCAATATGTTTATAGGCGTTACGGCCATCATCGTGCCGCGCTGGCTGCCACCGTCATTCATTATCGGCCGCGCAGCGCTATTCGCGAGACCTGCAAGGTATTCGGGCTGACGGAGGATATTGCCGCCGATCTTGCCAGCGGCGTGTGGGGAAGCTGGGGCAGCAATCTGAGCGAAGCGCAGGTGCGCCAGGGCCTGCACAATCCGTTCAATGTTATGATCGCTCGCGCCGTGAAAACCGCCAACGAGCTGATCGGCTTTCCGCGCCATCTCTCGCAGCATGTCGGAGGTTTCGTTCTGACGGACGATCGGCTGGACGAATTCGTGCCCGTCAGCCCCGCGACGATGGAAGACCGTCACTTCATCGAATGGGACAAAGACGACATCGATGCCATCCGCATGATGAAGGTCGATGTACTGGCGCTGGGCATGCTCACCTGCATCCGCAAGGCGTTCGATCTTATCCAGACGCATGAAAACAAGCCTCTTGCTCTCAACATGCAGGCCACCGATCCGGCCGTATATGAGATGTTGCAGAAGGCCGATGCCATCGGCGTATTTCAGGTCGAGAGCCGTGCGCAGATGAGCATGCTCCCACGGATGAAGCCGAAAAATCTGTATGATCTCGTCATCGAGGTTGCGATTGTGCGTCCCGGCCCCATCCAGGGCGGCATGGTGCATCCCTATATGCGCCGGCGGGCAGGCGAGGAACTTGTTATCTATCCCGCGCCTGCCCCCGAACATGGCTTGCCCGAAGAATTGCACGGTGTGCTCGGAAAGACGCTTGGGATTCCCCTCTTTCAGGAGCAGGCCATGAAGCTTGCCATCGTCGCGGCGAAATTCACGCCGTCAGAAGCGAACGGATTGCGGCGTGCAATGGCGACATTCCGCAATCTCGGGACTATCGACAAATTTAGAGATAAGTTTGTCGGCGGCATGATAGCGCGCGGCTACGAGCAGGATTTTGCTGAACGCTGCTTCAAGCAGATCGAGGGTTTCGGCTCCTATGGATTTCCCGAGAGCCACGCAGCCAGTTTCGCACTGCTCGTCTATGTTTCTGCTTATATCAAGAAGTATCATCCCGCGGCATTTGCTTGCGCTTTGCTGAATTCACAGCCCATGGGTTTCTATGCACCGGCCGAGATCGTGCGTGATGCACGCGAGCATGCCGTAGAAGTGCGCCCCGTCGACGTGAACCGGAGTGAATGGGACAATCTTCTGGAATCAGATGGAAGAGGCGGTTTGGCGCTGCGCCTTGGCTTTCGCCAGATTGATGGCTTCAGCGAGAAGTGGACCAATGTTCTGATCGGTGCTCGCGGCAATAGCTTCAGCGGCGTGGAAAGTATCGCTCGCAAGGCGCGATTGCCCAAACGCGCCATGATCATTCTGGCGGAAGCCGACTGTTTCCAGTCCCTGAACAAGGATCGCCGCGAGATCCTTTGGGAAGTGCGCCGCCTCGCGGATACCGAAAACCTTCCGCTCTTCGCAGCTCAATATGTCGAAGAACAGCCGGAAGAGGAGATCGCTGCGCTGCCGGCGATGCCGCTCAGCGAACATGTGCTGGCGGATTATCAGATGCAGCGTTTCTCCTTGCGTGCGCATTTGATGGCCTTCCTGCGCGATCTGTTCCGGAACGAAGGCGTCGACGATTGCCGCTATATTTCCAGCCCGGCCGATTATCCTTTTCCGGTGTCGCGTGATGGCGAGAAGGTCCGCTGCGCCGGCATTGTTCTTACGCGCCAAATGCCAGGCGATGCCGGGGTTGTCTTCATCACCCTCAGCGACGAAACGGGCATTGCCAATATCGTGGTCTGGCCGGATCTCGTGAAGGAATTCCGCCGCGAGATCATGAGTGGCCGTTTGCTAGTCGTGGAAGGCATGGTGCAGCGAAGCAAGGACGATGTCGTCCATCTGGTCGCCGAACGCATCATCGACCGCACTGCGGAGCTGGACCGCCTGTCGGAGGATGATATCGACGCTCCGTCGTTCCGCTCCCAGGCCGCGAAACATCTCAACCGCCACCCACGCAATGTTCGCGTGGTCCCGAAATCGCGGGATTTCCATTGAAAAACACCAGATTCTCACGTCTTTTTCGGAAATATTTTGTTGCGTCCGCAAGGATTGCGCTGTCTCGCGGCGTTGCCTAGAACCCGAGGGCTTCCCCCAAAAAAGAGTTCCGTCTTGACCGCTCCTATTGCGTTTATCGATCTACAGGCGCAGCGCCGCCGCCTCGGCGAGCCGCTCAACAAAGCTATCCAGGCCGCTGTTGAAGGCGGTCAATGGATTCTGGGGCCGCAAGTTGCCGAGCTTGAAAAGCGTCTTGCTGAATTTGCCGGCACGCAGCATTGCGTTACCTGCGCTAATGGCACCGATGCTCTAGTAATCGTGCTGCGTGCATGGAGCATCGGCCCCGGTGACGCGGTTTTCGTACCAGCTTTTACCTTTGCAGCTTCTGCGGAAGTTGTAGCGCTCGTGGGTGCAGAGCCAGTCTTTGTCGATGTTCTCGAAGATACCTACAATATGGATCCGGCGAGCCTCGAAGAGGCGATCGCGCTGGTAAAGCGCGAAGGCAGACTCAAGCCGTGTGCGATCATGCCGGTCGACCTTTTTGGACAACCGGCTGATTACCGCAAGCTGGAGCTAATTGCCCGTCGCGAGAAATTGCAGCTTCTTTGCGATGCCGCGCAAGGGTTCGGCGGATTGCTCGACGGACGCCGCTCCGGCGGCATTGGCGATGCGGCTGCAACTAGCTTCTTCCCCGCCAAGCCACTGGGTTGCTATGGCGACGGTGGTGCCGTGTTCACCAATGATGCATCGCTGGACGAACTGTTGCGTTCTATTCGCATGCACGGGCAGGGCAGCGACCGTTACGAAAATGTCCGCATCGGTGTAAACTCTCGGCTCGACACTATCCAGGCCGCGATCTTGCTCGAAAAGTTGAAAGTGTTTCCGGAAGAAATCGAGATGCGGGAGAAAGTAGCACAACGCTACAGCGCTGCGTTCCGGGCCTCAAACAATATCCGCGTTCCGTATGTCATTGACGGTGCAAAATCGACCTGGGCGCAATATACGATCCAAGTTTCGCATCGCGAGAAATTTCAGATGAGGCTCAAAGAGAAAGGGGTGCCCACAGCGATTTATTATCCAACGCCGCTTTCGCAACAAAAAGGCTATTCTAAATTTCCCTCCGCTCCAACGCCGGTCAGTGATCACATCTCCAAGACTGTGATCAGCCTTCCGATGCATCCGGACCTGGATACGGCTACCCAGGACATGATCATTGAGGCCGCACTTGGTTCTGTCGCCGATTGGAAGCGGCCACGGAGGGGTATCTGACGTAGAATTAATGCCGTTCTTCGGACGTTCGTCTATTGCATTGTCTCGCGCCAGATCTTCTGACATCCTAAACTGTGCTCGCCCCAACAAGAGAATTCGAGGTCGGCAGAGCGCTCTATATCGGCATCACATAACTTGCGCTTCTTCCGGTTGACGAGCGGCTCAATCGCGAAGAGGACTTAGTTGCGCGCGAATACGCACTTCACGTAAGGTTCGGCCTTTGAAACTTAGCATTGGTAAATCAACGTGTTAGACGCAAGAAGCGATTCGTGGGGAATGGGCAAATTTAGAAATTGGAGTTCAACACTCACCCGAATCGCTCGCCCGACAATAGAAGGGCCGGGCGATCACAAAGCAAAGCCATTGCGATTGAACGATATCGCGAGAGATATCCGAAAAAATTCGATCCGCGTCCTGGTATATGGTCTGGTTGGTTTCTTGCTTGGCGTTCTGTATCTGATCGTTTCCCCACATTCATATGGAATCACCGCCGAGCTAATCCCGGTGCCTGATTGGCTCAGCGCCCAGCCTCAATCGGGGGGATCGGGGCTATCATCGCTTTTGCAGCCCAACAGTGTCGATTTCGGAGTGCTATTCGAGAGCAGCCTCCAAAATAAAGCGGTATATGAAGAACTCGACAAAAAGATGGATGCTCGGAAATATGTTTTTTCCGATATGTGGGATGAGCAAACCAAGAGCTGGCATGTGCCGTCCGGTCCGATGGGGCTTGCAAAGAGCGGGATCAATTTCATTCGCTGGATTGCCGGATACCCGGACTGGAATGGTCCGACAATAGACGATCTTCAAAACACGCTGACTGGTCGGATAAAAATTACCCGAAATTCAGACGGAAGCATTTTGCTCGAAATGAAATCTCGCCATCCCAGCAAAGATCGCGCGATGTTGAACTTCATCCTTAACAGATCTGACGAACTCGTTCGTGCTCAAATGATTTCTTATGTAAAGCAAACGATCGAAGGCTTGCAGAACCAGCTAATGCGCGTTAGCGAGACTTCGTTGCGAGACGCCGTGATCCAAAAAATCGCGGTCGAGATGACGGCTGAGGCTTCATTGGCCAATAACAGAATTACAACCTTGAATTTTATACCGATCGAGACAACCGATTTTCCAATCTACCCTTCTGTTAAGGGTACGTTGATCGTAGGCATTCTGTTTGGCCTGCTGTTTCCGATAGGTTGGATGTTTTTGTTGCGCTCATGGCGCTAGCTCACCCTGAGCATTTCAGCACGGCCGCGCCTTCTGCCCCGGTAGAATGGCCTCAAATATTATTGCGTTTTCTTCTTCTGCTTTCCGTTTTCGAGTCGGATCGCAGTAACTTCCTTTTTTCGGAAGGCGTCTCCAGAATCAAGGACGTCGTCATAATCCTTTTTTTCGCGTCCTTATTGATGCGGGAAAAGTGGGTCGTTGATCGTACATTTTTGCGCTACAGCGCTTATGGATGGTTATTGCTTTTTGTCCTGATAACGTTGCCAATCACATTCTACAGCAGTGTAGTGCCGTATGGCATGGCGCTCAATCGCGGATCGAGTTTTTCATGGGCCTTCTATCTGCGAATGATATATTTTTGCCTTCTTGCCTATTCCATGAGAATCTATTTTCACACGTATGCTGACGATCGAGAACCTATCGCCAAGCTGTTTGTTTATCTTTGCATTTTTTTTTCCATTTTTAATATCGTCGCTTATTTCTATCATTTTCCTTTTATGGCGACGTTCAGGCCACAGCCTGGTCGTATCAGCAACGGTTATCCTACTTCAGATGCATTAATGTTGCTGATGGCGGTCGTCGCCTATTTCAATTTTATGCCGAGAACGCATCTTAGAACTGTGTGTGTGCTATTCGTGCTAGTCCTTGGCGTTTTGGGCAACGCGACCGCGAGCGGGATCACTTGCTTGGCTATGCTCGGAATATTTTACTTGGGCACACAGGTCCGGCGCAGGCCGCTATTTGTCGTAACAATCGCATTTGCTTCCCTTTTTGCTTTGGTGATTTTGGCTGTAACGGCATATTTTCTGATGCTTCGTTATGCGCCGACAACGCTCCAGGCACTCGAATTCATTTATCAATACAGGAGTGGGGAGATATTGGCTTTGATGGAGGGCGGAAAGACTTCGCTCCGATCAGGTGGGACATTCCATGTTCGCGTCTTGGAATTTACCGAGCTGTTCAAATACATGGAATCGCCCATCGATTTAATTTTCGGATTAGGCGCTTTCTATGGCTACATCGAAAATGAGTATCTCCATGTGTTTGTTGTCTGGGGTGTTATAGGTGCTGCTCTGTTTGCCGCGACCATGATCGAGACGATCACGGGGGCGCTGCGTGAAAACCGCGTCGCCGCTGGATATTATCTGATTATCTGGGCCGCTGCAGGAATGGTTCTTATAACCACCTATCTTTTCCCGCTATTTGTGCCTTTTGCTGTATTTTCGCAGGCGTTGCAGACGGGAAATAAAGGGCCACGAAATCTGGCCGAACGCCGCATCGTCGAGTCGTAATGTTTCCTAGCCTCTTCTCGGCTAGGTTTCGCGGACAACCGCTATTATCTTGACCCAGGCTTCCGACGTTTCCAACGATCTTGCGGGAGGTGATGAATTTGCGTCCCGCGACGTTAGCCTGCAATTGGGGATTCAATCATTATCGGCTTGGCGGTAAAATCAGCTAAGTTGTTGAATTTCAATTGGAAAAGTGCATTGTCTTGACGGTTCGGAATTTGCTATTGGTCCATGGATAGCGCTTGGGGAGAGTCTAAACGATGACCGCCATAGAGTCGGTCGGTGTGCATGCTTCTCCAATGGTGCGTCCTTATGCTCTGTTTTTGCGGGCTATGACAAGGCTCGCCGCCCTTGTTTCAGCCGACATACTAGCATTCGCAACTGGTTACTTTTTATTCCGCTTTGGCGAGCAGATGCCAGAGATCGTCTTAGGGCCAATTCGAACCCCTAATTCTTTGCCCCCGGTCGACGTCTACGCAATTATGGGGGCCGTCTTCATCGCGGCACGATATATCTTCGGTGACTACGGTCGCCGCCAACTGTTTTGGGATGGCGCTAGGGCTACGACAAGCACGCTCGCACTCGCTGCGATACCCGACTTTTTGCTTGTTGCGTTTTTGGGCAAGTCCACGCTTTATGCGCCTCTTGTTGCAAGTTGGTTATTCCTTGTCCCTGCCCTACCTCTTTACCGACAATTTGCACGTTGGCTGATGAGCCGCTGTGGAATATGGCAAATCCCCACCGCTCTAATTGGTACTGGTCGTAATGCGCGCGATGCCTATTCCGGCCTCAAAGGGACGCTCTCGCTCGGCTTTGATGTGCGCTATCTCGTGGTTGGCGAAGCGGGAGTGCCTATTCCATCGATGTTCTCCGGGCTGCAAATCGTTCAATCGGCGGGTTCTGAATCGGTCTCTGGGAGCTTATTAGAATTGGGCTGCAGGCAGGCTCTTGTCGCGGCGGAAGACGCACAGGGGCCAGAGACCGGTGAAGTCATTCAGAGGCTTATCGGGGCCAATATAAACGTGGCCATTATTCCATTCTTACGAGGCTTGCCGCTCTTTGGGCTAAGCACCAACTATCTCTTCGGCAAAGATATCTTGCTGATGCAGTTGCGGAACAATTTGGCTCGGGTTCCGAGCCGTGCTGCAAAGCGAATCGTCGATTTGGTTGGACCGATTCTTTTGCTCGCACTTTTTTCGCCTTTTCTTTTGGCGATCGCTCTCGCCATTAAATTGGATGACGGAGGCCCCATATTTTTTTCGCAGCCCAGGATAGGCCGCGGCGGACGAAATTTTCGGTGCATCAAATTTCGAACTATGGCTACGGATGCAAAAGAGAAGTTGGAGCGATGGCGCGAAGAAAATCCAGCTCTGTATGCAGAATATATGAGGACCTTCAAGTTACGAGATGACCCTCGCGTAACCAAGATAGGTAAGTTCATGCGCCGCACCAGTCTGGATGAAATTCCGCAACTGGTGAATGTGCTGAAGGGCGAAATGAGCCTTGTTGGTCCTCGACCGGTTGTGGAACAGGAGCTGGTGCAGTTTTACGGGCCCGCCGCTGAACTGTATAAGCGCGTTAGGCCTGGCCTCACCGGGCTATGGCAGATCAGTGGACGAAGCGATACGACCTACAGCGATCGTGTGAGTTATGACGAGTGGTATATTCTCAACTGGTCGCTTTGGTATGATTTCGTAATTCTCATTCAGACTGCGTGGATTGTTCTCTCCGGAAAAGGCGCGTTCTGAATTCGCCGTTCAGCTGAGATTTTGAGGCAATTGAGCGAGCCGTTCGCAGCAAACGGCTCTCAAGCAAGTGAGCGTGAGCGTAGAGGGAAGATGAAAGTCGCGATAGTACATGAATGGCTGGTGAACTACGCGGGCTCGGAACGCGTGCTGGAGCAAATGATAGCCTGCTTTCCCGATTGCGATTTATATTCTGTCGTAGATTTTATCCCCACAGGGGAGCGCAGATTTCTTCAGGAAAAGCGCTCGAAAAGCACTTTCATCCAGAACCTTCCGTTTTCGTCTAAGTGGTTTCGGCAATATCTCGCGCTCATGCCGCTCGCAATCGAGCAGCTAGATGTTTCCTCTTACGATCTTGTCATTAGTAGCAGCCACGCAGTTGCAAAAGGGGTTATAACGGGCCCGGATCAACTGCACATCTGCATGTGCTATTCGCCAATCCGCTATGCTTGGGATTTACAGCATCAATATTTGAAAGAAGCGGGCCTTTTGTCGGGCCTCAAATCCGCTGTGGCGCGATGGATGCTGCACAAACTTAGAATTTGGGACGCTCGGACCGCTAACGGCGTCGATGAGTTTATCGCCATATCGAAATTTATCGCTCGGCGTATCGAACGTGTTTATAGGCGGCGCTCGGAAATAATATATCCTCCAGTAGACATCGACGGTTTTGAGTTGGAAATCCAAAAGGGCGATTACTACGTCACTGTTTCGCGAATGGTGCCTTACAAACGGATCGATCTGATTGTGGAGGCATTTGCTAAAATGCCGGAGCGCAGGCTTGTGGTGATTGGCTCAGGAACGGAGCGGATGGCGCGTGAGTGGGAAGCCTCGCGAAATATACTCTTTCTGGGTGAACAGCCCTTCAAGGCCGTTCGAGATTACGTTTCGCGCGCTAAAGCTTTTATATTTGCTGCCGAAGAAGACTTTGGGATCGCACCGTTAGAAGCCCAAGCCTGTGGGACGCCGGTCATTGCTTATGGAAAAGGTGGATCTCTGGAAACCATCGCCGGCAGTCCGGAAAACAAGGGAGGTAGAACCGGCCTTTTTTTTCCATTGCAGACGGTGGAATCCCTTGTGGAGGCTGTTTTGGAATTTGAGGCCTTGTCTGAACCCATTCGACCGGAAGCCTGTCGGGCAAACGCCGAAAGGTTTTCGACCGTTCGCTTTCGCGAACAGTTTAGATCATTTGTGATGGCGGCCTTTGATCGATGGCAGGCCAAACGCGAGTCAGATGCCAATTCTTGACAGAGCATGAGAAATGGCGGAGAGAGGCCCGCGAATCTCCTCGCAATCGTTAATTGGATGCTCAAGTGTCAACTCTCGCGTTGGCGACGGTCGAAGGAGCAGGCCTAAGGAATTGATCGATGCAAGAGCGTGTTTTGGTGACAGGTATATCTGGGCAGGATGGGGCATATCTTGCAAAATATTTATTGGATTCTGGGATGGAGGTGTTGGGCGGAATGCGCCGCACCTCGACACCTAATTTGTGGCGCCTGGAACATTTGAATATTGCCGATCGCGTGAAGCTGATTCCCTTCGATCTTCTGGAAGACGCTAACGTAACTGACGTAGTTCGTAGCTATAAATTTGATCGTATCTATAATTTGGGTGCTCAGAGTTTTGTAGCGGCATCATTTAAGCAGCCAGTTCTTACTACGCAGATCGATGCGCTGGGCGTCCTTCGTCTTTTAGAAGCAATCCGCCATTATTCTCCTGAGACCCGTTTTTATCAGGCGTCCACTTCCGAAATGTTCGGCAAGATTGTCGAACCGATTCAAAGCGAAAGGACCCCCTTCTATCCTCGTAGCCCCTATGGGGTAGCGAAGCTCTACGGTCATTGGATTACGGTCAATTATCGCGAGGCATACGGTCTGCACGCATCTTCAGGAATTCTTTTTAACCACGAGTCGCCGCTTCGCGGATTGGAGTTCGTGACACGGAAGATCACAGCTCATCTTGCGCAAATCCGTCATGGCTTGCGCGATATTCTGAGATTGGGAAATTTGGATGCCAAGCGTGATTGGGGACACGCGAGAGACTATGTTCGCGGCATGGCGTTGATGACTGAGCAGGTCAAAGGCGATGACTATGTGCTTGCAACTGGCGTTACAACTACTGTCCGCGATTTTGTTCGTTTGGCTGGAGAGGCTATGGGGTTCGATTTATATTTTGAGGGCGAGGGAGCGAGCGAAGTCGGTGTCGAAAAGCGCAGCGGCAAACGCATCGTCGTCGTGGATCGTGAATACTTCCGGCCCTCGGAAGTCGAAATACTCATCGGAGATGCGTCCAAAGCACAGAAAAATCTCGGTTGGACCGCTTCGACTCCTATCGCGTCTTTGATTAACGAGATGGCCTCGTCCGATATGGATAGGGTAGCGAAGGGATATCCTTTGCTCTAAACCGATACCTACATAATGTGGTCGCTCATGATACGATGAACATTGCGAGCAACGCTGTCCCAATTGAAAGTCGCAGAACGCTCAAGGCCACGCTTTTTGAGGTGTTGTGCGAGATCCTGATCGGTGAGAGAAGATATAATTGCTGCTGCGATCTGGCCGACATCCGTGGGGTCGAAATAAATCGCTGCATCAGCGCATATTTCTGGCAGCGACGCACGATTTGACACGGCAACTGGACAACCGCAGGCCATTGCCTCGAGGGGCGGGAGGCCGAATCCTTCGTAAAGGGACGGCAAGACCAATAGTTCTGCCCTGGCGACTTGCAGGTGGAGCTCTTCATCTGAGACCGGTCCAGTGAAAACAATTCTCGCGTCGTTGCGATCGAAAACCTCTCGCAGAGTGTGATCTCCAACAAGAAAGCCCTCTCGTTTCCCAACAATAAGCAAGTTGTGGGGGATTCTGTCGCGAATGCTGTCGAAAGCTTTAACTAGCGCTCCTACATTCTTGTGCGGCTTCATATTGCCGACATAGATGATGAATTTTTCTTTTTGCGTTTCCCGCAGCGCTATATCCCGCCAACTATCGTCAAGACCCAAGTGCACAACCGATTGCTTTCCTGCCGGTACTCCTACCAGTTTTTCGAATTCATTCTTTGTGAAATCAGAGTCGAACATGATGTGTTCCGCTCGCCATCGCACCGCAGTCAGCATAGTCTTTGCATATGCTTTTTGGGGGAAACTGCGGAAGATATCGGGCAACGCCAAATGCGCTACGTCGTGTATCGTCACGACAAGCGGCACGTGGCAAAACAAAGGTGCGTTGTAGTGAGGCGCCCAAAAAAGACTGGCCTCTGTGGAGATGCTTCGCGCCAGTTCAAATTGCTCTCGTAGGGAATATATCTGCGCCGATACAGATACAATGGCGATCCGTTCACTTTTAAGCCAATCGAATTTTGACAAAATAGCTTGATTGCCAAGAACTATAAAGTTCCACCCAGAAATCGAAATTAATCGGCTCAGAACGTTTTTCAAATAAACGCCGATACCCGAAGCATCGATCATGCGGGCATCTACATAGATTAAAGGACGACGATTCATTTTATGTTATGTGCTTTATCGGGCTAGCTGGTGAGCATATTGGGGCGCACGGGACTTAGTGCTGATTACTTGGCGAAATGGAATCCGATGATAGCGAGCCATCTATCGAAGTGACGTTGCCGGTGCGAGGCTTTTGGTCTCGTTATCCCGGACAATCTCTAAGAGCAACTCGTAAATCTTTTCTCGTTCGTATCGGTCCCGGACTTCGTGGTTTCCCCTTTTCGCGATGGCAGCGGCGCCATCTGGATTGTCTATTATCCATCGGATAGCGGCGGCAAGAGCGCTGACATCGAACTCGGGAGCGAAAAAGCCTGTAGCGCCCGCAGCTATTAGATGTTTGGGCCCACCGGTCTCAAACGAAACGACCGGTGTAGAATGCATCCACGCTTCGATCACAACTCTACCGAACGTCTCTGGCCCCCCGTGTCGTGATACCGAGGTAATCGCTACACATATGGCGTTTTGAAGAAGGCTAGTCGGGTCATCTTGAAAACCGAGGAAGTGCACGCGATTACCGAGCCCCAGCGTAGAGGCCATCGCAATTAGCTGATCGAGATAAGATTGATCGGCCACATCGCCGGAGATAACGAGATGGATATCTGAGGGCAGCATCCCTAGGGCTTCAATAGCGTATTCTTGGCCTTTCCATCTCGTTATTGTTGCGAGGCTCAATATGTATCGCATCCCGACAAGTTGCTCTGGAAGGGCCGCAGGATTCTCTGTTCTCTCTATCGACGCGGCGTTTGGAACAACAGCCCAACGCGCAGGCCCTCTGGGGCGTAAATGGTCCGCTAGATAGCCGTTGTATTCGACGAGTTCTGGACTCGGAACGAGAAATAGAGAGCGTTTGAGGCTTTTGGCGATAAAGTTCAGCTGCTTCCATTGGAAGTCTCTGACATAGACATTTGCCTTTTTCCCAACTCGCGGAAGAAGTCGCGAGACAAGGGCAACAACAAAGGCGCTTTTATTCGTGTTCGTTAAAATGAAGTCCGGCTTCAGTCGCCATCTCCGTAGTAGCCAGACGATTGCATGCAGTATTTGCAATGGCCGATACCAAATCGGTAGGGGCGTGATCTTTGCGTCGGTACCTGTGAGTAGATGTTGGCAACGGGATAAATGCCGTCGATTTTCTATCAGCAAATGGAGTTCGTAATCGTGGGCAAGAAGAGATAAAAGCATTTCAAGACTTCGTTCGCCCCCTCCGTATCCCGAAGCGGCAGAGAGAATAATTGCTTTTGGCCGATTTCGAACGATTTGCTCCATTCCAATATCAGTCTGAGCCTTTTCGTGCTGATTGAGGTGCTTCATCGGATCACGGTTGAACCGCCGCAACTCCCAGCAGGAGTACGTCATGTTCTGCGGAGAATCGAATCGGTTCGTGGCGGATTTGGTTGATGGCATGTCCAGCCTTCGCCACTGCATGTTTGTCCTTGCTGTGCTATTTAGCCCAAACACGAGTATTCAGACGGGTTGAAAAACCTTTTATTAACAATGTGTTGATGCTCATTTGAAAGTCAGGTTCGACCGTAACCCAAAAAACACAAGGGCTACGAAACAAGAGATATGGGCCCGAAAGAGCAAGCCTGGGTGGGTCTGTCTATTGCCAATTCGCGAAAGGCCGGTTTATCTTCGCTTCTGTTAACCGCGCCTGTGCAAACCAGCCGCGGGGTTTCTTTTGGCGGTAGAGTAGCTTGGCTTGACTGATGCTACCTTCGCCGATAGGAACGTGGGGACAATTTGAAAGGAGCTTAAAGTGAAGCGGGCACTGATTTCTCTTATGGCTGGTGCGGCTTTGATGTCGGCCCCAGTTGCGTACGCGGCTGCGCCGCTTGCTCCTGGTGGTGCCGCTGGTGTCAAAACCGCGGAATCGATGGCCGGGGTTCCGGTCTACGCGTGGATTGGCGGCGTGCTGGTTGTCGTTGGCGTTGTCGCGGTTGCGAGTAACGGGGGCAATGGGCATGGAACAACTACGACATGCGCGCCCGGGCAATCGAGCTGCGGTGGCGGTGGAAGCAGCACTGGAACAACCGGCACGCACTAAGGGCCCGTTAGATTCCGAAGAGGCGGCACTTTGGGGTGCCGCCTTTTTCTTTCTATGCGTGTGTCGATGATATTTTGCGTCAGCCTATTCAAGCTGGCTGACGAAATACTTCGGTCGTAATTGGATCGAGATTGGGGTGGATAGTCTGGAATGTCTTCCAGATGAATCCGGAATCACTGTCTGCCCAAAATTGATTTTCGAACGACCAATCGAATTCTCTAGCTTCGCAGCGCTCCACAAAAGCTACAGTCGAGATCTCGCTTCCCAAGACTGTAATGGGTTGCGGCCCTATACGCGTCAATTCAGTATTAATTGTCACCGAAAACTTTCCAATGTCTCGAAAGTCGGCCAGCCGACGTGCCCGGACTAAGGGAGCCGAAAGGTTCAAGATATCTCCTAGTGGGTCAGGCTCAGGGAAAACAGTATCAGACAAATTCCAGCGAAGCCCCCCCGTTTTCACGATGCGGCCCGTTGCCGTAATGAGCGCTATCCGATCTGCCGACGTCCAAAACAATTGATCATTGGTTTTACTGGCGAGCACCAGCATCCCTTCACCTGATTTTCCAATTCTATATCCGATTGAGCTGAAGGGAATTGCTGAAGCTTGCGATAGCGTAACGCCAGGCGGGTCTTCTATACCGGTTGAGACCGCAACGATCTTTTTAATTGTCCCATAGTCCAGCCCGTAGGGGGCGTTACACCCCGAGACTGTAAGTGCCCCCGCCGATATCAATAGTGTTCGGCGACTGCATTTCGTGCTCAGGCGCTTTTCCTTCACGGTCTGAGAACCTCTCCCCAGTGGTTCAACAGTTCTCCCTCGCTAGAGCGTTGAACTGCACCATAGATAGAAAGCTCATTGTCTAGCATTTGACCGCCGTCCCGGGTGAGGGGGGTAAAGTCGAGAATCATATTGTCCTGAGTGTTGACCGGCAAAAGGTTGTCCACCGGAATACGAATGATAAAGCCCTTGTCAAAAGAGCCTTCGCCATACTTATCGAAAGGAACATTCGTAAGCGTTGCGTAGAAGCCGATTTCCACCCCGCTATCGAAGCGTCGCGTGACACGGAACGTGGCCCCGTAATCTCCCGCCAGGTAGCGTCCTACAAATAGCCCGAAATCGAGTCCCTTGAATGGAGAATTGTAATACAGCCCGACATGCCCGGTAATAACTTTATAGGGCAGCATATCGAAGAGGCGGTTATATCCGCGCTGTTGAACCGCATATAGCGCGCCGGCAAATGCCCATCTTTGGCCTTCCGGTTGCCAAAGAAATTCGCCGCCAACCCCGGCGAACATACTTTCAAGCAGACCTGCGCGCGCGAAAACATACAGATCAGGTGCAGGTTTGTCGAAATAACTAGTCTGCAGATAATCGATGCCGTTCAAACCATGTTTGTAATAAAGGGCGAAGTCTGAACGAACGTGCGGAAGCACGCTGTTGCTCATTCTCGTAATATCGAAAGTGTTGTAGATGTTATACTCTAAGTTTGCGCCAATGTTCCAATGTCGCGTCAAGTATGTGTCAGCGCTTAAGTTCGCGTAGATCTCGAATCTATACGGATCGTCTGGATCAAACAGCGACTGCCGGTACCCGGGGGAGATCGAGTAGTTGAACGTCGGATATTTATCGATGCTATTGTTGGCAATTAGAGGATCGCTCTCGTCGGCTGCCTGAATTTTGCTCAGCGGAAGGAGTTCTTCGGCAGTACCGTAAAGGTTTATCTGCCGTTCAATATCCGATCGACTCAAGGTAACGGATAGAATAGGCAGATTGCTTGCAGTGCTCACAATGCGAAATACCTCGACGGTACTAGGCGTTTTGGCCATGAGAATCCTGACAATTCTTCCCATAGCCTCGGCATCTGTGCGGTAGTTGCCATTAAAAAACGCCACATCGGCTTCGGACTGTGAAATCTCGAACGCCGTGACGGTTAAGTTTTGCTCTTTTGCGGCGGATATAACGCTTTTCTCTATCGCCAAAGGATCGCTGCTTATTTCGCCGGTCGAAGGACTGCCGGTTGATATCGCGTCTGCCAGAATATTGGAGTCTGCTGTATGAGAGCTATCGGCCTTGTCTGCGTATCGATCCTCTTGCCTGAAATCTGCGCTGATATATTGCGGCGAATTCGCTGTGCATGTTTGTATTTTGGTGCTTGAGCGCGAGGACAGCGCCACATTTTTAAAGCCTGCGTCATGGGCCGCGCGCAAAACATCCCCCAGATCGCTGCATGTCGGCTCCAAGCCCGCGTCGGTGTCGATGACAAGATCGTCCCCAAAAGTCTCCACGTCATCGATCACCAAGTGTTTGAGGGTGATGTCGGAAAACAGTACCTCGGGAAGTTCGGGTCGTGCGGAACTTGTATGACCTGTTTGAACCACAGTTTTCAGTGATGAGGTCGTATAGAAGCCGGTTTTTTGTTGCAGAAGAGCAAGAACGGCGGCGTTGCTGTTTTCAGATGACCGGATAGTCGGTTCTAAAGGGGGGGTACCAAGTCGCTGCGGCGGTTCGGGCGCTAATGGATCCAGCGTCAGCGTTGCACGAAACCCAAATTCTGAGCCATAGAAATAACCTCCACCGATTTGAAAGTTATCAGCCACCTCGTACGAAAAGCCGAAGTTAAGCGGTGTATTGTAGCGAAGGCTGCCGTTTTGCCGCT
Source organism: Rhizomicrobium sp. (assembly GCA_036569005.1). GTDB lineage: Bacteria > Pseudomonadota > Alphaproteobacteria > Micropepsales > Micropepsaceae > Rhizomicrobium. Next base: position 131,989 of record DATCRK010000043.1, on the reverse strand, counting down.
CGCGCGTGTAACTCTCTCCGCTTGCTTCGGCAAACAGAGTTAAGCCCTCGATCGGCGTGTTCCAGGCTATGCCTCCGAAGAGGCCAGCCTTGGGGCCATGGAAAAAATCCTTCACCAACGGCGTGCCAGCTGCGTTGCTCATGTTATAAGTCTTGAAACTTTTGATGAGCAGGCCAAACGGATTCGTGAACTGAGAAAAGCCGGAAAGACCACGCCAACCGACGCCCGCTGTTAAGTCGATCGCCCCAAATTTCTTTGAGGCTACGAAATATTCGCCTCCATACGCGCCAGTGCCGAGAACATCTTGTGCGCCAACTGCAATGCTGGGCCAAAATTCATCTTCTTTGGAGAGTCGAATCTTGACGCCCAAACTTCGGTCGTAAAGGTCGCCATCGACTCCGCCGCCAAAGTAGCGATCGATACGTGAATATCGAAATGCTGTTTCAAGCCAAGGAAGCGCCTGAAACCCGAATTGATAGTGTTCATATGTCGGGGTGAGCGAAACACTGGCTGAAAATTCTCCATCCGACGCAAAACGAGCGCTCGGCATATCCAGCAGCCCCACACCACCGTAGAAATTGTATGTAGGGGCCGACGGTACTCCGATTTCCGCGCTCGCCGGAGCTGTCAACACAAGCGCGCTCATACTCAATGCAACGGTCGGCCAGCATCGAGCGAGGCATGAAACACGCGCGTTACGACGTGCCGAAGGCCTTCTAGGCCTCGCGCGGGATTCCACCATGTTTGTCTTGCCGCCTTCGCGAATAGCAAAATAGCCCCAGAGAGACGAAAACGTCAACTGTTACGGGGGGTTAACTCGTGATAAGGGGCGCGCCCTGCATTGTGTTCAGCTGGCGGTCCATGGGAGTCGACGAAGATTTCGCTCCTTCGATCCGTTGTCGGCTTCTTGTCGGATTAGGGGCCCAAGAAAGCTATCATATTCTAATTTCTCTGTTTTCGGTGGAAGTTCTTCGTGGTAGATCGCGACGGGTTCGCACATCTGAGGGGCACATGCTGAGTACGGGATATGCCCGATTGATGCGCAGGAGCTTGTCCGCGCGAATCCTCCGCGCCGCCCTTTTCGTGGTTACCGCTGTCTTTTTAAGACTCGAAACTGCGGCCGACGCACAGCAGAGTTCGCAATCCACAAGCCTACAGCAGATTTTGTCTCAACTTCCGAATGCACAAAGTAACGGCGGCAACCCTCTCAATGGAATAGGCGGTATATCCACCAACGCGCCGGTAGACCAAACGCAACAGCAACAGCAGCCCCTCACATTGCTGCCTGATACTGCGGGTCCGCCCCTACCTGTATCTCGCCTCGAGCGCATTCTGTCCAGCCGGGCCGGGGCCAATTTGCAGCAGTTTGGATATAGCCAAGTTGGCGTTTCGAGGGCCGTGCGCGTGCCTCAGGCAGGTGCATTGCAGGATAACTACATCCTCGGACCGGGCGATGAAGTGATCGTTGCTTTTCGTGGGCAGGAGAATAGCGAATATCGTTTCAGCGTGGATCGCAGCGGGCAAATAGTTTTGCCGCGCCTCAGTCCGATACTGGCTGCCGGACGCCCCCTAGGTGATGTCCGTCGCGATATTCAAAACGCCGTTCATCGGGGCTATGTTTCGACACAAGTATTCGTTTCGCTAGGCCAGCTACGCCAAGTAAGTGTCGTCGTAAGCGGGGAGGTGAACAATCCGGGCGTGCGTATTGTTACAGGGCAATCCACACCGCTCGATGCAATTCTTCTGTCGGGAGGAATCAAGAAGACTGGCACCCTCCGTAACATCAAACTTGTTCATGCAGGGAGGACGACAGTCATCGATCTGTACGGCTACCTTACGCAGGCTGGCCGGGGTTCCTTGGCAACGTTGTCTGACGGCGACAGGATTATTGTGCCTCCACTGGGCGCCACCGTTGCAATATCTGGGTGGGTGCGTCAGCCTGCGATCTACGAACTATCGCCATTCGAACGATCGATTTCTGTACAGCGCCTCGTTAAGCTCGCCGGAGGTACAGAAGTGCGCGGACAGTATCGTCTATCGGCCATCCGCACAGGTCGCGACGGCAGCAATATTATAGTTCCCGTCTCCGATAGCAGCATACTGAATGATAGCGACGTACTGGTTGTTCAACTCGGCGCAGACCAAGTGCAGAATCGCGCGGTCTTATCCGGTGGCACTCCGTTAGCTGGAATCTATTCCGTCGGTAAATCGACGACGTTGGCCGATGTTTTGCGGGCTCCCGGTGCTATGGGCTCAGCGCCATACACCCTATTCGGACTGATTTCGCGTCGCGGTCCAAACCAGATGCGAGTGCCGATTTCGTTTACGCCGGCAGCCGTACTTAACGGAAGTGAAAACCTGGCCCTATCTAGTCATGATATAGTGCGCGTGTTTTCGGCGGATGAAGTTAGACTGCTGACCGCTGTCGCAGCGGCGTTCCGCAATCGTCAAAATAGGTCGGAAGCAGCTCTGCTGACCCCTGAGGCAGTCCTCGCAGATTTTGGTGCTACGCAATCTCAGTCTTCCACGCCGACCATAAATCCATCTACCGGTCAACCGATCGCGACTGAGCAGAATCCACAGCCGATCCAGCCGTTGGATCAGGACACATTAAATCAGAAAAATGGCGTCATTAGTGATCGTGAGAACATAGCCGAGTTGTCAACGATGGTGATGGGGGATGGAGGTGTTCTGGTACAGAATCCACTTCTGTTCGCACCGGGCACCGCGCCGCCCGCTCTTCAAGGCACGCCGTCCGCCAACATTCAGACTCAACAATCCACTGCAGCGGCGCAGCAACAACAACGGCAGGCAGTACTCCAAGCGCTCGGTACCCAAGGAGCAATTCAATACCAAGCCACTCAGCAGCTACTTCAATCGAATGGCGTTTCGGGCTCTCCTATCCAATCGTCAGAAAATTCGACCGATTATAGTCTCGCAAATAATCCGGATCTGCCTCAGAATCTGCAGCAGCAATCAGTACGCGCGGGAACCGTCCCATCAAATCAGGAGGTTCAGACGTTTGGCGAGTTGGCGCGTCAGCTCGATATTGATCCACTGGTACTCATCGATTTCCTGCTAGACAACCAAGCAACGGTCTCCGGTGCAGTTCATGGGGCGGGCACTTATTTTGTCGGCGATCATGCAACATTAAATGATCTGGTTACTGCCGCGGGAGGGATGGATCGCTTGGCAGATCAAAGCGCCGTGGAAGTTATTTCAACTTCGGTAGACAGAGCCCGAGGCACCGCGAAAACAGAACGTCAAATGCTTCCGTTACAGGGCGCGGCGCTGGATTCTTACATCGTTAAGCCCCACGATGAATTTCGCTTCAGCAAAATTTATACGACCGTTGGCGCTGGCAGTGTCAACATCCGCGGACAGGTTCGCGATCCCGGGACTTATCCAATCGAACGAGGCGAAAGACTTTCAGAGCTTCTTCTGCGTGCCGGCGGACTTACCGAAGTGGCTTATCCATACGGTACTGTCTTTCTGCGTAAATCCGCCGCTCAGATCGAGCGGCAAGGCTATGAACGGATGGCGGATGAGCTTCAGAATGTAATTTTGGCCGGTATGACACGTATCGGTAGTGGGGCGATATCTCCGAACGTCTTCACAAGCGTGCAGGGGTTCATTGCCGAATTGAAAGCGACACCCCCTCTGGGACGGATTTCGATTATTGCGGATCCCGCTCTTCTCGCCACGGATCCTTCGCGTGACCCGTTGCTGGAGCCCGGTGATGTTGTTTACATCCCCCAACGACCAAGCACGGTTACCGTGCTTGGTCAGGTCATGCAGCAGGGTAGTTTCTCATTCGATCCCAAAAAGTCGCCCGAGGATTATGTTGCGGAAGCGGGGGGCGAGGGCGAATTTGCAGACTCTTCTCTAACGTTCCTCATCCTCCCAGACGGTACGGCAAAAAGGGTCGAGTCCTCTTGGTTGAGCTTGAATCGCGAAAGCGTGCCACCCGGAAGCACGATCGTAGTCCCGAGAGAATCCACTATTCTCGATACTCGCCAGATTTTGTTCGATACCTTGGGAGTTCTTCAGAATTTGGCTGTATCCGCGGCTTCGCTGGCTGTCATTTCACGCAGTTGATGTTTGTAGCTGACCTGCGAAGTTAGCTTCGCTCTTAGATCATAAGCTGATCTGGTCTGATGAGCTTGTGATGTGGAAGGCAGGCTCTGTTGCCGAAAGGCTGATAACGCGCAGAGGCGTGGATCAGGCGCGGACAATTTTGTGTCCATCTTCTTTGGCGTTTCTTGTGGCGTTGCGAGTGTCCACCACTAGACGTGACCATCGGACGAGCGCGTTGTAGTCGACATTGTCGTGATCTGTCACAATCAGAGCGGCGTTGTATTGGGCGATGGTGCTTTCTTCAAAGCTTATGCGCTTTAGGCTCGCGAGATGTGCGTATTCGCGGGTTCGCGGAATCTCCGGGACGTAAGGATCGTAATAGTCAACTTCAGCGCCCAGTTCACGCAGCATGTGAATGATGTGTAGGGCTGGACTTTCCCGTGTATCATCAACATTCTTCTTATAAGCAACGCCAAGTACGAGTATTTTGGCGTTTTTTATGGCTTTGGCTTGACGCTCGCTGAGTGCGTTGATGAGTGTCTGAACGACGATCCGTGGCATTGCTCTATTGATCTCGCCAGCGAGCTCGATGAATTTTGTTTCAACTTCGAATGCGCGTGCTCGCCAAGAAAGGTAGAATGGATCGATAGGGATACAATGGCCACCTAGTCCGGGTCCCGGATAAAAAGCCATATAACCGAACGGTTTCGTCTTTGCCGCTTCAATCACATCCCAGATATTGATGCCCATGTTCGAATAAGCGAGCTTGAGTTCATTGACGAGCGCGATGTTTACAGCACGGAAAATATTTTCAGTGATTTTCACCGCTTCGGCGGTTTGGGCGTCGCTCACCTTGTGAATCTGGGAAAATCCCAGGCTATAAAGACGTGCGGCCAATTCTCCGGAATATGGATCGGTGCCGCCCACAATTTTCGGAATCGCTTTGGTCTCGATGACACTCCCTGGATCCTCTCGCTCGGGCGAGAATGCGAGATAGAAATCGTTGCCCGCACTGAGCCCGCTTTTCTCTAATATGGGGAGAACGACTTCTTGTGTCGTGCCAGGATAGGTCGTGGATTCTAGAACGACCAGGGTTTCCTTGCGCAAATGGCGGGCGATTACTTCTGCGGTGTCGACCACGAAGCTTAGATCTGGCTCGCGTGTGGCTGTGATGGGGGTGGGTACGCAAATGAGGATAGCGTCGCATGTGCCCAGGTCGGAAAAGTCACCCGTCGCTCTGAACCGACCGGAGTCATTCATCTTGACGATGCGCTCATGAGCAAAGTGGCTGATATAGCTTTCGCCTCTATCGAGCTTGATGATCTTTGCCGGATCTATATCGAATCCGATGACTTTGATCCCCGCCTGCCAAAACACATGCACGAGCGGAAGGCCGACATATCCTAGACCGATCACGCCGACCGTCACCGTTTTGGCCTCAAGTTTGTGCTCGAGCTCGGTGTTCGATTTGAGGGAGATGCGTACGTTCATGACTGATGCAATCTCCAATGCGGGCGCGGCAACCCGCGCAACCCGTAGAGTTGCGAGAAGCTAGCCAAAAAACGTTAATAATCGCTCCTCGCGGGTGTCCTGAAACGGCGCACGGGCCATTGGTCGCTTAGGTTCTTGGTGTCTACCGCATTGGAACTGGTAAACTTTGGTCCCGTTTTACTTGGGCAGGTTAGGGAAAGGGAGTTTTTGGAATGTTGCTCCGCCTCTGCGCCACCTCGCTGGCTCTCTTGTTTTGGGCTATCCCTGTAAACGCCGGTACACAATGCCCGGATGGGAGCTACGTCTCGGGCGATCGATGTGTGTTAGGGCCCAATGGGACCTACGTTTCGCGCGGAGGGCCGGTGGGCTTGGCTCCCAATTCCACTTTTCCCATCGGGCGGATTACACCCAACACCGGCACAGCGGTGGGTGTTCAACGGGGCGCTACACTGTGTCCTAACGGTCAATACGTTATCGGCATCTGCCACTTGCAGCCGGACGGTTCTTACGTCGGCGGAAACTGAACCCTATCTCGCGTGTCGCAGGCTGGGACGCATGAAAGGCCATCCTTAACGGTGGTCTTTTATGATTAAACAGGCCTTGATGCGTGACCCTTCGAGCGCTATTTCACAAGCTTGCGCTGGGATTGAAGATATACCTCATGAAAAGAAATGTATTATCGCATTTGCGACACTTGGAAGCGGAGAGCATCCACATCATCCGCGAGGTCGCGGCGGAATTCCGCAATCCGGTAATGCTCTACTCCATCGGGAAAGACTCCGGCGTGATGCTTCATCTGGCGATGAAGGCCTTCTACCCGGCGAAGCCGCCATTCCCGCTGCTGCATGTCGATACGACCTGGAAATTCCGGGAGATGATCACGTTTCGCGATGAAACCGCGAAGCGGCTTGGCTTGGAGCTCATCGTTCACATCAATCAGGATGGCGTGAAGCGCGGCATCAATCCCTTCGATTCAGGCTCGTCGTTGCATACCCAGGTCATGAAAACCGAGGCGCTTAAGCAGGCGCTGGACCAACATGGCTTCGACGCGGCATTCGGCGGCGCGCGTCGGGACGAAGAGAAGAGCAGGGCAAAGGAACGCATCTTCTCCTTCCGCAACTCCAATCATGCGTGGGATCCGAAGAGCCAGCGGCCGGAGCTTTGGCGCGTCTACAACACGCGCATCAACAAAGGCGAGAGCATTCGCGTATTTCCGCTCTCCAACTGGACCGAGCTCGATATCTGGCAGTACACGATGATGGAGAAGCTGCCGATCGTGCCGCTCTATTTCGCGGCCAAACGCCCGGTCGTGAACAGGGACGGCGCATTGATCATGGTCGATGACGGGCGCATGAAGCTGAAACCGGGCGAGAAACCGGAAGAGAAGCTCGTCCGCTTCCGCACGTTGGGCTGTTATCCCTTGACCGGTGCGATCGAATCCGATGCCACAACGCTCGAGGCGATTGTGGCGGAAATGTTCACCGCCCGGACCTCCGAACGGCAAGGACGCGTCATTGATCATGACGAGAAATCGTCCATGGAGAAAAAGAAGCGCGAGGGCTATTTCTGATGACCGCCCCCGTGAAGGATCTGCAGGCCTATCTTGCCGCTCAGGAGAAGAAGTCGCTGTTGCGCTTCCTGACCTGCGGCAGCGTGGACGACGGAAAATCGACGCTCATCGGCCGCCTGCTCTACGACACAAAGCTTCTGTTCGAAGATCAGCTTTCGGCGCTGGAGAAGGATTCGAAGAAACATGGCACAACAGGCGACGACATAGATTTCGCGCTACTCGTGGACGGCCTCGAGGCCGAGCGGGAGCAGGGCATCACCATCGATGTCGCCTATCGCTTCTTCGCGACCGACAAGCGCAAATTCATCGTCGCCGATACGCCGGGGCATGAGCAGTACACTCGTAACATGGCGACCGGAGCCTCCAATTCCGAACTCGCGGTTATCCTGATCGACGCACGCAAGGGGGTTCTCACCCAGACGCGGCGCCATGCCTATATCGCGTCATTGCTGGGCATCCGTCATGTGGTTCTGGCGATAAACAAGATCGATCTTATCGAGTTCTCGCAAGATGTGTTCGATCGCATCGTTGCGGAATTCAGGGCGTTCGCGGCACAGCTGGATTTCACCAGCCTTGTCCCCATCCCCCTTTCCGCACGCTATGGCGACAATGTCATCAGTCGTAGCGCGAATATGCCTTGGTACGCCGGGCCCGCTTTGCTCGAGCACCTGGAAACCCTGAACGTCGAGTCCGGTTTGCTGGGCAAGCCCTTCCGCATGCCGGTGCAATGGGTGAACCGCCCCAATCTCGACTTTCGCGGGTTCTCCGGCACCGTCGCCTCGGGCAGCGTGAAGCCGAACGATGCGGTCGTCGTCGCCGGCTCCGGACGCGCCACCCGGATATCGCGCATCGTCACCATGGATGGCGACTTGACCGAAGCTGTTGCGGGGCAAGCGGTGACGCTCACCCTCGCCGACGAGGTGGACATCTCCCGCGGGGACATTCTGGCGCCGGCCGCGCAACGGCCGGAGGTTTCTGATCAGTTTGCTGCGCATGTTCTGTGGATGGCGGAAGAGGAGATGCTTCCGGGACGCCAATATCTCCTGAAGATCGGCACACGCACGGTCCCAGCCTCCATCACGGAGCTGAAGCACAAGATCGACGTGAATACCCTCGATCATTCCGCCGCCAAGACGCTTGCGCTGAACGAAGTGGGCTATGGCAACTTTTCTTTGGCCCAGCCCATCGCGTTCGATCCTTACGTCGAAAACCGGGATACCGGCGGCTTTATCCTGATCGATCGCTTCAACAACAACACCGTCGGCGCCGGCATGATCGATTTCGGCCTGCGTCGCGCCACCAACGTCCATTGGCAGGCGCTCGATGTAGACAAGGTCGCGCGCGCGCAGTTGAAAGGACAGAAGCCGGCAGTGCTCTGGTTCACTGGACTTTCGGGCTCGGGAAAATCCACGATCGCCAACCTCGTCGAGCGCAAATTGTTTGCCGAAGGCCGCCATACCTATCTTCTGGATGGCGACAATGTTCGTCATGGTCTCAATCGCGATCTTGGATTTACCGATGCCGACCGTGTCGAGAATATTCGTCGCGTGGGAGAGGTCGCCCGATTGTTCGCCGATTCCGGATCGATCGTTCTGGTGTCCTTCATCTCACCCTTCCGTTCTGAGCGCCGCATGGCGCGTGAGCTGCTTCCGGCCGGCGAGTTCATCGAAGTGTTCGTCGATACTCCGATCGAGCTCTGCATGCAGCGCGATCCGAAGGGCCTCTACGAGAAGGCGCGCGCCGGCCAGATCAAGAATTTCACCGGCGTGGACAGCCCCTATGAGCCTCCGGAAGCAGCGGAGATCGTCCTGCACACGGCCGATCGAAACGCGGAAGACCTCGCGAACGACGCGATCGCTTATCTGCGGGACAAAGGTATCGTGTGACGGTCAGTCTTTGGCGGTCGTGCGACCGACGCTCACGTAGGTAAATCCGGCGGCAGCCATCTGGTTCGCGCGATAGATGTTGCGCAAGTCGACCATCAGCGGCGTCTTGAGCAGGTTCTTCACCCGCCCCAGATCCAGTGCACGAAATTCGTTCCATTCCGTAAGGATCACGACGCCGTCGGCGTCTTTCAGGGGCTCATAAGCGTTGTCGCAGGTTTCGACCTGCAGCACCTTGTGCGCCTCATGCGTGCCTTCGGGGTCATAGGCGCGGATGCGCGCGCCTTTGGCCTGCAGGTGGGGCACGATCACAAGGCTGGGCGCATCGCGCATGTCGTCGGTGTTCGGTTTGAACGTCAGGCCCAGCACGGCGATGGTCTTGCCGGAGACGCCGCCGAATGCCGCTTCGATCTTCTCAGCCATATCGATCTTGCGCTGATCGTTGACGGCGACGACGGCTTCTACAATGCGCGTTGTCGCTCCGACTTCCTGCGAGGTCTTCAGCAGCGCCAGTGTATCCTTGGGAAAGCAAGAGCCGCCGAACCCCGGCCCTGCATGCAGGAATTTGTTGCCAATGCGACCGTCCAATCCCATGCCGCGCGCCACGTCCTGCACATCCGCACCGACCTTCTCGCAGATATTCGCCATCTCGTTGATGAAGGTGATCTTGGTCGCGAGGAACGCGTTGGCGGCATATTTGATGAGTTCGCTGCTTTCGCGCGAGGTGAACAGGATTGGCGTCTCGTTGAGATAGAGCGGGCGGTAGATCTCCGTGAGCACGGCCCGCGCGCGATCCGTATCGCAGCCGACGACAACGCGATCAGGTCGGCGGAAGTCCTCGATGGCGGAGCCTTCGCGAAGAAATTCGGGATTGGATACCACATCGCATTGCGCATCTGGCCGAGTCTTGCGGATGACATCCTCGACCTTGCGGCTGGTGCCGACCGGGACCGTCGATTTGGTGACGACCACGGTGTATCCGTCCATGGCGCGGGCGATTTCCTCGGCGGCAGCGAAAACGAAGCTCAGATCGGCATGGCCATCGCCGCGGCGGCTGGGCGTGCCCACGGCGATGAAGACGGCGTCCGCATTCTTCACGGCATTTGCCAGCGTGTCTGTGAAGGACAGGCGTCCGGCTTTCACATTGGCCGCCACGACCTCATCCAGACCCGGCTCGAAAATCGGAATTTTGCCGGCCTTGAGGGCGGCGATCTTGCTGGCATCCTTGTCGACACAAACGACTTCGTGGCCGAATTCCGAGAGGCAGGCACCCGAAACCAGACCCACATACCCCGTACCGATCATGGCCACGCGCATCGCGGTTCTCCTTGAGAGGGCCGCTTTTCGCCCACTGCACCGGGGGTTTCAAGCCAAAAACCAGCCGAAGGGTTTACCGGCTTTACAGACGGCTATGGCTAGGCTGAAAAGGAAAAAAAGGCGAGATCTCCTCCATGTCCACCTTGGTCACCGGCGGCGCAGGTTATATCGGCAGCCACATGGTCTATGCCCTTACGGACGCAGGCCGGCAGGTTGTGGTCCTCGACAATCTCTCGACCGGCAAGCGCGGCCTGATCTCGGAAGCCGCTCAATTCGTGGAAGGCGACGCGGGTGATATTCCGCTGGTGGCCCGCCTCATCGCTCGGCATGGCGTCGATACCATCATCCATTTCGCTGGCTCCATCGTGGTTCCGGATTCTGTCGCCGATCCACTCAGCTATTATGCAAACAACACGGTCGTCGCACGCAACCTGATCGAAGCAACAGTGAAGGGTGGAGTGAAGAATTTCATCTTTTCTTCGACGGCAACAGTTTATGCGGGCGAGTCTGCCGATCCTCTGTCTGAAGCATTGCCGACTGGTCCGGTCAGCCCCTATGGCCGGTCCAAGCTGATGACGGAATGGATGCTGGAAGATTGTGCGCGAGCTTACGATTTTCGCTATGTCGCCTTGCGGTACTTCAACGTCGCGGGCGCAGATGCGAAAGGCCGTACCGGTCAATCCAGTCCGAAGGCTACTCACCTCATCAAGCGCGCGTCGCAAGTAGCGTTAGGTCGTGTATCGCATCTGGATATTTTTGGTACCGATTATCCCACGGCAGATGGCACGGGGGTGCGTGATTACATTCACGTCAGCGATCTGGTCGCTGCCCACGCGCTGGCGCTGGACTACCTGCGCGATGGCGGGAAGGCCACAGTGATGAATTGCGGCTATGGCCATGGTGCGTCCGTCCGCGAGGTGATCGCGTCGGTAGAACGTGTGACAGGGCGTCCTTTGCCTGTAAAGGAAGGTTCGCGGCGTGCCGGCGATCCGCCTTGGCTGGTCGCGGATGCGCGCAAAATTCGTGAGGTTCTGGGTTGGCAGCCGAAGAACGACGATCTCGATGAGATCGTTCGTTCTGCGTATGCGTGGGAGCAGCGGCTGAACGCTGCCGGTTAAAGCGCAGAACTGTCGGCTCAAGTGTCGTGGGATTATTTTTCCGCGCGGCGCAGTGCTTGGACGGCTGCGGGGAGCCCCACGAACGGGACGGGGACACCGCTCCGCTTGCCGTCGGCGCCCGGCGGGAAGAAGAGCGCCGCAGACGGCACCGACAGAAGGTCGGCTTCGCCTTTGGGGGCCAGCGTGACCGCGGCTGCACACTCCGTCTTTTTGCAGACGGAGATAGGAAGGCGCAGCGTCTTCTTGCCGGCCTGCAGGTCCATCTCGTCGCCTTGCTTGACGATCGGCGGCACCACCGCGATAGCCACCAGATGCTGGGCTGTGCCCTGCACGCGGAAGGTCATGATCAGGACGACCTGCTTGGGGTTTTCCTTGCGGTGATAGATCAGGCTGAGTTGGCAGTGGCCCAAGCTGTTTTCGTTGGTGATCTTGGGGCCCGGCTTGCAGATCAGGAGCCAGGGGCCGATCGCCTTTGTGCCGATGAAACCCGGCTGGACGTCCGCGGCGGCGGAGGCAGGGTCCTGCATGCCGACCTGTGGCCGGTAGTAGTGCGCAAGGGCGAAGAGCCCGGCCAGCAACGCCACGGCCAGCACCGCGCCGACAATCATATTCCGCATAAGCTCATTCCCCGGCCTGAAAAGGTCGCAGGGGATTAAACCAGCCTTAGGGGACGCGCAAGCCGCCCGGTGGTCTTCGGTTAAAGCCGCGGGGGGCGCGCCCAGGGTCTAACCCCAAGCCCGTCAGATGGTCAGATTTTCACGCCGCCCAACATCTTCTTCAGGGCCGGCGCGATGTCGGGCCGGGAGAGGCCCACCGCGATATTGGCCTGAAGGAAGCCGGCTTTGTCGCCGCAGTCGTACCATTCGCATTTGGTCTCGACGGCATGGAAGGGGTGACGGCCGAGAAGCTTCTGCATGGAATCGGTGAGCTGGATTTCACCCCCGGCGCCTTTGTCCTGGCGGTCGAGCTCCGAGAATATCTCCGATGGCAGGATGTAGCGCCCGACAATGCGAAACAGCGACGGCGCTTTCTCCGTCTTGGGTTTTTCCACCATGTCTTTCACTTCGAGAACATTGCCGTCGATCTTGCCGGGCGCGATGACGCCGTAACGGTGGATTTCCGATTGCGGTCGCTTCTCCGCGGCGATCACCGCGCCGCCGCCGACTTCGTTATAGGCTTTCACCATCTGTTTCAGTGCGCCGGGCTTGCCGACGCACAGATCGTCCGGCAGCAGCACTGCGAAGGGCTCATTGCCGATGAAATGACGCGCGCACCACACCGCATGGCCCAGCCCCAGCGGCTTTTGCTGACGGGTAAAGCTCACCGAGCCGGATTGCGGCAGACTCTCCAGAAGCGAGTCGAGCTCCTTGGTCTTCTCGCGCTCCTTCAGGAGCGCTTCCAGCTCGTAGGCGTGGTCGAAATGATCCTCGATGATGTTCTTGCCGCGTCCAGTGACGAACACGAACTGCTCGATCCCGGCCTCGCGCGCTTCCTCGACCGCATACTGGACAACAGGCTTGTCCACGACGGGCAGCATTTCTTTCGGCACGGCCTTTGTAGCGGGGAGGAAGCGGGTGCCCATGCCCGCGACGGGCAAGACGGCTTTGCGGATCGGAGGAGGTTTCGCCATGGGTCTCTTGGGGGAGGGTGACCTACCCTATTTGCATGATGCCGCCACGCGCGTCCACTTGAAGCGGACGGGCTTCGGCCCTAAGCCTTCGGAACTATGCGGATATTCCTCACAGGCGGTGCGGGTTTCATCGGCTTCCACGCAGCGAAGGCGTTGCTCGCGCGCGGACACATTGTCGCCGCGATCGACGATCTCAACCCCTACTACGACCCCGCGCTGAAGCGCGCGCGATTGAAGGAACTGGAAGGCGAGAAGAGTTTTCGTTTCGTCCAAGGCGACATCGCCGATCCCGGTACTCTCGTGAGCGCCGCCGGAGGTGATCAGTACGATCTTATCCTGCATCTCGCGGCGCAGGCCGGCGTGCGCTACGCACTAACCGATCCCGCCGCCTATACGCGCGCCAATCTCGTCGGCCATCACAACGTGCTGGAATTCGCGCGCGGCATGAAAGGTCTGAGCCAACTCGTCTACGCATCATCCAGCTCGGTCTATGGCAATGATACGGCTGCACCATATTCCGAGACTGCGCGCGCCGATCATCCCGTATCGTATTACGGCGCTACGAAGCGCGCAGGCGAATTGCTCTCGCATTCTTACGCCGAACTTTACGGCCTGCCGCAGACGGGCCTTCGCTTCTTCACGGTGTATGGCCCTTGGGGCAGGCCCGACATGGCTTATTGGCTTTTCACCGATGCGATCCTGCATGATCGCCCCGTTCCGGTGTTCGGCGGCGGAAAGCTGAAGCGTGACTTCACCTATATAGACGATATCGTCAGCGCGCTGGTACGCATTGTGGAAACGCCATTCGTTGGCAAGGGCAGCGACGCGCCGCATCGCGTCTACAATCTCGGCAACAGCCATCCCGAAGAAGTCTCGACTCTCATCCGGCTGATCGAGCAGGCGACGGGCAAGCGCGCCAAAATCGAAGATGCCAAAGGCCCGCCGGGCGATGTGCGCGAGACCTACGCCGACATTGCCAAAGCGGGACAGGATTTCGGATTTGTCCCCAAGATTCCGCTCGCCGAGGGCATTCCGCGCTTTGTGGAGTGGTACCGGAAATATCATCGTATCTAATTGATATCGCCGGAGTCTCGGCTTGCGTTTGGGGTCCCTCATTGCCGGAAGCGTTGCCGTGCTGGTGCTGCTCGCGCCGGCGCTCGCGGACGATGCCGCGTCCCTGGCAACGGTCGCTGCCGCTTTGCGCGAAGGCCGCGCGACGGATGCCGAAGCGCTGACCACGCAGATGCTGGCCGCCGGTGTGTCCGACCCGCTGAACAATGCTTACCTGTTGCTGGATCGCGGTCTCGCGCGCGAGCAGATGGGCAAGCGCGCCGAAGCAGTGAAGGATTTCTCCACCGCCATCGACTCCCAGATGCTGCCGCGGGGCGATCTTGCGCGCGCCTATTTCGATCGCGGCGTGACGCTGGACGAACTCAGCCGCACGAACGATGCCATCGCGGACTATTCCCGCGCGATCGAACAGGTCCCGCGTTACGCGACGGCGCTCAACAATCGCGCCAATGCCTATCGCCGCACGGAACGCTACGCGGAAGCACGTGCGGACTATCAAGCGTCGCTCGCCGCCGGCAACGATCAACCGGAATATCCGCTCTATGGGCTAGGTCGCATCGCGGAAGCGCAAGGTGATCCCGTGATGGCGAAAGCGTTCTACCAGCGCGCACTGGGGGCGAACGCGAACTTTGCGTCCGCAAGCAAACGCATGGCGGCACTGGCATCCGTGGGAGACACCTACACCTTGCATGCCCCGGATGAACCCGTCGCCGTGCCCACGATCGCGCGCGAAGAGGTGAAGCGTCCTCAACCGGCCGCGTCAGTTACGGCAAGCGCGGAAGGGGCTCAGGACGATCTCGTCCTGCGGCCTTCCATTCTTGATGTGGGAAAGAAGAAAGCGCCGCAACCGGAGGCGCAAGCGCATGTCGCGTCCTTCGTTCCACCGGAGCCCTCCGTCGGGTCAACCGGCAACAACGGCGAGCTGGTTCAGCTTGGTGCGTGGCGCAATCAGGGCGACGCTGCGCTTGGCTGGAACAAGGCCGCGGCGGCAGCCGGCGATCTTCTCAACGGCGCATCGCCGCGCATCGTCGAAGCCGACGTCCCCGGCAAAGGACATTTCTGGCGGCTGCGGACGCAGGCGCCTGCTGGCGTGAGCGCCGCAGATTTCTGTACGCAGCTTCGCGCCAAGGGCTTGGGCTGCATCGCCGCGCGCTCCTGAGCGTTGCCTGACCTCGCCAAAGCTGGTTTCTTCACTTCGATAAGCGATTTGCAGGGCGGAGCATGACCGGCATCACGTCTTACGGCGCGTACATTCCGCGGCTGCGTCTGCAACGCAAAGCCATCGCGCAGGCAAATGCCTGGTTCGCGCCGGGATTGATGAGCGCCGCGAAGGGCGAGCGCAGCATGGCGAACTGGGACGAAGACGCCGTCACCATGGCCGTCGAAGCCGCGCGTGATTGTCTGCCCGCGCAGGATCCGATCAGGGATCGCGCCTTTGTGGATGGTCTGTATTTCGCATCCACGACAATGCCGTTCTCGGACCGTCAGAACGGCGGCATTGTTGCTGATGCATTAAGCCTGAAAGAGGGCATTTCATCGCTCGACATCAGCTCGTCACAGCGTGCCGGAACGTCCGCGTTGCTGGCGGCGCTGGACGGGGTTGCATCAGGCCGCGTGACGTCGCCGCTGGTGGTCGCTGGCGAGAAGCGCAAGGCCCGTGCCGCGTCGTCGCAAGAGATGGCTTATGGCGACGCCGCTGCCGCATTCACGGTCGGCAAGGACAAGGTGATCGCGAAATTCCTCGGCAGTCACTCGGTGACGCTGGACTTTGTCGATCATTTCCGCGGTGCTGATGAAGACTACGATTACGGCTGGGAAGAACGGTGGATCCGCGATGAAGGTTATTCGAAGATCGTTCCCGCTGCGATCAAGGCATTGCTGGACAAGGCCGGTGTCGCAGCAGCAGATATTGCGCACCTGATCCTGCCCTGTCCGTTCGCCAAACTTGACCAGACGCTCGCCAGACAATCTGGCATCGACCCCGCGAAGGTGCGCGAAAATCTCGCCTCCAATGTTGGAGACAGCGGCGCGGCGCATTCGCTCCTGATGCTGGCGCATGTGCTGGAGAGCGCGAAGCCCGGCGAGAAAATCCTGATTGCGCAATTTGGCCAGGGTTGCGATGCGCTGCTGTTCGAAGTCACGCCCGCCATCGCCGATGTGAAGCGCAGCGGGGTCTCCGGTAGCCTCGCGCGTCGCAAGGAAGAGACGAACTACAACAAATATCTCGGCTTCAATGGATTGATCGAGCTCGAGAAGGGCATGCGCGCGGAAGTCGACAAGCGCACCGCACTTACCGTTCTTTATCGCAAGAACGACATGCTCATGGGGTTGGTCGGCGGCAAATGCCGTGTCTGCGGCACCGGCCAATATCCGCGCACGCGCATCTGCGTGAATCCGAACTGCAAAGCCGTAGACAGCCAGGATCCGTATAGCTTCGCGGATCAGGCCGGCACGATCCTGTCCTGGTCCGCGGACTTTCTCACCTACTCGATGTCGCCGCCCAACCACTACGGCATGATCACCTTCGCGGACGGCGGACGCTTCATGGCGGACATCACCGATGTGGAGCAGGGCCAGATCGACAGCGGCACGAAAGTGAAGATGGTGTTCCGCATAAAGGATCGCGACGAGAAGCGCGGCTTCATCCGCTATTTCTGGAAAGCGGTACCCGCCTGACGCGCCATGACGTCATCGTTGTCGGCCTTGGCGCGATGGGCAGCGCCGCGCTCTATCAGCTTGCCAAGCGTGGCGCACGCGTTCTGGGCATCGACCGCTTTTCCCCGCCGCATGAGCAAGGCTCGAGCCATGGTGACACACGCATCACCCGCCTCGCCATCGGCGAAGGCGCGCATTACACGCCGCTGGTAAAGCGCAGCCACGCGATCTGGCGCGAGATCGAAGGCGAGACGGGTGCTGATCTGCTCACACAATGCGGCGAGCTCATCATCTCGAGCGACAATCGAAAATCCTCCGTTCACGTCGAGGGCTTCTTCCAGAACACCGTCACCGCGGCACGCGATCATGGCATCGAACACGAGCTTCTGGATGCGTCGCAAATCCGTTCGCGCTTTCCGCTGTTCAATGTGCAGGACAACGAGCGTGGTTATTTCGAGCCGGAGGCAGGTTTCGTGCGGCCGGAAGCGTGCATCGGCGTCCAACTCGTGCTCGCCAAAAAGCATGGCGCCGAAATCCGAAGTGGCGAAACGGTGTTTGTTTTCGGAACCACGCCCAACGGTGTGACGGTCAAAACGGATAAAGGCTTCTACCAGGCAGACCGTCTCATTTTGGCGGCGGGTGCGTGGCTGCCGAAACTGCTCGGCGGCCCATTCGAGAAGCTGCTGAAAATCCATCGGCAGGTTCTCCACTGGTTTGAGACGGGCGGCGCCCCGTCCCTGTTCGCGCCACAAAACTTTCCCGTGTTCATCTGGGAATTGCCGGATGCGCGCCAGGGTATCTATGGCTTTCCGGTGGTGGATCGCGGGCTGAAAGTCGCCACGGAGCAATACGGCGACACGACATTGCCCGACGCTGTATCGCGAGACGTTGCGCCGCGTGAAATTGCGGAGATGCATGAAAACTTTGTGCGGCCTTATCTGAAGAACGTCTCGCCGCGCCCGGTGAAGGCGAAAGCTTGTCTCTACACCGTCACGCCGGATGCGGGATTCATTCTCGACCGCCTGCCGCAATCCGAGCGGATCATCATCGCTTCCTGCTGCTCCGGCCACGGCTTCAAGCATTCCGCCGCGATAGGCGAGATTTTGGCCGATATGGCGCAAAGCCGGCCCACGTCTTTCGATATTTCGCCGTTCCGTCTCGCGCGGTTTTCGGCTTAAGCTGAAAGAAAAATCGCCGCCGGAGGTTGCCATGCCCTATGTCGAGAACCGCATCGTTCATGATGCCGATTCCCACTTGATGGAATTGACGGATTGCCTGGACGATTTCCTCGATCCGAAATACCGCGCCGCCTATGACGATTTGCCGAAAGTGAAGGCGTGGCCGCGCGACGGCAAGCTGGTGAAGCACGCCAACAAGCAGCACGACGATGCCGAATTCCGCGCAGGTTCGGATGCGAACATCCTGTTGCGGAAGAACTACGAAGCGCTTGGTTCCTTCCGCAAGAAGGACCGCCCGCATGCGCTCGACCTGCTTGGCTTCACCAGCCAGCTCATCTTCACCACATGGTGCCTCGGCAATTTCGGGCTCGATGACGACAATCCCGAACTCGCTTATGCAACGGCCCAGGCACACAACCGGATGATGGTCGATTTCTGCTCGGTGGATCGCCGCTTCCTCGGTACGGGGTATGTGCCGCTGTCGGATTTCGAACGTGCGCCGAAAGCGGCGCGCGAAGCGATCGATCTGGGATGCAAGGCGCTGCTCATTCCGTCGAGGCCGCCGCGCGGGCATTCGCCCAGCCATATCGCGTTCGATCCCGTCTGGGCGATGGCGCAGGAAGCAGGCATTCCCATCGTCTTCCACGTCGGTGGTGAAGAGAAACTCGATCCTTCCTATTTCGAGAACGGTTTGCCGCGCGTGAAGGACTTTCATGGCGGCGAAGAGAACTTCACATCCGTCAGCTACATGCCGATCCCGCATTCGGTGATGACGACACTGGCTGCGCTGATTTTCGATGGCGTGTTCGACCGCTTCCCGAAGCTGAAATTCGGTGCGATCGAGCTTGGTGCGTCCTGGGTGCCGGGCTGGATGCGCAATCTGGATAGCGCTGCGCAGGCCTTCATCAAGAATGAGGAGCGCCTGCAGAAGCTCTCTGCACGTCCTTCGGAGATTGTGCGTCGCCAGCTTCGCGTCACGCCCTATCCACATGAGGATGTCGGCTGGATCATCGCCAATGCCGGGGGAGAGGTCTGCCTCTTCTCATCCGATTTTCCGCATGTGGAAGGTGGCCGCAATCCACTCAAGCGTTTCAATGACAGTCTGGCGAACACGCCCGCCCGCGCAGTGGAAAGATTCTATTGCGACAACTTCGTCGATCTGATGGGCGAGGGGCTGGCGCCCGATCTGCGGCGTCCCAAACTGCAATCCGCCGCATAAACAAAAGGCCCGGTGGTGACACCGGGCCTTTCGCTTTACGCATATTCGAAAATTACGGCGCGTACTTCAGGCTGATGGCACCGATGCCGGCCGCCACGTTCACGCCCTTCATGCCTTCCACGCTGAGCGGCTGAAGCGTGATCGACTTGTCGAGACCGCCGATCAGCACATTCGCGCCGGCGCCGACGCCGACAGCCGCAGACGCCGTCGCGCCGCCGTAGCCGCCTTCAAGCGCGCCTGGCTTCAGCGAGGAGGTCGGAGCAATCACGCCCCAGATCAACTCGCCGCCTTCGGTGTAGCCGAGGTCGACGCCGAATTTCTGCACGGTGCCGACGTAATGCTCACCGGTGCCGCGGTTCGGGCGATAGTTACAACGCAGATCCTTGGAGGAGCCGAAAACAAAGCCCCAGCCGCTGGAAACGTGGCAGGTCAGCACGCCGACCTTCACACCGGCGGCACTGGCCGGAACGGCGGCAAGGCCGAGGGAGAGGGCGGCAACCGCCGCGGCAATGGCAAATTTCTTCATGGGTTCAACACTCCTGGGTTAATCCGAATTTTTGAGGCACTCCGCGGAACGCGAATGCGCGCCGCAAACACCAGTCACGGCTGCAGAGGGAACGCAGGCCGCAACTGAAGGTTCCGTGGATTGTCCGTAAAGTTCCATCCATAGCCAGCCTTGAAAATAGGAAAAGTCGCCACTACATAGGACAGGCCATGCCTTCCTTTTCGGGGCTAAAGGAGGGACAGGGGGGGGTAGTGCGAAATCGTAAAAACGAATGCGCACTGTAGAATATTCCGTTGCTTTACACGGGTTCTGCCCGGCTCTTAGATGACGACTTGTCAGGCATCGGGAGAAATCAATGGCCTCGGGCATCAAGGACAAGGTCGCCATTCTCGGCATGGGTTGCTCGAAGTTCGGCGAGCGATGGGAATCCGGCGCCGAAGAGTTGATGGTCGAAGCCTATCTCGAAGCCATGGCCGACGCCGGCGTCGAAACCAGCCAGATTCAGGCCGCCTGGTTCTCCACAGCTATCGAGGACCAGCACGTCGGCAAGGGCGGCACTCCGCTCTCCGTCGCGCTGCGGCTCCCCAACATCCCGGTGACGCATGTCGAGAATTTCTGCGCCTCCGGCTCTGAAGCCTTCCGCGGTGCTGTCTATGCCGTCGCCGCCGGCGCCTGCGATATCGCGCTCGCGCTCGGCGTTGAGAAACTGAAAGACACCGGCTATGGCGGCCTGCCGCAACGCGAGAACGGCACGCTCAATCCGCTGTGGAGCGCTAACGGCTCCGCTCCCGGCAACTTCGCCCAGCTCGCTAGTGCCTATCGCACCAAGCACGGCGTCTCAAAAGAAGATTTGAAACGCGCCATCGCCCATGTGTCGGTGAAGAGCCATGCGAACGGCACAAAGAATCCAAAGGCCCATCTGCAGAAGGCGATCACCGAAGAGATGTGCCTGAATGCCCCGATGATCGCTGAGCCGTTGGGTCTGTTCGATTGCTGCGGCGTTTCGGATGGTGCCGCCTGCGCTATCGTAACGACGCCGGAAATCGCCCGCGCGATGGGCAAGAAAAACCTCATCACGGTGAAGGCATTGCAGCTTTCTCTCTCGAATGGCCTTGAGAGCCAGCACAATTCCTGGGACGGGTCCTACTTCCACACCGCCCGTATCGCGGCGAAGAAAGCTTACGAGGAAGCCGGCATCCGCGACCCGCGCAACGAAGTCTCGATGATGGAAGTGCATGACTGCTTCTCGGTGACCGAACTTGTCACGATGGAGGACCTTCACATCTCGAAAGAGGGCGAAGGGTGGAAGGACGTGATGAACGGCTTCTACGACGCCGATGGGCAAGTGCCCTGCCAGATCGACGGCGGCTTGAAGTGCTTCGGGCATCCCATCGGTGCCAGCGGTTTGCGCATGCTTTATGAGATGTATCTGCAGCTTCAGGGCCGGGCCGGCTCGCGCCAGCTGAAAGACCCCAAGATCGGCCTCACGCACAATCTGGGCGGTGCACCGAACATGAATGTGTGTTCCGTCGCGATTATCGGGGCACAGGGCGTTTAGCCTTAACCTTTTTGGCGGTCCCATCGTGTCAGTCGCTTGTGCTAGAACATCGGGGTTGGGTTCGGCGAAGGGCAAGGGATGAGTAGCAACACGATCTATCCGGTGATCCTGTCCGGCGGCACAGGCACGCGGCTGTGGCCGTTGTCGCGGACCTCGTTGCCCAAGCAGCTTCTCGCCCTTCACGGCGAGCGGACGATGATCCAGGACACCGTGCTTCGCGCAGCCTTGCCGGGCTCGGCGGCGCCTCTTCTACTGTGCGGCGAGAACCATCGCTTCCTGGTCGCCGAACAGATGCAGGCGATCGGTGTTTCACCGCGCGCAATTGTGCTTGAGCCCGTTGGTCGCAACACTGCGCCCGCTGCCGCGATGGCCGCGCTTCTGACTTCAGAACACGATCCTGAAGGGATCATATTGCTGCTGCCCTCGGATCATGTCGTGACGGACCGCGACGCCTTTAAAACTGCCGTTGCGCAAGCTGCTGCCGGTGCACGCGAAGGTCGTATCGTGACTTTCGGAATTGCCCCAACTGCACCGGAAACCGGCTACGGATATATTCAACTAGGTTCGGCTCTCGAAGCTGAGCTATGCGGCGTGAAGGCATTCAGGGAAAAGCCTGACTCCCAAACGGCCGAAGCTTATCTGGCCGATGGTTCCTATCGTTGGAACAGCGGCATGTTCGTCTTCCGCGCAGACGTTATGCTTGCGGAGCTTGATCGGCACGCACCGGGGATCGTGGACGGGTGTCGTGCGACGCTCGAAAAGTCCCAACGCGATCTCGACTTCGTGCGCCTCGACGCGGAAGCTTTCGGCAAGGTGCAGGGAATATCCATCGACTATGCCGTGATGGAGAAAACTGATAGAGCGGCCGTTGTTCCTTGTGCGCTGGGTTGGAACGATGTCGGTGCATGGTCTTCGCTTTGGGCGATGCACGCGCGGGATGAGGCCGGGAATGTGCTGCAGGGCGACGTCGTCGTGCACAACAGCAGCGGCTCTTTCGCGCGCAGTGATAAGGGATTGACGGCGTTGGTCGGCGTGAAAGACCTCGTCGTCGTCGTGACGGATGATGCCGTCCTCGTGGCAGACAAGCACAGTGCGCAGGATGTGAAGGAAATTGTCGAGAAACTGAAAGCGATGGAACGGTCTGAGCATGTTGATCACAAGACCGTGTTCCGGCCGTGGGGCAGCTATCAGTCCATTGATAGCGGGCCAGGCTTCCAAGTGAAGGAAATCGTCGTGAAGCCTGGTGGGAAGCTCTCGCTTCAGATGCATCACCATCGCGCGGAGCATTGGGTTGTGGTCGAAGGCACCGCCCGCGTCACCTGCGATGACAAAGTATTCACGCTCAATACGAATCAATCGACGTTCATTCCGTTGGGCGCGAAACATCGGCTTGAAAATCCAGGCAAGCTGCCGCTTCGCCTAATAGAGGTGCAATCAGGACCGTATCTGGGCGAAGACGACATTGTGCGCTTCGACGATGTCTATGGACGGACGATCGAGAAACCCACGCCGTTTAGTGTCGTTAGAAACTCGACGAAATAGACGATTCCATGGGGCGGATTTCCAACCTCGCGGTTCTTGTGATTGCTCTCGCTCTCAGTGCGTGTTCGGACGCCGACTGGGAAAATGCAATGACGTATTTCCCTTTGGAGCATGGATCTCGCGCGGACCAGGCCAATGGGCCCGCTCAGACATCTACCGCTACAGCATCGACGGCCACGGCTTCCCGATCCATATCGCCCCCTCAAATTCAGCCGTCTGCGCCGCCACCCTCGCAGCCGTTTGTTTCGGCGTCGGCGGCCCCAGCTTCTGTGATTAACGAACATTGTCGTGCACTCGCGACTCAGCGCGCTTCAGACGGCCAGTACATGGGCATGGATGAAGATGCTCAAAGGCAGGAATATGACCGCACCTATGCCGATTGCGCAGCTTGGGACGCGGCCCACCGCTACTGATCTTCTCAGTAGCAACGGTCTTTCCCACGTCCACCTGCTGTTTCATAGCTTGGGAAAGGCACCCAGCCATTTTCTCCGGTTGGGCGCCTGTGACTTTGTCAGCTCTCTATCGAGACACAAGATTCGGTCACATTGTGGGACGACAGTGGCGCGCATCTGGAGCCATCCGTAAGCTTTAACGGGTGGACACGAGATTCGGGGCGTCATGATCGAAGTCCGCGATTTGATTTACGAATATCCGACAAGGCGCGCGCTGGAGAGCGTGTCGCTCGGCGTTCGAGCACAGACCATCGTGGCGCTAGTAGGCCCAAATGGCGCCGGCAAGACCACGTTGCTGCGTTGCCTCGCGGCATTGGAGCCGCCTTATTCAGGCGCCGTCATAATAGATGGCCTCGATACTAGAGAACATCCTCGCGAAATTCATGCGCGCCTTGGCTACCTTCCGGACTTTTATGGCCTTTATGACGAGCTCACGGTGCGTCGCTGTCTGACATATGCCGCATGGTCACACGGTCTGGCGGCCGAGGCCGTCGAAAATGCCGTTGCGACAGCCGCGAAGCGTGTGGGTCTCTCGGATCGCATGGAAAACAAGGCCGGCGAATTGTCCCGCGGGCTCCGTCAGCGCCTTGGTATCGGGCAGGCAATCGTTCATGAGCCGAAAGTGCTTTTGCTGGATGAGCCTGCAGCAGGTTTGGATCCACAGGCGCGTCGCGACCTTTCAGTTCTTCTCACATCGCTTCGCGATATCGGCATGACGCTTGTGGTCTCCTCCCACATTCTCGCCGAGCTCGAAGATTATTGTTCCGAAATGATCATCATCGAGGATGGGCGTATTGTCGGCGGCCGCCCGATTAAGGTGAAGGACGTCGAGCGTCCGCGCTATCTTATTGAGATCGCAACAGCGCGGGCCGACTTCGCGCAGTTCCTCAAAGACGCAGGCGTGGATGTTATTGAAGTGGACGAACACCACGCTCTCATAACTTTCACCCGCAATGCGCCCGCGCGCGCCAAGTTGCTTCGGGACTTGATCGCGGCGGGCTTTGAAGTGTCCAGCTTCGGCGAGTCCTCCAAGGCGTTGGAAGAGGCATATTTCTCCCAGATCGGCAGAGGAGCCGCATAATGGGACCGGAATTCCGCCGCAACCTTTGGCTTGAACTGACGACGCGCCGCATTGTCTTCATGATCGGCATTCTTGCGCTGGCTTTTTTTGCGGCCGCCGTATCCGGGCCGTCCTATACGCCATATTCGGTCGCCGAAACGCTTTATTACCTGATTGTCGTTGTCTGGGGCGCGCGGAGTGCGGGCCTCAGTATCGTCGGTGAAATCCGCGATCATACTTGGGATTTACAGCGCCTGTCCTCGATTGGCGCATTCGAGATGGTGTCGGGTAAGCTGTTCGGCTCGACAATCTACAATTGGTTTGGCGGCGCGATCTGTCTGGTCGTGATGCTCGTATATGGTTTCACCCACGGAGCGCCAGGATCGGCGGTCCTCGATTTGATCTACTATGTGATCGTGGGACTTGTCGCGCAGGCGTCGTCGCTGCTGGCCAGTCTGATCGCAATCCGTCGGCGTTCCGCACATTCGCGTTTGGACGTCTTTCTCTATCAGTTCGTAGGCATCGTTGCGGCGCTGGCGGTGTTTTATCTTTGGGAGGCCGCTGACCCCGCGGGGGGATTGCTTCTCGGCAAAAAGCCTACGGATTTCATTCCATGGTGGGGCGCGGTCGTCAGTGCGCGCCCATTCCTCCTCGTTTCGCTTGTCATCTTCACAGCGTGGATCCTGACCGGCTGCTATCGAGAGATGCGCCGCGAATTGAAGATGCGCAACGGGCCGCTTGTCTGGCTTGGATTTCTGGCTTTCATCGGGCTGTACGTCGCGGGCTTCGATGCTTGGTTGCCGCACGATCCGAACCTGCCGCAATGGAGCGTGGTAGCGCTGCGGCTTGCCCTTGCGACGACAGCGTATGGCGCTTTGACTTATGTGATGGTGTTGCTGGAACCGAAGGATCGCGTTCTTTATCGCTGGTATGGAAGCCAGGTGGCATCGGGTGCCGTCGGCCGCGCGTTCTGGAGCCTTCAGGCCTGGATCATGAGCTACCTGGCGACAATCATCGTCGCCCTCGCGCTCGTCTGGTGGCTGTTCATGCGCGGCGCCGGCATCGCTTATCCGGTATTGGCGGTCGCAGGTCTCGGCTTTCTCACGCGGGACGTAGCGATCTTTATTTTCTTCGCTGCAACGCGCCGTCGTGGAGATTTCGCCGCGATCGTTTCGCTTCTTGTGCTCTACGTTCTGATACCGGCAATTTTGAACGGCATTGATCTGAGATCTGCCCTGCCTTTCTTTTACCCTACGCCGTCCAATCCTATCTGGTTGGGTCCGGTGGTTGCTTGGGGCGAGGCGATTGTCGCGACCGCTTTGGCGGTAAGCCGTGTTGCGCTCGCAGAAAAGCAGATGCCCTAGCGCGCTTTGGCGATTTTGAGCCCGGAGTAATTCGGCTGGTCGATGGCCACCTTGTCAAGCGTGCTCAACTCGAGGTGTTGCCGTAGCGCTTCGGAGTCGATGCCGATCTCCTCGTTTCGAATGCGCGCACAGAGCTCACGGTTCAGTTCTTCGACCGAGCCATCGTGCCCGAGCAGCGCGACAAGCTGTTCCTTCTCGGTTGCGGTTGCCTTTGGTCCGAATTCAAGCTCCCGCGCGACTATTCCGAGCGCGTTCGCAGCGACACGGGCATGGAACGCGGTATGCCCCTTTAGTTCTGGCATCGCCCTGTTTTCGATGAAGGCCTGGACGGCGCGAACCAGCTCCAGAATGGATGGTTGATCCATCATGGCTCAAATCTTTCCATGGATGATGAGATTGACAAGGTCTATCTCTGTTTCCGATGAGCGTCGTCCGATGGCTGCGCGCTCGACCGATCCGTCATTGCGGAAACCCTGATACATGCTCATGCACATGATGCCCCATTTGAGCGAGCCATAGACGATCCATGTTCTTGCATCGTCGATGTCGATCTTCTCGCCGCCGGCTTCCTCATAGCCCGCGATGAGGTCGCGCAAGTCGCCGAAACCGCCGACCACTTTGTCGGCGACACCGAAACGCCATGAATTGGTGCATATCCAGCCAATGTCTTCCAGTGGATCGCCGACATGGGTGAGTTCCCAATCGAGCGCCGCCTCGATTCCGTGTGGCGAGATCAGAAGATTGCCGTGCCGGAAGTCGCCATGCACCAGCGTCTGCCGTTTGGCCGTGGCCATGCGCGGTTCCAGCCACTTGAAGGCGAACTCGAACACCGGATGGGGGTAGTCGTAGACGTCGTAGAGGTCGCGATAGCGACGCAGCTGCGTTGGTCCGTCGATCACAGGCAGGATGCGCGCGAGCGGCGCCGTATCAACCTTATGTATCTTGGCGAGGATCGCGCCGCATTGGCGCGCCAATTTCGGCCGTATCGCGTCGAATTCCGTATCGCGCAGGATCTTGCGCGCGATGGTTTCACCCGGCAGGCGGTCCATGATGTAACCATGGCCGACATTGTCGACCGGCCGCAGGATATAGCGCACACGGGGCGCAGCGACTCCGCTATTCCGCGCGGCTTCAATCACAACCGCTTCAGTTTCCAGTGCGACCGAGTTTCCGCTTTCGGTTACGCGTGGTCCGCCACCGGGACTACGCCGAAGGATCAGCGGTTCGCGCTTGCCGCCAATTAGCGCGTCGAACGCCCAAGTCTCCTGACTTGCGCCGCCGGAAAGGCGAGTGATCGAGTCCACGCGCTCGAAACCCGGCAGCACCTGTGCAAGTGCGCGGTCCAGATCGGCAAGGAAATCTGCTGTCGTCATCAACCTGTCCGCAAATATCGTACCGCTTCGTCGCGTTCGAAGAGATAAAGTAGAACCCGCAACGCTTCGCCGCGCGGCGTCTTCAGGTCCGGATCCTTCGACAGGATGAGTTTCGCATCATCACGCGCCGCCGCAAGCAGTTCCGCATGTGCCGTAAGGTCAGCCATGCGAAATTCAGGCAGTCCGCTTTGCCGCGTGCCGAGCAGTTCGCCGGCGCCGCGCAGTTCCAGATCGCGCTCGGCAATGACGAAACCGTCGTCGGTTTCGCGAAGCGTTTTCAGGCGTTCCTTGGCGGTCTCGCCAAGCGGCGGCGAGTAGATCAGAAGGCAAGTGGATTTCGTGTCGCCGCGGCCTACGCGTCCTCGCAGCTGGTGAAGTTGGGCGAGGCCGAAACGCTCCGAATGCTCCACCACCATGATCGTGGCTTCCGGAACGTCAACGCCGACCTCGATGACGGTTGTGGCGACGAGCACCTTGATCTCACCGCGCTTGAACTTCGCCATTTCGGCGTCGCGCTCGAGGCCTTTCATCCGGCCATGGACCAAACCCACGATAGGGCCGAGCGTTTCGCGCAACGCCTTTGCGCGGTCTTCGGCGGCCGTGAGGTCGACAAACTCGGATTCCTCCACCAAGGGGCAAACCCAATAGGCACGTGCTCCCTTGGCGATGGCGCGGCGAAGATGTTCGGTCACTTCTTCGATGCGCTCTGCGGAGATGAGGCGGGTCTCGATTGGCTTTCGGCCGGGCGGGCGGCCCGTGAGGCGCGAGACGTCCATATCGCCATAGGCGGTGAGCGCGAGGGTGCGCGGGATAGGCGTCGCCGTCATCACCAGCACATCGACCGGCTTGTGGCCTTTGCCCTGCAGCGTCATGCGCTGATGCACGCCGAAGCGATGCTGTTCATCCACCACTGCAAGACCGAGATCGCGGAAGGCGACGTCTTCCTGAAAAATCGCATGCGTGCCGACAAGGATGTCGACCTTGCCGCCGGCCAGATCGTGCAGGACGGCGTCGCGTGCGGCGCGTTCGCGTCCGGTCAGAAGCGCCATCCGGACACCAGCGGCTTTCGCCAGAGCCTCCAATGAGGCCATGTGCTGGCGCGCGAGGATTTCGGTCGGCGCCATGAGGGCGCCTTGCATTCCGGCCTCCACGGCGCTCAGCAGCGCGAGGAGGGCGACTATGGTTTTGCCGGCGCCAACATCGCCCTGCAACAGACGCAGCATCCGCGTCGGCGCTTCCATGTCGGCGTCGATTTCGGACAGCGCCTGCTTCTGCGTGTCGGTCATCGTGAAGGGCAGGGCGGCGATGGCCTTTGCGCGAAGCTCGCCGCTGCCCTTGATGCTGCGTCCCTTGATGCCACGCATGGCGTTGCGGATCAGGACGAGTGCCAACTGATTGGCAAGAAGCTCATCGTAGGCTAGGCGCATCCGCGCGGGCGAGAGCAGCGCGAGTTCTTCCTCGCTCGCCGGGTTGTGCGCGGCTTCGATCGCTTCGAGGAAGCTTTCCCAGCCCCGCGCTTTCCTGAAAGCCGGATCGAGCCATTCGGGCATGTCCGGCACTTTTTCGAGTGCCGCGCGTTCGGCCTTCAACAAGGATTTCGACGGCAGGCCCTCCGTCAGCCGATAGACGGCTTCCTGTTGCGGCAATGTCGCGGCTTCCTCTGGCGTCACGACAAAATCCGGATGCGGCATCTGCAGATTGCCGTTGTAACGCTCGGCCCGGCCGCTGATGACGCGCTTCTTGCCGATGGGAAGCTGCTTGTTCAGGTAATCAGCATGCGCATGAAAGAACACCAGTTCGATCATCGCCGTGTCGTCGGAGCAGCGCACCTTGTAAGGCTGGCGGCGATCGCGCGGCGGAATGTGGTCAAGCACATTCACTTCCGCGGTGAGGATGCGGCCTTCCTCGGCAGCGATGAGCTTGGGGCGGTAGGAACGGTCGATCAGTCCGCTGGGCAGATGAAAGATGAGGTCCAGCAGGCGCGTTCCCGCCGCGCGCTCGATGAGCTTGGCGATCTTGGGGCCGACGCCCGGCAACGTGCGGGTCTCGGCGAAAAGTGGAAACAGAATCGATGGTCGCATTGCGAATAGAACACTAGCGGAACGGGGGCGCAGGCGTTATATCCCGCGCCATGACGAATACCGACAACGGTGGCTCGAAAGAGGCCCGCCGCAAGCGCCTATTGTTCCGCGCCCAGCGCCGGGGCTTCAAGGAAGTGGATTTGATCTTCGGCGCCTTTGCCGCCGAGGCCCTTCCCATCATGGACGACCGGGCGCTGGATGAGTTTGAGGCGCTGCTGGCCGCGCCGGACAAGGATGTTTTCGCCTGGCTGCAGGACCAGGCGCCGGTGCCGCCGGAATACGACAACGCAACCTTCGCAGGGCTGAAAGCCGTCTGCGGCCGTAAGAACCCCACATGGAACGTCTGACTTATATCGGACGCGAGCGCGGGCGGCTCTCCGTGTCCGGTGCGCCGGCCGGATACGACGCCTATCTTGCGGTCGAAGCCGCGGCACGGCGCAAAGGTCTCGTGCTGTTCGTCGCTGCTGATGACAACCACGCTGTGGCCGCTGCCGATGCGATGCGCTTCTTTGCGCCGGATGTTTCGGTGCTGCCGTTCCCCGCGTGGGATTGCCTGCCTTACGATCGGACGTCGCCCAAGCCGGACATCGAGAGCGTGCGTCTCGCCACCCTGGCTGCGCTGGCGCGCCGCGATAAGGACTCTATGCCGGCTGTTGTCGTCACCACGATCAACGCCGCGCTTCAGCGCGTGCCGCCAAAGAGCGAGATCGCGACGGCGAGCTTCTTCGCGCGGGTCGGCAGGGATGTCGAGCACGATGTCCTCACCGCCTTCCTCGTCAAGAACGGTTATGCAAAAGCGAGCACGGTGCGCGAGCCGGGCGACTTCGCTTTGCGCGGCGGCATTGTCGATCTGTGGCCGCCGGGGCGTGAAACTCCGCTGCGGCTGGACTTCTTCGGCATCACGCTGGATGCGATCCGCACCTTCGATGCCGAGACGCAGCTTTCCTCCGGGCAGATCGACGAGATCGAACTTCTGCCTGCCAGTGAAGCGCCGCTGGATGCACAGAGCATCAGCCGTTTCCGCGCCGGTTATGTCGCGACTTTCGGGCCCGCCAGCGACGATCCGCTTTACGAGAGCGTGAGCGCCGGACGCAAGAATCAAGGCATGGAGCATTGGCTGCCGCTCTTCCACGATCACCTCGATACGCTTTTCGATTATGCACCGGATGCGCTGGTGATGCTGTCGCACCAGACGGAAGAGGCGAAGAACGCTCGCCTTGAACTGATCAAGGACTATTACGAAACCCGCCGCCAGTTCCTGCGTGAGAAGCGGGAAGGCGATGCGAAGGTCAATGCGCCGCCTTACAAGCCGCTAGCGCCGGAGAAACTCTATCTCACCGACGGCGAATGGAACGCGGCGCTGGGCAGCCGCGATGTGCGCGACCTCTCTCCGTTTCAGGCGCCGGAATCGATGCGCGCGGTGGATGCCGGCGGGCGGCAGGGCCGCGACTTCGCGCCGGAGCGGGCGCAGGGCAAGGTCAACATCTTCCAGATCTCGGCGGATCATATTTCCGATCTGCTGAAGGCGAAGAAGCGTGTGCTGGTGGCGACGTGGAGCAATGGTTCTGCGGAACGTATCGGTGGGTTGCTTTCCGATCACGGCATTGGCGCGATCCGCCAGATCGACAGTTGGCCGGAAGCCACGAAGCTTCACGATGAAGCGGTCGGTGTCGCGGTGCTCGGACTTGAGCGCGGTATCGAGGGCCCCGACTTCGTCATCGTCTCTGAGCAGGACATTCTCGGCGAGCGCATGGCGCATGCCGGGCGGCGGCAGAAGCGGGCGCAAAACTTCCTGCAGGAAGCATCCTCGCTTGCGCCGGGCGATCTCGTCACCCATATCGAGCATGGCGTGGGCCGCTTTACGGGCCTTCAAACCATCGACGTCATCGGCGCGCCGCATGACTGTCTCGAGCTGCAATATGACGGCGGCAAGCTGTTCCTGCCGGTCGAGAACATCGAGCTTCTGACGCGCTATGGCGCGGATGAAGGCGCGCAGCTTGATCGCCTCGGTGGCGCAGGCTGGCAGTCGCGCAAGGCGAAGATGAAGCAGCGCGTGCGCGAGATCGCGGGCGAACTCATCCGCATCGCCGCCGCGCGCGAGTTGAAGCAGCTTCCTTCCACCGAGCCGCCGTCCGGACTTTATGATGAATTCTGCGCGCGCTTTCCCTATCAGGAGACGGAGGATCAGGAGAAAGCCATCGCAGATGCCATCGAGGATTTGGCGAAGGGACGGCCGATGGATCGTCTCGTCTGCGGTGACGTCGGATTCGGCAAGACGGAAGTGGCGTTGCGCACGGCATTCGTCGCAGCGATGAGCGGCGTGCAGGTGGCGGTGGTGGTGCCGACGACGCTGCTGGCGCGGCAGCACTATCGTAACTTCGCCGCGCGGTTCCAGGGGTTTCCACTCACCGTGCGCCAGCTGTCGCGGTTTGTAGATGCGAAGGAAGCGCGCGAGACGAAGGAAGGCCTGAAGATTGGTGACGTGAATGTCGTCATCGGCACCCATGCGCTGCTTGCGAAGGGTATCGAGTTCAACAATCTCGGTTTGCTCATCGTGGACGAAGAGCAGCACTTTGGTGTGTCGCACAAAGAACGGCTGAAGGCGCTGAAGGCAGACATGCATGTGCTGACGCTGACGGCGACGCCCATCCCGCGCACCTTGCAATTGGCGCTCTCTGGCGTGCGCGATCTTTCGCTCATCACCACGCCGCCGATAGATCGTCTTGCGGTGCGCACCTTCGTGACGCCGTTCGATCCTCTTGTGATCCGCGAAGCCTTGCTGCGCGAGCATTATCGCGGGGGGCAGAGTTTCTATGTCTGCCCGCGCATAGCCGATCTCAGAGAGGCGCAGGAGTTCCTGCAGGCGACGGTGCCGGAGGTGAAGAGCGCGGTGGGTCACGGGCAGATGTCGGCCGACGCGCTGGAGGACGTCATGACGTCGTTCTACGAAGGCAAGATCGACGTTTTGATCTCCACCAACATCGTGGAATCCGGTCTCGATATTCCGACTGCGAACACGATGGTCGTGCATCGCGCCGACATGTTCGGCCTGTCGCAGCTCTACCAGCTTCGCGGACGCATCGGCCGTTCCAAGCAGCGCGCTTATGCTTATCTGACCACGCCCGCGGACCGGAAGCTCACCGAGACGGCGGATCGTCGGCTGCAGGTGTTGCAGTCCCTCGATCAACTGGGTGCCGGCTTCAGCGTGGCCAGTCACGACATGGACATCCGCGGCGCGGGCAATCTGCTCGGCGAAGAGCAGTCGGGTCATGTCCGCGAAGTCGGCATCGAACTTTATCAGGAGATGCTGGAAGAGGCGGTGTCGCAACTTCGCGCGGGCGGCGATGGCGGCGAGATCCAGGATCAGTGGTCGCCGACCATCAACATCGGTGCGGCGGTGCTCATCCCGGAAAGCTATGTCAGCGACCTCAACGTCCGCATGGCGCTTTATCGCAGACTGGCCATGCTGGAGGACACGACGGAGATCGAACGCTTCGCCGCCGAACTCATCGACCGCTTTGGCAAGATGCCGGACGAAGTGAAGCATCTGCTCGAGATCGTCGCCATCAAACGGCTGTGCCGTATCGCGCTGGTGGAAAAGATCGAGGCGGGGCCGAAAGGGGCCACGCTGACGTTCCGCAACAGCCAGTTCCCCAATCCGATGGGGTTGGTGCGGCTCATCAACGAGCATCAGTCCACGATGCGGGTGCGGCCGGATCAGAAAGTGGTCATCAGCCGCGATTGGCCGACGCCAGAGATGCGCCTGAAAGGCACGCAGAACCTGCTCGGACAACTCGCGAAGATCGCCCAAGCAGCCTAGTCGGCGGCCTGACGTTAATCTGTCGCTAACCGAGTTTTCACCCCCACTTAAAGCTTTTCCGCGACAGTGGACGTGTCCCGCAAAAGGGTTAGAGCTTTGGCGCGTTCGGCAGTCGCCGTTGTAGTCGGTTTCACGAAGCGGGAAGGGCTTCTTCCCAAGAGCTTTGCGCCGCTGTGCGCGCTGAAGGCAGCGGGCGTGCTGGACCGCATTCTTTATGTGACCTGGGACAAGCCCGATCTCGATCCCTTTGTGGCCGATGCCGCCGCGATGGACGATGTCGAACTTGTCCGCATTCCAGAACCGGCGGTCGAAGGGCTGCCTTATCAGAA
The DNA here is from genome assembly GCA_036569005.1 of Rhizomicrobium sp. Lineage (GTDB taxonomy): Bacteria > Pseudomonadota > Alphaproteobacteria > Micropepsales > Micropepsaceae > Rhizomicrobium. Next base: position 98,696 of record DATCRK010000043.1, on the reverse strand, counting down.
GAAGCACTTCTATCAAACGCACAACATCGCCGAGGCGCTGAAGCTGGTGGATGGCGACGACACGCTGGTGCTGAAGACACGGCCGGATGTCGTATTCGATCCGAACTTCATCGCGGGCAAGATCCGCGCTTTCGATTTTCTTTGCGCGCCGCGGCGCCCGGAGCGGATCAAGGTGAGGATGCCGCGCTCGCCCTTCGCGATGAAGGTGTGGATGCCATGGGCGGATTCCAACCAGCCGTTCTTTTTCGAGGATGGAATCTTCGCCGGCCTCAAGCGCGATCTCGTCAAGCTCGCGACACCGAAGAGCGACGACATCGTGCGCGACTTCGGCGATGCGGACAGCGCCTGGATTGTTCATATCGGGCGCTACCTCGCGCCGTTCCTGAAGGACTATCCGATCTTCCGGAACTATCTGAAGAATTTCCGCGTCTTCCGGCAGGACAACAATTATCGCCGTCTTCAGATGGCGCAGGTCTATCAGGACCCGTTCTTCTGGCACCTGGTTCTGGCCAACGCGTTTATCCTGGCCGAGAACTTCCATGTCGATTGCGGCTATCCGGGGCAGATCGTTTTTCTGCCGCCGGAAGGCGCGGACGATGCCTTCGCCGGCAAGCCCATCGCGCAGATTCCGTCGCGCACGCCTTACACCACCATCGAGACCTGGCGCACGGGACAGAAGCCCGGCTCGCTGTCCATGAGCATCGCGCGCATCTTCGGACGCCTCGTGGACGATAGCTGGCAGCGCGCCCTGTTCAACGCACCGCTTGCCGATCTCACACCGGACAATCTCGTGGGAACGCTGGAGCGCATCGCAACCTATCGCGAAGGCGGCGACCTGGCCGAGGTGGAAGCGGCGTTCTATGCCAAGCTCGATCGTATCTACCGCGAGCACCTCGCGTCCGGCGCCAAATACGCGGCGTGACGCGTCACACGGGCCGTGACCGGCGGCAATTCCGCCGAGCGCGCCGCGAGCAGTGCCAGCGTGGCTTTGATTTTCTGCAGATTCATCCGCGCTTCCTGGCGCAGCGCCAACATCTCCTTGGTGAAGCGGCCATGCTTCAAGGCGTTGCGGTTTCCCTTCGGTGCGCCTCTACGGAAAGTATTTGAATTGCAAATCGATGGGGGTACCGCCCCCACCCCTTTCGACGTCACGGCGTCACGCCGCTCGATACGGTGACGTGCTGATGGAACTCGCTGCCGCGGATGCGTTTGATCGCGCTCGCAGCAGCAGCCGATGCCTGGATCAGCCGCGTGGCGATCTTCAACGCATCGAAGCGGTGGTTCAGATAATAGTTCTCCGCATCCCTGCTCACGTCGAAGCAGCGTGTCGCCGCTTCGTTGCAGGCATCGATCTGACGGGCTAGCAGAACCGCGATCTCGTCGAGGCCGGAATCGGGCAGGGGATTCGGGGAAGTTTCAGGCGTTTCAGACATTTAGACAATTTTCTCCATCTTAGGACTATAGAGAAATAGAACATAAGAAGAACAAAACAAGAGCTGCCGATTAAAAATTCGAGAGAAAGGCCCTTTCCCACATCCGCTGCGTGGCGCAGGCGACAGCGCCGGGATTGCATGGCGCAGTCGATTCTTTCGGGGGAAAGCATGACGCAGGCACCTGCACAGCGCGGCTGGCTAAGCGCTGTGGCGGCGCGGCCTTATCTGCTGGCAGCCATCGCGCTGGGCGTGGTGCTCTACTTCGTCTCCGGCCACTGGTTCGTGCGCGAGATCACGCGGTTGCTGATCGGCTGGGACGGCGGCGTGATCCTGTTCCTGGCCCTGATGTTCTTCCTCTTCATGCGCCATCAGGACGTGGACGACATGAAGCGCCGCGCCATCGCGCATGACGAAGGCGGGCATCTGGTGCTCATCATCGCGATTCTCGCATCGGTCGCGAGCGTTGGCGCGCTGATCGCGGAACTGTCGGTCGCCAAGGATCACCCCGATGGCGGTTTCCGGCTTGCGCTCGCGGCGGCGACGGTCGTGCTGTCATGGCTGTTCGTGCAGGTCGTGTTCGCGGCGCACTACGCGCACGTCTATTACATGGCCGAAGCGAATGGCGAGCCGAAGGGCGGGCTGGAATTCGGCGCGGCGGGCGAGCCGGACTATTGGGACTTCGTGCATTTCGCCGTGGTGCTGGGAACGGCGTCGCAAACGGCGGACATCATCTTCACGTCCAAGGAGATGCGCCGCATCGGCACGGTGCATACGATCGTGGCGTTCGCCTTCAACACGGCGATTCTGGCGACGATGATCAACCTGGCCGCGAACTTCATCTAATCGCGTCACGGAACCGAAACACGGCCCTCGCATTCCCTGTGGAATGGAACCGCGCGCGATTTGCGCCGGGCATCGAGGAGATTGTCATGGCGAAATCGAACAAGCGTCCGCCGGCGCAGGCGCCGATCGGCGCGGCAGCCGGCGCGGTGATGGGGGCGGCCGTGGCCGGTCCCGTGGGCGCGATCATCGGCGCGCCGCTGGGCGTGCTGGCGTCGCGGCAGGTGAATGTCGGCTCTGCGAAGGCGAAAGCGAAGAAAGCCGTGAAGAGGGCGAAGGCCGGCGCGCGCAAGACAAAGACCGCCGCCAAGAGCGCCGCGCGCAAGACGAAGAAAGCCGCACGCAAGACGGCGACGCAAGCGCGCAAGACCGTGCGCACCGCGAAGACCGGCGCCCGCAAGGTCGCGCGCACGGCCAAGCGCGCCGCCAAGCGCACGCGCAAAGCCGCCAAGCGGCGGTAGAAGCCTGCGGCCACCCCCGCTATAGATTCGGCGGGGGTGGGCTTTGCACAACAGCAACGACACAGCGACGGTTGGCGCGCTGGCGGTGATCGCCATGTGCGTGGTGACGCTCGCGCATGAGGCGCTGGGGCACGGCGGCGCGTGCCTGCTGCTGGGTGGGCATATCGAGCTGCTGTCGTCCTCCCTGTTTCGCTGCGACCTGCGCTCCGGCTGGATCGATCCGGCCGGGCCGGGGATGAACCTGTTGGTGGGCCTCCTGGCGCTGATCGCGCGGCTTGCGGCGCCGCCGGGCTTCGTGAAAACGCGCTTCCTGCTGGTGCTGGTGACCGCCTTCAACTTCTTCTGGGAAGGCGGCTATCTGATGCGCGCGATGATCCTGCGCGACGGCGACCTGTATTTCTTCGCGCGGTTCATGATGGGCGCGCCGTCGCTTTGGATGCGCGCGGCAGGATTCGTCGCCGGGCTGGCGATCTACGCTTTTGCGGTGCGGGTAACATCGCGCGCCTTGGCCGGCATGTTCGACACCCGCGAAGGCCGGCGCGTGGCGCGCGGTGCGTGGATCGCGGCCGTCATCGCCGCGGGCGCAGCCGCGCTTGCCTATCGCGGCGCGCCGCTCTGGCCGGACCTGCGCGATGCGCTGCTGGAGATCGGGCTTGCCTCCGTGCCGCTGCTGCTCATCCCGCGCGCGAATGAATACGCCCCGCAAGCCCGCGCGATCATCGGGCGGAGTTTACCGGTGATCGCGGGGGCAGCGATTGTGTTCGCGGCGTTTGTGATGACGCTGGGGAGAGGGATGCCCCACTGAACCCTCTCCCCCTTCGGGAGGAGAGGGAGAAATCAAAACAACGGCTTCTGTTTCGCGTCGGACAAGCTCACGCCCATCACTTTCGCCAAGGTCGGCGCAATCGCGCGCATGTCGATTTCGCCGAGCGCTTTGCCTTTCGGCACGCCGGGGCCGTCTATCATGAAGGTGGCGCGCATTTCGGGGTGCGTGGGGAAGTAGCCATGCGTGCCCTTGATGCTACCCGCGGTCACCATGGCGCTGACGAGCTGGCGGCCGCCTTCGTAGCCAAGCTTGAAGTCCACCCAGAACGAGGCCTGCACGTCGCCGCCCATCTTGCTGACCGCCGGCTTGTCGATCACCTGCGTGATGCCGTTGGCCGGATCCGCAGCGAGCTTGTGCAGCAGGTCGGCGACCTGCTTCTTCGTGGCTTCATCGTTCGGATCCTTCAGCACCACGGCTTCCGATCCGCCCGCATCCCACGGCTCGGCTTTCCAGTCGGTGACCTTGTGCGTGTTGGGATCGACGGTGATGAGGCCGGCCTGGATGAACGGCACCATCAGGTTCACGTCATGCTCCACCGGCGCGAATCCGTGGTCGGAAACGATGGCGACGACGACATCGGGCTGCGCCGCGCGCGCGGCGGCGACGAGATTGCCGACGGCGCTGTCAACCGTCTCGATGGCTTCGTGCGCCTGCGGCGTGTCGGGGCCGAACTCATGCTGGTTGCCGTCGATGCTGACCAGATGCACCGTCATGAATTCCGGCTTCACTTGTGCGTACAATGCAGAGGCGAATTTGGCGCGGGCCAGATCGGAGGCGGGGCTTTCCGCGAACATCGCGGCCATCGGCATGCCGACGGTCTTCTCCAGCTGCTCCGGCAGGCCTTTGGTGGTGAGCGCGTGGATGATCTTCAGATCGTCCGGCTGGAAGGCGCGCCAATATTCCGGCACGTCGTAGTCGATGGAGGGATTGTCCACGCTCACCGGCCAGTCGAGCGATGCGACGACCTTACCGCTGTTGTGCACCGCGTCCCACAAGGTCGGCACCTTTATGTCGGACGAGTACCAGTACCAGCCCTCGTAGTTCTTCCCGAGCGGATCGAATTTCACGTTGTTGCCGATGCCGTGCACATCGGGCCACACGCCGGTGATCAGCGTGGTGTGATCGGGATAGGTGACGGTGGGCAGCACGTTCTTCACGCCCTGCGCATAAGCGCCGTCTTTCATGAAGGCACGCAGGTTGGGGACTTTGAGGCCGCGCTTGTCGGCCTGGATGATGTCCAGCGGGCGAAGGCCGTCCAGCGAGATCATCAGCACCGGATTGGCATTCGCCTGTGTGATGGCGGCGCCGGTCAGCAGCGTGGTGGCCGCGGCGGCGGCGAACAGGAATTTGCGCATGAATGTCCCCCTCGAGATTCGAATGTTCTTAGAAAAGTCGTGTGTCGTTTCTTCCATCTTAGGGGTGTTTTCTGCTTCGGCTACCCTCATTTCGTCATGGCCGGGCTCGTCCCGGCCATCCATTTTCCAGAAGCGGGCCAAGTGCGGCTCGGTCTCTGGAAAATGGATGGCCGCCACAAGGGCGGCCATGACGGTTGAGGGTGATTTCAATACGATCAGAAAACACGATAACTTGCGCGCATGACCCGCATCCTGGCCATTCACGCCCATCCGGACGATGTCGAAAACCTGTGCGCCGGGACGCTGGCGCTGCTGGGCGGGCAGGGGCATCACATTACAATCGCGACAGTCACCGCGGGCGACTGCGGCGCGCTGGACACCGACAACGCCACGACGGCGCGGATCCGCAAGGGCGAGGCGGCGGCCGCCGCGAAGCTGATCGGCGCGGACTATATGTGCCTCGATGTGCCGGATCTGTCCGTGTTCGTCGACGATGCGACGCGGCGGCGCGTGACCGAAGCGCTGCGCGTGGCGCAGCCGGAGCTCGTCATCACCGCGTCGCCGGTGGACTATCATCCCGATCACGAAGCGACGAGCGCGCTGGTGCGCGATGCCTGTTTCGCGGCACCGGTGCCGAATTACAAAACCGGGTCGGCGAAACTGCTCGTGGAGATTCCGCATCTGTATTTCTGCGATCCCATCGCCGGGCGCGATCGCGACAACAACAAGGTGATGGCGGAGTTCGCCGTGGATGTGGCGCCGTTTTTCGAAAGGAAGAAGAACATGCTGCGCCAGCACAAAAGCCAGGCGGCGTGGGAAGCCAAACAGCACGGCCTCGACGACTATGTGGAAGCGATGGCGGAATGGACGAAGCGGCGCGGCCATCATTTCGGCGTCGGTTTCGCCGAAGGTTTCCGGCAATACCGCACGCATCCTTATCCGGCGTCGTCGCTGTTGCAGGAAATAGTGGGCGAAGCGCTGGTGAAAGCGCCATAGTTTTCCTCCCCCGTTTACGGGGGGCGGGGGACCGCGAAGCGGTGGAGGGGGAGGCTGTGACCGCGCATGCGCTTTCATCGCTACCGCCACCCCATCCGTCTCGGCGCTGACGCGCCGATCCACCTCCCCCGTAAAACGGGGGAGGAAAAAAGCGGCGCTTCGCGGCGCCATTAGCCACATTCCCGCAAAATCCCCGCAGCCATCCCGACTTTGACGCATTCTTTCTGTAGGATTTAAACGATGCGGGCCTCGCCCGCGCGTTCCGGGGGATTTGGTGATGTTCTCTTTCGTGTCTTCGCTGGGGTGGTTTCTGATCGTCATTCCGCTGGTCGTGGCGGTGATCGGCTTGTTCATGCTCGCGCGCGGCCTCGGTCACGTCGCAACCGGGCAGGGCGGAAAGGGCATTCCGCGCGTGGTCGTCGGCGCGCCGCTGGGCGTGATCGGCCTGGCGCTGGGATTGCTCGGCGTGAACACGCAGACCTATTCACGCCTCACTTATGAAGCGCCGGTTGCGATGGTGAGCGTGAAGGCCGCCGATCCGTCGCAGCAATTGTTCGACGTCACCGTGAAGCGCATGGATGCGAGCTTTCCCGCGCAGGTATGCCGCCTGCAGGGCGACGATTGGGAAATGAGCGCGCGCGTGCAGAAGTGGAAGCCGTGGGCGAACATGCTGGGGCTGGATGCGACCTACACGCTCGACCAGATCTCCAATCGCTATTCCGATGCCGAACGCGCGAACGGCAAGATGATCACGTCCTGCGATCTGAAGGGTCCGCCGCCGGCGGTGAATTCCTGGGTGCCAAAGAGCTGGGTGTTCTGGATCATGAGCCACGCCTATGTGGAGGATCGCCACTTCGGATCGGGCGCCTACATGCCGCTGGCGGACGGCGCGGTCTATAAAGTGATCATGACGCAATCGGGATTGAACGCGGAACCTGCGAACGAGGCGGCGAGCAAGGCGAAATTGTAACGCGCATCACCTCCCCACAAGGGGAGGCGATTGCTATGCCGCATTCGCATCCGGCTGGTGGATGCCAAGGATGTTTCCGTCGGGGTCTTTCATGTAGACCTGCCAGCCGACATGAGGAATTGCGAATTTGGGCTGGGCGAGCGTTGCGCCCGCATCCAGCGCGCGCTTCAGATAGGTGTCGATCGCCGTGACATCGACGGTGACGACGAACGCGTTCACCGGCGCGCCTTCGGTCGCCATCGCGCCGCGGCGCTTGATCATGCCGCCATTGATGCCTTCGCCGGGACCGGTGTCGATCAGCCAGTAATCGATCTGCGGCATGTGCTGGAATTTCCAGTCGAACACTTTCCGGTAGAACGCAGCGAGGCTTTCGGGATCGCTGGCGTGGATCTCGAAATGGGCGGGACGCGGCATGACGCTTCTCCCTTGTTCTGCCGCGGAGCGTAACACGAAGTGGCTGTGCGCAGACGCATGCCCGCCTTGCGGCGGCGTCATTGAACGGATGTTACCAGCGCAGATAAAGCCGGTTGTCGCGGATCTCTACGGATTTCATGCGATGCAAAAAACTCATGCCCAGCAAGGACGCGCCGCCTTCCTCCTCCACCGTGATGGGGAAGTTGTTCACGGCGAACGCACCCAGCGCCAGCCGCTGCACCCTGGCATCGGCCTCGACGCCACTGCCGCTGGCGGCGTCGTAATCCTCGGAGAAGTTCAGGCGGGAGACATCGATCCCCGCGCGCCGCGCATCCTTGCGCGTGAGCACCACGTCGTCGGAGCCGGTGTCGATCACGAACCGCACCCGCGCGCCATTCACCTCGGCGAAGATGTAGTAGATGCCGTCGGAGTCCGGCGCGACCGAAAGTTCATGCGGCCCCGTCCGCACCGCGTTGCCGCTGTCGAGAAACGAAAACACGTCCGCGCGCGCGGGCGCGGCGAGCAGGCAAAGTCCAAGCGCGAGCGGCAGGCGACAACGCATGCCTGTTAAACCGTTTCAGGCGGTGGCTTGTTCCAGCGCCATCAGGTTCGCCGAGCCGGCCTGGATGCGTTCGAAGAGCATCGGGCATTCGGGGATCAGGCGTTCCATCCAGTATTTCGCCGAAACGAGCTTGTCCTGGTAGAACTGGGCGTTCGAAGGGTTGCTCTTGAGCTTTTCCGTGGCGACTTTCGCCATGCGTGCCCACATCCAGCCGACCGACACGATGCCCATCATGCGCAGATAATCCACCGCGCCGGCGCCGGCGTCGTTCGGGTTCTGCAGGCCGTGCTGCGCGAACCACAAAGTCGCCTGCTGCAGGATGTCGAGGCCGCGCTTCACCGGCTTCACATAGGCGGCGAGGGCTTCGTCCTTCTCGTTCTCGGTGAGCCAACCGCCGAGCGTTTGCAGATACGCCATCGGCGCGGCGCCGCCCTTGCGGCCGAGCTTGCGGCCGACGAGGTCCATTGCCTGCACGCCGTTCGCACCTTCATAGGTCTGGTTGATGCGGGCGTCGCGCACGAACTGCTCCACGCCGTTGTCGCGGATATAGCCGTGGCCGCCATAGCACTGCATCGCCATGTTGGCGCAGTCGAAACCCATGTCGGTGAAGAACGCCTTGATCACCGGCGTCATCAGGTCGTGGAGCAGGGCGGCATTGTCCTTGTCCGGGCGCGAGGAGTCCTTGATCGCGTCGTTGAGCGTCGTCCACATCGCCATCGCGCGCGCGCCTTCCACGAAGGAGCGGCAATGCAGGATCATGCGGCGCACGTCGGGATGCACGATCTCGAGGTCGGCGGACTTGTCCGGCTCCTTGGGGCCGGTGAGCGCATGGCCGACGCGGCGCTCATGCACATAGTCCCACGCATTGTCGAGCGCGACCTGCGCGATCGAGATGCCCTGGATGCCGACGCCGAGGCGCGCGTTGTTCATCATGCCGAACATGCCCGCCATGCCGGCGGATGCGGAGCGCTTCTCGCCGGGCTTGGGCGGCACGGGCTTGGGGCCGAGACGCCAGGCTTTCGCTTCGTCGAAGTTCAGCACGCAGGTGGCCTGCGCCTTGATGCCCATCTTCTTCTCGATGCCGCCGGTGGAGACGCTGTTGCGCGCGCCCATCTTGCCCGTCTCGTCGACAAGGAATTTCGGCACCATGAAGAAGTTCACGGTGGAGAGATCGTCGTGGATATGGCCGTTCTCGTCCGGGATCTTCGCGATCACCATGTGGATGATGTTGTCCGTCAGGTCCTGATCGCCGCCGGAGATGAAGATCTTGGTGCCGCTGATCTTGTAGGTGCCGTCCGGCTGCTCGACGGCTTTGGTTTTCATCAGGCGAAGATCGGTGCCGCAGCCCGGCTCGGTGAGGCACATCGTTCCTGCCCATTCGCCGGCAACCATCTTCGTCGCGATGTTCTCCTTCATCCACGGCTGGCCGGTCGCCAGAAGCGCGCCATAGGCGGCGCTGCTCAGGCCGGGATACATCGCGAAGGCCTGGTTGGCCGACGTCATCATCTCGCCGACGGCCATGCTGACCATCATCGGCATGTCTGCGCCGCCGAACTTGGTGGGCGCGCCGAGCGCACCCCAACCGGCTTCGCTGAATGCTTTGTAGGCTTCCTTGAATCCCTTCGGCGTGCGCACGACGCCGTTCTCGAAATGGCAGCCTTCCTCGTCGCCGGACTGGTTGATCGGCTGCAGCACTTCCTCCGCGAACTTGCCCGCATTGGTGAGGATGTCTTCCAGCAGGTCCGGCGACAGCTCGCCGAACTGGGGAAGGTCGCGCTGCTTTTCGACCTCGAAAAGCTCATTCATCAGGAACAGGAAATCCTGCACGGGGGCGCGATAGACGGGCATGGAAAGCTCCAGGAAGCGAATAGCAAGTGGCGAATGGCGAATAGTAGGACGGCGGCGCGTTGGCCGCCATCCCTATTCGCTACTCCCTATTCGCTATTCGCCCTAGATCAGATCTTTCAACGTCACCGAGACATCTTTCGTCTCGCCGCCGCGCTTGACGGTGAGCTTCACAATGGTGCCGGCCTTTTCGTCGCGCAGTTTCTCACGCAGGACGGGCAGGCTCATGCCCGCTGCGGTTTTGCTGTTGACGGCTGTGATGATGTCGTCCTTTCGCAAGCCCGCTGCCTCCGCCGGGCCGCCTTTGGTGACGTCGATTACCTTGAAGCCTTCGGCGACCGCGTTGATCCACATCCCGGATTTATCGAAAGTGTCGAGGTCCTCGATCGGGCCTTTGATCGGCTTCAGATACATCATGCTGTTGTCGTAATCGATGGTCACGGCGAAGCGCTTCAGCACGCCGCCACCGACATTGCTGGGGAATGCTTCCACCGCGCCCGCTCCGCCCTTGTCGGTGGACACCAGAGTAAGGGGGTGATCGATGACGATATCGCCCAGCTTCAACGTGCCGCCTTTGAACACGATACTGCGTGTCGGGCCGCCGACGCCCCAGCCGGTTTGCGCTTCAATGGTATGCGTGCCGGGCTTCGGGAAACCGTTCTTCGCCGCCCATGCACGGTTCAATTCCAGCGGCGTGCGCGCCCCGGTGTCGATGCCGAAACGGCCCGGCACGCCGTCATAACTGCCCAGGATCTCCGGGAACTGGTGATACAGGCGCATCGGTACCGGTGTGCCGGCGGTCTTCGGATCGAAATATTTTTTGTCGATGAACGTGATCGTATGTGCGCCGTAATCGAAGCGCGTGATGAAACGGGCGAAGAATTCGTAGCCGATCATGCCCTGTTCGTTCACGCCTTCGGTGCCCGGCGGCGAGAAGTTCAGCGTCGATACCGGCTGGTCGGATATGGTTGCCCCGCCCACCGTGAGCGATTTCACCATCGCTTCGCCGCTGACGGCGATGTTCTCGCCGCCGCCGCCGGAAGACACGCTGCCCTTCACATCCACGCCCAAAGCTTTCGCGGTGGCGGGCGCGAGAATGGAATGGCCGCCGGTATCGAAGATGAACGTCATCGGTTTGGAGCCGTTCACGCTCACATCGGCATAGATATGATTGTCCCACAGGTGAAACGGCACGGTGGTTTCATGCGCGCCGCCGGCGATGGAAAAATCGTGCAGATTTTCCGCCGGCTTCTGATAGGCACTGCGCGGCAGCGCTTCGGAAAATTTCGCGGATGTCAGCGTGAAGGTCTGCAGATTGTGGCTGCCGTCGTCCACGACGAACTTCTTCGCAATCATCGCGCCGTCGACGGCGGCATAGTCCGAATAGGTGGTGGTGATCGTCTGGATGCTGTTGTTCTCGACGGTGCGATAGAGCAGGTGCGTCTTCGGATCGAACCAGGCTTCCAGCGGCTTGCCGCCTTTCGGCGTGACGGTGAGGACGTCGTAGCTGTTACCGCCGTCGCTCTTCTGTCCGGCGTCGACAACCTGCCCGCCGCCATGATCGGGACGCCACCACAAGTTCTGATCCTGGTAGGCTTCGGTGATCGACAACGGGATGACGTCGCCGCCGGCCTGATCGGTGACGGTGCCGGAAGGCTCCTTCTCCCACGCCTTCATGCCGTCCCAACCGCTGGCACCCGCTTGCGGCGGGATGTCATACGTATCGACGAACGTGCCGCGCTGCAGGTCTTCCAGCGACGACGATGTGCCGGTGAGGCCCTGACCGGAATAGGCATATTCGACTTTCAGCGTGATCTTGTTGTCCCAGGCCGCGCCACCGGTGGCGGCTCTGTTGGCGGCGAGAATTTCATCTGCGCCCGCTGCAAGCGCGGGCGAAACGAAGGCGGAAGAAAGAAGCAACGCGCAGAAGATTTTGGACATGGGATTCCGTTCGTGGCGCAAGGGGGAAGAAAAAGGTCCGGGTGTGCCAAAAAATTGGCATACCCGGACCCTGCTGTCAAAATGCGTGCGGCATTCAGATGAGATCTTTCAGCGTCACCGAAACGTCTTTCGTTTCGCCGCCGCGCTTCACCGTGAACTTCACTACCGTGCCAGGGGCGTCGTTGCGCAGGCGGGCGCGGATTTCGGGAAGCGGGATGGACGTCGCGGGGTTGCCGTCGACCGACACGATCTCGTCGCCGGTCTTCAGGCCGGCCTGATCGGCGGGCGTGCCTTTTGTCACGTCCACCACGCTGTAGCCCGCGGCGCTCTGGTTGATCCACAGGCCGGAGCGATCGAACGAGTCCAGATCGCTGACCGGTTGCGTCACCGGCTTCAGGTACATCGTGTTGTGGCCGTAATCGAGCGTGACGACGAAACGCTTCAGCACGCCGCCGCCGATGTTGCCGGACTGCGAGGGATCGGCATCTGCGCCTTTGGTGCCGGTGGACAGCAGAACCACGGGCGCGGCTATCGTTTGTCCGCCGATGACGAGGTTATGGCCGCGGAAGGCGCGGCTCTTGGTCGGCCCGCCGATGCCCCAGCCCGTCGTGGCTTCCGGCACATCGTTGTATTTGGCGAACTGCGCATGCGCGGCGACGAACGGCGTATTGAGATTGAGCGAGCCGCGATTGCCGGTGTCGATGGTGAAGGTGCCGGAGACGCCGTCATAGGTTGCGGGCGCTTCGATGGTGTTGCCGTTGAATTTGATCGGCACGGCGGTACCGGCGGTCTTGGGATCGAAGGCCTCCGGTTTGATGAGCGCGATCGTATGCGCGCCATAGTCGATCTGCGTCACGAAGCGGCGGAAGGTTTCGAAACCCACCATGCCGGGCATCGGAACGCCTTCGATGACGCCCATGCTGTCGATCGGGATCTGCGCGAAGACCTGGTCCTTCACGGTGGCGTCGCCAAGCTGCAGCGCCGAGACTTTCACGAGCTGCACGTCCATATGACCATCGCCCGCGCCATTGCCCTGCATATGGCCTTCGGCGGCGAGGCCCAGCTCCTTGGTGAGCGGCGGCGTCAGAAGATTCACGCCACCCGTGTCGAAGATGAACTGATACGGGCCTTTGCCGTTCACCTTCACATTCGCGAAGATATGGTTGTTGATGAGCTTGAATGGGAAGGTCGTTTCCGTCGCGCCGTTCGCGATGGTGTAGTCGGTGAGGACAACCTTCGGCGCGGCATAGGCCGAGGCCGGCTGCGCGGGCAGGAAGGCGACGCTGGTTGCCGTCATGTCTTGGTCGTATTGCGCGTCGCCGTTACCGGTGTGGATCTTGTGCGGGAGTTGCAGGCCGTTCTCCGCGCGATAATCCGAAAGCGTCGTGGTGAAGGTTTGGGTGCTCTGCATCTCCACGACACGCGAGAGCAGGTGGGATTTCGCATCGAACCATGCATCGAAATTCTTGCCGTCCTTCGGCGTGACGGTGAGCACGTCATAGGTATTGCCGCCGTCGGTTTTCTCGCCGCCGAAAACGATGGCCGCGCCGCCATAACCGGGCTGCCACCACAGATTGGCGCGGCGATAGCCTTCGTTCACCGCAAGGGCGCGGTTGTCGCCGCCATCCTGCTGGGTGACCGCGCCGGACGGATCCTTGCCCCAGGCATGCACGCCATCGAAGCCTTGCGTCTCCCCGGCTGGCCCGATCACTGCCACGTCTACCCACATGCCCGATTTCAGATCGTTCAGCGATGTGACCTTGCCGGTCATGCCTTGGCCGGAATAGGCGTATTCGATCTTCGTCGTGGGCTGGGCCGCCGCGCCCATGGCCGCTTTGTTGGCGGCAAGCACTTCGCTCACGCTTGGCGCGGCCAGAGCCAGCGTGGAATAAGACACGGTGGCCAGCGCCGTGACGGCGATGGCGGCAAAAGTGGTGCGCATAGTCCCTCCGGAATGGTTGGGCCTGAAGTGAGTGTGGGTATCTAGAGGATCAATATGCGGTTGGCGCATGGCTGTCATGTAGCGTGTCTGTCCTTGGCGCTTTTGGGCGCGCGCGCGGCCGATGCTGCGCCGCAGCGTGTCGTTTCCACGTTTCTTTGCACCGATGAATATGTGTACCGGCTGGTGCCGCGCGAGCGGATCGCAGCGTTGTCCTATCTGAGCGCGGACCGGCATCCCATCGTCTCCACCATCGTAAACAAAGTGAAGGGAATCCGCCTGACACGGGGTAGCGCGGAGGAAGTGCTGGCACTGCATCCCGACATGGTCGTGATGTATCAAGGCACGAACCCGCGTCTGCGCGCGCATCTCATCGAAACGCACACGCCGTTCGTGGAAACGAAGTGGGCAAACTCCATTGCCGACATTCGTGACGTGACGCGCCAGCTGGGTGCGGCGCTGGGCGCGAAAGATCGGGCGGAAGCGATGATCGCGCAGATGGACGCGAAACTGGCGCGTGCCGCGAAAGACTCGCCGCATCCGCCGGTGGCGACGCTGATCTATGAACCGAACGGGTATGCGAACTCGGGCGGCCTGTCCGATGATATCCTGCGCATGATCGGCTTGCGCGATGTCGCGGCGGAATTGAAGCAGACACGGCAAGGCCGCGTGCCGGTGGAAACGCTGGTTGCCGATCCGCCGCAGCTTCTGATTCTCAATGGCGAGCGCGAGGCAACGCCGACGCAAGCCGATCTGGTGCTGAAGAATCCCGCCTTGCGCGCCCTGCCGAAAAGCACGCTGGTCGCAAACACCGCGCTGACGCCGCTCCTATGCCCCGGCCCGTGGAGCGCGGATGTGGCGGAACCGCTGGTGGAATTGGGCCGCAAAGCGCGTTCGCTTGCCTCGTCACCGCGCACAAACTAAGAGTCCGGCTGACGCATCGGTGTAGGGAACGCGGGATCAATCCGCGGCTGCCCCCGCAACTGTAAGCGGCGAGCTTCTCCATAGAGCCACTGGAAACGGGAAGGCTGGAGAGGCGCCAGAGCCGCGAGCCAGGAAACCTGCCGGCGCGTGTCGTCCATCTTCTGCCGGGCGGGCGGAGGACAAGCGGATCGATCCGCCTGTGGCGACGCGATGAGCGGAGCTGCGGTTTTGGACGGTGTATTGCAAACTTCTTCGAAGATGATGGCGGCGAAAGCCGTTGCGTTGCCGCGCGCCGATCGCGGCATGCTCATAACCTGCGCGCTTGCGCTTCTGTGCATTCTTCTGGCGGCAATCTCCTTCGCCATCGGTCCAGCTGAGATCGGGCTCGGCGATCTTTTCTCCGGACTGCTCTCCGATCACGGCACCGCCACGATCATCGCGCGGGAGATACGTTTGCCACGCGCGTTGCTGGCGCTGGTCGTGGGCGCGGCATTGGGTGCGAGCGGGGCGGCGTTGCAGGGGTTGTTTCGCAATCCGCTCGCCGATCCCGGCGTGACAGGCGTGACATCGTCCGCAGGCTTCGGCGCGGTGGTAGCGATGTATTTCGGATTCGCGGCCCTCCATCCGCTGATCCTTCCGGCATCGGCGATCGCGGGCGCGGTGGCGACGTCGAGCATTCTTTATTTTCTCTCGCGTGCGGGCGCAGAACGCACGGCGCTCATTCTTGCGGGCGCAGCGATTGCAAGTTTGGCTACGGCGATGACGGCATTGGCGATGTCGCTCGCACCCAATCCCTACGCGATGAGTGAGATGATCCGCTGGATGATGGGATCGCTGAAGGATTCCACCTTGTCGGATTTCTGGCTGGCGCTGGTGCCGGTGGTGATCGGCATCGCGATCCTGTGGAGCGCAGCGCGCAGCCTCGATGCATTGGCGCTCGGAGAAGAAGCGGCGGCATCGGTCGGCGTGAACGTGCATGGCGTGCGGCGCCGCGTGGTGATCGGCGTAGCGTTGGCCACGGGCGCCGCGACCGCAGCGGCAGGCGCGGTGAGCTTCGTGGGATTGGTGGTGCCGCATCTGCTCAGGCCGTTCTATGCCTATGAACCGGCGCGGTTGATCATTCCGTCCGCACTGGGCGGTGCGGCGCTGGTGACGGCGGCGGATATCGCGGTGCGCCTGATCGCGCCGGACGGACAGCTTCTCGTCGGTGTGATGACGGCGATGATCGGCGCGCCGTTCTTCGTCTGGCTCATCATCCGCATGCGGCGGGAGGCGATATGAGCGCACTGCGGCTTTCCAACGTCTCTGCCGCTTATGCGGGTCGCATCGCGCTTGAGAACGCCATCGCGCATTTCGACTGCGGCAAGGTCACCGGCATCGTCGGTCCCAATGGCGCGGGCAAGACGACGTTGTTGCGCGTGGCGATGGGATATCTGCCGCATGACAGCGGCGTGGTGCGCGTGCTGAATCGCGAGTTGCGCGATTGTTCGCGCGAATGGCTGGCGCGCGCCATCGCGTATCTGCCGCAAGAGAACGCGGTGCAATGGCCGATGCTGGTGGAACGTATTGTGGCGCTGGGGCGCATTCCCCATGGCGTGCGCAATGATGGCATGGCGGCGATCGCCGATGCGATGGCGCGGTGCGATGTCTCGCAATTCGCGGCGCGGCGGCTGAACGAATTGTCGGCGGGCGAGCGCGCGCGAGTGTTGCTGGCGCGTGCGCTGGCAACGCAGGCGCGGATATTGCTGGTGGATGAGCCGGCGGCGCATCTCGATCCGGCGCATCAGTTGCAATTGATGGAATTGCTGCGGGCGGAAGCCGCGCGCGGGGCAGCCGTTGCGATCACGCTGCATGACCTGTCGCTGGCCTCGCGCTTCTGCGATGAAATCGTGGTCTTGATGAACGGTCATGTGACCGGGCAGGGCGCGCCAGCCGATGTGCTGTCCGATGCGGCGCTGGCCGACGTTTTCGGTATTGCGGCAAAAAGACTGGACGGGAACGTGCTGCCCTGGTCGCGGGTTTAGGTTGCGCAACGAGCGCGTGAAGCTTCTAATCCCCTCATGGCCAAGCACAAGAAACATCCGCATCACGATGACGACATCGATGACGGCGACGACAAGCACTACAAGAAAACGCTGCGTGCGCTCCAGATCGAGCTGGTGAAGCTGCAACGCGACCTGATCGCGGACAACAGCAAGGTGCTGATGATCCTCGAAGGCCGCGATGCCGCCGGCAAGGACGGCGCGATCAAGCGCATCACGCACCACATGAGTCCACGCGAGACGCGCGTGCATGCGCCGGGCAAGCCGTCCAACACGCAGGAGACGCAGTGGTACTTCCAGCGTTTCGTGCCTTATCTGCCGTCGGGTGGAGAGTTCGTGATCTTCAACCGCTCCTGGTACAACCGCTCCGGCGTGGAGCAGGTGATGGGCTTTTGCACCAAGGAACAGCTCCACGCGTTCTACGAGTCCGTCGTCCCGTTCGAGAACATGCTGACGCGCGACCGCATCCACATACGCAAATACTATCTGGACATCAGCCGCGACGAGCAGAAGAAGCGGCTGGCGGAGCGCGAGGAAGATCCATTGACGCAATGGAAGATCTCGCCGGTGGACGCCAAGGCGCAGAAGATGTGGGACCAATACAGCAAGGCGCGCGACGAAACTTTCCGCCGCACCGATCATCCCGCCGCGCCGTGGCGAATCGTGCAGACGGACACGAAGAAAATCGCGCGGCTGGAGATCATCCGCGATCTGTTGTCGAGCTTCGACTACACGGGCAAGGACAGGAAACTCGCGCGGCCGGATCGCGACGTGGTTTTCTTCTATACGCCGGACACCAAAAAGCGCCTGTTCCGGTAGTTCATGCCCGTGGCGTTTCCGGCGATGTTGTCGGAGATGTCGTTGTCGAAGGTGTGTTCGGTTGCGGCGGGGCCGTCGGCGTTGTCGTCAGCGGCTGCGCGGATATGCCGTTGCCGCCGCTCGCCGGGTTGTTCGTCGCCGGCCCGTTCATGTTCACCTGCGGTTGATATGGCGATCCCGTCGCGGGATTGATGGCCGTGCTTTGCGGCGTCGTTGGCGGAGCGGTCATGTCGGCTTGCGGCTGATACGGCCGGTTGGTGGCAGGGTTGATGGTCTGCGCGTTGTTCATCGAGCCCGGCGTCGTCATCGGGCTGGGCGTGTTTGCGCCGGGCATGGGTGTCTGCGCGAGGGCGGGTGTTGCAAGCAGAATCGCGGTTGCGGCGAGAAGAAGTTTCATCCTGTTTCTCCATACATAGCGCTCGCGGGAAAACGAATATGACGAAGGCGGTGTTCCTTCGCCAACCTGGCCGCGAAGCAAAACGGCCGGAGATTGCTCTCCGGCCGTTAATTTGCAGACCTGGATGCCGATTAGTGCGGCTGCGGCGTGGAAGTGGTCGTCTGGCTGCTCACGCCGGCATCCGTGCTGGTGCCGGAATTCACACCGTTGGCGTTCACGCCGGTGTTCGTCGAGACGCCCGAGTTGACGCGCGTATCGGTGGTCGGCGTGGCCTTCGCACGGCACGGAATCCTGCTCGCTTCGGACGGATCGCAATTCGAGAGCGATTTGGTCGACGTGGCCGTGTGCGCGCCCGCATTCACGCCGATGGGCGAAGCCGACGTGCCTGTTTGCGCCGAACCCGATGCCGATGTCACAGGCGAGGTGGCTTGGCCTGTCGCATTCATGGTCGATGTGGCGGATGGCGTGGTGGCCGACGCCGCCGCACCGGTTGCGCCGTGCACCGCGCCGCCAACCTGCGCGACAGCGGCGGTCGAAAATGCCAGAGCGCCGCACAGCAGCGCGGTCCGAATGATGGTGTTTCGCATAATTTGTTTCCTCGTTTTTGTGAGATTTGCGCGCCGGGACGCGCATGCAAGATAAACGGAGGAACAACCGGCGCCGTTCCGGTTCCTGTGGAATGGTTCCATGAAGAAAACGCGACCCCGGCGTGATTCGAACACGCGGCCTACGGTTTAGGAAACCGTTGCTCTATCCGGCTGAGCTACGGGGTCACATGCCGAAAGCAGATACTGAGAACCGACATCCGAAGCAACCGGAAGGGGATCGGGCCGTGAGGCTCCTCCAGCGGGATTTTGCGGCACGCACTCATTGAGTCAGGTCAATTCGGCCGATCAATCCGGCGGATAGGCTCCATCCGATTGGAAGAATTGACCATGTGTTTTTCCGCGACAGCGAGCTTTGTTTTTGCAGGTGCGACGGGCGGGATCGGCGCGCTTTCGCTCGCCCGCGTGAATCATGCGCGCGAATATCCGTTGGCCAGCATCCCCGTCGTATTCGGGGCACAGCAGGCGATCGAAGGCGGGTTGTGGCTCTCGCTGAAAAATGCGCTGCCGATCTCCTATGCCGCGCCGCTGGCGGAGATCTTCGTTTTCATCGCGCTTGCCGTCTGGCCGGTTCTTATTCCTCTGGCAGTGGGTTTGATGGAAGAAGGGAAGTCGCGGCGCTCGACCATTCTATTACTTTTGCCTGTTGGCCTGCTGCTCGCAGCCATCTCGATCAATGAGATGTGGCAGCATCCCTATTCGGCATCGATTGCAAACAGGAGTATCTGCTACATCAGCAGCTATCCATATCCGTTGACCGATTTTTCAATCTATATGGGCTGCACCTGCGGGCCGCTTTTGATCAGTACCGATAGGCTCCTCAGGCTGCTGGGGCTTGTCGTGACGTTCGGCGCGGCGGTTTCGGCTCTCTTCTTCTACATGAGCTTCATTTCGGTCTGGTGTTTCTTCGCCGCGGCGGCGAGCGTCGCGGTCTATCTGGCACTCCAGCGGCGCCATGCGTCATCGATGGCGTCATCGATGCGCGCGCAGGCGATCACGCCGTGAAAGCCAGGTTCGCAGGTTGCTTCATTCTCTGGAGCGTGCTGACGGGTGTGTCGGCTTCCGCGCAAGTGGACACGACACCGCCCGTTCCGACAAACATCGCGGACGCGATCAAAGCGGATCTCGCTCATCCCAGCGCACCGCTCAGCCGCTATAAGCTCAATCTGAACAATCTTCGGCAATTCTATATGGCGCGGAGCTACGCGCCTGCATGGTCGGGCGATCCGGAGCGGGATCGCGATGCGTCGAACGCGTTGGACATTCTGGTCGACGCGGACACCGATGGCCTCGATCCTGCGGCCTACCGCATCGATGCCATCCGATCCCGTGAATCAAAAGGGTCGCTCGCGGCTCTGGCGGAATACGATGTCATGCTCACCGCGGGCGTTCTCGAATATATACGCGATCTGCACATGGGCCGGGTCGGACCGTCGCAGATCGAAAACGATATCGAACTTCCGGCTATCGGATCCGATCCTGTTTCGACGCTTTCGAGCGCCCTGACGACGAACACCCTGCAACAGAGTTTGGCGGCGTTGCGGCCACCGCATCAGGAATATGAGAACCTCAAGCTTGCGCTCGCGCGCTATCGGGCGATCCAGAGCGAAGGTGGTTGGCCACAAGTCTCGGCGAAGCTGGTGGATGACGACGCGACCTCGGTTCTGTGGCACCGGCTCGCCTTCGAAGATCAAAGCCTGGATCCTGCGACAGAAGTCCCGGCGGCACTTGCCGATGCGATAAGCCGCTATCAGGCGCGCAATGGACTTGAAGAGACGGGAAACGCGGGCAGGGAAACGCTTGCAGCGCTGAATATTCCCGTGAGCCAACGGATCGATCAGATCGTCGTCAATATGGAACGTTGGCGTTGGCTGCCCGCTTTTGCGGAACAGTATATCGAGGTGAACACAGCGGACGCGACCTTGAAGGTCGTCGATCGCGGCAGTGTCGTCCTCGCTTCGCGCATCATCGCGGGCAAGCGCGCAACGCCGACGCCGATGTTTACTGCCCGTGTCGTCGCGCTCACCGTCAATCCCTATTGGAATATCCCGGCAACGATCGCGCGCAACGAGATCCTGCCCAAGGAGCGCCGCCATCCCGGTTACATGGCGAGCCAGCATATCTTCGTTGCCGAGGACGGCACGCTGAAGCAGCAGCCGGGCGCGGACAATGCGCTGGGCTTCCTCAAGCTCGAGATGCCCAATCGGTTCAACGCCTATCTGCACGATACGCCGGCGCGCAGCCTGTTTGCGCGCAATGACCGGCATTTCAGCCATGGTTGCATGCGCGTCCAACAGATCGCGCCGCTCGCTTCGTATGCGCTCACCGGCGACACAGCGGAAGCCAAGGAAAAGCTGGATGCGCTGATCGCCTCCGGCGTCAATCAGCGGATTTCGCTTGACAGGTCCCTGCCTGTTTATGTGCTCTACTGGACAGCGATTGCCGATCAGAACGGCGCCGTCGGTTTCAGGCCCGATATTTATGGGCGCGACGGCCGGTTGCTCGCCGCGTTAGCGGGGCAACATCTGTTCGGCCGCGTGTCGCTGAACATCGATTGCCAGGCCGAAAAGGCTGGCTAGTTCGCGGCTTTCTTCAATTGTATTGGCCCCCGACGCACGCGAAACCGTGCGCCGCAATTGTGAGTGTGCGTGTATGAAAAATCTCAAGAGGCGCTGCGTGTTGCGCCTGGGCAGTGTCGCTTTCGTTGCCGGCGTTGCGAGTCCTGCGCTGGCGAAGACCGGAAAGGCGAACGTCCGGTCTCTAGCCCTGAACAATCTGCATACCGGCGAAAAGCATCGCCTCGATTACTGGGTTGACGGCGCTTATGTGCCGGACGCGCTGACAGCCGCGAACCATTTGCTGCGCGACTATCGCAACAACGAAGTGCATGTCATCGAGCCGAAGCTTCTCGACCTCGTGACGCTTCTGCAGCGGCAGTTGGACAGCACGGCGGACGTGCAGGTGATTTCCGGCTATCGCTCCCCGGCCAGCAATGCGGCGATGCACGAACGCAGCAGCGGCGTGGCCGCGCACAGCCTGCACATGCAGGGCATGGCCATGGATATCCGTCTCGCCGACGTGCCGCTCGACCGGCTGCACAACGCCGCGCTCACGCTTCGAGCCGGCGGCGTCGGTTATTATCCGTCGCAGGATTTCGTCCACGTGGATGTGGGGCGCATTCGGCGCTGGTGAGCGGGCGTTGATCTGCAGCAACGACAGGTTGCCGATACCAGTGTCCTATCGTTGCCATGAAAGCCTCGTTGAAAATCGCGATCCGGTCGAGCGTCGGCCTGTTTCTTCCGCTTCTCGCCGCAGGCGCGATCGCCGAGCCGGTCAATTATGGACGTGATTGCCCGCGCGCCGTGAACGGCGGTTACTCGGGTATCGTGCTGGAAGGCGTGGCAGGGCAGCAGATTGCCGGCGATATCGCCTGCGCGGACCGGCCGGCCGCATTTCGCGCATTTGCCGCCGCGCTTCGCGGACCCGTCGGCAATTCCTACTATTGGTCAACGCACAAATGCCAGGGGCTTTTCCGCACGACATGGCAGTTCAACCAGCATGGCGTTCAATGCCGCGATTTCGCGCTGGACCATACGATCAACGGTCATCGGCATCTGCGGCAAGGCACTGCCTGTCTTGAAATGGACGGCAACTGGCACCTGCACTGAGCCGTTGCGCTACGAAATATCCGTTTCGTCCTTGCGGCGGCGATGTTCCATGCCAATCGAAAGTGCCGGCATCCTTCTCTATCGGCGCCACAACGGCGGTGCCGACGTGTTTCTCATCCATCCGGGCGGCCCTTACTGGGCCAGGAAGGACGAGGGCGCGTGGTCCATCCCCAAAGGCCTGATCGAT
This sequence comes from Rhizomicrobium sp., assembly GCA_036569005.1. Taxonomy (GTDB): domain Bacteria; phylum Pseudomonadota; class Alphaproteobacteria; order Micropepsales; family Micropepsaceae; genus Rhizomicrobium. The sequence goes on along the minus strand of DATCRK010000043.1, from coordinate 76,472 downwards.
CCGCAGGAAGATCATCTGCTGGCCGCGCGCCGGGAGTTCCGGGAAGAAACAGGGTTTGACGTGGATGGCGATTTCCGCCCGCTCGGGACGTTTCGGCAGCCCAGCGGAAAGCGCCTCAGCGTCTGGGCGCTGGAAGGCGATTGCGATCCCTCAATGTTGCGCTCGAATGTTTTTGAAATGATATGGCCACCGAAATCCGGAAGGATGCAGAGTTTTCCCGAAGCCGACCGCGGCGCATGGTTCGCGCGGACGGAAGCGGAGGCGAAGATCCTGAAAGGGCAGAAACCGATATTGGACGCATTGTTTGCGTCATTGGAACGGTAGGAGCGGGCAATGCGATCTTGTTGGGCAGTTGCAATGGTTGTTTGCGCCTTCGCATCCTTTAACACGAACGCGCAGACCCCAGATGATGACACGATCCTGACCATCGATAGCGGCCGTCTTGTCGCGATGCTGGATCAGGTCTCAGCGCTGATGAAGCTTCCGGAGGTTGAGCAGCCGCCCAGTCAGAATCCAACCGAGGTGCTCGGTTTCGTCGTGGCGCGCTACAAAAGGTTGCTGCATGTCGCCTGCGAAAGGTCGATCGTCGAAGGGCCGCGTTGCAGCGATGCCTACGCGCCGTATCTGCAGCCCGAGCCGGTGCCGTTTCCGGTACTGCGCCGCGAGGTGAACGATGCACAGGACCATGTGTTGCCGTTCTGGCAGGCGGTTTGTGCCGAACTGGACGATGCCCATCATCGGACATGCGGGATGGAATGAGGATTTTATGATCTTCATCAATGCCGGTGTTTTCGCGGGCTCTATCGTTAGAAGATGAAGCAGATATTTGTTGCGACGGACGGATCGGAAGGCGGCATGCGTGCTGTCACCTTTGCGGCGCATCTTGCCGCTGCGCTCCACGTCCCCCTTTCCCTTGCCACGGTCTCCAATCCCGTGCCGAGCGGCGAATGGCGGGAGTTCGCGCGCATGGAAAACCTGAGCCGCGGCGATCTCATCGACCTTGAAGCGCAGACCGTGCTTCGCGAGGCGCGGCAGCGCGCCACTGAATTGCACGCTTCGATCGAGAAAGTTCACGCGTTGGTGGGAGAGGCGGCGGAAGAGCTTCTGGGCCTGATCGGAAGCCACAAGCCGGATGTCCTGATCCTTGGCAGACGAGGCCGCGGGCGGTTGACCGGGCTTCTGCTCGGCAGTGTGTCGCAAAAGCTTGCCAGCCTGTCTCCCGTGCCGGTGACGATCGTTCCCTGACGTTGATGAAGATCAGCGCTTCGCAAGAGCGTTCGGTCATAAATCTTCCGCATCCATTGTGGCGGTTTTTCTCGAATGCACCGGCGATCGATCTATTGGGGCGTTGCTGCGGTCAGCTTATTGGCTATTGCGACGGCGCTGTTCTTTTGGTTGAGGCCGGGGCCGTTGATCGTCATGCATCCCCGCGTCGGTCATGCGATCACGGCGGTTTATGGCAGCGGCACGGTGGAAGCGGCGGTCATGATGCCGGTTGCGCCCCGCGTCGGCGCGCGGATCGTCGAGCTCGATGCGGACGAAGGCGCGGACGTAACCGCCGGGCAGCGGCTGGCCCAGCTGGAAAACAAGGATATGGCCAGCAACATCGCCCAGCTGGTTGCGCAGGAGCGCTTCGCCGCAGAGGACTTCAAGCGCGATGCGACGTTGCTGAAGGATGGCGCCGTTGCGCGGCAAACGTACGACCGCGCAAAGGCCGCCTGGGACACCGCGCGTGCCGCTGTCGCGCAGGCCCAAGCACAGACGGGGTTCATGGCGCTTGTGTCGCCGGGCAATTGTTACGTCATCCAGAGGGACGGCGAGATCGGGCAATATATTGCTGCGAACACGCCGGTCTTCTGGATCTCCTGCAATGGCGCGCTTCGGGTTTCCGCACAGATCGATGAAGAGGATGTGCCGCTCGTCCGTCCAGGCCAAAAGGTATTGATCCGAGCGGACGCGTTTCCACAGAAGGTCTTCGAAGGCCGCGTCACCAGCCTGACGCCCAAAGGCGATCCCATCGGACGCAGCTATCGGGTGCGCATCGCGCTGCCGGCCGGTTGTCCGTTGCGGATCGGCATGACGACCGAATCCAACATCATTTCCCGCGATGATCCTTCGGCGCTGTTGTTACCGGAAAGCGCGATATCGAATGGTGCCGTCTGGCGCGTGGTGAACGGCCAGGCGGCGGCAACGCCCGTCGTGATGGGCGCCAAGAACGGCGATTGGGTCGAAATACGGCATGGACTCGCGCGAACGGATATCGTGGTGGCAAATGCCGCCGATGTTCCGGCATCGCATCGCCTGGCCGCCACCAGAATGTCCGGTGGGCCATGATGCCGCTTTTTCTCAATATTGCGCTGCGCCATCTTTTGGCGCGCCGGCGCCAGACCCTGGTGTCGCTCATGGGCATCGCGTTAGGGACGGCTTTTTTCCTCGGCATTTCTGCCATGATGCAAGGCTCGGAGTCGGACTTCATTCACCGACTGATCGACAATTCCCCGCATATCATCATCCAGGACGAGTATCGCAATTCCCAAATCCAGCCCGTCGCGCGCCTCTATCCCGATGCGGTGGTGCAGATGCATCGGGTAAAGCCGGAAACCGAAACGCGCGGCATCCGGAACTACAAGCAGGACCTCGATTATCTTCGCCGTCTGCCGGGACTGCAGGCTTCGCCGATGTTGCAGGGGCAGGGGCTCTTGAGCTTTGCGGGCAAGGACATGGGATTGTCGCTGAATGGCATGATCCCCAAGGACATCGAAACTGTCTCCACCATCGGTCAGTACATGGTCGATGGTTCGATCAAGGATCTCGTCGAAGATCCCGACGGCATCATCATCGGCACAGAGCTGGCGCGCGTGCTTTCGCTGGAGCGCGGCGAAGCCATCACGGTCTCCGCGGCCACCGGCCAGTCGCATGCCTTCAAGATCCTCGGCATTTTTCACACGGGCCGCGCCGCCTTCGACGAGACGGAAGTGTTCCTGTCGCTGAAGCGAACGCAGGCGCTTCTCGATCGGCCCAATCGCGCCAATGCCATCGTCGTCAAGCTCGCCGATCCATACCAGGCGCAGACCGTGGCCGCTCAGGTCGAAGCGCATGTCGGTTACAAGTCGGTTTCCTGGCAGGAAGCATCCGAAGACATCCTTAGCACACTCGCGTTGCGAAACATCATCATGTACAGCGTCGTAAGCGCGGTGCTCGTCGTCGCTGCGTTCGGAATCTACAATGTGATCTCGACCGTGGTGATGGAGAAACAGCGCGACATCGCCATCCTCAAATCCATGGGATTTCACGCAGACGACGTTCTTCAGATATTTTTGCTGCAAGGGATCATTCTTGGAATCAGCGGCTGCGCACTCGGGCTGCCGATGGGCACGGCCATCATGTGTGCGTTGGGCCGCCTGACATTCAAATTCCCCGGAACATCGCAGCTCACGCAGATGCCCATCGACTGGGGTTGGAAGCAATTTGCGATCGCCGGAAGCTTTGCCTTCGTGGCCGCCGTGGGCGCGGCCGTTCTCCCCGCCCGCAAGGCCGCCCAGTTGAAACCGGTCGACATTTTGCGCGGAGGGGGCATGTGAGCGAGCCGGTTTTGAAGGCCGAAGGCTTGACCCGGCAGCTTTCCGGCGACGTCCCTGTCACGCTGGTGCAAGACGTGGATATTGAGATCGGGCGCGGCGAGTTTGTTGCGATCACCGGTCCTTCCGGTTCGGGGAAGTCGTCACTGCTTTATCTGCTGGGACTTCTCGACAAGCCCACGGGTGGAAAGCTGTGGCTCGAAGGTAGTGAAGTGTCCTCGTTGACCGAGGAGCAGCTGGCGGATTTGCGTCTCTCGCATCTCGGTTTCGTATTTCAGTCGAATTTCCTGCTGCCGGAGTTTTCCGCGCGGGAGAATGTCGAGATACCGATCCGGCGTCTGGGGCGGTCTTCGGAGAATGAGGCACGCGCGCGGGCGCTGGGCTTGTTGAAGGACCTGGGATTGGAAGCACAGGTAGAGAAACTTCCGCACCAGATGTCGGGCGGGCAGGCCCAGCGTGTCGCTATCGCCCGGTCGCTGGCGAACAATCCGGCGGTCATTCTCGCGGACGAGCCGACCGGAAATCTCGATACCGTGTCGAGCGCTATCGTGCGCGATATCCTCAAGAAGCTCGCGCGCGAAAAAGGCCGCACGGTCGTTGTCGTCACCCATGACCTCGGTTTCGCCGCCGAATGTGACCGCCGCATCCAAATCGTCGACGGCCGAATATCCCCTCTGGCTTGATCCAAATCACAGATATCCACCCGCGGGCCGGTAGCATTCCGAAAACCCGCGGAGGCTGGTGATGATCAAGTCAATCCTTGTCCCCCTGAACGGAATGGGCAGCGACCGGGCTGCATTGGATGCCGCGAAAACAGTTGCGCGGTCATTCGGCGCAAAAATCAGTGGTATTCATGTGCGTCTCGACGTGAACAGCGCGTTGGCGCTGATGACGCGCGAAACATCGTGGCGCGCCGAGCGCGAGGAGAACGAGCGGTCCACAAACGCACGCGCGGCCTTCGATCAGGCTTTCGGCGCCAAGCAGAGCGCGGCCGTGAATGCGCACTGGCACGAGATCGAGGGTTTTCCGCTCTATGAGCACGCATTCCACGGCCGGATGCACGATCTCATCGTGATCGCCCGCGAGCGCCAGTTGCCGGAATACGCCGCCGAAATCCTGATGCGGACAGGCAGGCCGGTCTTGATCGCGCCGCCGCGTGCGAGCGAAACGGTCGGCGAATCCGTTCTGCTGGCGTGGAACAACTCGCCGGAGTCCGCCAGGGCGTTGACGGCGGCGATGCCGATGCTGCTGAAGGCCAAGAAGGTGCTGATCGCATGCATCCCGCAGTCGCTCGACGACGAGCAGGAGACGCAACAGTCGCTGGATGAGCTTCGCGACGTGCTGGCACTTCACGGATTGACCGCGGAAACGCGCCTGCTGAAACAAGCGCAAGACAACGAAGCGAACATGTTGCGCGATGCGGCCTATGGCGCTGGTTGCGACCTCATTGTCATGGGCGGCTATGGGCATAGCCGGGTGCGCGAATATGTCTTCGGCGGTGCGACGCGCGCGATGCTCAATGACTGCGCGCTCCCTGTTCTCATGTTCCATTGAAGGATCCGATCATGGCCGAGTTCAGAGATACGCTGCTTGCCCTCTCGAGCTATCCCGACATCACACCGGACTATGTGGTCGACCACGCCGCCGCGATTGCCGAACGGCTGGGCGCCGGCTTGACGGCTCTGGTGCAGGTTCTGGAGCGCAAGAGCACGAGCCGCTCCTATTCTCATGGCGAGTGGCTTCTCGACGTGCCCAGCATGATCGACGGCGTGTTGCAGCGGAGCGCCGACGGCGCGCAGGCGCTTCTGGAACGGTTCGAGGCGACCGCGAAGGCACGCGGCGTTTTTCGCGACAAGCTGCTTGAAGGCACGTCGCCTTTTCCGGAATCCGATCGCATCACCCAACATGCCAGGCAGCGCGACCTGACGTTTCTTCCGGTGCCTGAACTGATCGGCCTGGACGAATTGTTCAATGAGGCCGTGATTTTCGGATCGGGCCGCCCGGTGATGCTCATTCCCGCCACCGCCGAGAGGGCTCCCAAATCCTTCGCGATCGACAAGGTGGTGGTCGCCTGGGATTTCGGCAGAGCCGCTTCGCGCGCATTGGCCGACGCCCTGCCGATCCTGAAGATGGCAAGCGAAGTCCACGTCGTCACGTTTGCCGGCGAGAAGAAGATATCCAGACATCTGACCGTTCGGGATCTGGACCGCCATCTGAAATCCCATGGCGTCTCTGCGATCTTCGACACCATCGACGTCGGCGAGCATGCGATCGGCAAGGCGATCGAGACCTATGTGGCCAAGCGCAGGGCGAATCTTCTGGTAATGGGCGCGTTCGGGCACAGCCGGATGATGGAGTTCGTCCTGGGCGGTGCGACGCGCAGCGTGCTGACGGCGCCGCCCATTCCGGTTTTCCTGTCGCATTGATGCCGGCGACATGACGGCGCCCGAACTGCAGACGGCATTCGGCGAACCTATGTGGCGGCTTCTCATGGCGCTGGGCATGGGTGCATTGATCGGCGTCGAGCGCGAGCGCCGCAAAGGCGAGGGTGCCTCGCGGGCGCCGGCCGGCCTTCGGACCTTCGCGCTTATCGGATTGGCCGGCGGGCTCGCCGCGCAATCGCAATCCGAGATTCTCATCTTCATGACCGGAGCTTTTGTCGCCAGTGCTGCCCTGGTCGGTTATTGGCTGGGCGACCGCCGCGATCCGGGACTGACGACCGAGGTCGCCATGTTCGCGACCTTCCTGCTCGGCGTCGAAGCACAACACAATCCCGCCCAGGCGCTGGCGCTGGCCGTCATCGTCACCGTGCTGCTGGCATGGCGCGAGCCGCTGCATCATCTCGCGCGGGATGTTCTCTCGGAAGACGAGCTCCACAACGGCCTGATCTTCGCGATTGCGGCGCTGGTCGTGCTTCCGTTGCTGCCGGATCGCACGGTCGATCCTTTCGAGTTGTTCAATCCCTTCGCGCTGTGGCGGATCGCCGTCGTGATGATGGGGCTGGGTGCGGCCGGCCACGCCGCCACGCGTATCGCCGGTCCCCGTTATGGCTTGGCCGTCGCCGGATTCGCGTCCGGCTTTGTCTCGAGCTCGGCGACGATTGCATCGATGGGCGGCCGTTCTCGTGCCGCGCCGGACCTTGCCGGACCGGCGGCTGCAGGTTCGGTGGCCTCCACGCTGGGAGCCTTGATCTATCTGTCGGCGCTTGTAGCTGCCGCCAATCCGAAGCTTCTGCTGCCATTGGCGATCCCGTTGGGAACGGCGGCACTTGTTACGCTGCTTTATGCAACCCTGCTTTCAAGACGCGCTTTTGCGAAGCCGCTGCAGCATCCCATTGAGGGTGCATCCTTCCAGATCCGCACAGTTTTGATCTTCGCGCTTTTTCTGGGTGCCTTCTCGTTCATGGAAGATGCGGCGTTCGACTGGTTCGGATCCGCGGGTGTCTTCGCGAGCGCGATCATCACCGGCGCGATCGATGTTCACGCGGCGGCGACGGCCGTCGCGACGGTGGTCAGCGATGGACGGGCCGATCTTTCGTCCGGCGACCAAGCAATTTTGCTGGCGCTGACCGCGAACATGCTTGTCAAAATGCCTTTGTCCTTCGCCACCGGGACCCGGGCATTCGGGATACGCGTTTCTTTGGGGCTCGCGATACTTGTCGCGAGCCTGTGGGGCGCGGTCTTTGCGCTTCGCTAGACGAGGAGGCAATGGAACAAGGCAACGTCATCGCGTTTCTCTCCAATCCCGCGAGCTATGGCATCGCAGGGTCGGTGGAACGGCATGAAACGCATGGCGCCATCGTGTTTTTGGCGGGTGAGTTTGCCTACAAGCTGAAACGCGCGGTTCGCTTTCCCTACATGGATTATTCCACCCCGGACCGGCGGCGCGCGGCTTGCGCGGCGGAACTCGCGGTGAACCGGCGCACGGCGCCGTCGCTTTATCTGGGCGTGCGCAGCGTCCGCATGGTGAACGGCCACCTGGCGTTTGGCGAAGCCGACGATCCGCAAGCACAGGATTGGGTCGTAGTGATGAAACGCTTCCCGCAATCCGCGCTGCTCGAGCAGATGCGCCGGAAGGGACAGCTGACCGACACCATCATGCGCAAGCTTGCGGACGCTATCGCGGCGTTTCACATGCGCGCAGAGGTGACGCGGGCATTCGGCGGCGTTGCGGGCATCGCAGAAGTTGTTGACGGGAATATTTCGGTTCTGACGTCGTTCAGGCACAAACCCTTCGCCGAAGAGAAGATTGCGGCTTACGTAGCGGCTTCGCACGCCGCCGTGAAAGCGATGGCGGCGCGTCTGGATGCGCGGCGGGACGCAGGATTTGTGCGCCGCTGCCACGGCGATCTGCATCTGAACAATGTCTGCATGCTAAACGGCGCGCCGGTGCTGTTCGATGCGATCGAATTCAACGAGGCGTTCTCGCAGATCGATGTGTTCTACGACCTGGCGTTCCTGCTGATGGATCTGGAGCATGGCAGCGAAGGGCAGTTCGCGAACACTGTGCTGAACCGGTATCTGGAACGCACCGGCGATTTCGGCGGATTGGCGCTCCTGTCCCTGTTTCTATCCTGCCGTGCCGCGGTGCGGGCGCATGTGAAGGCGGCGCAGGCGAATGGCGATGCAAACGTCGAAAAAGAAGCGCTGTCTTATCTTGAGGACGCAATCCGCTTCCTTGAACCCATTCCGCCACAGTTGATCGTTCTTGGGGGTGTCTCGGGCACCGGAAAATCAACGCTTGGTCGCGTCCTGGCGCCGATGATCGGTGTTGCACCCGGAGCGGCGATGCTGCGCAGCGACGTGCTGCGGAAATCGCTGTGGGGTGTTTCCGACGACGTGCCGTTACCGGAAGCTGCCTACACAGCCGATGTCACGCACAAAGTTTACGATGTCCTGCGATCGCGCGCGGAAGAGATTCTCGCGGAAGGTCACAGCGTGATTGCGGACGCCGTCTACGGGACCAGCGAGGAACGCCAGGGCATAGTCGATGTGGCGCACCGGATGGGCGTGTCATTTCATCCGGTCTGGCTTGATGCGCCTTTGGCGATCCTGGAGCGTCGCGTGGCGGCGCGCAAGAACGATGCATCGGATGCGACGGTCGCGATCCTGCATCGGCAGCGTGCCGCTGTCACGCCACCCACGGACTGGATCAATGTCGATGCCGGCGGGAGGCCCGAAGATACCGTGCAGCGGACTTGCGCCGCACTCGGAATGAAAGGGAGTACGAACGATGCCTTACCGGGCCAATGACGATCTGCCGGATTCGGTGCGAAACCATCTGCCCCGCCACGCGCAGGATATCTATCGCGAAGCGTTCAACCACGCCTTCGCGGCGCATGAAGGCGATCCGCGTCAGGAAGAAGCGTCGCATCGCATCGCGTGGGCCGCGGTCAAGCGGAGCTACGTGAAGTCCGGCAATGATTGGGTGCTGCGATAGCAATGGCGTGCGAGCCGGCGGCTTTTGCTGGGGGCGGGGTTGTCGCCGGCTCGCGGAAGCGATCGGTCTCGATCGCGACGTCAGTAAAGAGCGAACGGCGGGACGGGTCTTTGATATCGGTCAAAACAGGCCGCGGGCGTTCAAAACAAAATTATCGAGTGAATCCGGAAGAGCTAGATGTTTAACGGATACGCGGCCCGCGCCAACCCGATGCTTGCAGCTGTGCTTATGGCTTGGGCCGGCAGTCTTCCCGCTGCCGCGCAGGATGTGACGCCGCCGCAGGTGAGCACATGTCAGAGCTGTCATGGCGTCAATGGCAACAGCACGAGGCCGGAAGTGCCGAGATTGAATGGGCAGACCGCAGAATATCTTGCCGCGCGGCTCAAGTCGCTGCGCGATCCGACCCGGCAGAGCGTGGCGGCGATCCATGCGATGTGGGATCTCGCCAATCATATCGGCGATGACGATATCCAGGCGCTCGCTCGATATTATGCGGCACAGACACCGTCTGTACCGGATCGCCGCGCATCGCGTTTGATGACTGAGGGAAGAAGGCTTTACCAAAAGGGCGTGGGCAATGTGCCGTCGTGCCAAAGCTGTCACGGCGCAAACGGAGAAGGAAACGGAGCGGTTTCGCGGCTGGCAGGGCAACACGCCAAATATCTCGACTATCAGTTGACGGCGTTCAGCTACACAATGCGGTATCATCCAGGAATGGACCGGAACACCATGTATCTCACGCAGCCGGAGATCGACGCGCTCGTCGCCTATCTGGCGAAGGATTGAGAAGAACAACGCTTCATGCGCGCAATGGTTCTGGACAGCGCCAAATCGCCGCTGCACCTCGAAACAGCGAAGCCGGTTCGCGATCCGAAACCGCATGAAGTTCTTCTGCGCGTGCATGCATGCGGTGTATGCCGGACAGACCTTCACATCGTCGACGGCGAGCTCGCGCATCCCAAGCTACCGCTTGTGCCGGGGCACGAGATCGTCGCCACCGTGGAAGCTTGTGGCTCGGACGTGGAGAAGCTCACACCCGGACAGCGTGTGGGTGTGCCGTGGCTCGGCTGGACATGCGGCGTGTGCGCATATTGCCGATCCGGGCGCGAGAACCTTTGCGACCGTGCGCAATTCACCGGCTATCAGATCGATGGCGGTTATGCCGAATACACGACCGCCGACGAGCGTTACTGCTTTCCCATCCCAGAGCAGTTTTCAGACCGGGATGCCGCGCCGCTCATGTGCGCGGGCTTGATCGGCTATCGCGCCTTGCGCTTTGCGCGGGATGCGAAACGGATCGGCCTCTACGGCTTTGGCGCTGCCGCCCACATCGCTGCGCAGGTGGCCCGCTATAACGGGCAGGAGGTCTTCGCATTTACAAAGCCGGGCGATCTGGCCGGTCGGGCTTTCGCGCGAAGCCTCGGCGCGGTCTGGGTCGGCGGTTCGGATGGCCAGCCGCCGGAGAAGCTTGATGCGGCGTTGATCTTCGCGCCGGTCGGTGCGCTGGTGCCGGCCGCGCTCGCAGCGACAGGCAAGGGCGGAATTGTCGTCTGCGCCGGGATCCACATGAGCGACATTCCGGCATTCCCCTACGCGATCTTGTGGGAAGAACGTGTCATCCGTTCGGTGGCGAATCTCACCCGGGCGGACGGCGAGGAATTTCTCGCGATGGCCGGCAAGGCGAATGTGCAAACGACAACCGTTCCCTTCGCGCTCGCGGATGCCAACATCGCGTTGGACAAACTGCGCAGCGGGGATATCGAAGGCGCTGCCGTCCTCGTGCCCTGACAAGCGACGAACCGGCGATGTGGGGTCCCGCCGCCGGTTCACGCGGTATCATCACGCGGCCTTGACCGTGATCTTCTTTTCCGAAGCCTGCATTTTCGCGGATTTCGGAAGCGTGACCGTCACTACGCCGTTCTTGAACGTGGCTGCGATCTTCTCGCTCTCGACGCCTTCCGGAATGCCGAAATAGCGTTCGAACGTGCCGTATTGGCGTTCGGAGAGGAAGTAGTCCTTTTTCTTCTCTTCCTTCTGCTCTTCCTTGTGGCCGCGGATCACGAGGCCGCCATTGGCGAGCGAGACTTCGACGTTCTTTTCGTCGATGCCGGGCAGCTCGGCGGTGATCTCGTATTCCTTCTCCTTCTCGGCGATGTCGACGGCCGGCGCGCGCAGCGGCGCCATCACGCGGCCGAATGGCGCGAAATCGAACGCTGATCCGGACGAGAAGGGCGAACGCCAGGACATATTGTCGAACGCGTCGAACAGGCGATCGACTTCATGCCGCAGGGAATGGAGCGGACGCCAGCTGCTCTCGGCAGGGCTTTCTGTTTTCACCGGCAACTTGTGAACAGTATCCACCATCTTTGATCTCCGTTGTTTGGGTGTTCCGCCTCGCGGGCGGCGGAGCAAGCAGACAACCGTGGCGGCCGCGATCTTTGACCCCCGTCAAAGACGGCGGAATGTCACGGAACCGCAATGGCACCGGTCTTTTGACTTGAATCAGATTGCGCGCACGCTTTCCGCGCATGCTGTTTGCGTGTCATCGGAGGACGCGTCGTGAACAGGCTTGCAGGAAAGGTGGTCGCCGTCACCGGCGCCTCTCTGGGATTGGGCCGCGCCATCGCCACACGCATGGCGGAAGAGGGCGCGAAGGTCGCGCTTCTGGATGTCCTGAACGACGACGGGATCGCGCTCAAGCGCGATCTCTCGGGCAAAAATCTGCAGGTCGATTACTGGCGCTGCGACGTCTCCAAGGAAGCCGAGGTGCAATCGGTGTTCGGTGCCGTCGCGAAGCATTTCGGCAAGCTCGACACCGTGGTCAATAACGCCGGCGTGTCCGGCGCGAACAAACCGACGCATGAGGTAACGGAAGCCGAATGGGATTTCGTACAGGGCATCAACGTTAAAGGGGTGTTCTTCGGAACCAAGCATGCCATCCCGCATCTGCGCAAAGCCGGCGGTGGAAGCATCGTCAACCTTTCGTCGATCTACGGGCTGGTCGGCGCGCCGGATGTGCCGCCCTATCATGCCTCCAAGGGTGCCGTTCGGCTGATGACGAAAACGGATGCGCTGCTCTACGCGCCGGATCGCATTCGCGTGAATTCCATCCATCCCGGCTTCATCTGGACGCCGATGGTCCAGCACCATCTGGCGACCATGGGCAACGTCTCGGAAGGACGCAAAGCGACCGATGCGCTCCATCCGCTCGGTCACATCGGTGAGCCGGACGATATCGCATGGGGCGCCGTTTATCTCGCATCCGATGAAGCGAAATTCGTCACCGGTGCGGAGCTTGTGATCGATGGCGGCTACACGGCGCGCTGAGGGAGAGTGAAATGGAGCTGCTGGAAGCGATCTATCAACGGCGCGCGGTGCGCGCATTCCAGAACAAGCCCTTGGCGCGCAACGCGTTGCAGGAGCTTGTGGAAGCCGCGATTCAGGCGCCCAGCGCGATGAACGCCCAGCCGTGGCACTTCACCATCGTGCGCAACCCGCACTTGCTCGATCAGATCTCCGCGGATGCGAAGCGCTTTCTGCTGGAATCTGATGGGACGCCGGAAGCGCTGCGTGCGGAGATATTCGACTCCAATTTTCACATCTTCTATCGGGCGCCCGCCTTGGTGCTGATCTCGATACGCGGCGCGGATTGGGCCAGGGAAGATGCGGCCCTGGCAGCGGAAAATCTCATGCTCGCGGCGCATGACCAGGGGCTCGGAACCTGCTGGATCGGGCTCGCTCAAGGCTGGCTCGGAACCGAGGACGGCCGGAAGGCTGTCGATCTGCCGAAGGGCTTCGTGCCGGTTGCGCCCATCATCGTGGGGCATCCCATCGGTGTTCCTCAACAGGTGCCGCGCAAATCGCCCACCATCCGCTGGATGGATTGAGCGGCAGCCGGTTGATCTCTCGCAATTGCGCGCTCCAAAGGCGGGCCATCATGGCTGTGGAATCTGCCGATGGTGCGAGATGGTTTCCGTGAGAGCATTTCTCATTGCCCTGATTGCATGCGCGCTCTCGAGCGCGGCGTTCGCGGCGGATGTCCGCTCCGCTGCACTGAGGCCGGGCGACAAGTCTCTGCCGGCGGATCAACTGGGTCTTGGTGAACATTCTCCGACCGACGAGCTCGCACTCGTTTTGGGCTGCATGATCTCACTGGGAAACGGCAATCTTGGTGACGTGCAGAAACAATGCACGGCTGCGATCAAGCTGGACGACCGTGATCCGGCGCCGCGCAAGCTCCGCGGCGCATCCTATCTCTTCCAGAAACGCTTCGAGCAGGCGCGGCTCGATTTCCAGGAAGCGTCGCGGCTCGATCCGACGGATGCCGAGAACCATGCCGGATATGGCGAGGCGCTGCGCGGGCAGGGCAAATATACGCAAGCGATTTTGCAATTCGGTATCGCCATAAAACTTTCCGGATCCGATCCCCGGTTGTGGAATGCGCGGTGCTGGACGCGCGGAGCGTTCGGCAAAGATTTGGACAAGGGCCTGTTCGACTGCAACACCGCGCTTCGGCTGGCACCCGGCCAGGCGGACATCCTCGACAGCCGCGGATTGATCTATCTCCGGCTCGGAAAGCTGAAACTCGCGCAGCGCGACTTCAATGCGTCACTGCGCAAACGCCCCGATCTGGCGACGGCTCTCTATGGACGCGGAATCGCAAAATTGCGCCGTGGCGACATGCAGGGTGCGCAAAAGGATATTCTGGCCGCACGCGTCATCGACCAGAATGTCGATGACATCTTCTTCTGGCAGCCGCTGATCTCGCAGAAATGCCTGACGGGGATCGTGCAAGATCACGGTTGGCGTTGCCGGCCTTCGAAACGCGTGCCGGCGAAATCGACGCCTCCGATATCTCGAACGGCGACGGCGCGGCAGGAGCGCCTGGCGCGGACAGGGCATGGCGCATCGCCGGCGCAATGACCGTCCCTGTTTCATCGGATATCTTTACGCGGTCGGCGCAGGATGCACTTGTATCACTGAACTCTACGGCGCAGGGCCTGACGTCGGCCGTCGCTGAAGAACGTTTGGCCGAGACGGGCCCCAATAGGATCGCGGAGACGCCGCGCCGACATCTCGTTTGGGAATTCGCCAAGCGATTTCGCAATCCTCTTGTGCTGGTTTTGCTCTTTGCCGCCGCCCTTGCAGCCGGCACTGGCGATCCCGCGAGCTTCGTGATCATCGCGGGTATCGTGATGTCTTCCGTCTTGCTCGATTTTATCCAGGAACAGCGGGCCCAGATCGCGGTGGAGAAGCTGCGCGAGCGTGTTGCGTTGATGGCGAGCACAATGCGCAACGGCCATCCCGTATCGATCCGCGCGACACAGCTTGTGCCGGGCGACGTGATTTCGCTGTCTGCGGGCGACCTGGTGCCGGCGGATTGCCGGCTGCTCGTGGCAAAAGACCTGTTCGTGAACGAGGCGCTGCTCACCGGAGAAGCCTATCCGGCCGAGAAGGAAGCGGATGTCCTGGACGGAGATAACGATTCCGCCGTACCGAAAGGCGCTGTATTCTCGGGCAGCTCGGTGGTGAGTGGAACCGCGCGCGCTCTGGTGATCCATACGGCAAGCCGCACCATGTTGGGCGGTATTGCGGGTTCACTCCGGCGCGAACCGCCGCCGACGGCTTTTGCGCTGGGGCTGCGCGATTTCAGCATGCTCATCGTGCGGCTGACTGTGCTGCTTGTTCTCTTCGTTCTTCTGATCAATCTGCTGTTTCACCGTCCGCTGCTGGAATCCTTCCTGTTCGCGCTTGCGCTGGCCGTAGGGCTGACGCCGGAACTGCTGCCGATGATCGTGTCCGTGACGCTCGCACACGGCGCTTTGCGCATGGCGGAGAAACAGGTGATCGTGAAGCGGCTGTCGGCGATCCACGATCTGGGCAGTGTGGACGTGGTCTGCAGCGACAAGACCGGTACCCTCACGGAAGCCGCAATTTCGCTTGTGCGGACGGTCGACATCGAGGGTTGCGAGAGCGATGCGGTGCTCGAGGCGGCCAGCATCAATGCCGGTTTCGAGACAGGCCTCAAAAGCCCGCTCGACGAAGCCATCCTGCGCCACAAGACCGATATCGAAGGCTGGACCAAACTGGACGAAGTGCCGTTCGATTTCGACCGCCGCCGCCTATCCGTTCTGGCGACAAAAGGCGGCGAGCGGCGTCTGTTCGTGAAGGGCGCGCCGGAGGATATCCTCAAGCTTTCCTCCTCCTCCATGAGCAGCGAGGGGACTATCCCTCTCGATGCAAGGGCTCTGGACGCGGCGAAATCCGCGCTAGAAGAATTTGGACGGCAGGGATTTCGTGCGCTCGGCATTGCCTGGCGCGACGTTGATAGCGACTGCGCACATGCCGGCATAGCCGATGAAGCCGGACTCACCTTTGGCGGGTTCGCACTGTTTCTCGATCCTCCGAAGCAAAGCGCGGCGGCTGCGTTGCAGGATCTGGCCTCGCTCGGCATCGCGGTGAAGATCGTTACCGGCGACAACGAACACGTCACCGCCCATGTTTGCGAAAGCCTTTGCGTTCAGGCAGGTGATCTTCTGACCGGCGAGGAGATCTCGCATCTTTCCGACGATGCGCTGACCGCACGCGTGCAAACCGCAAATCGCTTCTGCCGCGTAAATCCGGCACAGAAGGCCCGGATCATTGGCGCGCTACGCCGGGCGGGGCACGTCGTGGCTTATCTGGGCGACGGCATCAACGACGCGCCCTCGCTGCATGCCGCCGATGTCGGCATATCGGTGGAAGGGGCGGCCGATGTTGCCAAGGAGGCCGCCGACATGATCCTTCTGCAGAACGATCTCGACGTTCTAGCCGAAGGCGTTCGCGAAGGCCGGCGCACGTTCGTCAATGTCATGAAATACATCATGATGGGAACGAGCTCGAATTTCGGCAATATGTTCTCCATGGCCGGCGGCGTGCTGCTGCTTCCGTTCCTGCCGATGCTGCCGATCCAGATACTTCTGAACAATCTGCTCTATGATATTTCGGAGATCGCCATACCCACCGATCGCGTGGACGACGAGGCGATCGCCAGGCCGGGCAGGTGGGATATGGCCATGGTGCGCCGCTTCATGTTGCTGTTCGGACCGATCAGCTCGGTGTTCGACTTCGTGACGTTCGGCGTTCTGCTATGGGCCTTCCACGCGGATGCGGCGCTCTTCCATACCGGTTGGTTTCTGGAGTCGCTTTTCACCCAGGTGCTTGTGATCTTCATCATCCGCACACGCAGGAGCTTTTTCGCAAGTCGGGCATCGCCATTTCTGGTCGCCAGCTCGCTGGGCACGCTCGCCGTGGCGTTGCTTATTCCTTACACCCCGCTGGGAGCCTGGCTGCACTTCGTGGCGCCGCCGCTTGCGGTTTTGACGGCCTTGCTGGCGATCACGGCGGCCTATCTGGCCGCGACGGATCTGGCCAAGCGGATGATCTTTCGGCCGCGCGCCGCCTGATCTCGATCAAGGGAAATATGGCGGCGATGGATAGAGTTGCTGGATCAAAGGAGCGATCCATGACGAAAATCCGGCTTAGCCAAGGCATCTGGCTTTTGATCTGCGATGCCAAGAAAGCCCTTCTGCTTCAGAACGCCGGGGACAATGTCTATCCCAAGCTGGAGACGCGCCACGTCATGGAACACCCGGTTCACCGCTCGCACGAGCTGGGATCGGATGTCCCGGGGCGATCGTTCAGCGGCGCCGGCGGACGGCGGGCGGCGATGGATGACGGCGATCCGCATCTGGAAGAGGAGCGCGGCTTCTTGCGCGCGGTTGCGGACGACCTGAAGCGCCGCGTTGAAGCCGGTGACATCGAAAGGCTGATCGTTGTCGCACCGCCACGGGCGCTCGGTATGTTGCGCGAGCTGGAATGTACGCAGTTGAAACGCGTAACCATTGCGGAATTGCCGCATGACTACGTGAAGCTTCCGCTATACGAAATCGAAAAGCGGCTGCAAGCCCAGCACGGCTAGTCCCGGCAATCGATCGTGATGTGCTTGTCGTGCCCGATCTCGATCGGGACGCCGAACTTGGCGCGCAGATGCGCGCGCTGGGCGGTTGATGCGACGGACGACGACCACAGACGCTCAAGGCGAACCTGTTCTTTTGCCGCATCCGAAGGCGTTTCCGATTCATAACGCCATGTCTCGACCCGGTTCAGGGGAAACGGCTCGCAGTCCTTGCGTGTCCAGCCTTCGGGGGTGAGATGGAAATACCCCATGTCGTAGCCGATCATCTCGCAATTCCCTTTGATGCTTTACGAGATGATTTTGGCGGATGACGAAAGTTCCGTTCTGATTTGGATCAGCGCAGGGCCTGGGCGGCACGAATTCCGTCGGCTATCGGTTTATCCAGAACGATCTCCGCTGCCGCGCCCGGAACCGTGTTGGTCGTCACCACCCGCGCGCCCATGTCGACGAGCTGCTGATCCGCGCGAAGGAAGAAAAGCCCGTGAACGGCGATACAAATAGGAGCGGAGGCGGTATTCGTGCCGATAAGCTTCGCCGCCTCGATCATCGTCTGGCCGCTGGCAATGATGTCGTCGACCAGCACGGGCGTCCGGTCACCGATCCGGGCAAGGTCTATGGGCTCAAGAGAAACCGCACGATCCCCTTGCCGATGTTTCCGCAGCGTGGCGCAAGGCGCATGAAGATCGCCCGCGACATCTTTTATCCATTGCGCGCTCTCCTCATCGGGTCCGATCAGGAACGGGTTGCCGACATTGGCGCGAATCCACGCGGCAATTGCCGGCGCGGCGTGAACAACCTGCGTCGGGATCGCATAAATCTCCGACAGCGAACGATGGCGATGCAAGTGAGGGTCGACGGTCACGAGCCAATCGAAGTTGGATGATAACAATGTAGCGATGGTGCGCGAGGTAACGGCCTCTCCCGGCTGAAAACGCGCATCCTGGCGCATATAGGCAAGGTAGGGCGCAACCAGTCCAACGCGCGCGGCGCCCAATTGGCGTGCGCCGCTCGCCGCCAGAATGAGCGGCACAAGCTTGCTGTCCGGATCGTCCAGGGTGCAGACGAGGGCGATGTCCTTGCCGGCAATCTTGTCGTCGTAACGCAAATAGGTTTCGCGGTCCGGAAATTTGCGCATCGACAAATTGCCGACCTTTGCGTGAAGCTGCGTGGCGAGGCCGCGCGTCAGGGCGTCGTTTCCTGGCAAGGCAAACAGGAACGCAGGGTTCATGAGCTTTCGACCCGGAAGATGTCTTCGTGCGCCGCGGCATAGGTCAGCGCGTAATCCAACTCGCCCGGCGCTTCGGCATGCACAACGCAGAGTTCTTGGCCGGCCGTGATGTCCTGTCCGATGCGCACCAGAAGCTCCACGCCCGCGGCACGATCTTCCGGCGCGCCGGCAAGCTTTGCGAGCCGGGCGATCTTGCGGTTGTCGATTTCCACCAAGCGTCCGCTGTCTTGAGCGGTCAAAGCCTGTTTGTGAGACGATGAGGGCGGCGTGCGCATGCCGCCTTGCGCCTCGCAGATGCGCTGAAATTTGCGCCATGCGCGGCCATCGTTGAGAACCGACGTCGCCAGTGCCGCGCCGGCGTCGAGCGGCGCATGTCCTGCCAACTCGATCAGTGCGCCGGCAAGCTGCACGGCGCGATCGCGCAAATCGGCGGGCGCGTCCGCATGGCATTGCAAAACAGAGAGAACGTCCCGCGCTTCGAGCGCCGGCCCGATGCCCCGGCCGACG
Source organism: Rhizomicrobium sp. (assembly GCA_036569005.1). GTDB lineage: Bacteria > Pseudomonadota > Alphaproteobacteria > Micropepsales > Micropepsaceae > Rhizomicrobium. The sequence goes on along the minus strand of DATCRK010000043.1, from coordinate 57,763 downwards.
GGTTGATCGCCGTTACCCACCACCACGCGAGCTTTGATGCCAAAAGATTGCGCCACCGAAAGCAAGCCTGCCGACAATGCCTCAGCTTCTTTCGCCGTCCGGACTTTCGCGGTGGTGCCGACCGGCATGTCCAGAACCAGATGCGTTGCACCGGCGGCGATCTTCTTCGACATGACCGAAGCGATCATCTGGCCCTGCGTGTCAAGATCGAGCGCGCGCTCGACCCGGATCAGGATGTCGTCCGCCGGGCTGAGCTGCACCGCTCCGCCCCAGGCGATGCATCCGCCTTCGGCCTCGACGACGCGCCGGATGGCCGTTGCATCCAACTCCACCGGCGCGAGCGTCTCCATCATGTCGGCGGTGCCAGCGGGTGACGTGATGGCGCGCGACGACGTCTTGGGCATGGTGAGGCCCAACGCGGTGACGATGGCGACGATGATGGGCGTGGTGCGATTGCCGGGCAGACCGCCGACGGAATGCTTGTCTACGACGATCGGCGAAGACCAGGAGAGCCGTTCGCCCGCATCCACCATCGCGCGCGTCAACGAAAGAATTTCCTTATCGTCCAATGGTGCCGCGGCGCAGGCTGTGAGGAATGAAGCGATGTGGATATCGGAATAACGGCCGGCAACGATGTCGCGCATGATCGCACGGAAGCTGTTCTCGTTCAGCGTATGCCCGAAGATCCGGCTGCGCAGGAGACTGAACGATTCCACCGGGTCGAGATGCTCGATCGCGATCGCATCGCCTTCCGAAAGATTCAACCGCGTCCAGGCGGCCTCCGACAGCGCCACTTCGTCAATCGCGACGAGGTTCGACGTTACCGACAGCATGGTCGCGACAACTTTCCTCCCGCCGGCGCAAAGCAGAAGCCGCGTATGCGCCGAGAAGCCTTCCGAGCGGCAGATTGCGGAGTCGCGATGCAACAGCACCAGCGCTTCGGAATGGGCATCCAGACCCAACCGCCGCGCCTTCACCGTGCGCGGACTCATGACAATTGCACCTTCTCGCCGTGATCGGGCACCATGACGTTCCAGCCGAGGTCCTGTTCGATATCGTGCCGGAACGTATCCGCGGCCGTCGGCTCGCCGTGGACGACGAACACAGTCTTGGGCTGCTTTTGGAACGCCTTCAGCCAGCGCATCAACTCGCTGCGGTCGGCATGCGCCGAAAGCATGGAGAGATTGGAGACTTCCGCCCGCACCGGAACATAGCGCCCATAGATCTTGATGAGCTGCGCGCCGGCGACCATCGCCGCGCCGCGCGTACCGCCCGCCTGGAAGCCCGCGAACACGATCGCATTGCGTGCATCCGGCGCGTAATGCTCCAGATGATGCAGAATGCGGCCACCAGTCGCCATGCCGCTCGCCGAAATGATGATCTTGGGCATGGGAGAGGCGGTGAGCTCCCGCGATTCATCGCCCGTCTGAACGTAGTGCGCGGCTGACGCCAAGGCTTTGCTCTGGTCCGGCGACAAATGGTGATCGCGGGGATGGCGGGCGAGGATGTCGCTAGCATCGATCGCCATGGGACTGTCGAGGAAAACAGGCAGGTCTTTGCGTATGAGGTCTGCCGCTTTCATGCGCGCGATGTGGAAGAGCAGGCTTTGCGCACGGCCAACGGCAAAGGAAGGAACGATCACTGTTCCGCCGCGCGCCACCGTTCGATTGACGATGGCGGCGAGCACTTGCTCCGGATCGGTGGTCTCGTGACTGCGGTCGCCATAAGTGGATTCAACCAGCACGTAGTCCGCACCTTCCAGAGTTGCGGGGTCGTGCATAATCGGATCGTCATAGCGGCCGACGTCGCCGGAAAAGAGAATGCGATGGCCGTGCCATTCCAACTCGATGGAGGCGGCGCCCAGAATATGCCCCGCGCGGCGAAAGCGCGCTGTCGCACCGCCCGGAATCTTCTGTGTCACGTCGAATGGCACTGGTTGCAAATAGTCGAGTGCGCGTCGCGCGTCGTCCTCTGTGTAGAGCGGCAGCGCAGGTTTGTGCTTGGAAAAGCCTTTTCGGTTCGCGAAATCCGCGTCGCGCTCGGCGAGATGGCCGGAATCCGGGAGCAATATCCCGCAGAGATCATGCGTCGCGACCGTGCAGAACACGCGGCCTCGATAGCCGTGATTGATCAGAAGCGGCAGATAGCCGGAATGATCGAGATGGGCATGCGTCAGCAGAACCGCGCCGATGCTGCGCGGATCGACGGGCAGCAGTGCCCAGTTCTTCAGGCGGAGCGCCTTGTAGCCCTGGAACAATCCGCAATCGACGAGAATGCGATGCTCGCCGTCATCCAGCAGATATTTCGATCCGGTGACGGTACCCGCGCCACCGAGAAAGGAAAGTGTAAGGGTCACGCTGCGTGCTCCAGAACGTCGACGTGGATCTGCATTTTCAGTCGCTGGATATCGGGAAGCGAACAAAGCCCGGTGCCGGGTGAGAGAAGCGATGCCGTTCCGGCGGCCACGGCCAATTTTAGCGCGTCTGCCGGTGGCGCATGATGTGCGAAAGCCCAGATAAGCGTGGCCAACAGGCTGTCGCCGGCACCGATGGTGGTCTTGGCCTCCACCTGCGGAGCGCGGGCGAACAAGGTGCATCCTTGCCCGACAAGCAGAGCGCCTTCCGCACCCAGAGAAACGCAAACAAATTCGATGCGCCGCGAGGCGATGAGTTTCCGGGCGGCCGCGATACAAGTGTCGCGTCCGTTCACCGGCTTGCCGGCGAGTTCCGACAACTCGCTCTGGCTCGGCTTGATCAGGAACAGGCCTCCATGATCCACCGCCTCCCGCAGCGCCGCGCCCGAGCTGTCCAATACAAGCTTGGCGGATGCGCTCGCCGCCAAGCGCGCCAGTTGAGCATAAAAGTCCGATGGCGCGCCGGGCGGAAGGCTTCCGCTCGCAACGATGAAAGAGGAGGGACGCAATCGCGCCGCCACGGCGTTGAGGCAGGCGGCGATTTCCGCTGACGACAGGACCGGACCCGGAAGTATGAAGCGGAATTGTTTGCCCGTCGCGGCTTCGCTGACGGAGAAATCCTCACGCGTGTCGCCTTCGATCGGGATGGACAGATGGCGCACAGCTTCGTCCGTCAGCAGCCGCTTGAACAAGGCGCCCATGGGGCCGCCGGCCGGGAAGATCGCAATGGTTTCCGAACCGAGCCGCTTGATGACGCGGGAGACGTTGATGCCGCCGCCGCCGGGATGATGCCAGACATCCGCGCAGCGGAGCTTCTGATAGGGCTCCATCGCCGCGACGGTGCTGGACACATCGACAGCGGGGTTCATGGTCAAGGTGAGGATGGGCTGTGGCTGGCGCATAAAATCAAAGCTAGTGCGGGTAGGCTGTACCTCCTTGATCCTGATCAGAACCGCGGAATAGGGCCGGGACTAACCTGTCCATATGGACAGTTCTCTCCCTATGGACAGCACCAAGAAGGCCGCCTTCATCTCCTATATCGGTGAGATAAACGCCGGCGTCATCGCGACCGCCGATCGCGAGCACGGACCGGAGTCGGCTTTCATCAATCTGGCCGTGATGCCGGACATGACGATCGTGTTCGAGACGCTCATCACCTCGCGCAAATATCGCAACCTCCAGCGGGATCCGCGCGCTTCGCTGGTCATCGGCGGGCATGGGAAGACGACGCTGCAGATCGAGGGCTTGGTCGATGAGCCGACGGAAACACTGCTGGACGATGTGGTGTCGGCTTATTATGAGGTCTGCCCGCATAATTTAAGCCACAGGAATTGGCCGGGGCTGACCTATCTGCGATTGCGTCCGCGCTGGTTGCGATACAGCGACTATGGCTTGCCCTGGAAGGTCGAGGAATATTTCCTGAAGGGCTGAGAGCGTTACCAGTTCTTTTGCGCGCTCTTGATGTAGGCAACGATCGCGTTGAGATCGGCCTCCAGAAATTCCTGCTCTTTCATTGGATGGGCGGGTGCCTTGATGAAGGCGCGCAGTTCCTTTTCCTGACCTTCGTATTTTATCGAAATTGCCAGAAAGCTCGGCGTCACGACGCGGGCGTTCTCTTCCGGAAAAGGCACGGGTTCCGGCCGCGGTTGCTGGCGCGTTACCTCATGGCATCCGGAGCAATATTCGATGGCGCGTTCGCGGCCGAGCGTGATCTCTTTCGAGTCCGCCAGTGCCGGTTGCGCAGTGCAGAGCAGCAGAAGAGGTAGCAGAAGCCGATATTTCGCGTTCATGATCAGCCCTCAATGCGCAAGGAAGAGCGGGACGTCCGCATGCGACAGCAGATAGTCCGTCGTGCCGCCGAACACCGTCTCCATGACCTGGCTATGGCCATAGCCGCCGCAAACGAGCAGGTCGTAGCCGCTGGCCGCCGCCGTATCGAGAAGCTCATCCGCGATAGGTTGCTGCGGCGGCGCGATCATGGTTTCGCAGGCTTTAACGCCGTGCAGCAACAGATATTCCTGCGCCTCGCGTAGCGGATGTTTTGTGTCGTTCGTCGGACGGACGCAGGCAAGTTGAACGGCCTCCGATTTCTCAAGTATCGGCATTGCCGCCATCAACGCTTCCGCCGCGGCATCTCCACCGTCCCATCCGATCAGGGCCGCCCGACCGACACTCTTGGGCGCGCTTTCCGCGCAGAGCAGGACCGGGCGATGATAGCGCACCAGCACATCCGTCAGCGCGTGCCGGACATTTTCGGAATCGGTGCCGACCATGTTCGGGAAGACGACGAGATCGGAAAGACAGGCTTCTCGGCGCAGGACGTCGCGCAGGTGCCCGATCTTCTCCCGATAGGTCGCGGCGATGCCGGCGCTCTTTTCGGGGACGGAGACAATCTTCACATCCCAGCGCGCTGCGGCCATGGAGAAGCTCTCGCGTGCCGCATCCGCGGCGGCTTTCCGCGAAGCTTCCGCAAGGTCGATGATCTCTTGGATGATTTCCGGCGAGATCGGCATGTCGGAGATCGGTATCGCCTCGCGCGAGTCAGGATGAACGAACATCGCATCGACGAATGCGCCCAGCCGTTTGGCCAAGGCGAAAGCCGTGTCGAGACTGACCGAATCCTTCTTCGAACCTGTGAGCGGGACGAGAATTTTGGCGATGGACATGATGTCTCCTCCACTTCGATACGAACGCAATCTATCGAGCGGCGTGCAGAGCGTTTTGATACGGGTCAAAACTTTCAATGCGCGAGAAACACCGGCAGCGGCGGGCGGCACAGCGTCTCGTTCGTGACGCCGCCGAAAAAGGTTTCGCGAATGCGGGAATGGCCGAACGCACCGATCACCAGCAGATCTGCATTGTGCTCAACGGCTAGCTTTGTCAGCGCATCGTGAGGCAGGGCATCCCATCTGCCGAGATGCACTTCGGACGGCGATATTCCATGGGCCTTCAGATAGGCAATCGCGGGCTCGGTATCGAAGCTTTGCCCGATAGCCTGTTCCACGCAGATCAGTTCGACAATGTCGGCCTTTTCGAGGAGGGGCATCGCCGCAGAGAGCGCACGGGTGGCCGCCGCCGAGCCATCCCAGCCGATGACGACTTTGCGAAAGGCAGCCGGAGGAGAACTTGCCAGCAGAATCGGACGGCGCTGCTGCAGGATGAGGTCGATGGAGGTCTCGAAGAGCTGAGGAGCCTTGTCCGCCGGCGCGCACACGACCAGATCGGCCAAAGCCGCGGCGGAACTGACGAGGTGCGGCGGATACCCGATTGCTTCCCGATAGGACAGTGTGACGACGTTCTGCCGGTAGGGTGCATCCACCAGGCGCGCGCTTTCCGAAGCGCCGACGCGCGCCATCGCGTCGTGAATGCGTTTCGCCTTTGCGCGGAATATCCGCGTGTTGCCATCGATTACCGCCGACATCGCTTCAGCGTTCAAAGGCACGCCGATGATCGGCATCGCCTCGGCGGGATCAGGATGCGCGAAGAACGCGACCACATGGGCATGGAACGGCTTTGCCGCGCGAATGGCTGTGACCAGCGAAACGTCGTCCTGATCCGATCCGTCCAGCGGGACGAGAATCTTTCCCAGCGACATCGGATCAGATCTCTTCGTCTTCGCCTTCGGCCAGCGCCTCGAGCGCTTCCACATTGCGGATCACCACATGGTGACGATCCGGAATGGAAATCACGCGCGTTGCCTTGAAATCCGTGAGCGTGCGGCAAACCGTTTCGATGGTCAGGCCGAGATAATCGGCGATGTCCTGCCGGCCCATCGGCAATTCGAGAGCCTGGCCAGGTTCGACACCGCGATGGCTCGCGAGCGAAACGAGAAACGCCGCAACGCGCTCCTTGGCACTTTGACGGCCCAACATCACCAGATGGGCCTGCGCGGACGTCCAGCCATGGCGCAGATGCGCGATCAATTCCTGGCGGATATCGGAAAACTCGTCGCCCAGGCGCTCGATATGCGTCCGGTGATAGCGAACGACGACCACCGGCGTAACCGCTTCGGCGGTAAGGGCGTAGTTGTCGCCATATTCGAAACCGAACATGTCACCCGGCAGCGCGAATTCCGCAATCTGGCGGCGTCCGTCCAGCATGACCTTGGAGAGGCGAACGGCGCCTTCGATGACCTTGTAGGAGTACTCGGCCCCTTCGCCATCGCTGAAGATGGTCTTGCCGCGGGCGAAATTCACCACGGCGCCGATCTTGCGCTGGCTGGCGATCTCGCTGATCGAAGCCTTGGCGCGGGAGGCGGGTTTCGCCGTCCGGCCTGCATAGCCGCTGCTGGATGCCGATTGTGCCAGAGTGGTGTTGAACATTGCCCTTCTCCTGTTCGCGTCACCGCTGCGTGGAGACTTGCGCAATCGAGCGCGTTGGAAAATTCGCGCCAGCGCGTACGGGCAATCACGTAGCCGGAAGCGCGCAGGCGGCGAAGCTTGCCGATGCGGCAATCGCCGCCAGCAAAAAATCCGCATGCACCGGCTTGCGCAGCGCCGAGCAGCGGTCCGCGGCAGATATACGGTTCATCTGCGACGGACTCGCAATGTCCGTCATCAAAACGATCGGTGTCTGGACGCCGCCCTTGCGCAAAAGCTCGACAAGCTCCAGCCCATCGATGTCTGCCATGGAAAGATCGATCAGCAACACGCAATCATCTTGCGGGGCGCGGAGATAATCTTGCGCCGAAACATATTCCGAAACGAGAAACCCGCGGGTCTCCAGCAGAACATGGATCGCGTCGCGCACCGCTTCGTCATCGTCGACAATGCCGATGCGGTGGACATGGGATGGGACGGAGGCACACATCGTTATCGATAAAATGACAACAATTTGCGCGAACCGTAATTCGGCCGATCGCGTACGTGGAAACCCCTATGGACGGGTGCTGGACAGAACCAGCCGGACCAGCTCGGCCACGTTTTCGGTTCCCATCTTGGCCAGGATGCGGCTGCGGTGAACCTCGACCGTGCGGAAAGAAATATCCAGCTTCTGCGCAATCACCTTGTTGGGGTGGCCATGAACCATAAGATCCATGACTTCCCGCTCGCGCGCCGTGAGCTCGGCCATGCGCTGGGCTACCTTCGGGTCGACGGGCGTGTTTGCTCTCGAGCCTGAGGCGAGTGCCTGCCGGACGGCGGACAGCAGCGTGTCGGGCTTGAACGGTTTTTCGATGAAATCCGTTGCTCCTGCTCGCATCGCGCGGACAGCCAGCGGAACGTCGGCATGGCCCGTGATGACGATCACGGGGAAGCGAACGCCGCGCCGCGCTAATTCTTCCTGCAGTGCGATACCATCCATGTCCGGCATCCGCACATCGGTAACGAGACACGAACAGGAAGCGGGCATGCTGCTCGCAAGGAACTGTTCGGCGGAGGAAAAGCTGTGAACCGTATAGCCGGCAGCGTCGAGCAGTTCGCCGAGCGATTCTCGCACGTTCTCGTCGTCGTCCACGATGCATATCTGTTCGGACATCAGCCGTTCACCGGGAGTTGGATCTTGAAAATGGTGCCGTTCGGCTTGTTTGAAGCCGCCGATATCCGCCCGCCATGCGCCTCGACGATTGTCCGGCAGATGGAAAGGCCGACACCCATGCCTTTTTCCTTGGTCGTGACAAAGGCCTCGAAAAGCTGGTCCGCAATCGCGTCGGAAATGCCGGGGCCGGTATCGGCGAGCGCGACTTCGACGAGCTTCGGGCCGACGCGGTAGCTCGAGATCGCAAGCTCGCGGACGGGCGAATCTTTCATGGCCTCACCGGCGTTGCGGATGAGGTTCACCATCACCTGCTGGATCTGGACTTTGTCCACCTGCACGGGCGGCATGTCGCTGGCAAGATCAAGCACCAGCTTCACGCCCTCGTCGGCGGAGCCCACGAAGCCCAGGGCGATGGCTTCCTGCAGCACGATATTCAGGTCTTCGCTGCTTCGCTGCGGCTCCCGTTTCTCAAGAAAGGCGCGCAACCGTTGGATGATCGCGCCGGCGCGCTCGGCTTGAGCGACGGCGCGATCGAGCAGGCTCACTGTCTTTTCGCCTTGCGGACCGCCAACATCCGCAAGCCGCATTTTCGCCGCGCTGACGTAATTCATGATCGCGGTCAAAGGTTGGTTCAATTCGTGCGCCAGCGCCGAAGAGAGCTGTCCCACGGCGCTCACGCGCGCGACATGCGCCAGCTCCGTCCGCAATGTATTTTCCCGTTCCTCTGCGAGGCGTTGTTCCGTGACGTCACGCGCGATCTTCGAGGCGCCGACGATTTCGCCCGATGCACCGCGCACCGGCGAAACCGAAAGCCATATCGTTATCTCGCGCCCGTCTTTTCTCCGGCGTCTCGTTTCATAATGATGCAGGGATTCGCCGTTCTTGACGCGCTCCAGGATGTGCAGCTCTTCCTGCCGCTTCTCGGTGGGAACGATTTTGAAGATAGGCGTTCCGATCATTTCCTGCGGGCTGTAGCCGAAAACGCGCTGTGCCGCGGCGTTCCATGTCTGCACGGTGCCATCGAGCGAGACGCTGACGATCGTATCCTCCGACGACTCCACGATCTGGGCAAGCTGTCGATCCAGCTGCGCGCGTTGTTCTTCTTCCCTGCGGATGGCGCTCAGGTCGTGAACGACGCCGACAAAGACACGCTTTCCGGCAATGGTGCCTTCACCGACGGAGAGATACATCGGGAATTCCGAACCATCCTTGCGCCGGCCCCGCACCTCGCGTCCTATCCCAATGATGCGGGCGTCGCCGGTCTTGCGATATCGCGAGATGTAATGATCATGCTCCGAACGGTAAGGCTCCGGCATGAGCATGTTGACGTTGCGCGACAGCACTTCCTCCGAAGCGTATTGGAAAAGCTTGCGGCAGGCGTCGTTGTAGAGAAGCACGTTGGCTTTCTCATCTATGACGATGATGCCGTCCGCCGCGATCGATGTGAGCACATCAAACAACGCGCCATGATCGGCGAGAGAAAAGATGTCTTGCGGCTTTTCGGTCTTCATCGGTGCCTGATGCGGAAAGTCTTCGACGCGCCTTCTGGACCGTATATATTTTCTCAGGACAGATGCAGCGACACAAGCACCATGCCGTCGGCAGTCCTTGATTCCTTAAAACCCATTTCGCGACATAGGGTAAGCATGGTCCCGTTTTCGGGCAGGACATTGCCCCAGACTTCGCCGATGTGCCTTTGCCGGGCATAGCCGATCAGTTTTTCGAGCAGCGCGTAACCGATGCCGCGCCCTTTCAGATCGGTCCGGACCACCAGTGCGAATTCGGCGCGCTCGCCATCGGGATCGGCCGCCAGACGACCGACGGCGACCACGGCATAACTGGAATCGAACAGCACGAACGCCATTTCGCGGTCGTAGTCGATCTGGGTAAGCCGGGCGAGCAGGGTGGGCGGCAACGTGCGGAGCGGTGAGAAGAACCGCATCCGCATGTCTTCGTTGCTCAGGCGCTGCGCGAACGTCACGAACGCCGCTGCATCCTCCGGTTTGACAGGCCGCATGCGGAACGTGCCGGCGCCGGCGACATCGAGACTTCCTTCCAGTTCGTTCGGGTAGGGCGGGATTGCGAGCCGCGCGTGTGGCCTGGCATCGGACGAAGCGACGCGCACGCGGGCGTCGAGCGCGATGACGCCCTGTTCATCCGCCAGAAGCGGGTTGATATCCAGCTCAACGATCTCGTCGATGTCGCTCACCAGCTGCGAAAGCTTCACCAGTGTCAGTGCGACGGCATCCAGCGCCACAGGCGGGCGGTCGCGATAGCCCTTCAATTGCCGCCAGACGCGTGTCCGCGCTATCACCTTGTGCGCAAGCGCGAGGTTGAGGGGCGGCAGTGCCAGCGCCTTGTCATTGATAACTTCAACGGCAGTGCCGCCTTGGCCGAAGAGGAGGAAAGGTCCAAAGGTCTTGTCCACGGCCATCCCGAGGATAAGCTCATAAGCGTTCGGCCGGCGTACCATTTCCTGAACGACGAAGCCGTCGATACGCGCTTTTGGAGCGGCCGCTTTTACGCGCTCGATTATCGCTGCCGCCGCCGTTCGCACGGAGTGGGCATCGGCGAGATCGAGCGCGACGCCGCCGACATCGGATTTGTGCGTGATGTCGCGCGAAAGAATTTTGAGAGCGACAGGGGCGGCGATCTTGTCCGCGGCATCGGCTGCCGCTTCCGGCGTGTCGGCGATTGCCGTGCGCACCGTCGGTACCTCGTAACACGTCAATAGGTCGGTCACCTCCCGCGGGTCAAGCCAGCCGCCGCCGCGCTCAAGGGCTGCTGCAACGATTTTTCTCGCGCCAGCCGCATCCGGCGCGAAGCTGGAAGGCGTGGCAGGCGGCACCTCCTGCAGCGTTTCCTGCATTCGGCGATAGCGGACCATGTGCATGAATCCACGCACCGCTTTCTCGGGCGTGTCGTATGCCGGGATTCCCACGGCTTCGAATGTTTGTCGCGCGCTCTCCGCCGATTGCGAACCGAGCCAGTTCGCGAGAAGGGGCTTGCTGGTCTTGGCGCCGGCGACAGCCTTTGCCGCGTCCGCACTGGACGCGACCGCCACGGGGCAGTTGAGGACCAGCGCGGCATCGACTTCTTCTGCGCCTGCGATTGCGTTCAGGGCTGCGCTATAGCGTGCGGCGTCGGCGTCTCCGATGATGTCGATGGGATTTCCATGCGACCAGGTCGGTGGAAGAACCTTGTCCAGCTTGGCGAGCGTTTCGGGTGACAGGTTTGCAAGCTCGCCGCCTTGTGCAATGAGCGCATCGGTCGCCAGAACGCCGACACCGCCGCCATTGGTGACGATGGCAAGCCGGTCGCCCGTTATTCGCGGACGGTAGGCGAGGGTTTCGACGGCATCGAATATCTCATCGAGATCGTTGGCCCGCAGGATTCCCGCGCGCTCGAAGGCCGCATCGTAGACCGCATCAATACCGGCCAGCGCGCCGGTGTGCGACGCCGCCGCGCGCGCGGCCGCCGCCTGGCGACCGGCCTTGATCGCGATGATCGGCTTCACGCGCGACGCCGCACGCGCGGCAGACAGGAATTTCCGCGCCGCCGTCACCGCTTCTATATAGAGAAGTATGGCGGAGGTGTTCTGGTCATTGGCGAGGAAATCCAGCATATCGCCGAAATCGACATCGCTCATGTCTCCCAGCGAAACCAGATGCGAGAAGCCGATGCCGCGCCCGGTGGCCCAGTCCAGCACGGTGGTCACCATGGCGCCGGATTGCGCGACGAAGGCCACGGAGCCCTTCTTTGGCGTGCTGGGCGCGAACGAGGCGTTGAGGCCGATGGGCGTTGAAACGACGCCGAGGCAGTTGGGGCCGATGATGCGCAGCAAATGAGGACGGGCGGCATCGAGTATCGCCGTCTGAAGCTTCGCACCGGCTTCGTTGCCGCCTTCGCGAAAACCGGCAGTGACCACGATCGCGGCACGGGTGCCGTGCGCACCCAGTTCCGCGATGAGGCCGGGCACCGTCTGTGGCGGCGTGCAGATCACGGCAAGGTCGGGCACGACCGGCAGCGACACGACATCGGGATAGCAGAGTATTCCGGCGATGGATTTGTGCTTCGGATTGACCGGCAAAATAGGGCCCTCGAAGCCGCCTTCGTGAAGATTCTCCGCGATGACCGCGCCGACGGAATGCGGCCGATTGCTCGCGCCGATCAGCGCAACGCTGCCGGGATGAAAAAGCGCGTCGAGATTACGGATCGTCATGAGCCTGCCATGAGAAGTTGCGAACAGCGCCCACAAGCCAGCGCCATCCATTGCGCCAGATCAAGAGCGGCGGCGAAACGCCATGCATTTTATCCGCGCAATCATTGTGGAGCGAGAGAGATGCAGCCTGGCGATCAAGCTATTGTAGCCTTCGTCGTTGCCGTTTTCGTCATATTTTCAGCAGTTATGGCCTACGCGACTTATCTGGGCGCCCGTGAGGGCCGTGTATCTTCGGAAAAGAAGAAAGAGAAATGACTAGCGATCGTCGCTCTGGCCTTCAGAGCGACGATGCTTTTTGCCGCACGATGGCGGCGCAGTTCTCGACAAAATCCGTCCTTATCCCCGGGACCACAGCGCCGAAATGAATGTGGTCCACGACTTCCAACCCGCATACCGCCGCGAAATGCGTATCGAAGAGCGTGCGCATGGCCTGCCAGGCACCGGTTTTGCTGACCCAATCCATCGGCGCACCCGAGGACGAAAAGCTGATCAGCTTTCGGCCCGTCAGGAGTGGTTCGTTGCCGCCACGGCCGCGCTTGTAGGCAAACCCCATGCCGAACACGCGCTCCATGTAGCCCTTGAGGATCGCGGGCGGAGCATTCAGCCATAGGGGATAGAAGAACGCGAAAACCGAAACGTCGCTCAAAAGGCGACGCTCTTCGGCCACATCCGCAGGCACCTCGAAGTGCGGCGCCCAGGGAATTTCGGTCTCGCTGAGGCAGGGATCAAACCTGATGCGATAGAGATCGCGGACGATCGTGCTTCCGCCGCTGCCTATGACGCTTTCCCCATAAGCGGTTGCCATGCGGCAGGTGAAGCTTTCGGGATTCGGATGGGCGACAACGATCGTGTGCTTCATTTCATCACCTCCCATATTGCTTACGACGGCCTTGCGATCGGCGATTGAGATGAATCAAGGGCCGCAGAGACGGTTGGTCGATATTGAAAGGGAAAGAATGAGGCTGTGCCATGCAGGCATCCGAAATAGCCAAAAAACACTTCACGTCGGCGATGGCCGATGCCCAGGAGATGAAGATAGATACGGACGCGGTCGCGCGTCAGCTTCTGAGTCTCGTCGTGCATAAATATCTGGAAACCAGGCTCGTGCGCGACGTCCAATCTGAACTGCATTTCCTCGCGGACAATTGCGATCCCGATACAGATTTCATGTTCATGCGGCCATGAAGGCCTCTGTTCAGTGCATGAGCAGAACGGGGATCTGCGCATCCAACAGCACCTCCCGCGTAAATCCGCCGAGGACAAACTCTCTCAGTCGGCTATGGCCATAAGCGCCCATAACCACGAGATCGGCATTGTGCTCGGCTGCCGCGAAAAACAGTGAGGCCTCGGCGCCCTCACCGTCGGCGGCCACCTCGCGGCCTTCGGCCTCGATGCCGTGTGATTTGAGATATCGCGCACAGGCACGCGCAGCCTTTCGGGCATCGCGCGCATCATTCTTTTCCGCCACGGTGAGGACTGTCACCGTTTTCGCCTGTTTGAGAACGGGCAAAGCGGCGGCGACCGCGCGAGCGGCTTCCGGCGTTTCCTTCCAGGCCACGGCAACATTGGCCAAGGGATGTGGTTGCCAGCCTTCAGGGATGAGCACAAACGGACGTCCGCTCGAAATGACGATCGCGCCCAAATCTGTGACGGAGAGCGCCGCGAGATCAGGCTGCCGGGTCAGAACAGTAGCGTCGTGATAATAACCTTCCACGGTCAATGTCGTGACAACACCTGCGCTCACGGCCCGCCAAGCCGCGGATAAGTCGTGCGGACCGGAGGATGCCGGCAAGACACCTTGCTTTTTGCAGAACGTCTCGAACGTCTGCTTTGCCGCGAGTTTCTGTGTTTTGGCCTCGTCATCCAATGCTGTCAGAAGCGATGGCGTGACAATCGGGACCCCCATTGCATCGGTCTGAATGCAGGCGGCGATAGCGGCTGCATCGTCATGGACATAGAGGCATTCAAGATGGCCGCCAGTTTCGCACATAAGTCCATGAGCGGCTTCAAGGGACTGCCTGTCCGTTTCCACGCCTGTCTGAGGCACCAAAACAGTTTTGAACATGAGGACACTCCAATTTCGCACGCAGAGTTTCCCCCAAGGTGCGCGGAGTGTTTTGCGATAGGTCAAGGGTGCGCGATTTGGTTGGGGAAATTGCCACCGTACCGGCTGTCATTGCGGCGCACGGGAAGCCGATCCCGAGCTCCAGTGGAGGGTGCGATGCCGGTGCTAAAGCGGCGGCGTGGCGCGCGAAAGGTCCGCGAGATGGTGGGAAAATATCTCCCGCCAGGATTCATGCGGCATCTGGTAGGTGTCTGAAAACCACGGCAATTTCCGCTTGGCGAAGACCGCTAGCTTCAGGAAGTCGATGAGCTGGCGAACTTCCTGTCGTTCCGCCGCGATGGGCGAAAAGTTCAGATAGATGCCGATCTCGTAGTGGATCGACGGCAACACCGGAATGTAGTCGGCGGTCGTCGCATAGAGATAACTCGGCAGCAAACCGATCACCGCGCCGGCCTGAATGGCGTTGGCGATTACAAGGCCGGAATTCGATATCAGCGACGCGCGGCCATAGGCATCGATGTTCGAATAGGTCGACATGAAGCCGCGGCGGGAATGGAGCGTGGACGTCACGTCCGCGAAGCGATGATCCGAAAAGTCTTCGGTCTTTTTGGGCACGCCGAAGCGATCGAGATATTTCTGCGTCGCGAAGAACAGCATGTGGAAGGTGCCGACCTTCACGGTGTGCATCCCCGCTTGCGTGGCGGGCGCATATTGGATGCGCACGTCGAAGGCCGGAACGGTGGTCTCCACCGTCTCGCTCGTGGTGCCAAGATGCAGCGTGAGGCGCGGAAACTTATCGCCGAAGAGCCCCAGGAAATAGGGAATGAACCAGCGATCGGCCGGCCCTTCGCTCATCAGAAGGCGTACTTCGCGGTCGACATTGCGGGCAGTGGACAGGCGGGACTGGGTATCCTGAACCGCCATCTCCATCGTGTCGGCGCCGGTCGCCACCTGCTTGCCCGGCGGGGTGAGCACCAGGCCGTGCGGCGTGCGGTCGAACAGCTTTCGGCCGAGAGAGGCTTCGAGCGATTCGATACGCCTGCTGATGGTGGGCACGCCAAGGCCTAACCAGGAGGCGGCCCGCCGCAGGCTGCCCGCGCGGGCGGTGGCGCCGAAAACCCGCAGATCCTCCCAATTGGGGCGGCTCCGGGGTGTGTCGATTTCGGAAACGTCAGTTTCGGATTTCGCGTCTTCCGCACGC
Organism: Rhizomicrobium sp.; assembly: GCA_036569005.1. GTDB lineage: Bacteria > Pseudomonadota > Alphaproteobacteria > Micropepsales > Micropepsaceae > Rhizomicrobium. The sequence goes on along the minus strand of DATCRK010000043.1, from coordinate 42,387 downwards.
GCGTCGCTGCCCGCCATCGTCCCCCCCATAGCGATCGTTCGAATCGCCCCGTTACGCCCAATTCAGGAGCCCGTCATGACCCACATGTTTACGGGAATGGACCGCCCAGAGAAAGGTTCGTTGGAGGAATGGCTTAGCTTTGCCGAGGTCAGCCCCGAATATGCCGTGGGGCGCATCAGTGACGCGTGGTTCGACGACGTAGGTTGTATTCTCCGTGAGCAGCTTTCCCCAGACACGGCCTCGGTCGATACGCTCCGAATGGTCCAGCGGCACAACCCCGATTCCTTCTGGGGGTTGTATCGCAAGCAAGGGCAAACCCACGCGCTGGCCGGGCTCTACGGCCAGCTGCTCCTGACCGAAACCGGGCAGGCGGCGCTGATCGCGCGGACGCTCAATCGCCTCGACCCATCCATGGACTGTCTGGTCGAATACCGGCAACAGCCCGCCGCGGTCTACGTCTGGTGTATCGTCGCCAAGCGGAAGGGCGCGCTGCTGCAATCGGCGCTGGCTACCCAGCTGCGCCAGCTCTCCGGCATCCCCTACTACGCGACGCTGGCGACGGACGACAGCTACCGGATCGCCAAGGACCTCGGCATGGTGCCGGTCACGGCGGAAGACGACTGCATCGGCGGTCTTTTCCGTTTGCCGAGCGTGCTGCCTACGATGCGCTCCGCCGCCGAGCGGCGCCATGTGACGGTGAAGGTGGTTGAAAGTGCGTTGGAGTTCGAACAGGCACGTGCGATCCGCTTGCTGACTTTTGTCGGTGAGCAGAATTGCCCGTTCGCCGAAGAGTTCGACGGCAACGATTACAGCGCGCAGCATCTCATCGGCTATATCGACGGCGAACCCGCGGCGAGCATGCGCATCCGCTACTTCGCCGACTTCGCGAAATGGGAGCGATACTGCATCGCGCCGCCATTTCGCCGTACGGCATTGAAGGATGAGTTGATCGCACTGGCGACCGACATCACCACCCGCAAGGGTTATGAGCGGATCTATTTCCACGCCGAGCCGAGCCTGCTCGAATTCTGGCAGCGGCGTGGTTTTTCGCTGTGGGGCGATCAACGCCCCATCCGCTTCTCCGACCGCACCTATCTCGAATTCTGCCGTGCGCTGTCGCCACGACACGATGCGCTTTCCCTCTCCAGTGACCCCATGGTGCTCAATCGCGTGGAAGGCCAATGGGATGTGGCGGGCGTTCTTGACCGGTCATCCGGTCGCGATCCCACAAGCCACGAGGGCGATTTCGCCGGCTGACTCTCTTTTATGCCATCTCTTCAAAGGTACCATCGTGCAAATCATCAATCTCATGCAGGAGCCTTATTTCAGCGTTTTGGCGCGATGGTCGCGGCAGAATGCGGAGATTCCCACAGACGGCGCGGTGTCGCTGGTGACGCTCACCGCGAAACTCGCCTCGCTTTATCTGGAGAAGAACAAGCCGCCCGTGAGCGATCTGCCAGTGCTGATCGACTCGATTTTCCAGGCGCTCAAGAAACTCATGGCAGAGCTTGAAGCCGAAAGAGCGGTCGCGGGGGCCCCTCCCCGCACGATGGCGATGGAGCCGCGCCGAGCGATGCTCGGCGCGCGCCAAAGACGAAGACGATAGCCTATCGCTTGTGGCTGGTGCGTCGGTGAGAGCTTTTGCCCAGACCGATCTGCTTGGCGAAGGTAGAGCGGAACGCGGCATAACCGGGCGCCACCATGGGGTAATCGATCGGCAGTCCCCACTTCGCCCGGTATTCCTCCGGCGACAGATCGTAGCGCGTGCGCAGGTAGCGCTTCAGCATCTTCAGCTTCGCGCCATCCTCCAGGCAGACGATGTAGTTCTCGGTGATCGACTTCTTGATCGGAACCGCGGGTTTCGCCGACGGCCCCTGCACGCCGTCCGGCACCGGCTCGCCTGCCAGGTTGGAGAGGGCACCATAGATGCTTCTCAGAACCGCGGGCACCTCGGATGCGGCGACGGTGTTGTTCGCAAGATAGGCCGCAGCGATCTCGGCCGATAGTTTCAGCAACCTGCTGGACGCAGTTTCTCCGGACATGGATTGTCTCAACTCACACTATCGACGGTGAACCCCGAACTCACTGAAGGCACGTCCGATGCGCTTCCGTACCGGACAGCGAATCCCATACTACGATTTGGCTTGTCCGCGCGCAAAGGCGTCAGGGACGACCCTGGATCGACAGCCAACGCGTGCGGTTAAAACCGCGAATGTTGGGAATCCAACCCTTTACCCAGGGCTGGACGATGTCCATGGTCAGCAGGAAGTAGCAGGGTAGCCAGGCATAGTCGTCCAGCGCTACCTGCTCGGCCTGCGCCATCAGGCGCCCACGCTCCTTCAGATCGACGGTATGCTGCGCCTTGTCCATCAGCGCATCGAATTTCGGGTTGGAATAGCTGCCGTAGTTGTTGTCGCCGTCGGTGCGCAACAGGTCGAGGAAATTGCTGGCATCGTTGAAATCGGCGATCCAAGAGGCGTTGGCGATGTCGAAATCGTGTTGTTGCATCCGCGCGAGGTGCTGCGCGATCTCCACCGAATTGATCGTCATGTCCACATAGATGGCTTTGAACATCTGCTGTATGACGGCGGCGCTGCGCCGCTGATCCGGGTTGGTAGAGGTGGAATAGGTGAGGCGGAAGTGATGCTGTGGGCCATAGCCCATTTCTCGCATCAGCGCGCGTGCTTTTTCGATGCGCGCGGAATAAGGCATGGATCTGAAATCCAGCAACGCGGTGTTCGGATAATTCGCCACGCCGGGCGGGATCATGTTGTAGGCCGGCGTCTCTCCGATGCGCCGGATCTTGTAGACGATCGCCTCGCGGTCATAGGCGAGCGAGAGCGCTTCACGCAGGCGCACATCCTTGAACGGCGCGCGGCGCATGTTCATCGCGATGTAGTCCACGCCGAGATAGGGCACGCTCTTCAGGTCGTGCGGGATGTTCGCGCGCAGCCAATCGATGGCGGCGGCGGGATAAGGATCCTGCGTGTCGAGCTGACGGCCGCGAAACTGGGTGAGCGCCGATTGCGCGTCCGGCGTGTTGAAATAGCGAACCGTCCGGATCTGCACGTCCTTCGCATTGTAGAAGCGCGGGTTCTTCACCAGCGTAACGTGATCGTTCGGGATCCAGTCTTTCACCACATAGGGACCGTTCGACACGTAGTTGGCGATGCGCGCCCAGGCGTTGCCGTATTTCCGGTAGGTGTGCAGTGGAATCGGATAAGCCGCTTCATGCGTCAGCAATTCGGGCAGATAGCTTGCCGGATGCTCGAGCTGCACGACCAGCGTGCGGTCGTTTACCGCGCGGGCGCCGAGCGCGGTTGGTGGAAGCTTGCCGGCGCTGATCGCGCGGGCGTTCTTCACCACCCACATGTTGTAAGCGTAAGGCGCCGCGGTTTTCGGATCCAGGATGCGTTGCCAGGCGAACACGAAATCCCGCGCGGTGACGGGAACGCCGTCGGACCACACATGCTTGCGGATATAAAACGTCCAGGTCAGGCCGTCGGGCGAGACCGTCCAGCTTTCCGCGGCGCCGGGAATCGGACGCGCCTGCGCATCTTCCGTCGCCAGGCCCATCTGCACATCGCCGAGCACATTGTTTTCCCATTGGCCCTGGATGTAGTGCGGATCGAGGCTGCGGATCTCGCCGCCATTGCCGCGATTGAGATAAGGCCCATCCGGAGCCTTCGGCGAGCAGGCCGCGACGCTCAGAACAAGGATTGCGAAAACGCCGAAGAGGCGCGTCAGGCGTCGACGATCTTGCGATCCAGCGACAGATAGCGCGTGCGATGGACGTTGATGTCGTTGTCGGTCCAGTTGCGCACCTGCCTGGAGACGATATTGCGGGACACGGCGTAGAAGACCGGCGCGAACGCCACGTCGTCAAGCATAATCTGTTCGGCCTGTTGCAGCACGACGGCACGCTGCGCGGGATCGCGGATGTAATCGGACTTGTCCACCAGTGCATCGAACTTCGGGTTCGAGTAGAGGCCGTTGTTCATGTCCTTGGACGAGGTCTGCGCGAGGAAGAGCACGTCCTTCGCGTCAAGATAGTCGAGATACCAGCCCGCCCAGGCAGCTTCGAACTGCTGCTTGCGAAGCTTGTTGTAGTGCACCTGTGCATCGGTCGGCGCGAGGTCCACGTCGGCACCGATCGCACGCCACATCGATTGCAGCGCCACTGCGACGAGGCGCACGTCGCTCTGGCCGGAGAAGCTGTACTCGAACGATAGCGGATTGTTAGGGCCGTAGCCGGCCTCCGCGAGCAGCGCTTTTGCTTTCGAAATGCGCGCGGCCATCGTCATGTTGCGGAAGGCCAGATGCGGCTTGCCGGGATATCCCGGCACGCCCGGCGGCACCATGGCATAGGCCGGCTTCTCGCCAGCGCGCATCACGCGGGCGGCGATGATCTCGCGGTCGATCGCCATCGATACGGCCTGACGCACGCGCAGATCGTTGAACGGCGGCTTGGCGAAGTTGAACTGGATGTAGTTGAGCGCGACGAACGGTGCGACATGCAGATAGCCGGGAAGGTTCTCGCGCAGCCAGCCTATCTCGGACGGCGGCACGCCGCTCATGATGTCGAACTCGCCGGCGCGGAAACGCTTCAGCGCAGAAGCATAGTCCGACGAAGGATAGTAGTTGACCGTCTCGATGTGGACGTTGTGCGCGTCGTAGAAATCCTTGTTCTTCACGATCGTGATGTGATCGTTCGGAATCCACTCCTTGAGCGTATAGGCACCGTTGGTCGCGATGTTCGCGGGCAGCAGCCACTGATCGCCGTGTTTCTGGATGACGTGCTTGGGCACCGGGAAGGTCGTGTAATGCGTCAGGAGCTGGCGCAGATATGGCACCTGGTATTCGAAGGTCATTTCCAGCGTGTGGCTGTCGACCGCGCGCACGCCAACGGCCGACGGCGGCATCTTCCCACCGTTCACGGCTTGCGCGTTCTTGATCGGATAGAGCAGCGAGGCGTAAGGGGCGGCGGTCTTCGGATTGAGGATGCGCTGGAAGGAGAAGACGAAGTCATCGGCGGTGACGGATTGCCCGTCGCACCATTTGTGATCGCGGATCTTGAAGGTATAGGTGAGTCCGTCCGCGCTCTCGTCCATGCTCACGGCGGCGCCGAAGGTCGGCTGGCCGTTCGCGTCCTCCGTCATGAGGCCCATGAACATGTCGCCGACGATGTTGTTTTCCCAGGAGAGCTGGATCTTCTGGGGATCGAGTGAATCCGGTTCGGCGCCGTTGCCGCGATTGAAGGTCTTCGCGTCGAAACTGGTATGGCGCTTGTCGCCGCCGCCGAGCGAGAAGGCCGCGCCGCCGACTACAGCAACGATAGCACCGCCGCCCAAAAGAGCGCGTCGGCTAAACCCGGAACGGGCCTGTGCCATTGTTGCCTCCTTGCGCCCTGTTAATGGGACGCCCCTCGCGTAGCGCGGTGCGGCAGCCTATGATTGCAGCGCAGCCGCCCCGCCCGACCGTTTTGCCGGTCTCATTTAGCCACACGGGAGTAAACGAGTAATGAAAATGCGCGCTATCACGGTAACCACCGCCGGCCTGCTGACGATCGTTTCGGGGCTGGCCTTGGCGGGACCGCGCGACGACGTGCTCGAAGCGATGGGTAAGTGCGCAACGTTGACAGACGATAAGGCGCGTCTCTCCTGTTACGACGCGGCGGCGCCGCGCCTGCGCGATGCGCTGAACCGGCCGCCGGAGGCCTTGTCCCATCCGCCGACGGAGGAAGAGCAGAAGTCGTGGTTCGGCTTCAATCTCGGCGACTGGTTCGGCGGCGGCACACCGCCCGCCGCGCAGACGACGCCGGGGCAGTTCGGCGCCGACAAGCTTGCCGGCAAGGAACAGCCGTCTGGTGGAAATGCTGCGCCGCCGCCTGAGCAGCCGCAACAGGTCGAGAGCATCACCGCGACCGTGACGGACTATTCCTTCAACGCGTTCGGCAAATTCATCGTGTTCCTGGACAACGGACAGGTGTGGAAGGAAATCGACTCCGATCCAGCCCATTTCAGCAAGGGCGGCACCAACACCGTCACCATCGAGCGCGGTCTGCTGAGCAGCTACAACATGCACATCAACGACGGGAACCACACCTACAAGGTCACGCGTGTGAAATAATTACGCCGCGTCGTGTTCGGCGACGTAATGGCCGGTGGCGACTTCGATCAGCCGTGGCCGGTACTGCTCGGCGTCGGGATCGTCGATCATCTTCGATTTGAGGAAGCTGAGTTGCGCGCGGCTGTCCAGCGGCGAAGGTAGATCGCTTGCGAGCGTGGCGTGCGATTTCGCGCGTTCGGCTTTCGGATCGGGCACCGGCACGGCCGCGATCAGCGCGCGTGTGTAAGGATGGCGCGGGTCTTCGTAGATCGAGTTGCGGTCGGCAAGCTCCACGATGCGGCCGAGATAGAGCACCATCACGCGATGCGCCACCTGGCGCACGACCGACAGGTCGTGGCTGATGAAGATCATCGACATGCCGAATTCGGACTGCAGATTGAGGATCAGGTCAACGATCTGCGACTGGATCGAAACGTCCAGCGCGCTCACCGCTTCGTCGCAGACGATGAGCTTGGGCTTGATGATCATGGCGCGGGCGATGCCCACGCGCTGGTTTTGGCCGCCGGAGAACTCGTGCGGATAGCGGTTGATCCAGCCCGGCTCCAGCCCCACACGCTTCATCATGGCGCGCACTTCGTCCTGCACCTGCCCGCGGGAAAGCTCCGGCCGCAACGTGACGAGCGGCTCGGCGATGGATTCGCCGATGGTCATGCGCGGATCGAGGCTAGCGAGCGGGTCCTGGAAGACGATCTGGAATTCGCTGCGCAGCTTGCGCACGTCCGATCCGTGAAGATCGCCAAGATCGCGGCCCGCCCACACCACCGCGCCGTCTGTCTTGTCGATCAGTTTCATCACCGCACGCGCGAGCGTAGACTTGCCGCAACCGGATTCGCCCACGATGCCCAGCGTTTCGCCCTGCCGAAGCGAGAAGCTGACGCCGTCCACCGCGCGCAAAGGCTTGGTCTTCGAGATCAGGAAACCGCCGGTCTTGATCGGGAAGTAGACCTTCAGGTCATCGACGTCGAGGAGCTGCTTTTCCGCGCCGATGGTGGAGAGCGGGCGCAGCATCGCGTGCCCTTCGCGCACCGGGCGATCGACGCGCGGCATCGCGTCGAGCAGCGCCTTGGTATAGTCATGCCGGGGCGAATAGAACACGTCATCGGTCGAGCCGCTTTCGACGACTTCGCCCAGGCGCATCACCTGCACCCTGTCCGCCATGCCTGCGATCACGCCCATGTCGTGGCTGATGAGCACGATGGCGGTTTTCAATTCCTTCTTGAGATCGCGCATGATCTCCAGGATCTGCGCCTGCACCGTGACGTCGAGTGCCGTGGTGGGCTCGTCCGCGATCAGCAGATCGGGCGCGCAGACCGTGGCCATGGCGATCATCACGCGCTGGCGCATGCCGCCGGACAATTCGTGCGGATATTGCCCCATGCGGTTGCGCGCTTCGGGGATGCGCACGAGGTCGAGAATCTCAAGGCACCGCTTCTGCGCTTCAGCATAAGGAACGTGCTGATGCGTGCGCAGCGCTTCCATCATCTGCGCGCCGATGGTCATGTGCGGCGTGAGCGCGGTAAGCGGGTCCTGGAAGATCATGGTGATCTTGGAACCGCGCACCTTGTTGAGCGCATTTTGCGAAAGGCCCAGCAACTCGCGTCCGCGATATTTCACGCTGCCGGTGGCATGGCCGTTGGAGGTGAGCAGGCCGAGCGCGCCCAGGAAGAGCTGGCTCTTGCCGGAACCGGATTCGCCGACGATGCCGACGCATTCGCCTTCGCCCACGTCGAGGCTCAGGTTCTTGACCGCATGGACTTGGTGATCGTGCGTGTCGAACAGCACGTTGAGATCGCGAATCTGAAGGATGGGCGAGGTCATGTCACCGATCCTTCGGGTCCAGCGCATCGCGCAGGCCGTCGCCGATGAAGTTAAAGCAGAACAGCGTTACCGCCATGAACAGCGCCGGGAAGATCAGCATCCAGGGCGCGGTCTCCATGTGGTCCTTACCGTCGGCGATGAGCACGCCCCAAGATGTCAACGGGTCCTGGATGCCGAGACCGAGGAACGACAGGAAGCTCTCGGCGAGGATGACGGTGGGGATCGTCAGCGTCACATAGACGACGACCGGGCCCAGCACGTTGGGAATGACATGGCGGCGGATATTGCCCAGCGTGCCGACGCCCGCGGCGCGCGCGGCCTCGATGAATTCCTTCTGCTTGATCGACAGTGTCTGGCCGCGGACGATCCGCGCCATGGTCAGCCATTCCACAGCGCCGATAGCGACGAACAGCAGGAAGAAGTTCTGGTTGAACACGACCATCAGGATGATGACGAAGAAGATGAAGGGCAGGGAATAGAGGACGTCCACCAGGCGCATCATCAGCTCGTCCACGCGGCCGCCGACGAAGCCCGCGACGGCGCCGTAAGTGACGCCGATGAGAAGGCTTACCAGCGTGGCGACGACGCCGACCGCCAGTGAGATGCGCGCGCCGTACAGAACGCGGATGAAAAGATCGCGGCCGTTCTGATCCGTGCCGAAGATGTGCAATCCGCCCGCGTAGCAGGCCACATCATGATCGGGCCACCAGTTCGGTGCGCAGGCGATATTGCCGTAATCGAGCACCGCATAGTCATAGGGCCAGACAAACGGCACGAAGATCGCGACCAGCGCAACCAATGTCAGCACGACAATGCTGGCCAGCGCGGCCTTGTTCTTCACGAGGCGGCGGCGTGCGTCGGTCCACAGGCTGCGGCCTTCTACGTCGAGCGCGCGCTCGATCGTCTCGGTGTTGCGGGCGGTAAGGCCGGGCGCGCTCATGCGAACCTCACCCGTGGATCGAGGAGGGCATAGAGAATATCGGCGACGAGATTGAGCAGTATAACGAAGGCGGCGTAGACGATGACCACGCCCATCACGAGCGTGTAGTCACGATTGATCGCGCCTTCCACGAAGTAGCGGCCGATGCCGGGAATGCCGAAGATCGTCTCCACGATCAGCGAGCCGGTGAGAAGCCCGGCGATGGCCGGGCCGAGATAGCTCACCACCGGCAGAAGCGCCGCACGCAAGGCGTGACGGAAAATGACGATGTGATTGGGCAGGCCCTTGGCGCGCGCGGTGCGCACATAGTTGGAGCGCAGCACTTCCACCATGCTGCCGCGCACCAGCCGCGCGATGATCGCGACCTGCGGCAGCGCCAGCACAGTCACCGGCAGGATCATGTTCGCCAGCGCGCCGCCGTTCCAGCCGCCGGCCGGCAGGAAGAAGTCATGTCCGAAGAAATGCAGGCCATAGATGCCGAAGATCAGCGCCAGCACCGGCGCGGTGACGAAGGTCGGGATGGTGATGCCGATCATGGCAAGGCCCATCACGCCGTAATCCGTCGCCTTGTTCTGGTTGAGCGCGGCAACGGTGCCGAGCGTGATGCCCAGCACGATGGCGAGAACGATCGCCGAGATGCCGAGCCGCGCGCTGACCGGCAGGCCCACTTCGATGAGCTGGCTGACGGTGAAGTCGTGGTTCTTGAAGGATGGGCCGAGATCGCCATGCAGCAGGCGGCCGAGATAGATCGCGAACTGCTCCCACACCGGCTTGTCGAGATTATAAGCGGCGCGGATGTTGTGCTCGATCTCCGGCGGAAGATGGCGCTGCGCGTCGAACGGTCCGCCCGGCGCGATGTGCATCATGAAGAAAGTGAGGGCAACGATGATGAACAGCGTCGGAATGGCGCCGAGCACCCGCCGTGTCGCATAAGGCCACATGAGCCGCCTGTCCCCCGCCCCTGGATCGATAATCGCGACCGAGAGCGGCGCGACCGTCGATTGAGTCTCCCTGCACTGTCAACGCGTTAGCGCCAACAGCGGGCGAGGCATATTCAATTCAAAGCTTTCCCAAAGTGTTAATCGGCCGACAATTCTACGCGGCGCGATGCAGAATTGGGTGCCCATCCCGCGGGCAGATGCATGGACTTTGGGCCGATGCTCAGTCCACGGACGGAAGTCGCAACGCTGGCTTCAACAATGTTTCAAAACCGCGGCCGGAAACGAGTTCTTGTGTCGCGGCGATGGAAGGCGCGAAGAAGCGATCTTTGTCGAAACGCGGGCTGTTTTTGCGGATGAGCGCATGTGCGGCCTCCAACGCCGGCGAGCTTTTCAGCGGGCGATGGAATTCGATGCCCTCGGCAGCGGCAAGCAATTCCACCGCGAGGATGTTTGCGGTGTTCATGTTCATCTGCGTGAGCCGACGCGCACCGAACGTCGCCATGGATACGAAGTCTTCCTGATTGGCTGAGGTGGGCAACGAGTCCACGGAGGCCGGATGCGCGAGCGATTTGTTCTCCGAGGCGAGCGCCGCGGCTGTGACATGCGCGATCATGAAGCCGGAATTCACGCCGCTGTCCGCTGTGAGAAAGGGCGGCAGACCGGAGAGCGATGAATCGATCAGCAGCGCGATGCGCCGTTCGGCCAATGCGCCGATTTCCGAAATCGCGATGGCCAGCGCATCCGCCGCGATGGCGACCGGCTCGGCGTGGAAATTGCCGCCCGAGAGAACATCGCCGCCGTCGAAAACCAGCGGATTGTCGGTGGCCGCGTTCGCTTCGATGGCGAAGACATTGGCGGCATAGCGGATCATGTCGAGGCAGGGACCGAACACCTGCGGCTGGCAGCGGATGGAATAAGGATCCTGCACGCGGTCGCAGGCAAGATGCGATTGGCGGATGGCGCTCCCTTGCATCAATCCGCGCAGCACCGCTGCGGATTCGATCTGACCGGGTTGGCCGCGCGCTTCGTGGATGCGCGCATCGAACGGTGTGTCGCTACCCTTGATGGCGTCGGTGGACAGCGCACCGGCGATGAAGGCCGCTTCGATATTCGCTTCCGCGCCGAACAGGCCAACCAGCGCCAGTGCGGTGGAGACCTGCGTGCCGTTGAGCAACGCAAGGCCCTCCTTGGCTTCCAGCACGACCGGTTCAAGCCCGGCGCGCTTCAGGGCTTGCGCGCCGGTCATGCGTTCGCCATTCAGGCGCGCGGAGCCTTCGCCGATGAGTACGCAGGACATATGTGCCAGCGGCGCGAGATCGCCCGACGCGCCGACCGATCCTTTTTCCGGAATCTCCGGCAGGATGTTCTTGTTCAGGATGTCAAGCAGGCGCTCCACCACCACGCGCCGCACGCCGGAATGACCGCGCGCAAGGCTGGAGATTTTCAGCGCCATCACCAGCCGCGTGACGGAATCGGACAGCGGTTCGCCGACACCGACGGCATGGCTGAGGACAAGATTGCGCTGCAGCAGCTTCAACTCGTTGTCGGGAATGCGCTTCTGCGCCAGCTTTCCGAAGCCGGTGTTCACGCCGTAGATTGCTTCGCCTTTGGCGAGCGCGGTTTCGACCGTCTTGCGCGAGCGTTCGATGGCGTCCCAGGCGCTCGGCGAAAGAGCTACCGAGGTGGGCGCATCCGCGACGCGGCGCCACTGCGCGAGCTTCGATTTTCCCGGTTCGATGACGATGTCGGCCATGTGCTTTTGAGTCCCGTTGACGGCGTGGTTTTGGCCTTCCCGCCGCCTTCCCGCAAGGCCAAGCGATGCCGTTACGCTGCCCGCTCCCAGCGCGAAATTATCAGTCGTGCCGCCGGATCGTTGAGGACGCTTCCTTTGTCATGCAGGCCATGCGCCGCGAGAACGGCTTCGGGCGTTTCGGCGGGGACGTGCGGAAAGACCGGTCGCCCGCCCGGGAGTCGCACCCCTGCGATGCGCGAGAGGAAGAAAAGGGCGTAGCGGTCAAGGAAGCGGCCGAACACATCGGTGCCGCCGAGAATGGCGATACTGTTGATCGGTGCGTTCAGCGCGGCGAGAGCGTCTTCGAAGCTTGCGCCGTCCGGATTCCACAACACGGCACGCGTGTTCACCGGATCGGGTGCGATAGTGAAGATGCTGCGAGTGATGATGATGCGATAACGCATCGGCGAATTCGGATGATGCTCGCCCGAATGGCGGCCATGCACCACGACGTCGACACCGTTCAGGCCTTGCTCGAAGAAGCGTTGATCGGCATCCGCGACGAGTTGCGGCGGAAGCATGCCGGACGCGTCGGCGATCATGCCGTCTTCTGAAATGACCGCGTATCCTTCGATGCGCATCAGGCGGTCGCGCAGTCCAGTTCCACGGTGGCTTTCAGGCTGTCGAGATCACGGAAGATGGTGACCACGGCCAGCGTTTTGCCGCTGCGCTGGAAGCGCAGCAGGCAACCCTTCTTCCGGATATCGCCCTCGATCCGGATGTCGTTCCACGTTTCGGCGTGGCCGACATAATTGATCGGCACGTCGTAATGCTGGCTCCAGAAGAACGGCACGGCATCGAACTTCGCGGGCTCGCCGATCATGTTGAGCGCTGCGGTCTGTCCCTGCCGCTCGGCCACCACCCAATGCTCCACGCGGATGTTCTCGCCGCTGTGCGGATCGGGCCAGCGCGCGATGTCGCCCGCGGCATAGATGTCCGGCACGCTGGTCTGTAGGTATTCATTGACCGTCACGCCTTTGTCGAGCGCGAGACCCGCTTGTTCGGCCAGCGCAAGAAGCGGACGCACGCCGACACCCATGACGACGAGATCGGCGTCCAACACATCGCCGTTCTTTAGCGTGACCTTCTTGCCGTCGATGGCGGTGATGGTGTTGCCGAGATGGAAATGGACGCCGTTCTGTTCGTGCAAGGCGCGGACGAAATCGCCCATATCCTTGCCGAGTATCTTTTCCATCGGACGATCTTCCGGCGCGACGACATGCACTTCGAGCTTGCGGGCGCGCAGCGACGCCGCTGCTTCCAGCCCGATGAAGCTTGCGCCGATGACGACAGCGCGCTTGGCATCCTTTGCGCGTTCGATGATTGCGCGGGAGTCCGCGAAGGTGCGCAGCACATGGACATTGGGCTGCTTCGAGCCCGGAAAATCCAGCCGCACAGGTTCCGCGCCGGTCGCAAGCAGCAGACGGTCATAGCCGAACGCTTCACCCCTGGCGGTGATGACGCGTTTCTTCGCCGTGTCGATCGACGTGACCTCAGTGTTCAGCCTCAGGTCGATCTTGTTGTCCTTGTAGAACGCATCGTCGCGCAGCGGCATCCAATCTTCGGGCGCGCTTCCCGCCAGATAATCCTTCGACACGTTCGGGCGATCGACCGGCGCATCGACATCGTTGCTGAGCATGGTGATGCCGCCCGCGAAGCCACGGCGGCGCAACATCTCGGCCGCCGCGAAACCCGCCGCGCCGCCGCCGACGATGACGATGGCTTTGGGTGCCGATGCGGGTGCTTTGCGATCCGGATTCTTCGCGTCGTTCTTTTCGCGAACGAAGAGCTTTCCGTCTTTCGGCTCCACTTTCCATGTCGAGAGCGGGAATGTCGCGGGGGCGCATGTCGCTTCGCCGGTCTTCAGATCGAAACAGGCGTGATGCCACGGGCAGCGCAACGTGTCGCCGACGATCAGGCCTTCCGCGAGCGGGCCGTGATAGTGGCTGCAATGCGCATCGATGGCGAAGACGCCGGTCTTGGTTTGTGCCAGCACCACTTCGGCATCGCCGACATGGCCGAGCAACTTGCCATCGATCAGGTCAGACGGCGCGACGCCTTTGGTGAAATCCGGACCGCTGGGTGTGGTTTGCGTGTCAGCCATGTTCGCCTCCGGGCCTTGCATCATGCGGATTAGATGGCCCGCGCGCAAAACCGTTCCGTGGCGGCATCTTGACGGTTCGCGCCGGGCAGGGACAGTTCCGAAATCGCTATTCCCGAAAGGAAATTCCATGCCGTTGCCCAAGGTTTTCGAAGGCCGCTTGCGTTTGCCGGTGATCGGCTCGCCGCTCTTTATCGTGTCGGGTCCGGAACTCGTCATCGCGCAATGCAAAGCGGGCATCGTCGGATCGTTTCCGGCGCTGAACGCGCGGCCGGAGCCGGTGCTGGAAGAATGGATCGTCCGGATCAAGACCGAGTTGGCGCAGTGGGAAAAGGAAACCGGCAAGAGGGCGGCGCCGTTCGCGGTGAACCAGATCTGTCATTCATCCAACGACCGGTTGAAGCATGACATGGATATGTGCACGAAGCATCAGGTGCCGATCATCATCACCAGCCTGCGCGCGCCGAAGGAAGTGGTAGATTCCGCACACAGCTATGGTGGAGTCGTCTTTCACGACATCATCAATATCCGTCACGCGAAGAAGGCGGTCGATGAAGGCGTGGATGGGCTCATTCCTGTGTGCGCCGGCGCGGGCGGACATGCGGGCGTGATGTCGCCCTTTGCGCTGGTGGCGGAGCTGCGCAAATTCTGGAGCGGACCGATCGCGCTCTCCGGCTCCATCGCGAACGGCCGGTCGATCCTTGCGGCGCAGGCGCTCGGCGCCGATCTCGCCTATATGGGCACGCGCTTCATCGCGACGCAGGAAGCGAACGCGCCGGCTGCCTACAAGGATGCGTTGATCGAGGCTGCGGGTGGCGGCGACATCATCTACACGAACCTGTTCACCGGCGTTCACGGCAATTACCTGCGTTCGTCGGTGGAAGCCGCGGGGCTCGATCCCGACAATCTTCCGGTGTCGGACAAGTCGGCGATGAATTTCGGCTCCGGCGGCAACACCAAGGCGAAGGCCTGGCGCGACATCTGGGGCTCGGGGCAGGGGGTGGGCCAGATCCACGACGCGCCGACGGTGGCGGAACTGGTTTCGCGGCTGGAAGTTGAATATTGCGATGCCAAACGGGCATTGGCCGCCTGACCGCTCCGCGAAGACTTTGAAAGAAAAAGCGTTTCGGCGAAAAAGCTTCGCTTGATTTTGGCGGGGCCGGGACCTAGTTTCCGGCCCCTTCGCTTATGTATGTGTGTGCGCATCGTACACCTATGTGCAGTTGTAGCTCAGTTGGTTAGAGCGCCGGATTGTGGATCCGGAGGTCGGTGGTTCGAACCCACCCAACTGTACCAGCAACCCTTTGAATTTGAACAACATCTCGGAGACGAAGCGAGATGGGTTCGAACTCCAAACAAATCAGAAAAGCAAAAGTAGGAAGAGCATCTCGCTCTCACCTAGCGAACACAACACGCGCGCTGCTCTATTCCCCAACTCCAAAAATACTACCCGACATATCAATCCCATACACGCCAACGATGTTTGGAATGTCGAACAGCGACTGGAGTACCACTCACGCCTGCTCGAACTTCTGACATCAATCTTAGCTGCAAAAACCTCCCAAGTACGGGGGGAGCCTGGCTCGTTGAAGTCTAGCCGGGCGGAAAGAGCAGGTGGCTGACCTTCTCTATTGGCCCTATCGCGCCTCCGTCTCTGCCGGTCAGAGAAAGTCGTCCGTTTGACTCCGGTTTGGCTGCCTTGGTTCGAAATCGCGGACTGCTCTCCACCCGATTGCTTGGAATCCCCCTCCCCCTACCCCTCTAGATTTTGAAATCCGGGGGAAAGGTCTCAAAAACGACCCCATGGACACTCATGTCAATGGCGTGAATGGACGCCTTTGGGCCGACTCAGATACACACTGACCACTAACTCTGTTTGGCGGGGTGCCAAAGATGACCAAGAGATCTTCCTCCTTCGGCAATAAGGCAGGCAGGCGGGGTCGCAGCTCGCAGCCAGCCGTACCGATGGAGGAATCGGAAGGGGTGGAGGAACCGGGACGCATATTTGATCCGTCAGAGGATTTGCGAGGCGCCACGGATGTTTTTTCCGACCAGGCTGCGCCGCGGACGGACCACGAAAAAATACTTTCAAAGACCTTTTTGACGGTGGCTGATCTCGCGCAAAGCAGCATCGACGATCTTGAATCGGTGCTTACAAAATTCGATCCCGTCCACGCGGCGGGCGCCGTATTACTCCAGGCAAAGGATGTGCGCACGACGATCAAAGAGCTCGCAAAGATAAGCGACGCTTTTCACGCCCACCGAAACAAGCGCGTTAAAAACATTGTGGTAGAGCAGCATATCTACGAAGAAAGTAGGCCCGTCGTGACGGGCGTCGCTTCGATAGAATTGCATGCCGAGGAGGTGAAGCGTGATGAAACAGAGCGCGCCCTCGGTGGCATACCAGTTGTCGATACCCACACGAAAGAATTTCACGATCTTCTGAAGAGGTTGGGCGAGGCTATCGAGGGCGTGCGTTTGGCGGAAGCAAAGTTGCGAGGCGCCGTTGAAATTACACGCCACATGGGCCAACTCGCTCATTTTAGAGATGCCCAGCTTTTCCTGACCAATGCGGTCTCCGTGTGCAGCAAGGCGCTTGACCATCACTGCGACAAGGGCATGAAGAAGGTTTCCGTAGAACAACGGAAAATTCACAGCGCGGCCGCGAATGAGAATGATGGTGCAGCATCACCCCTCTATCCCAAAGCGCATACGGTAGTGAGGCCGCCGGATTCCAGAAAACGTCGCCGGCGGAGTTCGACTGTTTAACATGGCGCTCCATTCTTACGATCGCTGTGGTGCGCGTACGCGGAGTGGTCGAGCATGCGCCAATCGACCGGTTCCCAACAAAGCTCGGTGCCGCTTGCACGGGTGCGCGCCCGGTTCTGGCGGGCAGAAGGGGAATCAGAACGCCAGGAAACACGGGCGCTACTGCGCGCAACAGTTGGACACAAAGAAGCGGTTGCAACAGCCTTCCAACGTCGATCGCAAATTGGCGGAGCTCACCGGATGTTTGGACGAGTTTTGTGGTCGTGAGTTTGATCTTCCTCAAGCAGTAGACGCGCAGAAGAGCGAGCCCGACATTCAAATCCAAGATGACAGCCTGGAATTAAGAACTCTCCATCTGGGATATGTCGAAGTCGATCTTTCGGCTGGATGGGCCGCGCAAGGCGTTGCGCTAGATGAGCGGGTGATTGAAGCTGCCGAAAGCGCTGAACTCGTCGCACGATATGCTGACCGTATCGGCGGTGCTGGGCACCTTTGGTATCGCTTGGCACGGATTCACGCGAGACCAAAAGATTTCAAGCTCGCGCTTTCGCTGGCAAATGTTTTAAGAAATTCAGGCATCGATATCGTGGGTCGCGTGAAGCACGCGATGACACGAGAATCTCTTTGGTTGCTTTGGTATCACGCACACACAAAGCAAACTATGGAATGCCTTGAGATGGATATATTGCATGCCGTTGTCGCCCTACAACGCGGTGAAGGATGGGACTTCTGGAGGGCGATCGATTACGGGGCACTTCCCGAAGGCATCAAACATTCTCGAGATCAGATATGCCAGTTGATGTTCAATCGCGCGTTTCCGCGTCAAGCTGAGAAGCAGGCATCCTCTCCATCTCCGAGGCGTTGTTCCTCCGTATGTGAGCCCTGCAGAAGTAGGCCGTGCGGATGGAGGCCGCGAAATAGCGCTGGTAAGGGCATATATCCGCGTAGCGATCGGCGTAGCCTTGGCTAGAGCGAGAAATGAGTTAGTCAGCGATGTGGCCCGGCGCGAGCTTAAGGTTCACGACACGGTTGTTTTTCGTATCCACCGTGCAGACATAGATCATGGTCATCCAGGCGCCGAAGCCGTTCTGAAAACGCAGGCTGTCGCCGTAGTAGTCCAATACACCGTCCTTTGACGGATGCTTTGGATTGAAACGCCAGCCCGAGAAGATCAAGGCGCTCCCGGTCCATTCGTAATCCCAGCGGGCACGGCTTTGGATGGCGTCTTTGCAGGCGGCTGTATCGGCGACGATGTTGTGCTCGGCGACGCAATGACGTCGGTGCGGCAGGCGATGTCGGCACGCAGCTGATTGAGTTCTTCGGTGCGCGCTTCGGTGGATCCAGCTCTCGCGGGCTCAAGGGTTGTAACGTCGCCTTCGCGATCTCCCGTGAGGAGCTTACCGTTAGGCAGGATGATGAAGCGATCGCCGGCGTCGGAATCGACCGCGTCCAGACGCAGACCTCGCTTCGACGGATGCTGGCGCAGCTTGATCCAGGCTGGCTTGGCGTTTCCATACTCGATGATGAGCACGTAACCGGTGGTGTATTTCTTGATCAGGTAGATGCCCATGATCGGATCCAGCCAGCGACCAACAACGCGCTGCTCTTCGATCTCGCTTTGAGATAGCGCGGGGTGAGACAAGGCGTGCGCGTCTTGCGTAGGCTTCGATGCCGGCTTCGCGAGCGTCGAGGCCGGCAATAGGCAAAGGCTGGCGAGGAATGCGATGCGGATTTTGCTGTGAGGGATGGGGTGCATGTTTGATCCTCTGGCCGTTCAATCGCTTTCGCGATGAATGCTTTCGTTGTGGGAGGCAGGAGCGCGGTTCGCAGGACCGCGCGACAGGATTTGGGTCAGTCCTTGAACGGCTGCAGCACGCGGTAACGGATGCCGACGTTGCTGACGTCGAGGACTTCCAACCGCGCCCCTTTGACGCCGACCGTTTTGCCGGCGGCAAGATCGAAGGTCAGATCCTGGGTAAACGCGGGCCTTGCGAAGTCGCCATGGAATTCGCGATAGCTGAGACGCAGCTCGTTGCCGACCGAGCCTTCGTAAATGAGCTGCTGTTGAAAGTTTCCCGGCTCGACGCGCGTTACCGAGCGATGGACTGCCGAACCCGCCTGCGCATGCAACACAGTTTCGGTCACGCAGTACTCTGGAATAGGGACGTTCAAATCGCCCCAAACATTGTGAACCGAGGTCGCCGGACCGCAGTATTTTCCGTCAGAGCTCTGAATGAACGGTCCGGTGGGCTCGACAGTAAAACCAACCGCATCCGAAAGCCGGGTGCCGGGCTGGAAAGTGACCCCGTCATAGGCTCTCGCAATGATGGTTTCAAAGAGCGGTTCGCCGACCTCCTTGGTCTGGACGGTGCCGATCTCAGGCCGCGTAATGCGCTGTTCGCTGGAGGCCGTCGGCACCGGACTGGCGCAGCCGTCAAGCGCGCAAGTGATAACCATCGCCGCAATCAACATGGTCTGTTTCATGGTTTTCCCCTTGTGAAATCCCCTTGGTGTTCGCTCTTTGGGGCGACGCGCTCAAATGCGCTCCGGTGCGCCTTTCCCCTGATGTGCAATCTGTGAGCAGCCCCGGGGCTGATCCGGAGCACTTCGTTGCTCTGATCTGTGGCGCCTATGCCGCAGAGGCGGTCTTTCGCTCATGGCTTGCGGCCCTGGGGCCGGACGGGCCCAAACTCCCGGCCCAAGAACTCGATGGTGGCGGGGTCTCTGAGCTTGCAGACGATGTTCTGGTTGGCGAAGGCCTTGGGGAAGGTCTTGCCTTCGGCGATCGGCACCGTCTTGAGCCAATTCACGCCCACGAGATATTCCCCGAGCTCCGGATCATCCTTGTCGTGGGCGAGATGAGGTTCTTTCAGGGGCTTGGACAGAATGCTCGCCCCATCCACCTGAAACTCCGTCACCGGCACGACAGTACTGGTGACGACGCCATGGCCGACATAGCCGGCCTGCTTCTGATAGGCGTACAGATGGTCGCCGACGTTCAGCTGCTCGAGCTTCTTGGAATAGACGCGGCCACCACCCGAAGCCAGAAAGCCGTAAGTCCGCATGTCCTCCCAGGACCGGTTCGGGCCTTCGCCGACATTGGCGTACCAGATGCCGCTCCAGGGAGACTTGGTCTTGGATTCCGATCGCTCGGTGACTTCCTGCTGGTCCAGCAGCCAGTCGGTGGCGAGAAGCTGCCCCTGACCGTCATCGAAGATGCTGAAGAAGGCGGTGTTGATGTTGATGTCGTGATGTTCGGCGAGATATTCGACGATGCGCTTGGAAGACGCATCGAACTCGCTTGCAACCACGATCATCGAGTGGTTGGCGTTCAGGGTATCGGGCAGGGCGGTCTCGAAGCGCTCGAGAAACACATCCTCCAGTCGCCGGCCCAGCTTCTTGAGGGCGATGTCGTGGACTTGCGGGGTGGTCAGGGTGACGACCCAACTGGCGTAGTCCAAAATCTGCGCCACGATCTCGCGCGGGGTCTTGTCGCGCTTGAGCTCCAGGATGACGAGATCGCCGGCCCGGTCGATCGCCAGAATGTCGATCCGGCCGCCGTGTTCGGTGATCACCTGCCGGCCGATGATCAGGACATCGAGGCCTAGCATCAGGGGATTGGCGTCGAGCCAATCTTCCAGCTGCTCTTCTTTGACCAGTGAGGATTTGTTCAGCGGCTCAAGGCCGCCTCCGCCGACGCGGAATAGAGATGCACTCAATCATCGCCCCCCCGGCAGCCAGTGCCTGAGGTGCGCCCCCTCAGGATAGCCTTACTTGCCCTGGTGATCGGGGAGTTTGAAAACCGCCAAAGACGGTCCCTGTAACCTTTAGCTTCCGAGGAAACCTGGACATACGTCACAGGCTCCCCGACCGCATAGGTCAAGGCGTCACCGAAGGCGTCCGGTGACATTCCGCTTTGGAGGGGTTTCAAAGCCCCGGAACGGCGCGTACCGCTCCGGAGGCTTTATAGGATGGATTTGAGACGTTTGCTAACGGGCGTGTCTTATAAAGCTCTATGCCTCACGAATTCATAGCTGCGGTTCACAGGCCCCGTCGCCTTCACATCCGGCCCCTATGCGAATCGATTCTCTCGGTTGAGGGCTTGCACTAGCTGAGTATCGTATTTGGTGCTCGGAGATCGCCGCTCCAGTTCGCTGCGCACTCTAAACATTCCGTTGACTTCGCAAGCACGCACGCGTGTTATCGCTGTGGACGGACGCTATAGATCGCGAGCATGGTCGAATTCGCAGGTACTGCACTGCGAGGTATCTTGAGTCCCAAAACTGATGCCTTGACCGGGCTTAAAAAGGGTTCGCTCCGGGGGGTGCGGAGGGATGATTGACGAGCCCTATTCGCGACGTTCTGGAAGCATTTCCAAGGCGTCCGGCTTTCATAACATCTCGAAAATGGGCCGCTACTTCGGTAGCGTACTGCCATTAACCTTCTGCATATCGTTCTGCTTCTAACGAATTGATAGTTGCGATAGCTGTCACTGCCTAACGAAAGGGAAGGTCGTGAGCGGCAATGATTTCGTCAGTGAAAATATCGCTACGATTGGCAGCCGCGAGATCGAACACGCCGTTGAAGAAGGTGCGTAGGGCAGCCTTGATCGAATTATCGTCGCTGCCACTCATCGTCTCGCTGACCTGATATTCGCCTTTGTAAATCGGCCCCAGATATTGGCCCGGCCTCAACTCGCCACCCGGCGCTGTAATGTAAGCGCCCTTTGCGCCCTCGATCCCCATGATGACGGTGAAGGGGGCTGAACGGCCCAATGCGTTCATCGCTGCCGCCACATAGTTGCGCAGCGTCGCGACATAGAGCTTCTCGAAGCTCACCGAAGGGAGAACGAGCAGCCTTCCGGATGCACCGGCATTGCGTTCGCTTAGGATCGTGCCGTTAACACCCCAGATTTCGCCGGATGAGTATACCTGTGTAATTGAAGTTACGCGGTCGCGGCCTGTGTAGGTTACAACAGCGGCCCCATCCTCGTTTCGAAGGAAAGTCCCCCCATCTTGGGGAATCATCGGCAGGAAACGGCCTTGGCGGACAGCGCTGAGAACCTTCGCGTTGCCGGGTGCGTTGCCCGACGAAATCAGCCGCAGATAAGCGACCTGAGGCGAACGGAATGAAAGGTGCTGGTTGTCTTCCGGTTCGCCAAGAGATGCCAATACCTCTCCGCGCTTGAAAAACAGCGAAGGGCCAGGCATCGGCGCAGCCGCCGATGGGGACGCATTCGCTTTGCCGTCCTTGAGCTTCGCCGCGATGCAGAGCTTCAGCGCCTTCACAAAGCGTGCGGCCAAAAGCTTCAATTCGGCCGCGATCTCCGCTTTGGATGCAGAAGGCCCGAGATTGAAAGTGATCGAGCCGCCTTTGTGCCGGAGATCGAATGGCAAGTCTTCATGTGCGCCGTAATGCTCGTTGAAAACGAAAAGCACAAAGCGGTCGGAATGCGCGCGCAGCGCGTATCCCGCTTCAAGCGCGACGTTGGTGTTGGCGAGCTTCTTCGGTGTCGCGCGTTTTTTTGATTCCGATGCCGTGACGACGCCGACGGCGGTGACATCGGCGACGACGACCGCAGCGGCATCGATTTTCTTTTGGATTAACCGCGCGAGGTCAGGGCTTCCGGGTTCGTCTTGCCTGTCCTGATCGACATGGATCGTGGCGATATTATCGCGCTCGCTCGGCTCCACGAGCGTCCAATCCTGTTTCAACCCGGCAACAGCGGCATCGAGCGCTTTGCGGACGAAGTGCCGACCGATCTTGCCCGGCGTGTCTGACTGCCATGACCAAAAGATTTTCATGCGAATTCTTGTACGCCTCCCCGCCCGAAGATAGCAGCGCACGTTCTCATGCGCGAGGGATCGTGACCGTTAGGCGAAGATGCGTAGCGGCTTCGTGCGCGCAGCGCATAGAGCCCGGTCTGAAGGACGTGCCCTAAAGATATTTTCGCACTATCGGGATAATCCATCGCAGGAGTTCTTCCGCCACAGGCCATAGCGCTAAAATCGCCAAGCTGAAGGAAAGAACCCCAAGCCGTCCCGCAATCCTGTAAGTGGGGTCGGTCGCGTTCCATACCCAGCGCAACTCGCCCCAGAACCCAGCTTCTTGGATTTCAAATTCCCGTTCCGCGCCCGGCCCGAGATTCAATTTCCCGCGCGCGGCTTCGTCCATGAGAATCTTGCCGTCGTTTTCCTGCGCGCTGCCGCGCAAGATGAAATAGGCGCTGCCTTCCGGCACAGAGAACTTGTGAACCTTGCCGGTCTTAAGCCCATGTCGCGATGCCTCTGAAATTCGGACGATGTCCTTATAGACATCTTCGCTCTCGGCACCTCTCACTTTCAGTGAAACGATCTTGCTCGGTCGTGCCATTGCCACCCCCTTGCCGCAGCAAGCATCACACAGAATCGGCAGCGTCCAAACCCGCTTTCTCCTTCGCTTTCGGAACAGCAATACGTCCTTTATCGGCCACCCGAAGCCATCCGTCGGCTTCTGATCCGCAAGTGCATGCACTCGTCCTCTTCGTTCCCGTCGCTAAGCGATGCGTTCCGCCGCCGATGGCTTCGGGGCCTCTCCGGAAGGCCGCGCTGTTCGCGGTCAAAAACGAAGGGGAGATACAATGCGCGTTTACACACTCCCCGAATTGTTCTGCATGACGCGGAACCAACTCTCTGCGCTTCACGCCGAAATCGTCGCCGAACTCAATTCTATGCCCGAAGGATCGCCTGAGCGTGAAAACGCGCTATTCACGCTGCGATGCATCGGGCGGGCGCTTACACATCCCGGCAAAGCACCCGGATAGGGGGTTTATCGGCAGGGTTATCGCGCCAACAATGGCTGAGCCCACAAAAGTCGCCGTATCCCGCCAACAAATATAGGACTAGAAAAGATCAAACCATTTACTAGTTTAGCTTTAGGGCAGGAAATACGATTCACGTCATGGCACGCAACTCGAGAAAGAGAAAATCCGAACAACCGCGCAAGTCTAAAAGCGTGGCGCGGAGATACAGTGAGAAGACGCTCAAGAAACTTTTCACCCTCAGTCTCAATGAATGTGCTTTTCCCGACTGTACGAACAAGATCTGCATAGGGCCGAAGCCGGAATCGGACCAGGAGATCGTCGGCCATATCTGCCATATCTACGCGGCATCGGAAGATGGACCGCGCGGCAAATCGGGATTGAAGCCGAGCGAGCTGAACGCCTTCGATAACCTCATCCTGATGTGCGGTTACCATCACCCGATTGTAGATAAACAGCCGGACTCATATCCCGCAGATCAATTGATCCTCTGGAAGCGTCTGCATGAGGCCAAAGCCTACGCTGAGACATCGGAGGCCATTAAGAGAGAAGCTGACATACAAAAACACGCCTTCATGGCGGACATGTCAGACGAAAAGATAGAACAACAACTCACGCAACTGAGGCAGGGCCGTCATCTCGTGGGATACGACACTCTGTCCGTCGCCACGACATTTGCGGCACAGGTCCAGAACGCGAAATTTTCGGCTGGCCACGATGAAATACGCGCAAAGGCCCTTGCGTGGTGTGCGCGCATACTTGGGCTTCCTCCCAATGCCGAAACGGCGAAAGGAATTCTCGCTGAATCCATCAAGCTTGCGCGAACGCCCGAGGCAACCATTGCCGAAGCATTCATACTTTCTGCGACAAACAAGAATGATGCCCTTGCGCTACTAGCAAAGGCAAACTCGACTGCGGCACGGTCCGCATCCCTGCGCATTGTTGCCAATGCGGACGGGAATGACGGAGCGGTGGATTGGGCCGCTGCCGCCGGTCTAACCATCGACAGCTTCGATGCGGACGGCAAATTTACATACCTTACTTGCGCATTATACGCATACCGCTGGGATGAAGCGATTTCGGCAGCGGAGAAGGTCGGCGAAGCCGACTTCGAGGAATATCCCGCCCTAATGCATCTCGTCGCGCTGTCGAAAGTTGCTTCGACTATTGCCGTCGAACTCCGCTCGAACGCGATAATGCAGGTCCCTCTGCAAGTAAATAGTGTGCCAATAGGCTCGACACAAACCGACATAACGGCAAGGCGACAAGCGAGAGTGCTTTTGGAGAGGGTTGAGCAGTTTGCCAAATCGATAGGTGCAACGCCTGCGGTTCATTTTGCTAGCGATTATGCCCTATGGCTCGGTCTTCGCGACCCAGACCAGCGCAACGAGGCCCTCACATTACTTCGCGAAAGCCTTCTCGACGAAGAAGTCGCCATCAGGCGAGTGAATTTTGCAATTCAGAACGGCATCAAACTCGATCTAAAAGCAATTGAGCAGCGCATCGATCAGAATGTTGCCCTGTCTGGAAAAGGCTCTGCCGAAGACGCCGTGGCGCGCCTCTCAATCGCACTTTCCAAGAAGCCTAAAGAAGTCGCCGACGATATTGATCGTCATCGAGCGCAATTGGTCGAATTTCTCGATCCGAATGTCATCGATGGCTTTGAAATCGAAGCGCTAGCGCGGGCCGGGCTGATCGAGTCGGCAACGGAAAAGCTGACAGCGGCGACTCAAATCCCGGAGCGCGAGCGGGAAATTCTGACGCGCGTTATTGCGGAGCAAGCAGGGGCGGACCCGGTTGCGGGCAAGCGGGCACAATTTGAAAAGACCAAGGAACTGGCGTCTTTAGTCGTCCTAGTTGGAGCGCTTGAAGAGAAGAAGCTTTGGCTCGAATTAATCCCGTTCGCCGAAGAGTATTTCAAGCGAACTCGATCTGTCGAAGCATGTGAACTCTGCGCTAGGTCGCTGAATGAAGCTGCCAAGTTCGGCGAGCTTTACGAATTCTTGCGAGACAATCCCGCGCTGGTCCGTCAATCAGACAATCTAAAGATGCTCTGGGGATGGACGCTTTACCGTGAGGGGGAATTTGAAGAAGCGCGGAAAGCGTTAGCCGATATTCCGAATCGCGCGAAGGAGCTTAATGCGCGACAGCTTCGAACAAATATAGCGGTTGCCTCCGGCGCGTGGAGTGAATTGCAAAGCTATACCGATGAAGTCTGGGCATCGCACGATGAATACTCGGCAATGGAGCTACTTCATGCCGCGAAGTTGGCTATTGCTGTAAATGGCGTCAATTCGCGTAAGCTTGCAGAAGCTGCGGTGGCGAAGGAGCCGAAAAACCCCCATGTCTTGATTGGCGCGTATTCTCTAGCGACAAGCGCTGGCTGGGAACAAAATGCCGAAGTATCCGGGTGGATGCAGAAAGCCGCAGAGCTTTCAGATGCGGACGGACCAATTAAGGCTGTCACACTTCAGGAACTGACAGAGATGAAGCCGGATTGGGACAAAAAATCCCAATCTCTCTGGGACCAACTCAAGGCTGGAAAACTGCCAACATTCCTTGTCGCTCAGGCTCAAAACCGATCGCTACTCGACTTCTATTTGACCCCGAGCTTGCTGAATCCACTCGAAGCAGACGTGAGGCGCAGGACAGTTGTTTACGCCTATAGCGGAGCGCGCGGTACACAGCCGCTCGGCGGAGCGCGTCGGATCGCGCTCGACTTGGGGGCGGTGGTGACACTTTCGCGCTTGAGGCTATTGAACAAGGTTATCGAGCATTTTGATGTTGTCATTCCGCATTCTACTCTCGGCTGGTTATTCGAGGAAAAGCAGAAAGCCACGTTCCATCAGCCGAGCCAGATCAAAGACGCGATAGGCCTGAAACGGCTTCTAGCCAATGGAACTCTTCACATCTTAAACGCGGAAGGTCCTCGCGACGACCGCCTGATCCGAGAAATCGGAAATGAAGCGGCAGCGCTGTTGTCCGCCGCGAAATCTCGATCTATTCCAGAGAAGAAGATCGTCGTCGTCAAATCATATCCCCAATTCAAGATAAACTCGTTCCTGACGGAACCTGCCGATGTAAGCGGATTTGAAGCTAACCTCGTTAGCTCGCACGCTGTGATAGATCGAATGGCCGCGAAGGGCACATTGACTGCGGCGGAAGAGGATACAGCCCGGTCGTTTCTAAAGCTTCAGGAAAAGCGATGGCCTAGTGAGGTCTCCCTTGATGAAAATACGGAAATCTATCTCGATGGAGTGGCTGTTGCCCATCTTCGAGCAGCGGGCGTCCTTGAAAAGCTCAAGCTCGCGCAAATCACATCCTATGTCGTCATCTCCGAGAGCGAAGAGGCTGATGCGCTTATAGCGCTACAGAATCTTGGGACCGATCAAATAGATGAAATCGAACGGATAAGGGCATCGCTGGAGTCCGGTTTATCTAGTCGCCGGGTGAAAGCGCTACGCATCGCGGCTTCTGATGAAGCTGACGATGTCCTGAGACTTCATCCCACTTATGGCGTGTTGTCGTTCGGCGACAAGGCCGATGCACTTGTCGTCGATGACCGATATGTAAATCAGAATAGAAACCTCGCGATGGGCAGCAAGCTTACGCCAATAGCCTGCACTCTTGATGTGCTGGATCATCTGCAGTCGATCGGTGTTATCAAGGCGTCAGACAGCTTTGCATACCGGACAACACTTCGCCGGTGGGGATATCAATTGATACCCGTAACGCTCGAAGAACTCCAATACCATCTTGATAAAGCGCAAGGCGCGGGCGGCACGCTGGTGGAAACGGGAGAGCTGCGTGCAATCCGCGAGGCTCTTCTTAGAGCCCGCATGTCGAGCTTAGTTCAAATTCCCCTGGAGGCATCCTATCTTCATAATTCGATGAACTCTTTCATAAAGGCACTTAAACAGGCATGGGGTGACTTAAGCATTGAGAAGGCGAAAGAGCGCGGTGAGTATCTGCTCGAGATGCTCGATATCCGAGGCTGGGCAGCTTCCGCCGTTGAAGGGAATGAGCGAAATTTTGTCGTGGGCGGCTACGCGGCTTATGGGCTTCAGCTATCTAACCCGCCTGATGGGATAGATGCAGAGAGAAAAAGCGCCTATTTCGAATGGGTCGAAGAGAAGCTGCTGAAAGACCTTAAAGAGTATTCGCCGGACGCATTCAAGTTCATGGTCGCGCAGGCTCGCGATCTCGTCACCGATTTTGCCGAAGCCTTTGTCAAAGACTACGACAAGAGCGGAGGCGATCATGAATAGAGAGGATTTCCTGCGCGCCTCCGGTTTCGTGGGCGCACTAGATTTACTGCCGCCAATCTTACGGAACGAACTGATCGCAGACAGACAGCTAAATCGCCGTTATGGAACTGTGACAGAAGCGGTCCTGATGATGGGAAATGGCCTAGCTGAGTTTAAGCGTTCTGCGCTAATCAGGGCAATTCGGGAAGCGACACGTTCCATCGGAGCGGCTTGCGAGCTTGCCGACGCAAGTGACGGGAAGTGGACCGTTACCGCTTCATTGGATCCGCAGAATTCCGGAATCGTTTTGAAATCGGATCGCGGCGTATTTCAGATAGATGACTTTTCAATGGTTGGAGAATCTACAGACCTGAGGCTCTCTGTCTTCGACAGCGAAGCGCGTCGCTACAATCTGCCCGAGGATATAACCACCCATTGGCGCACTCTTATCACCAGCAGACCATTGGAGCCCGATGAACTAGTGGAACTTACCGACGAGTTTCGTAATACCCCCGTTTCCGTTTCACGACTAATTTCGGATCGCTATCGTGCGGGCGGCCTTTCGCTAAATGAAATTGTGCCCGCTTCTCTGCCGTATTTCGAGCGCCTCGTCGGCAAATACGAGGGTTCCGCCGACATCCAGGAATATGCGTCGGAATCTCTCGCACCTTTTGTGAAGAAGCTGTTCGAGACCCAGGGACTTGAAGGCGTGAAGTTCGCACTTCTGCTCGGAATTCATGCTCGGGTCGTTGCAGAAATTGGGAAGCTACCGCTGACAGGGCAAGATTTGACGTCGCTCCTAGACTGGGCCATCAAATCAGGTGACGTTGTAGCAAGAACGGGCCTTGTCGAAATCGCTTTCATGCGACCAGATTTAGCCGAAGAAATTCGAGCATCACTCGGCGATCTGTTAGCGATCTTCAGTGGCGCGGTGACTGAAAAGAACGACCAGTGTGTTCTATTTTCAGCAGCCTTTAACATGATCTATGGCGAAATATCGGTAAGAAGGATACTGGATAGGAAGCCAGTCTTTTGGCGTCGGCTTTCTGCTGCGGCACAAGCTTCGATGATCATCAGGCGGTTACCACAGGAGAAGATTGATCTTCGCAATCTAGTCGACTGGATGAAGACAGTCCGGGCTCAACCCTATTTGCTCCAATGTCTATTCGATATGCGTACCGATCCGCGATGGGCCCCGGAATTCAGTACGAGCGATCAATTCGGTAACGAATTCCGCGGGCGCATTATCAGCGCTGCGACGGCCAAGCCTGAAACCGCCGAAATGCTGGGCGTCTCCGAGATAATTCTTGGTGATGAATGCAGCCTGAAATCGCGCGCCGGGGGGCTGCTGGCGTGGCTCGCTGGTCCACTCGAAGGAAACATCCAAACAGGGCGCGAACTTGGTGACGCTGAGATTGAACAGTTGCGAGCCGAATTGGTTGCAGCCGCGCCTGTCGCAAGCTCTTTTTCGTCTCTTGTGAATCTGGTGTTTTTTGTGAAAGCCCCCGAAGAACTCGGTCGTGTAGCTGCCGAGGCCATCCAGCGTGCGCAGTATAAATTGGATTCGGCAGGGGATCCAGATGTCTTAGGGGCTTGTTTAATTGGTCTCGCCGGCCTTGCTGCAATTATGAAATGTACCGACCTCACAGATGCTCTCGTAATTCTCATCCGGAATTATCGTCGGAACTTTGCCGATGAATTGCCGATCCCAACTGCGCTTCGGATTGGGTTCGTAGCCAGCGCAAGTCACGCCGAGTTCAAAGAGTGGTCCAAGGCCGTCGGTTTCTTCGTCAACGACTTCGCGTTCGGAAAGCTCACAAAGGAAGAGACGCTGTCGTTGCATTATACGATGAAGATTGCTTGCCAGTTGGTGCCAGAGCTCTGGGCCTCATGCGGACAGGGAATTGCAGCTCTTGAGGCCGGGCTTAGTTGATCAATGGTAGTGGCCGATAAGTGAGCATTGGTCTCCTTTAAAGCTTAACAATCAGAACGTCTCACCCATTGCCAACCGATGAACTGCCTTGATGCTGCCCTTGGAGTAATAGTTATCGACTTCGAAGGTAGCGAATTCGGTGACGAGGTTCGGTATTGATATTTAGATAGAAGCTGGGAATGAACTGGAAGAGATAGTTCTCTATCAGAACTGGTATTGTCGCAAAGCTACTTGAGGGTTCTCGGCGCGCCAGTTTAAAGAGGCGAGCCTTTCTTACCGAGGAGATTGGCTGTTTGCTCCCACCAAAGGGTTGGAGGGCGCAATTCCAATAGTGAATTGAGACGCAGATCGGTTTGCTTGGCGTTTGCTATCGCTCGCGTGAGCGTCGGGTTCAAGAAGGCAAGGCGAAGAATGAACCGCGCGCGAGAGCGGTCCAATCTATACCGGACGGCGAGTTCATCGACAGACTTAACTTCGCCATCCAGCAGAAGAGACCGCCAACGACGTGCCTGTGCAATAGCTTTGATGAGGGCCTTATCTGGTAGCGCTGACATTGGTAGAAGGGGCACCCCGCCGTCTCTTGCTCGGCGATTGAGCCGACTTTGAAGTGGCAGTAGCAGGAGAAGGCTATCGCCGTCGGAGACCATCCGCTCTTGTTCTTCCAAAAGGTTCTGCCGTTCCTGAAAGATCTGGCCGTCGCTCATCAAGGGCGGGCTTAGATTTCTCCACTGGCTGAACACAGCATTGCGGTTTAGCTGCAGCTTTATGCTCTTGGGCAATATGTCGATCCGCTGGATGAAACTGTTCTGACGCGGCCCAATCGGCAATGAGAGCCGCCTCAGCGCCGAAGCGACAAGCTCTTCAAATGGTGCTGCCGGAAGGCGGCGGATCGACGCTTCGGACCGTCGTCCTTTTGCCGCGAGACGGCTGACGTAATAACGATATCTAATGTTTCCATGTTTGACCGAGTACGTGGCGATCATAGCCACCCCGGTCTCGTCAAACAGGATGCCTTGGAAGAGGGCATTCTGTGGCGAGGTCTTGCGCCCTTTCTTCCCACCTCTCTCTGCAAGCGTTTGCTGGACTCGGTCGAACAACTCGCGGGGGAGGATTGCTTCGTGTTGCCCAGCGTAGCAATTGCCTTTGTGTACGATCTCCCCGATGTAGAGCCGGTTGTTGAGGACGGCGTAGAGGCCGGTTTGCGTGAAAGGCGTTCCTCCAACCATTTTGCCACTTTTGAAGATCCGTCTCTTGGTGAGAATGCCACGCTCTTTCAGATGATCGACCAGCAGGCGGCCGCAACCGATTTCCAGATAACATTGATATATTGCTCTGACATCTTCTGCCTCTTCGGGATTCCCGACGAGCTTTCGCTCGTGTACGTCGTAGCCTAGTGGCGGATTGCCGCCCATCCACATGCCTCTTGCTTTCGAGGCGGCGATCTTGTCGCGAATGCGCTCTCCAATGACTTCCCGTTCAAATTGCGCAAACGAGAGGAGGACATTGAGCGTGAGCCGCCCCATAGACGTGGTAGTGTTGAAGGACTGGGTAACTGACACAAAGGTCACGCCCTTGCGGTCAAACACCTCCACGAGCTTTGCGAAGTCCATGAGAGACCGGCTGAGGCGGTCGATCTTGTAGACCACGATGACGTCAATGCCTTCGGCTTCGACACTGCCAATCAATCTTTTGAGAGCCGGCCGCTCCAGCGTACCGCCCGAGAAACCGCCATCGTCATAGATGTCGGGCAGGGCGATCCAACCTTCTGCTTTTTGACTGGTGATGTAAGCAGCACAGGACTCACGCTGAGCATCCAAGCTGTTGAAATCCTGCTCCAACCCCTCTTCGGTGGATTTGCGGGTGTAAATCGCACAGCGGACTCTTTTGTCAGCCATCAACGTTATCCGAAGCAGCGCCCGGGCGCTTTTCCAGGCCAAAAAAGCGCGGACCCGACCAGCGCGTGCCGGTTATCTTGCGCGCTATGACGGAGAGAGAGCGATAGTGGTCTCCACGATAGAGAAAGCCACCCTCCACAACGACGACCCTATGCGTCTCCTCTTTCCAGACCCGCACAATCTCTACTCCCGGCCTGATCTGAGTCAGGATGCTCGGCGTGTATTCGCTTCCGCCTTCTGTAGAAAGATAGATCTTGGCCAGAACACGCTCTGTCACTCGGTCCAGACCTCCGAATTCTTTTTCTTGCAATTGGTAGGCGAGCAATCGTCCGAGAACGTCCGAAGATCGAATTGGGGGTGGCTTGGTCTTAAGTCTTTCGTTCCAGATGTCTCTAAGAGCTTCGACGGGGAGACCGGGCATTGTTGAAAGCAGCTTTTCGAGCTCAGCCGAACGATATTCATTACTGGTTTGGCTTTTCTCTGCGATACGAACCAAGATTGGCGCTCCTCAAAAATCGCGAGGATGCACGCTCTGCTCCGAATGGAAGTCCAGTCCGAATGCTTAAGAATCGGGGAAGACCGCAGTATTTGGCAAATTATTTCGGCTCGGCTGAAAATGAAGTTGACTACGCCCAGGATGAGGACTCCGAAGTTCGAACTTTTCACCCCCGGTTTCGCGCGTCTCCCTGCCGGTTCGAAACAGTGCTGTGCACGACCAATTAAACCTTCGAACTGCTAACCTCCGTTTCCGAGTAGGGGATTTCAGCTCTTCTTATTGATCTGCAAGAGCGCTCCGGTGTTCGAACTTGCGCACCCTGTTTCGAGCGGGCTTCCGGTTCAAGTCGGTGCGCCGCACCGGTCACTCAGAGTTTCGAACCGGAACTGGGCTTCTTAACTAGTTTCTTACGCTTCTAAAGCGCGTCACGAAATGCGCTCGAGCCAAATCGGGCTTTCGCTTGTGATGGTGAGTCGTCTAATCAACGGTGGAACCGACTTGCTCCGAAAGCAGCTTGAGGACATCCGGAGGATTTCGCATGCCGCTGCTTGAGAGGACGTTTCAGGGTCGGCAACAGTGTTGATTCAAGCCGCTTGCGCGAACGGAGCTTCTTGAGGATCCTTGAGCTGATAGCCGTGTCCCCAGACGGTATGGATGTAACATTCTCCGCCCGTTGCCAACGCTAACTTCTTCCGCAGTTTGCAGATGAACACGTCAATGATTTTCATTTCCGGCTCGTCCATACCGCCATAAAGCTGGTTTAAAAGCGTATCCTTGCTCAAAGCCGAACCCTTGCGCAGGGCCAAGGCTTCGAGAACCTGGTATTCCTTGACGGTGAGATGCACGCTCGTGCCGCAGGCGCTGACAGTTTTTTCGTTCAGGTTTAGCGACACCTTTCCGGTGACGATAATGGACTGTGAATGGGAGAGCGCGCGGCGGACGATCGCGCGGGATCGCGCGAGAAGCTCGTCCTTATGGAATGGTTTCAGCAAATAGTCATCGGCACCCGCGCCGAGCATCTTGACCCGCATGTCGACTGTCGCATCACCGGAGAGGACCATGACCGGGGTATGAATTTTGTTTAGGCGCAGCGTGGTCAAAACCTTGTGGCCATGCATGTCGGGAAGGATGAGATCGAGCACGATCAAATCATAAGACGACAATTTCGCCAGCTGGATTGCTTCCTGCGCGTTGTCTGTGTGATGCACGGAACAACCTTCGCCTTTGAATATCATCTCGACCGCGCGCGCCGTCGTGGCATCGTCTTCGACAAACAGAATTCGCATGATGCCCCGCCCAGATATTTTTTTTGCGTGCCGGACCGGCGAGCCCGATCTAACTCAAGACCGGGCTACCGGTCCGGTTCGCCCCGACTGTCCTTGTCAGACAATCGCGCATTGACGATGGCACGCGAGGTGAGCGCGGAAAATCCGGAGTTTGCCGTAAGGGTTCGCCCTTAGTGCCCCCCAGCGCTGGTCAAACAAGTCCCCCGGGAGGTGCTGCCAGAGCGACGCGAACCAAGTCGGAAAGGCTGCGCGCGTTCATCTTATCCATGATCCGGGCACGGTGGATTTCGATCGTGCGCGGCGAAATGCCAAGTTCATAAGCTGCCACTTTGTTCGAACGGCCCGCGACGAGCTTTTCCAGAACGCTTCGTTCGCGCGGCGTCAGCAAGCTTAGCAGATCCTGTGCCGCCTTGGCCTCGGCGGCACGATCCCTTGCCCGTTCGCCGAGTTCGAGCGCCCTGCGCACGCTGGCAAGCAGCGCGTCGTCTCCGCACGGCTTCTCCAGGAAGTCCACAGCACCGGCTTTCATCGCGCGCACGGCGAGTGGAACATCGCCGTGGCCGGTCATGATAATGACGGGAATCGTATAACCGCGCTTTACGATCTCTTCCTGCAGTGTGAGACCGTCCATTTCCGGCATGCGGATGTCCGCTATCAAACAGCTCGCCCGCGAGGGATCGTCCGCAAGCAGCGCAAGCGCCGAAGCATAGCATTTCACTTCATATTCCATGGAGTCCAGAAGAGCGCCCAAAGACGTGCGCACACCGGCATCGTCGTCAACCACGATAATAAGTGGTTTCTTGCTCATTCTTCGTCCCCATCGAAGTTTGATATGGGCAGGACGATCTGAAAGACCGCGCCCCGACCGGCCTCAGAGATCAATGAGATATTTCCACCGTGGCTTTGAACAATCGATTGGCAGATCGAGAGTCCCATCCCCATCCCTTTGTCTTTCGTGGTGACAAAAGGCTGAAACAACTTTGACGCAACCGACACGGCAAGGCCCGGACCTGTGTCGGAAAGGATGATTTTTATGCTTTTCTCGTCGAACAAGGACGTCTCTATATCGATACGCCTTTCAACCGCATCTGCCATCGCTTCAAGAGCGTTGCGAATGAGGTTCACAAGGACCTGCTGGATCTGAATCTTGTCGATAATGAGCGTGGGCAGCCCGGCCGATAGATTGAGATTGATACTTACATTGGAATCCACGCCGGGAACGAAAGCCAACGTAACGGCTTCCTGCACCACCTTGTTGATGTCTTCCGACGCCTGATCGCTTTCGCGTTTCTCCATGAAATCGCGAAGATTCCGGATGATGCCGCCGGCACGCAAAGCTTGGCTGCTTGCCTGTTCCAGAAGCTCGCGGGCCTTGGCGACGGTTTCGTCTTTTCCATCGCGCTCTGCCAAGATGAGTGTATGCTTGGCCGCGTTAACGTAGTTCGTGACGGCGGCCAGCGGCTGGTTGAGTTCATGAGCGATGGCGGCGGTCATCTCGCCCATAGCGCTCAATCGGGTAACGTGGGCGAGCTCGGTGTGAAGTTCCTGCATGCGCAGATTTCGTTTCTTCTCGTCCGTAATATCACGCGCCATTTTCGACGCGCCGATCACGCGTCCGGTGCCGTCTTTGATCGGCGAGATTGCCAATGCGATGTGCAGTTCTTTTCCGCTTTTGTGACGGCGGACAGTTTCATACCGCTCGATCTCGTGTCCGCTTTTGATCTGCGAGATGATCTCTTCCTCTTCGTGCATGCGATTTTCGGGGATGAGAATGGATATATTCTGGCCAATGGCTTCGGCGGCGCCGTAACCGAAAATTCTTTCGGCGGCGTTGTTCCAGCTTGTGATGCGTCCTTCCAGAGTTTTGCTGAGGATAGCAACATCAGAGGATTGGACGATCTGCGCGAGAAGCCGGTTGGTATCTCCCCTGCGAGTGGCTTCTTCCTTGGCCGCGGTGAGATCGCGAATGATGCCAACGAAGACTTTCTCTCCCTCAACTACGCCGTCGCCAACAGACAAATACATCGGAAAGATAGAGCCATCGTTTCGTCGTCCGGAGACTTCGCGGCCTATACCAATGATCTGGGCGACACCGGATTTGCGGTAATTGGCGATATAACCGTCATGTTCCTGATGATAGGGCGGCGGCATCAGCATTTTGACGTTACGGCCTAGAACTTCGTCCGCCTTGTATCCGAACAGTCGTTCGCAAGCGGGGTTGTAGATTTGGACGCAGCCAACAGCGTCGATCACAATAATGCCGTCGACTGCGGTATCGAGGAGTGCCTGAAAGAGAGCGTCCGGCCTAAAGCCGGTTGCGGCAATACTGACCATGTCTAGGCGTTCTGCCCTATGTATCGATGTCTATGCTCGATTTATTCAAAGTTTAACATAGACGGAACAAGTTCACACGCAAATTGTTTCAGCCAGTTCGCGCGCTTGTGGGAGGGGGTAAGTAAGTAAAAGTCCGGGCTGCCCCGCGTCCGTCAACTGTGAAAACCTCAGTTTTGCAGCTGCAGCCTCGGGCGATATGGGCAATTCTCTTTGTTTATTGGCCCACGATCCCGTCGAAAGCTGGACTCACGTCCTACCGGTGTTGGCCAGTTGCGGGTTGGATGTCTGGATCGCGCCCTCTGCCGAGGCGTGCCTTTCGGACGGTCGGTCTACCGACATGCTCTGCCTGATCGTCGATCTGCCGCTCGAGTATGCTGAAATCAGCCTCGAGATGCTGCGCATATGGAAGGTTCGTGCCCCTGCCTTGCTGGTGGCGGATCCGGAAGAGGCACCTCTGCGTCGTAGTGATGCGGATTGGATGGATGTTCTCTCGCACCCGATAGACGTCCGGACGTTGCTGGGATGGGTGGAATGCGTTTGCGCCGCTCATATCGCTATTCACCGCGCGCGCGGCGAGCGGCGGAATTTTCCTCTCGCAGCCTAGCGGACTGGCGGGGCTATTACGGAATCTCGCAATAGCCTGAGCCAATCTGCCCGCAGATCTGCGGATATCAGCCCAACACTACCAATGAATATTTGCTCGTCAGGCTTGGGCACTCCTAATGGCGTGAGAATTTTCGGCGCTACGGTTGGCGATCTGTGTGCAAACGCGGGCATGTCCATAGTCACGACGATCCTGAATTTGCGTTTGCGAGCCGGGTAGATGGCGTCATCGGCTTCGGAAGCCTGTTTCAGGAATTTGCAGACGAGCGATGGCGGTGCATTAAGCCAAAGCGGAAAGACCAGAGTGATAAACTCTGCTCCGTTGTATTTGTCGAACGCCCGTGCCTGTTCGTCGTCATCTGGTTCGTCCATACCGTTCATGCTGCCCAAGGCAATCTCTTCTGTATCCCAGCCAACCGCACGGTATCCCTCCGCGCATGCATGCGTCAGCGCCGCGCAATATCGTTCGGGCCTGGGGTCCGGATGACCATTGATCACCAGCGCTTTGCGCGGCGCTCGAATCTTTGTGACTCGTTCAAGCGCGAACAGGCGCCTGAGATTTTCAGATCCGACTCGTGCGAGCGATTCCGTGAAGTGCAACACGCTCGGGAGAAGCGCCGGGCTAAGCAGCGACATGAGAAGCCTCTGCCTGGGCCGCCTCGAAGCGCATAAGATCGGTATAGTCTGTAAAGGTTACCGCGGTAGCCCCATTGGGCAGGCGCGACATGGAGATGGAGATTGTGCGGCCGTCGGCGCGCGGTGTCTTGCCCCATGCCGCGCAACGCTCCGGCTCGTCGGCTGTCACGCCGGCCGCGACGATGCTCCAAAGGCCGTCATGGCCAATTCGTGCCTCGCAAAGATTGGCGATCTTGCGGAAGTGTGGCTGGGCACTCAGTTCTTCTTCTGAAAGTTGCCATAGTTTGCCGAAGTGTTTGTTGTGCAGGACCAGATGTCCATCCGGCGCGAAGATGGCTATGGCTTCATCGACGGCGTCCAACGTGGCTCTCTGCACCTGATTGAGAAGCTTGAACGACGCTTCCAAGCGCAACTTCTCGGTGACGTCTTCAATAATGAAGAACAAGCCGCCCTGAAGATGTGGACGAATCTTCAGGCTGATGCTCCTGCCCTGGCGTGTGTGCCAAAACGTGTCTTCGCTTTTGCAGGTTTCGAAAAGCTCAATCTGCGACCGCTTCCAGGACTGGAAGTCAGGCTGCTCGGGCAGTTGCCGTGTATCGCGCAACCGATCGAGAATGTCGCCCAGCGTGGGATGGGTATCGAGCCAGTCGGGATTCAGATCCCAGGTCTGCGCGTAACGGATGTTGTAAGTGGCGATCCGACGATCTTCGCCAAAGACGGCAACGCCTGCGGGAATGGCCTCGAGAAGATCCGAAGCAGCGTCTTCGCTCAAGCGCAGCCGGGCTTCTGCTTGCGCGACCGGCGTGACGTCCAATGCAATACCGGCGATGGCGGCATCGGGCAGGCGCGCGAGAGACAGGTTAAGCGCTCGCCGTTTGCCTTCGATCAGCGTGTAACGCGTGGCGGTGATGGCATCCAATGAATCTTGCGCCGCTTCCGCGAGCTGCACTTCCGATCTTTCCAACGCTGCGCCGGTGGATTGGATGTCCGTGAGCGAATTCGCCCCCACCGCTTCGAGATAGGCTTGGTTTGCCCAACGCAACGAAAGATCCTCGCCGCGAACCCAGACAGGAACCGGCATCGCATCGATCACGGCGCGGTAATCGATCGATTGGTCCCAATCCACATCACGCAGATAGACGATGGCGCGTTGTCCCGCGGTCTTTCCACGCAACGCGACGAGGCCATGTTCTGAGGTCCGCGCTGAAAGCTGAAATTCTTCGCCGCCGCGCATGAGCCCGTCGATCGCCTTTGCGACGCGTTTGCCATCCGGCCCGTCCATAGCGTGCCGAAGCCAGACGTTGGCACTGCCGACACTGAAAGGCTGTTCAGGCCCGTTTCCCAACACGAGCGCCGCATCCGGTCCTGCCGAAAGCAGAAGATCGCGCAAATGTATGGAATCTTCCGCGATCTTCAGCGCGACGCGGGTTTCGCGCCGGAAATTCACAAATCGCACATAGACCGAGACAAGCAGCGAACTACACAGCAAGCCGATGAGCACAGCTCCTATGGCGATGGTGGCGAGAGCAAATTCTCCGTCGGCTTTCGGATGCAGCAGCGGCGGCGGCGCGACTTGTTTGGTCACAGCGACGGTGACTGCGGGATAGATAGCCATGTTGGTTCAAACTTCCAGAGCGATCGCGCGCAGAGCCGGAATGTTCGACAGGATCAATTGATGCGAATTGGGTACGGCCACATAACCGTGCGTCTTCAACGCGGTCATCGCACGGCTGACGGTTTCGATCGTGAGTCCAAGATGATCGGCAATGTCCTGCCGGCTCATGGGCAGATCGAGCCGATCTCCCTGCATCACGTCGAGCCTGTCCGCCAGACGCAAAAGGAAGGACGCGAGCCGCTCCTTGGCGTTTTGACAGCCCAGCACAAAAAGCTGCCGCTGCGCTTCCAGAAGATTGGAAGATAGATGGCACAGGATACGGGTGCGGATTGACGGATCGGTTTCGGCCAGAGCATCGATGCGATTTCGCGGATACGCGATGACAGTAACTGCTGAGACAGCTTCCGCTGTCGCCGGCTGATCGGCGCATTCCAGAAATCCGATCAAGTCCCCCGGCAGCAGAAAGTCCGAAATGTGCCGGCGGCCATCCGGGGCATGGCGGCAGATGCGCACCGTGCCGCTCACGATCTTGTAAACGGTGTCCGCGGGAGACGCTTCGTCAAACAGCGCTTCGTTGCGCGCGAAATGCAGGCGGGCACTATAGCGCTGCAACGATCGCAGATGATCTGAGA
Organism: Rhizomicrobium sp.; assembly: GCA_036569005.1. Taxonomy (GTDB): domain Bacteria; phylum Pseudomonadota; class Alphaproteobacteria; order Micropepsales; family Micropepsaceae; genus Rhizomicrobium. The sequence goes on along the minus strand of DATCRK010000043.1, from coordinate 3,421 downwards.
GCGTGCGGAGATGGCCGTCGCTCGATCGTGAGAAGTTGGTGGCGAGGAACTCCGGCTTCACGGAAGCGGCGATACTGGGCGAACTCAGGAATGTCGGCATTGTCGTACCCCCCAATTCGGAGACCGCGTCTCCGTTCGATGGGAGGAACATCGTTAAGGTAGATTCGAATCAATAGCCGGGAATTTCCCGTAAGTGATTCTGCTTAAAAGCTATTCAGGACTTTTACGTATGCCGCCCGAAATTCATCCGTACACGTGACAATTCGCAATGCGAGCGCGCCAAGACAACGCTCCACTGGCTCTTGGCACGCAAAACGCGGGCTTCAAAAATGGAGTCTGAAGAATGTCAGAACTCGCTATTCATTCGGTTCGCGCTCATGGGCGCGCGTGTCGTGCCTCTTCCGCCACCCCTTCGCTTCCGCGTTTGGATCGGAGCAAAGAATACCGATCCACAAGGCTGGCACGGGTAGCCAGAACAGCGAAAACCGGTCTTTGGCGACGCATAGTACCAGGCACAAATCGCATTTCGTGCATTGGGATTTGGAAGCAGGGAATGCGGCGCGAGGCCCTTCGCTGGAATCGTCCGGGCGAAACGGAATGGCGTCGCGCGCGGCGATATTTCGCCGTGCTCCCCGCCTTTGGCGTGGACCTATCGGCGTAAAGCGCGCCATGTCTTCGCAAGCGACCAGTCTCAAGGATCATCTCGTACGGTGCGACCGGATCTTGTCCGGCGCTTTGTCGATCGTGCTCGCAACCGTAAGCGCCTGCACGAGCTGGGCGGTTGCCTCGCAACCATCGAGAAATTTGCATGGCATCCCGGTGGTGGAAAAGATTGTGGAATATGTACAAAACAAATCGCAGCCGGTGCAGATTTCGGTTCAGGCTGTGCCCGGCGATGCCGCAAGAGCGGAACTGCTAGCAGAACATCGCTGCCTGTCCGAAGTGATGTACTATGAAGCCCGCGGTGAAGGCCCGCGCGGCGAGATGGCCGTGGCGGAGGTGGTGTTCCACCGTTTGGAAAGCAGCATGCATGGCAAAAGCATCTGTGCCGTCGTTTATGAGGGCGCGGGCAGGCCGGTCTGTCAGTTTTCGTTCGTTTGCGACGGATCGCTGAGCAGGGTGAAGGAGGCGCTCACATGGAGAACTGCGCAGGATCTCGCCACGCGCATTCTCACCGGTGCGCTGCCTTTGCCGGATGCGACGGACGGCGCGCTCAATTACCATGCCGTTTATGTACGGCCCGTCTGGGCAGGCGATCTGGTGCGCACCGCGCAGATCGGAAATCACATATTCTACAGGCCGCCCGGCGGTGAAAACATTGTGCTCAGGGCGCGCGCATTTCGCGGTTCTGTGTGGTGATCCGGCGATCAAGCGGCTGTATGGCTCCGGTTCGAAAACGATCGCATGCCCTTCAACGCGTGTATCGCGACTCCGTCGAGAGTGAGATGCCGTATGGGCGTTGGCTCTTGAACCGGCAGCCCAATCAGCGGACTGGAAATGAGACTCGTGCCGTTGTCCCGTGCGGCTAACACGATATCCAGAGTCGGCGCGTCCAAGACGATGCTTTTCATGTGCAGACGCTTGGCGGCCGCGTTGAGTTTGAATATCTCGCTTTCCATCTCCGTTGTTCCGGTATGGTGCGGCGCAAGTGACAGGCCGATCGCGAACAAGTTTGAGCCCTGATAGGCGCTGTAGCTTGGAATGCGCGCGGGCAAAATGGCAGAAACACCCCGGCAAAAAGCGCGCAGCGATCCCACAAGTTCCGAGAGCCTGCTCTGGGGCACGCCGTAAGGCAGATCGCTGATCTCGAACAAAAGATAAGAACGCAATGCCGACGATAACGTCCGGCAGAACGAAGCTACCTCCATGCGAACCACGGGCGATCCCAGAAGCTCGTACGGGATCGGAAAAGACAGGAGAAATCGCTCCCCGACACTAAGATGACTGGCAAGCGCATTGGTGGCGAGCGTCAATCGGGAAAGCAATGCGGCCAACTCCTCCCGCAGATTCAACTGAGGCGGAGGCACACCGAGGGAAAATGGATCGCGCGGAAGATCGCAGCGGTAAGTCGTTATGGCTTCGTGCTGCGCATCCCAGAGAGGAGTAAAGCGCGGCCGCGGCACGGTCTTTGTTTTGAACGTGCTCTTTCGATCGAGGGATACTTCTGGCTGGGCCTCGGACGCTGCGATCCCTGCGCGCGAGGCTATTTCTTTGATCGCACCAGGGGTGAGAGTTGCGTATTCGAGATTGTCGTCTTTGACAGCAGTTATCTGGGCAAGACGAAGCGCGTTCAGGTCACAGCTGCCGAGCTGGCTTGTGTGAAGGTCGTGCGCGGCCCGGAGGCAGAAAACCCGGGATTCTTCGATGCTGGCTGCAGGCGTGCAGACGAGGAAGGACGCATCATCGACTTCCGCGAAGAAATCCGCTGGTCCCAGCATCCGTTTTAGAACGGTTTCCATCTGGGCGCAGACGAGTGGTCGGCTCTTTCCCCAGCGGGCGCCCGCAGCAGCCTTGATTTGCTCAAGCCCGATAACGTTCACGCAGCCGCGCTTGAGAAGCGGCTCGGAAAGCGCAAGTTTCAGTTCTGGCTTCAGGATCCGGTCCATAATGATCAGACGGCTTGAGCCTCAGGGGGAGCCATTTCCTTGAGCCACGCGCGTATCAAATCGGATGACGCTATGCAGGCTTCGTTGAGTTCGCTGATCAATTCATACGTGTTTTCCTTGCGTCTTGCTCGGCAGGCAGTTTCAAGGCGGCGGGCCGCGGCGCTTGCCCGCATCGCTCCGATATTTCCGGATACGCTCACGATCGTATGGGCGTCGCGGCCGACGGCGGAAAGATCGCCGCGCGCTCTCTGTTCCACAATGCTTGCAAGACGAAGCTCTATGTCGATCAGATAGAGCAGGGCGAGTTCTTTCACCTTGGAAAAAGGCAGCACGCGACCAAGCTCAGCGAGCTTGGTGAGATCGAGTTGAGGGACGTCTTCATCGCTCGCTTTAAAGGCCGTTTCGTCTGGAACTGGGAGTCCGTCTGCGATGTCGTTCAGTTTCGCAAGGAGCAGTTGTGTGTCGATTGGTTTGGTAACGTAGTCATTCATGCCGGCAGCGAGATATTCTTCTTTTGCTCCGCTCATGGCATGCGCCGTCATCGCGATGATGGGAATATCCCTTTCCGGCCCCGGCAGGCCGCGGATTTCGCGGGTGGCGCCGACGCCGTCGAGTTCCGGCATCTGGATGTCCATGAGCACGACGTCGAACGGCACGCGCCGAACGGCGTCCACCGCGTGGTGGCCGTTTTCCGCGACTTCTACAATATGACCCGCGCGCTCAAGGAGAATCGTCGCGAATTGTTGGTTGACCTTGTTGTCTTCGGCCAAAAGGATGCGAAGCGGCTGGCGGGGCGGGTGCCCATCCAGCCGCTT
>DATCRK010000042.1:0-59530 GCA_036569005.1 Rhizomicrobium sp. | reverse complement strand
CCACCGCCGGCGACCACGTCCTCGTTGATGACGCGCAGAGGCCCGAAATTCATGTGCTGCGGATGGTGATAGTCGCCGAACGAGAATGTGTGCCGGCTGTCCAGCCAATCCGTCTTGCTCTTGCCGCGCTCGTGGGCCTTGCGAAGGGTCAACATGACTTCACCCGAAAATGTTGTGTCCCTGCTTACATAAGCATTGTGTCAAGAGGTGGCCCGGAACTTCAACCTTTCCGCCGCTTTTCGATGGCATCCCACACCAGTGCCGCGATGTCCGCACCGCCGAAACGCTTCACTTCCCAGATGCCGGTGGGCGAGGTGACGTTGATCTCGGTGAGATAGTCGCCGATCACGTCGATGCCGGTGAAGATGAGCCCGCGCTTCTTCAGCTCCGGCGCCAGCGCGGCGCAGATCTCTTCCTCGCGCTTGGTGAGCGTGGTGGCTTCGGGACGGCCGCCGACATGCATGTTGGAGCGCGCTTCGCCTTCGGCCGGCACGCGGTTGATTGCGCCCGCGACTTCGCCATCGACCAAAATGATGCGCTTGTCGCCCTTGCGCACTTCGGGAACGTAGCGCTGGACGATCACCGGCTCCCGATAGAACGCGGTGAACATCTCCAGCATCGAGCCGAGATTCTCGTCGCCGTCCTTCACGCGGAAGACGCCGGCACCGCCATTGCCGTAAAGCGGCTTCAGGATGATATCCTTGTGCTCGGCGCGGAAGGTGTTGATCTCGGCGCGGTCCGAGGTGATGAGCGTGGGCGGCATCAGGCCCTTGAACTCGGTGACGAACAATTTCTCCGGCGCGTTGCGCACATGCGCCGGATCGTTCACGACCAGGGTCTTGGGGTGAATGCGCTCCAGAAGATGCGTCGCGGTGATGTAGGACATGTCGAACGGCGGGTCCTGGCGCATCAGCACCACATCGACCGTCGACAGATCGACGACAGAGGCCTCGCCCAGCGTGAAATGATCGCCGCGCGTGTTGCGCACCTGCAGCGGCCGCGCGCGCGCCGTCACCTTGCCATCGCGGAAGGTGAGATCGCGCGGGCCGTAATACAAAAGCGCATGACCGCGCGCCTGCGCTTCCAGCGCCAGCGCAAAAGTGGAATCGCCCCCGATGTCGATACGCTCGATCGGGTCCATCTGAATCGCAACGGAAAGCGCCATGAAAGAATCCTAGTTCAGCCGCCGCTTGAGCGCGTGAAGGCCCAAGGCTGCTTCGTTATGTAAAGCCTGTCCGCCCGGAACCAAAGACAGGCAGGCCTCATAGGCCCTCTGCGCACCGCCAAGGGCGCCCGACGCTTCGTTCAGCCGCGCCAGATCCATCCACAATTCCGGGCGCTTGGGCGCGATCAGCACCATGCGCTTGGCGATCTCCAGCGCGCGGATGCGCTCGCCATTGTTGAGCGCGCGCAGCTTCAGATTGTTGGTGAGGCGCAGCAGCACATCGATGTCGCTCACTGCTTCGGAGATGCCCGTGGCTTCCGGCATGTGATGCGCGCCCATCACCGGCGGCGCGCCGAGACGCTCGCGGTCCAGCGCAGCGCCGCCGTTGAAGGGATCGATCAAGGCTTCATGGCCGCGCTGCGCAATGCTGAGCAGGAAATGCCCCGGATAGTTGAGGCCCGTCGCCTCGAAGCCGGCGGCGCGCGCGGCATGCAGATAGAGAATGCCCAGCGCCACCGGCAAACCGCGCCGCCGATCGATCACCGCCATCATGTCGGCGTTCTGCGGATCGTCGTAAGACAGCCGGTCGCCATCATAGCCGTAGCGGCCGACCATCAGCGCCGACAAGGCGCGTGCACCATCTTCGATATGGATGGAAAGGCGAGAATCGCCATGTGCGGCATCCGCGATCTCGGCGAGATGCGCTTCATAGGGCGCGACGGCGCGGCCGGAATGATCCAGTGCCGAGAGCATGAGCGCGGCGCGCGCGATGTCATGCGGGCCATCGCCCGCCTCGCCGAGCTCGCGCAGATAATCGGCCGGATCCTGTTCGCTCATGCGGTGATTTTAACGCGCATCCTCGTTGCGCCAAGCATCCCGATGATGGCGCGGAAGCTTTCCCGGCGCCACCGCGATGATGTCGAACCGCACGCCCTTGCGCGCCAGCCGGGGGCGCTGCGCCAAATATTGCATGGCCGCCCGGCCGATCCGCGCTTTCTGCCGGTCGCTTAACGACTGGGCCGCCAGCAGTGCCTCGGCGCGCGCCTTCACCTCGATGAAACAAACAAGGCCCGTAGGGGATTTGGCGACGAGGTCGATCTCTCCCAAGGGCGTGCGCATGCGCCGCGCGAGGATGCGATAGCCCTTCGCGAGCAACAGCGCGATGGCGAGGAATTCGCTGCGCCGCCCGCGTCTTTCGGCGTCGCGCCGCGCGGCGAGGATGGCGTCAGCCTTCTTCATCTGTCTTCAACGCAAGCGCGCGGGCATAGGTTTCGCGGCGCGGAACTTCCAGCGCCTCCGCCACGAGATCGGCCGCGGCGCGCACGGGCATGAATTGCAGCGCCTGTTTCAGCAACTTTTCCGCGCGCGAAAAATCCGGCGCAACATCCAGCGGTGGCCCCACCAGCAAGGTTACTTCGCCCTTCGGTGTGTCGGTTTCGTAAAGCTTCGCAAGTTCGTTGAGCGCGCCGCGGCGCACCTCTTCATGCAGCTTTGTCAATTCGCGCGCGACGGCAGCGGGACGATCGCCGAGAATCGCCGCCATGTCTTTCAACGATGTATCGAGACGCTGCGCGGATTCGAAGAAGATCAACGTCGCGCGGATGTCGCGCAATTCCTCCAGCATGGAGTGCCGCTCGCCCTGCTTGTTGGGCAGGAAGCCGGCGAAGAGGAAACGATCGGTCGGCAATCCCGCCAGCGCCAATCCGGTCAGCGGCGCGGAGGCGCCGGGCAACGCATGCACCGGCAACCCTTCCGCCAGAGCTTCGCGCACCAGCTTGTAGCCGGGATCGGAGACCAGCGGTGTTCCCGCGTCGCTCACCAGCACAATGCGTGCGCCACCGCGAAGCTTCTCCAGCAGCCTGGGCCGTTCGCGTGCGGCGTTGTGATCGTTATAGGCGGTGAGCGGCTTGGAGATGCCATAGATCGCGAGCAGCCGTGAGGTCACGCGCGTGTCTTCCGCCGCGATGAGGTCGCAAGCGGCCAGCGCATCGCGCGCGCGCAAGGTGATGTCGCGTGCGTTACCGATGGGCGTGGCGGTCACATACAAACCGGGCGCAAGCCCATCTTCGTTTTGCGATTTTTTGGTGTCCGGAATAGGCTGTTCTCCGATATCAGCGCCGGTCCGCCAGAGAGATTCATGAACCTGCTTCGCCCAATTTGCGCCATTGCCGCGGCACTTGCGATAGCCGCGCTGGCCGGATGCCAGACCCCGCCGCCGCCCAAGCCCGCCGTCCCCGCAGCCCCGCCTGTGGAACATCCCGAAGCGCCGGCGGCGACCCATCCGATGATTTCCGAAGAACCGGGTTTCCTGCGCCTGCCAAACACCCCGCCCGGAAAGAATCCGGTGCGTGTGGGCCTGTTGCTGCCCTTCTCCAACGGATCGAGCCAGACGCGCTATCTCGCCACCGCAATGATGAAGGCGGCGCAGCTGGCGCTGTTCGACGCGGGCAATCCCAACATCATCCTGATCTCCGCCGACGAAGGCTCGACGCCGGACAGCGCCGCGAACGGCGCGCGCTCGCTGCTTGCACAAGGCGCTGAAGTGATCGTGGGGCCGCTGTTCTCAGGATCGGTCAGCGCGGTGGCGCCGATCGCGCATGACCGCGCGGTGCCGGTGATCGCGTTCTCCACCGATGTGAAAACGGCGGGCAACGGCGTCTATCTGCTGAGCTTCCAGCCGGAGAACGAAGTGCACCGCACGGTGGCTTACGCGATCCAGACCGGGCACAAGAATTTCGCGGCGCTGGTGCCGGCGAGCGCCTACGGCAATCACATCGCCGACGCGGTGAAGGCCGATGTCGCGGCGATGGGCGGACAGGTGACGGATATCGAACGCATCGGCGCGACCGCCCAGGCGACGGCGCTGCACAACATTGCCGCGTCCAATCCCGATGTGCTGATCGTGGCGGCCGGCGGCAACACGCTGCGCGAACTGGCGCCCGCACTGGCCGAAAGCGGTATCGACCGCGGCAAGATCAAGCTGATGGGCACCGGCTTGTGGGACGATCCGTCGATCCAGAAGGAAGCCGCGCTGGAAGGCGGATGGTTCGCCGCGCCCGCGCCGGACATCGATTCCAGCTTCAACACCAAATACAAGGCCGCCTTCGGTTCGTCGCCGCCGCAACTGGCGACGCTGTCCTACGATGCCGTGTCGCTGGTGGCGCTGCTCTCGCAAGGCGAGGCGTATCATCGCTTCACCGATCAGGCGCTGACCGATCCCAACGGATTTTCCGGCGTGGACGGAATCATCCGCTTCAATCCGGACGGCACATCGGAGCGCGGGCTGGCGATTCTCGCGGTGGAGCCGGATGGCTTCCGCGTGGTCGATCCGAGCCCGCGCACCTTCGAGAAGCCTGCCGCGCCGCCGCCGGAGAAAACGACGAGCAGCCTTATGCCGCGATCTCGGCAATCAGGCGGTTGAGGACGAGCCGTCCTTGCAGCGTCGCGATCAGGCGGCCGTTTTCGGTTTTGAGGAAGCCTTGCTCGGTTAGTTCGGCGACGCGTGTCATATCCGGTGTGGTGTTCCAGCGCGCTTCGTAAGCCGCCAGATCGATGCCTTCGGCGAGACGCAGGTTCATCAGCAGATGTTCGCGCGCCGCATCCTCGCGCGGCACTTCGCTTTCCTCGACGATGCCGTGGCCGCGCCGTGACACGGCCTGTTGCCAGCGCTCGGGCAATTTCTCCGCCATGGTGGCGATACGCTTGCCGCCGATATCGAGACGGCCATGCGCGCCGGGACCGACGCCGGCATATTGGCCGTAACGCCAGTAGAGAAGATTGTGCCGGCTCTCTTCGCCGGGCCTGGCGTGATTGGAGATTTCATACGCGGGGCGGCCCGACGCTTCCGTTATCTCCTGTGTGATTTCATAGAGTGAGGCGGCGTTGTCGTCATCCAGCGGCACCAGCGATCCGGTGCGCGCCAGCGTGGCGAAGGGCGTCGCCGGTTCGATGGTAAGCTGATAGAGCGACAGATGATCGGTGCCGAAAGCGAGCGCCTCTTTCAATTCACGCCGCCATTGCTCAGCCGTTTGCTCCGGTCGCGCGTAGATCAGATCGAGCGAGACGCGATCAAAGCTGCTCATCGCCATGCCAAGCGCGGCTTTGGCTTCGGCCACATCGTGCAGGCGGCCCAGCATTTTCAGGTCTTTGTCGTTCAGCGCCTGTACGCCCAGCGACACGCGATTGACGCCGCCCGCGCGATAATCGCGGAAACGCTCTGCATCGGCGCTGGCGGGATTGGATTCCAGCGTGATCTCGACATCGTTCGCCGTCCGCCACAGCCGTGCAATCGTGTCGATGGCAGTGCCGACGGCCTTGCCGCTCATCAAGGACGGCGTGCCGCCGCCGAAGAAGACGGTCGAGACTATGGGGCGATCAACGCCTTGCCGTTCGGCCGCGTGTTCGAGTTCGCGCACGATGGCATCGGTCCACGCATCTTCGTCAATGCGGGCGCGGACATGGGAATTGAAATCGCAATAGGGACACTTCGCGGCGCAGAACGGCCAGTGGACGTAAATCCCGAAGCCGGTCACTCCAGTGCCTCTCTCAGCTTGTCGAAAGCTTTTGCCCGGTGGCTGATGGAATGCTTCAGCACCGGGCTGATCTCGCCGAAGGTCTGCTTCATGCCGTCGGCAACGAAAATGGGGTCGTAGCCGAAGCCGCGCGTGCCGCGTGGCGGAAATTCCAGATGGCCGTGGACTTCGCCCTGGAAAATTTCCGTCTGTCCACCGGGGATCGCAAAAGCAAGCGCGCAGACAAAATGTGCCGCATAATTGTCTGCGCGGATCGCCGCGAGTTCATCGCGGATCTTGCGCATCGCCATGTCGAAATCGCGATGCTCGCCAGCCCAGCGCGCGGAATAGACGCCCGGCGCATCGTTCAGCGCCGTCACGCACAGACCGGAATCATCCGACAGCGCCGGCAATCCCGTCGTTTGCGCAGCGGCAACGGCTTTCAGCGCCGCATTCTCGGCAAAAGTGATTCCGGTTTCTTCCGGCTCGGGCAATCCCAGCTCGTCCGCGCCCTTCACGTTCAGGCCGAATGGCGCGACAAGCTCGGCGATCTCGCGCAGCTTGCCTTTGTTATGCGAGGCCAGAACCAGCGAAGAGCCGCGCGGAAGCTTCACGCCAGCGCCTTCTTCTGCAATTCGACCAGATCCATGATGCCCTTGCGCGCCAGCTTCAGAAGCTGCGTGAATTCGTCGTCGCTGAACGGCGCGCCTTCCGCCGTACCCTGAATCTCGACAAGGCCGCCCGCGCCGGTCATCACGAAATTCGCGTCGGTCTCGGCAGTGGAATCTTCGTCGTAATCCAGATCGAGAACCGGCGTGCCCTTGTAGATGCCGCAGGAAATCGCCGCGACATTGTCCTTGATCGCAGGCTTGGTGATCATCCCGGTCTTCCTCATGAAGGCGACGCACTGGCTGAGCGCGACGAAGCCACCGGTGATCGAGGCCGTGCGCGTGCCGCCATCGGCCTGCAACACGTCGCAATCGATGACGATCTGCCGCTCACCCAACGCCGACAGATCCATGACCGCGCGAAGCGAACGCCCGACGAGGCGCTGGATTTCCTGCGTGCGGCCGGACTGCTTGCCCTGTGCCGCCTCGCGGCGCATGCGCTCATGGGTCGAGCGCGGGAGCATGCCGTATTCCGCCGTGACCCAGCCCTTGCCGGTGCCCTTGAGGAATGGCGGTGCTTTTTCTTCCAGCGAGGCGGTCGTCAGAACGTGGGTATCGCCGAATTTTACCAGGCAGGAGCCTTCGGCATGACGGGCCACGCCGGGAACCAGCGTTACCTGCCGCAATTCATCGAAAGCCCGCTTGCTGGGACGCATATCTGATACCTTGAAGTTGAGGATGCCGGGCGCTACCTAGCCTTCCCGGCCCCCTGCCGCAACGGGCGGAAGGCTGATAGAATTTCTTATGGCGAAACAAGACCTTAACATGGGCAACGGCCCCCTCGACATGGCGCGCGCGAAGCTCCTGGCTGATGAGCTGGGTGAACGGCCGCGCGAGGTGTTCCGCCACCTGGTCGATGCCTTCCTGAACACCGGCGAGCCGGTGGGTTCGCGCACGCTCTCCCAACGCCTGCCGATGTCGTTGTCGCCGGCTTCGATCCGCAACGTGATGGCGGATCTGGAGAACATGGGGCTGCTCTATGCGCCGCACACCAGCGCCGGCCGCGCGCCGACGGAACGCGGACTGCGCCTGTTCGTCGATGGGCTGATGGAAATCGGTGAGCTAGCACCGGGCGAGCGCACCGCGATCGAGGCGCGCATCGCCAACCAGAACCGCGGCATCGAAGATGTGGTGACGCAAGCCACCTTGATGCTGTCCGGGCTTTCGCGCTGCGCAGGACTGGTGGTCGCGCCAAAACTCGACAGTGCACTCAAGCACATCGAATTCGTCTCCGTCGCGCCGGGCAAGGCGCTGGTGGTGATCGTCACGGAAGACGGACAAGTCGAAAACCGCTTGCTCGATATTCCCACGGGATTGCCCGCGAGCGCGCTGACGGAAGCATCGAATTATCTGAACGCGCGCTTGCGCGGCCGCACGCTCGACAGTGCGCGCGCGGAGATCGCAGCGGAACTGGAAGGCGAGCGCGCCGAACTGGACGCGCTGACCAAGAAGATCGTCGCCGAAGGACTGGCGACGCTGGCGCCGTCCGGCGGACAAAACGCATCGGACGAGAAAGTCCTGATCGTGCGTGGCGCATCGCACTTGCTGGAAACCGTGGAAGCGCAAGCCGATCTGGAACGCATCCGCACACTGTTCGACGACATCGACCGCAAGAGCGATCTCATTCGTTTGATGGAATTGGCGAAGGACGGTGCGGGCGTGCGCATCTTCATCGGCTCGGAGAACCGGCTGTTCAGCCTGTCCGGTTCCTCGCTGGTGGCGGCGCCTTATGCCAATGCGCAAGGCAAGATCGTGGGCGTGATCGGCGTCTTGGGCCCGACCCGGCTTAACTATGCCCGTATCATCCCGATGGTGGATTACACTGCAAAAGTGGTGAGCCGTTTGCTCGCCTGAGGCGTTTGAAAGACATGAGCATGAACGACAACGACGATTACAAGCCGGAAAACGGCACCGAATCCGACAACCCCATGGCCGCGGAACTGGCGGTGCTGGATGCTTTGCGCGCCGAGAACGCGGAACTGAAGGACCGCGCGCTGCGCGCCCTCGCCGAGACCGAGAACACCCGCCGCATCGCTGCGCGCGAAAAGCAGGACGCCACGCAATATGCGGTGACGCGCTTTGCCCGCGACATGGTGGGCATCGCGGACAATTTCGCCCGCGCGCTGGCCGCGCTTCCGGCGGACAAGCTTCAGTCGGCCGATCCGGCGGTGAGAGCTGTGATCGAAGGCATCGAAGCCACCGAGCGCCAGCTTCTGGCGACCTTGCAGAACCACGGCGTGAAGCCGATCGACACGACAGACGGCAAGTTCGATCCGAACCTGCATCAGGCCATCGCCGAGGTGCCGGGCAACGGCAGGCCGGGCGGCTCCATCGTCGACGTCGTGCAGACCGGTTATGTCATCGGCGACCGCTTGCTGCGCCCGTCCATGGTGACGGTGGCGCGCAAGGACGGCAACGAGCCCCCGAAAGTCGACACGCAGGTCTAGTCGCGTCATGCTCCCGGTATGAGCGATACGATGCCCGTCAGCCTGTCCCATCCGACGGACCGGCATGCCTATTTCGAACAGCGTATCTTCATCCTTTCGCCGCTCGGCACCTTTGCCACGGCGGCGTTCCTCTTTCTGATCCTGATGGCCTGGTTCATCGCCTCGGCGGTGGGCGAAGGCGTGGCGCTCTTTGCCCGCGATGCTGCGGGAAACATCCAAATCGAGTCTGTCCTGCGCATGGCCTTCACGCTCGCACTGATGTTGTGCGCCGCGCTGTTCATCCAGCGCTATACGCGCATGCAGGAGCGCAAGGACAAGCCCGCCTTCGAGGCCGTGCTGCGGCCCGGCACGCTCGAAAGCCGCTTTCTGGGAGAGCTGACACCGCGCGATGCGCGGCTGGGCACATTCACGCTCGTCGGCGTCGTGATCGGCGTAGCGGCAAGCTGGCCTTTGTTCGGGCGCCAGATGTTCGCGATGGCGCAGCCGCCTTATGCGACCTTCATCTGGTTCCTGATCGTCAACACGCTGCTCATCACCGCGTTCACGCGCGGCGTGGAGCTTTCGCGTGCCGGATCGCTTTCCACGGCGCGCGCCATCGACGACGATCTTGTCGTCGATCTTCTGCGCATCGACCTTCTATCGGTTTGGGGACGCTCAGCGGCGCGCTTCGCGCTGATCTGGTTTACTGTGAGCGCGGTGGCCTGCCTCTTCTTCATCGGCAATGGACTCAACGCCTTCACCTTCGCCATGCTGGCGACGTTCCTGGCGCTGGGCATCTGGATGTTCATCCGCCCGATGGAGCGCGTGCACCACAAGATTCGCCAGGCCAAGGGTGTCGAGCTGGAACGGGTGCGCCGCGAGATCGATCAGGTGCGCGAAGCGGCGGTGGCCGATGCCAATGCCGCCACCCGGCTGCAGGGATTGCTGGCGTATGAAACGCGCATCGCCGCCGCGCCGGAATGGCCGTTCGACCAAACGACGCTGTTCCGCGTCGTCGCCTCGGCACTCATCCTCACGGTGCCGTGGTTCGGGCAGGCGGTGGCGCAATTCGCCATCGAGCATCTCGCGCAGTGAACGGCAAACCGGCATGATGCACGGATGAGCGGAATCAAGATCGTCGTCGCCGGAGCGGCCGGGCGCATGGGGCAGGCGACGTTGCGCGCCATCGCAGCATCGCCGGATTTCGAACTGGCCGGCGCGCTGGTACGCAAGGGCCATCCAGATCTCGGCAACGACGCGACCGCGCTGGCGGGCGCGAAGGCGTCCGGCGTCGCGCTGACCGACGACGCGTTGCCGCTCTTGGCGCACGCACAGGCCCTGATCGATTTCACCACGCCGGAATTGTCCGTCGAGCTTGCCGCGCTGGCGGCGCAGGCGCGCATCGTCCATGTGCTGGGGACGACGGGGCTATCCGCGAACGACGACGAGAAAATCCGCGCTGCCGCACGACACGCGGTGATCGTCAAATCCGGCAACATGAGTCTGGGCGTGAACCTGCTCGCGGCATTCGCCAAACAGGCCGCGAAGGTGCTGCCTGGATTCGATATCGAAATCGTGGAGATGCACCACCGCAAGAAGGTGGATGCACCGTCCGGCACCGCGTTCCTGCTCGGCCGCGCGGCGGCAGAGGGGCGCAACGTCGCGCTCGAACAACACGCCGTGAAAAGCCGCGACGGATACACCGGACCGCGCGATGAGACAGATATCGGCTTCGCCTCGCTGCGCGGCGGCACGGTGGTCGGCGAGCACGACGTGATCTTCGCCGGCGAAGGCGAGCGCGTGGTGTTGCGCCATGTCGCCGAAGACCGTTCCATCTTCGCCACCGGCGCGCTGGCCGCGGCGAAATGGGGACAGGGCAAGAAGCCCGGCCTTTATGCGATGGCGGACGTGCTGGGGCTTTGACGCGCTTCGTTGCGCGCCGCTTCCATTGCCAGCATCGAGCGCTTGCGGACCAAGCCCCAGTGATAGCCGTGCAAGGCGCCATCGCTGCCCAGCACGCGATGGCACGGGATCAGCCATGACACCGGATTGCGGCCCACCGCCGTTCCCACCGCGCGGGAAGCCTTTGCATCGCCCAGCCGCGCGGCGATCGTGCCGTAGGTCGTCATCTTGCCTTCGGGAATCTTGAGCAGTGCTTCCCAGACCTTGATCTGGAACGGCGTGCCCAGCAGATGCAGGCCGATTTCGGTCTTGCCGTCATGCTCGAAGATCTTCTGCGCGATCTCTTCCGCGTGCTTCGTGTTCTCCACGAAATCGGCGCGTGGCCAGCGCGACGTCATGTCGGCAAGCATGCGTTCGTCTTCGCCTTCATCGCCGAAGGCCAGGCCGCAAACACCCTTGGCCGTCGTCATCACCAGCACGCGGCCGAACGGGCAATCGGCGAAGCCGTACTCGATGGAGAGTCCGCGCCCGCCTTTCGCATATTCGCCCGGCGTCATCGCTTCGATCTTCAGCGACAGATCGTGCAGGCGCGACGATCCCGACAAGCCGGACTCGATCGCAGCATCCATCACGCTGGCGCCGTTCGCCAGCTCGCGCTTGGCGTGTTCCAGCGTCAGATGGCCGATGAAGCTCTTAGGGCTGACACCGACATAGCGCGTGAACAGGCGCTGGAAGTGGAACGGCGAAAGGCCCACCGCATCGGCGGCGTCTTCCAGCCGCGGCTGCTCGATGTAGCGCTCGGTAAGGAAATGGATGGCGCGTCCGATGCGCCGCCAGTCCCGCGTGGTTTCGAAATCTTCGAGGTGGATCAGTTCGCTCATGGGTCAAAGATGGGGGCGGGCAGGCCCATTATCGACCCGTTTCTTGCGCCCCGAAATGGCGGTTTTTTGCGGCAAAGAGCGCCGATTTCAGCGCCTCCGCAAAGCTTTCGCGAACGGTGGGCGCCAGAAAAGCCCCCAGCTGCAGAGCCTTTCCGTGACTGTGCAGGAACAGGCGATTGGAGAATTCGGTGGGCCGCTGCAAATCCACCCGCACCCAATAGGGATTGAACTCCGCGCTCGTCACCGCGCCCTTCGCTGGATGCTTTTCCACGCGCAACACAGACGGCGTGAGCGTCACATGCTCGAAGCGTTCGGCCGCGCGGGTGCTGGCGCGGAAGGCCCAGGCCAGAAGCGCAACGTCCAATCCCATGAACGGCGCGATCGGCCAAGCGCCGCGCAGAATGAAACTCAACGCGAAGGCGATATTGAACGATGCGACGACGGCCAGAATGATCAGCAGCGCGCGCGCGTCCATCGGCGGGCCGGGCCGCAAGGTCTCATCCAGCAGGACGGGTTCGCTGTTCATCGCGCCAAGGATCGTATCGCGCCGAAGCGATGACAAGGCAAAAAGAAAGCCCGCCTTTTGCGGGCCTTCTTCTCAGCCATTCTCAATCCGGCGGGGGATGACCGCAGCGCTCTTCATAAGCGCGGCGTCCGCCGTGGTCGCGCCACACTGGATTGCCGAGATCCAGATCGCACGGGCTGGTCGCAGCGCCGATGGCTGCGCCGCCAACCGCGCCGATGGCAGCACCGGTTGCCGCGCTGCCGGTGGCAGCACCCACCAGCGCACCTGCGCCGGCACCAATCAGGCCGCCCGACACGGCGCGGTCACCGGTGGAGGTGCCGCAGCCGGCCAAGGCCAGCATCGAAACCGTCGCAACGGCGACGGTGAAATCTCTCAAGCGCATATCTGCCTCCTCATTCGCAGGGCTTGTGTGGATAACGATGTGCGGTTGATGGCGTTCCGTTCACAATCATGGCTTTTGTCCGGAACCGGATTTATGGAACTCGCGATGGCGCGCAAATTCACCACGACGGAAGCGGAAGAGTTCTTCGCACGACTGAAAAAGCACATGCCGGAACCGCGCACGGAACTGGAATACGAAAATCCGTTCACGCTCCTGATCGCAGTGGTTCTGTCAGCGCAAGCGACCGACAAGAGCGTAAACAAAGCGACGGAAAGTTTATTCAAGGTCGCCGATACGCCGGAAAAGATGGCGGCGCTCGGCGTGCAGAAACTCACGCCTTACATCAAAACCATCGGGCTCTATCGCACCAAGGCAAAGAACGTGATCGCGCTGTCGAAAGCGTTGATCGAGGAACATGGCAGCAAGGTGCCGCAGGATCGCGAGGCGCTGGAAGCGCTGCCGGGCGTCGGCCGCAAGACGGCGAATGTCGTTCTCAATGTCGCGTTCGGCGAACCGACCATTGCAGTGGACACGCATATCTTTCGCGTTGGCAACCGCACGGGGCTCGCGCCGGGAAAGACTCCGCGTGAGGTGGAAGACGGGTTACAGAAGATCGTTCCCGCCAAATACAAGCTGCATGCGCATCACTGGCTGATCCTGCACGGGCGCTATACCTGCGTCGCGCGCAAGCCTCTGTGCCCGACCTGCGTCGTCAACGATCTGTGTCGCTACAAGGACAAGACGCGCGAGATCACCTCCGACAAGACTCCCCCTAAGAGGTCGCCTTCCCGTCAACGCGCAGCCGGTTGAGGCACGCCACATCGGCGGACGCATCCGACGGCCGCGGGATCGTCTCGACATGCTGCACTTCCAACCCTGCGCCTTGCGGATAGAGGAAGAAGAACGCCTTGCAGCCCTGCCCGTCATAGCGCCACATCTCGATGCCCTGGCCTTCCTTGCGTGTGAACGCCGGATTGCCCATAGCGACGCGCAATTGCCCGGAATCGATGCCGGCATAGCCCGCAGGTTCGCCCGGCGGCGGTCCGTTGGGCAGCTTCGCGGTTCCGCCGCCGGCGCACGCTGCCAGCGTCAGTGCGAGTGCCATCACGGATGCGATGCGGATCATGCCGGGATTCCCCAAATCGGACGGCGCAGCATACACAATGCGCGCGCTTGCGAAGAAGAGGGCTCTCCTCTATTTCGGCCCTGATATCACGACGGAACGCAACATGACCTCTTCCTTCGATGTGGCCGGTCTCGGCAATGCGATCGTCGACGTGATCGCGCCGGTGGACGATGCGTTCCTGCTGAAGCATCAGATCGCCAAGGGCGTGATGACGCTGGTCGACGAGTTCCGCGCGTCGCAGATTTACGAAGCTTTGAACACCTCCACCGAGATCGGCGGCGGATCGGCGGCGAACACGATGGCAGGGCTGGCGTCCATGGGCGGCAACGGGCTGTTCGTGGGCAAAGTGAAGCGCGACAGGCTGGGGACAAGCTTCTCGCACAGCATGAAGGACATCGGCGTGACGTTCCGCGTGCCCTTCGCAGAGGAGGGCCCTTCGACCGCATCGTGCATGATCGCGGTGACGCCGGACGGCCAGCGCAGCATGAACACCTATCTGGGCGCCTGCCGCGAATTGAAGCCTGCGGATATCGACGAGAAAGAGGTGGCGTCCGCGCAGATCGTCTATGTCGAAGGCTATCTTTGGGATGTGCCGGATGCGAAAGCGGCGATCCGCAAAGCCATCGCCGCCGCGAAGAAAGCGGGGCGCAAGATCGCCTTCACGCTCTCCGATCCGTTCTGCGTGTCGCGCTGGCGCGACGAATTCCGCGAATTGCTGAAATCGGACATCGACGTTCTCTTCGCCAATGAAGAAGAAGCCAAGGCGCTGTTCGAAGTGGAGGAGTTCGACTCCGTACTGCAGGCAACACGACATTGGCACGGCGTCGCCGCCCTGACCCGCTCCGCCAAGGGCTGCGTGGTGGCGAAAGGCAGCGAAGTACATGTTATCGACGCACATCCAGTGGCCAAGGTGATCGACACCACCGGCGCGGGCGATCAATACGCCGCGGCATTCCTCTACGGCCTCACGCATGGCAAGCATCTGGCCGATTGCGGGCGTCTGGGCTCGCTCGCTGCCGCGGAAGTCATATCGCACTACGGCGCGCGTCCGGAGACATCGCTCAAGACGCTGGCCAAGAGCGCCGGCCTGATCTGATCATGCCGCCTTGGGTGTCAGCACCCAGGAGATGACGAACAGGATGAACCACACGCCATCCAGCAGGCTGCCGTAAAACGGCCCGCCCGCCGGAAGCTGGTGGTGCAGGTAAAGCCACAGGCACGGCAGAAAAAAGCCCAGCTTCTCCACGAAGGTGATTGGCATCAGCGCGCGCCAGCGGATGGGGTTGCTCGCGATCATCAAGAACGCGAGCTGCCAGGCGAGCGCGGTGCCGTAGAAGCCGTAATAGAATTCGAGATGGTTGAGCGCGGGCGGCGCGACCTGCGAGACGAGGAAATAGCCCGGCACCAGAATGAGGATGCCGTAGATACCGGAAATCCCGTAAGCCCAGCGTGCAAAGCGCATCTCTTTCCCCTATTCGCCGATCCTTACTCGCCAATGATGTGCAGCGCGATCTGCCGGCTATGCGGCGCATCGCGATGCTCGAACAGATAAAGCCCCTGCCACGTCCCCAGCAGCCATTCGCCGCCACGGATTGGAATGGACAAGGAGGTCTGCGTCAACGCCGAACGGATATGCGCGGGCATGTCGTCCGGGCCTTCGGTTGTGTGACGATAAAGGTCCGTATCGCGCGACACGATGCGACGCATGAAAGCTTCCAGATCGTGCAGCACGTCAGGATCGGCGTTCTCCTGAATCAGCAGCGACGCGGAGGTGTGGCGCACGAAACAGGTAAGCAGCCCATCGCGGATTCCTGCGTCTGCAACAAACCGCGCGGCAGCGTCCGTGACGTCATAAAGGCCCGGACCTTTGGTTTTCACGTCCAGCGTATGGAATTTCTGTCTCATCGGTTCTTGCGCAGATAGACATACAACGCACCATCGCCGCCATGGCTGCGATGTGCCGTGCGAACATCGGCGACGAGTCCGGCGAGTTCTGGCTCCGAAAGCCAGCGCGGCGCCAGCGTTTTCAGAATTCCACGACGGCTGTCCATGCTGAACGGTTCATCCGGCGCAGGCTCCCGCGCGCCTTTTCCGGTGACGACGATCACCAGCCGCAGCCCGCGCGACCAGGCGCTGCGGACAAAGGTGATGAGCGCGCCATGGGCGGCGGTTTCCGTCATGCCATGCAGGTCGAGCCGCGCCTGCGGATCGATTTCGCCGCGCTTCAGCCGTTCGGCTGTGCGGCCATTCAGGCCGCCGGCCGTCTGGCGTGTTTTGGATTCCGGTGATTTCCTGTTGAGCAGCGCGGGCGCAAGCGGCGTCGCTTCCTTGTAAGCGCTCTCGAAGAGCTTGCGCTCCTCGTCGCTGACGGATCGCTTGCGCGTCATGGCGCGGGGTAGTCTTGCGATTTGCCGAGCTTTGCGGCGAGCGCTTTCGGCAGCAGGACGTAAAGCTTGCCGGATGATTTCATGTGACCCGCGATGGAGGCGGCATCACTGCCGAAGCCCCAGAATACATCGCCACGCACCGCGCCCTTGATCGCGCCGCCGGAGTCCTGCGCGACCATGAGTTGGTTGAAAGCGTGGTCTTCGCGATCCGGATTGGCGTCGGGCCGCTTCGCGACAACGAACATCGGCGCGCCGAGCGGATGCAGCTTCATGTCGACGGCCAGACTCGCCGCCGGCGTCAGTGTCACGCCTTCGCTGCCGACGGGCCCGGCTTGCGGATCGGTGATCGGCTCCTCGCGGAAGAAGATGTAGGATTTGTCCGTTTCCATCACGCGCCTGGCATCGGCGGGATGATCCTTCAGCCATTTGCGGATCACCTGCATCGACATGCCGTCGCGCGGAACGCCCATTCCAATCAGCGTCTTGCCGATGGCGGTGTAGGGCTGTCCGTTCTGCGCATCGTAATTCACCCGCGCCGATGTGCCGTCGTCGAAATGCACGCGGCCCGAGCCCTGGATGTGCAGGAAGAACACCGACACCGGATCGTCGGCGTAGAACAGGATCTTCGCCTGCTTCAATCCGCCCGCGTCGATGGCAGCGCGCTCGGGGCATTTCACAAGCTTGTGGCCGTCGACGCAGCCGGTGAAATGGCGGCCTTTCAGGTCATCGAGAAAATCGCCGACATCGACGCCGACGAGATTGTCGGGCGTCGCATAGATCGGTGTCTGATAGGCACCGTGCTGGGTGCGGCTGGCGTCGATCTCCGCTTCGTAATAGCCGGTGAAGGTGCCGTCGCGATCGTCGCCTGTGCCAATCGCAACAGGCTTCGCCCAGCTTTCGAAGAATCTGCGCGCTGTCGTTGCAGTTACATTTCCGTTGGGAATCTCGCGGCACGCGGGCAACCAATCACCAACATTGCCCGCATAACCGATGCCGCCCATCGCATCTGTCGGATTCTTTTTCGCCAATGCCGCACAGGAACGCGCAAATGCCCGAAGGCCTGCACGCGGATCGGATGAATGCCAATCGGGAACCTCGTTGAACGACACCGGCGTCAACCGCAGCGGCGGCGCAAGGAAAGACGGCAACGTCTTCTGCGTCGCCAGCCACCACGCTGCGAAAGCAATGAGAACAAGAACGATCAGGATAAGAACAAGGCGCCCCCGCGCCATCGTCAGGCCGACGGCTCTTCGCCCGATGTATGCACCAGCGTCCAGTTGGGATCGCTGGATCGAACGTTGCGCTCGAACGCCCAGATGTCGGTCACTTCATGCACCGACTTGGGATCGCCCGCGACGACATCGCCCCCCGCATTCGTCGTGGAGGAAATGAATTGCGCAGTGAAGGCGATGGCGATGTCGGCCATCTTTCCTTTCAGCGTCGCTTCCACGACCTTCACATCCTTGAAGCCCACGAAGGTGAAGCTGACGCTTTCATTGCGCTCTTCGCGGCCGCGCATCGCGGCATCGAATGCGGCATAGACCTCATCGCTGAGAAGCGGTTTCAGCGTGATGCGGTCGTTGGCGGAGAACGCCGTCAGGATCATCTCGTACGCGTGACGTGCGCCGGAAAGGAAATGCTCCTGATCGAAATTGCGGTCGACGAGCTTGATCTCCATCAGGCCGCGCGCGACCGGATCGGCGGGCATGTCGGCGGTGCGCGGCGCCGGCAAGGCGATGGCAGGCTTGTCGGCGGACTGATCGGCAGGCGGTCCCACGCGATAGGCTTCCGGCGGCGGCTCATGCCCCGTGCGCCGGCCCAGCACGGTGTAGAGGCGGAACAGGATCACGCCGGCCACCATCGCCAGAAGCAGGATTTCCAAAAGCTGGGAATTCGCCATGATCTCGGTCAAACCTCACGACCCGCGCATTACGCGGTTAATTCTCAAGGTAGACCCCTGTTCCGCCGGGGTCCAGCGCGCAACCGTCACAGTGCCAATGCGCGGTTAATCCGGAAAATCGCACGAGGATGCGGCACTTATGGGGCAGAACCATGGTCGCCTTGTCACGGCTCTCCAATCCGTGATAGCGCGAGCCGCGATTTTGGACAGATGAGAACACCATGAGCGGCGAAGGCCTTCCCCAAAACGGCAACGGTTCCGGCGACGCGCCGCGCATCCAGCTGCTGGCGCAATATGTGAAGGATCTGTCCTTTGAAAACCCTGGCGCGCCGGTGTTCACAGGTGTCCGCCCCGCCATCGACCTCGGCGTCGACCTGCAGGCCCGCCGCGTGGAAGGCGATCAGTACGAAGTCGATCTGCGCCTGCGCGTGTCGGCCAAGCACGAGGACAAGACCGTCTTCCTGCTGGAACTCAGCTATGCCGGCCTCGCCTTCATCCAGAACGTACCGGAAGAAGTGATCTCGCAGATCCTGCTGATCGAAGTGCCGATGATGCTGTTCCCGTTCGCCCGCCGCGTGGTGGCCGACACGGTGCGGGACGGCGGCATGCCGCCGCTCATGATCGAGCCGATCGATTTCGCCGGCCTTTATCGCGCGAAAGCCGAGCAGCAACAGCAGCAGACGGCGCAGGCTTAAGCTTCAGCCCCAACTCCACACCGGCTTGTCGCCAAGTTCCTTGGCGATGAAGCTGGCGTGCGCGTCCTGCTCTTCCTGCGTGATCGTCACGGTGAGTTCGCGCGGTCGCGTGCGTGTGACCTGCACGAGGGCGTCGCCATGGATTTCCACGCCGTCGCCCGGCGCCAGCACCAGCTTGGTCTGGCGGCCGCCGACAAGCTCCAGATAAACGCGCGCGGTGAGCTCTGCATCGAGCAGCGCACCGTGCTTGGTGCGCGCCGACAGGTCGATGCCAAAGCGCTTGCACAATTCATCCAAAGAATAGCGGACGCCGGGGAGTTTCGCCTTGGCGATCTCGATGGTGTCGATGGCGCGCGCGTAAGGCAGCGGTGGCTTTCCGCAGCGATGCAGTTCGCTGTTGACGAACTTCATGTCGAAAGACGCGTTGTGGATCACCAGCGGCGCGTCACCGAGGAATTCCAGAAGCTCCTCCACGATGTGCGCGAAGAGCGGTTTGTCGGCGAGAAATTCGTCGGTGAGGCCATGGACCTTCGTCGTCTCGATGGGAACGAGGCGCTCGGGATTGAGATAGGCCTGGAAGCTTCGGCCCGTCGGCAGATGGTCGATCAGCTCGACGCAGCCGATTTCGACAATGCGGTCGCCGGTCGCCGGGTCGAAGCCGGTGGTTTCGGTGTCCAATACGATTTCGCGCATTACGTCTCTTATTGCTCTTCCGGCATCTGCCCAGCGGCGATCTTCGCGCGCAGGTCTTTGACGATCATCTGCACCTGTTCGAAAGCGTGATCCAGACCCTTGTCCGTCACAACCACATAATGGGCTTTTGCACGCTTTTCTTCGTCGGGCATTTGGCGCGAGAGGATCTGGTCGAGCTTGTCCGGAGTCATTCCGGGACGTTCCAGCACCCGCGTCCGCTGTATATGGGAAGGCGCGGAGACAACCACAACCGCATCCATCCGCGCATGACCGCCGGTCTCGAACAAGAGCGGCACGTCCAGCACGACCATATCCGCACGATCGGCCGTGGCTTTCGCCAGAAAGGCCTGCTGCACCCTGGCCACAAGCGGATGAACGATCGCTTCGAGCGTCTTGAAGCCGGACGGGTCGGCGGCGAGCGATGTCGACAGCGCCGCACGGTCCACCCGGCCGTCGCGCACAGTTCCCGGAAAGGCTTTTTCGATTTCCGGCACGGCCGCGCCGCCGGGCTCGTAGACGGCATGCACATTGGCATCGGAATCGTTCACCGGAATTCCGAGGCGCGCGAACATCTTCGCCGTTTCGCTTTTGCCCATGCCGATGGAGCCGGTGAGCCCGATGAGCAGCGGCCTAGCCATGACGCAACGCTTTCTTGAGTTCGGTGCGCAGCGCGGGCGTTACCTGCGGCCGCTCGCCATAGAAGGCTTCGAACGCCGGCACAGCCTGATGCATCAGCATGCCAAGACCATCGACAATGCGATTGCCACGCGCCTGTGCGCGCTGCAGCAGGTCGGTCTCCAGCGGATTGTAGACAAGATCGGTCACAACCGCGTTCACCGGCAACGGGTCGAGCGAAAGCTCCAGCTTCTCTTTTCCAGCCATGCCAGCGGAGGTCGCATTGACCAGAACGCCAGCGCCATCCGCGGCTTTTGCCCAATCCTTCCACGCGATCGCGCGCAAAGGCGTTTTCACGCGCGCAGAAAATTCCCGCGCCAGCATATCGCCGCGCCCCTGATTGCGCCCCACGATGCGGATTTCGCGCACGCCCAGTTCCGAGAGCGCCAGAATTGCCGCGCGTGCCGCGCCGCCCGTGCCGAGGAGCACCGCGTCCTTTCCGTTCAACGCATTCCTCGCGAGCGCTTCGCTCAGGCTCGCGGCCAGGCCGGTAGCATCGGTGTTGCGCCCGACGATCTTGCTGCCGCCGAACAGCAGCAGATTGACCGCACCAGCCGCCTGCGCGGCATCGTCGAGCTCATGGGCGATGGCGAAAGCGGATTCCTTGTGCGGCACCGTCACGTTCACGCCGGCGAAGCCCGCGATGCGCAAGCTTTCAATGACGCGCGCAAAGTCCTCGCGCGGCACGGCGAGCGGCACGTAAGCGCCGTCCACGCCATGTGCATCGAGCCAGTAACCGTGCAGTCGCGGCGACAGCGAATGCGCGACCGGCCAGCCGATCACACCGGCGATTTTGGCTTTGCCGCTGATGCTCATTTCGCGATGACACCCTGTTCGCGCAACGCCGACAAGAGCTGGATGAGGGGCAAACCGAGAATGCCGAAATAATCCCCGGCAACGTGCGAGAAAAACTGCGCGCCCTCATCTTCCAGGCGATAACAGCCCACGCCCCAGAGCAAATCTTCGCCCTTTTTCGCTAGATAAACTTCGATGAATTCGTCCGACACCGGATACATCGTCATCTTGGCGCGCTCGGTGTGGCGCCAGATTGGCACGCCGTCCTTCGCCAGAACGGCCGCCGAGAAAAGCTCATGACTCTTGCCGCGCAGGCGCGACAGCAACGCGCGCGCCTCGTCCATCGTCGCGCATTTGCTCACAAGCTCGCCCCCGAAGGACAGAACCTGGTCCGCACCGATCACCAGAGCGCCGGGGTGCGCCGCGGAAATGCGCACTGCTTTAAGTTCCGCCAATGCATCGGCGATTACACGATGCGGCTGGTTCGCGGCCAGCATGGACTCTTTGACGGTATTCTCGTCCACGCGCGCGGGAATGGTTTCAAACGGAACGCCGGCCTTGCGCAGAAGATTCGCGCGGCTCTCGCTGCTCGAGGCGAGGACGAGCCGCGTCATTCCGCCGGTTGCCGCCGTTCGGCAAGAAGATTGAGCACCGCCGCGGCCGTCTCTTCCACCGAACGTCGCGAGACATCGATCGTCGGCCATTCCTGCGCCTCGAAAAGCTTGCGCGTCGCGGTGACTTCACCGCGGACACTGTCGAGATCCGCATAAGACGTATCGCGCACTTCGCCCAGCGTGTTGAGCCGGTTGCGTCGCACCTGCACCAAACGCTCCGGCGAGGCCCACAATCCCACGATCAGCGGCTTGGTCGACACGAGCAGTTCGCGCGGCAGCGGCATGCCCGGCACCAGCGGCACATTGGCGGCACGTACGCCGCGCATGGCGAGATAAACGCTGGTCGGCGTCTTCGACGTGCGGCTGGCACCCACGAGCACGACTTCCGCCTCATCGAGCCGGTCGAGAATCTGCCCGTCATCATGGGCGATAGTGAAGTTCAACGCCTCAATGCGGGCCTGATAGCGCTGATCGAGATCGTGCTGGCCGCCGGGACGATGGCTCTCCGCCGCACCGAGGAACTGTCGCATGGCACCAATGGGCGCTTCCAAGACATCATAGCTTGGAATGCCCAT
Source organism: Rhizomicrobium sp. (assembly GCA_036569005.1). Lineage (GTDB taxonomy): Bacteria > Pseudomonadota > Alphaproteobacteria > Micropepsales > Micropepsaceae > Rhizomicrobium. Next base: position 37,609 of record DATCRK010000042.1, on the reverse strand, counting down.
CGTCGTGCAGGCTGTGAGCAATTCCTTGCGCAGTTCCGGATTGACCAGGGTGAAGAACACCAAGCCCGGATCTTCCTTGATATGCTCGATCGCGCGCTGCAGTTGCCGCGAGGAACGCACCAGCGCGTAGAAGTGCTCATTGACGGTCACGCCTTCGAATTGGGCCAGCGCCGCGCGCGCGATGGCGTTCAGCGTTTCGCCGGTCGCGTCGGACACCAGATGGACGTGAAATTCGCGCATCTCGGAATTCACAGAACGATGCTCCGGTCCCTCATTTCCATCCCCATAGGATACACAGACGGCCAAGCGCAAACACATCTCACAAGCCGGGGTCTTCTGCGCACAGCCTTCCGGTTCCGCCTGTTGGGGAAACTGTCGCGGCGGCGACGCCAAGTCCCCTTGAGTCCGAAGCACTTGCGGCCTAGAGACACCCGACCCACGGTTTTTTCCACAAATCACAGCCCAATCATCATCGTCATCAGATTCCTAGGAGTCCTTATTCTTTGACGAATTCCGGGAAGAGATTGATTTCGGTTCTGGAGAGACAATCCGTCTCTCCACCGCCGGTCTGGCTGATGCGCCAGGCGGGACGTTATCTGCCGGAGTATCGCGCGCTTCGTGCGAAAGCCGGTTCTTTCTGGACGATGTGCAACGATCCGGACATGGCGACGGAGATCACACTACAGCCGATCCGCCGTTTCGGCTTCGATGCAGCAATTATCTTTTCGGATATCCTTACGGTCCCATTTGCACTCGGACGAGCCGTGAAATTCGAGGAGAATGTCGGGCCGACACTCGATGCGGTGAACAGTGCGGATGGTTTGGAGCGCGACCCGACGATCTGGCGCGAGAAGCTTTCTCCGGCTTATGAGACGCTTCGCAAGGTTCGAGCAGCATTACCTGCCGAGACATCGGTGCTGGGCTTCGCGGGCGCGCCCTGGACCTTGGCGACCTATATGGCAGCGGGGCGCGGTGGTGACGAGCAGAAGGCGGCGAAGTTGTGGGGTTATCGCGATCCGAAAACTTTCGGTGCATTGCTCGATGTACTGGGCGATTGCGTGGCGACGCATCTGATCGCGCAGATCGATGCCGGCGCGGATGCTGTGCAGATATTCGACAGCTGGGCGAGCGGATTGCCGGCGGATGCTTTCCAGCGCTGGGTGGTTGCACCGACGAAAAGCATTGTGGAGAAAGTCCGCAGCGTGAAGCCGAACGCGAAGATCATCGGCTTTCCACGCGCGACGACATTGCAGGGTTACGAGTTCTACGCAGACGAAACCGGTGTGGATGGAATCTCTGTTGATACGGCGGCGCCGCAGGACTGGATGTCGGAGATCGATGTGCCGGTGCAAGGCAATCTCGATCCTTTGCTGCTTGTGACAGGCGGCTCCGCGCTGGAGCGCGCTGTGGATGAACTTGTGGATGCGATGCGGGGGCGTCCGTTCATCTTCAATCTGGGGCATGGCGTATTGCAGGAGACGCCGCCCGAACATGTCGCCGCGCTGGTCGCGCGCGTGCGCCAGTGAAGCTGGCGGTCGTCCTGTTCAATCTTGGTGGCCCGGATTCGCCGGAGGCCGTCGAACCGTTCCTGCGAAATCTCTTCACCGATCCCGCGATCATTTCGTTGCCGGGGATGATCCGCAGACCGCTGGGACGCTTCATCGCCAAGCGCCGCGGACCGGTGGCGCGTGAGATTTACGCCAAGATCGGTGGCCGCTCACCCATTCTGGAAGAGACCGATACGCAGGCGCTGACCTTGCAAATGGCGCTGTCTGCGCAAGGCCTGGATGCGCGCTGCTATATCGCGATGCGCTACTGGAAGCCCTTTGCCGATGAGACCGCGGCGAAGGTGAAAGCGTGGAGTCCCGACCGGATCGTGTTGCTGCCGCTCTATCCACAATTCTCCACGACCACCACGGATTCTTCTCTCAAGGGCTGGCATGAAGCGGCCAGGCGTGCCGGCATCGCGGCGCCGACGACACGCATCTGCTGCTATCCGTGGGAAGAAGGTTTCATCGCTGCCAAATCGAAGCTGATCGCCACGGCGCTCACGAAGAAAAAGCCGGCTGTGGATTATCGGCTGTTGTTATCCGCGCATGGCCTTCCGAAACGCACGGTTTCCAAGGGCGATCCGTATCAATGGCAGGTGGAAAAGACCGCTCGCACGATTGTGGACAGGTTGGGGATATCAGGCCTCGACTGGCAGGTCTGTTATCAAAGCCGTGTGGGACCGCTGGAATGGATCGGGCCCGCGACCGATGCGGAGATCCGCCGCGCCGGCGCGGACGGCAAAGGGCTTGTCGTGGCGCCGATCGCTTTCGTCAGCGAACATTCCGAAACCCAGGTCGAGCTCGACATCGAATACGGCAAGCTCGCGCGTGAATCCGGGGTGCCGGACTACATCCGCGTACCGACGGTGAGCGCGGATGTGGATTTCATTGCCGCGCTCGCATCTCTGGCCAGCCGTGCGGCTTTGGGCGAGAGTGTCGTCACCTGCGGGCCGGGGCGTATCTGCCCGAAGGAATTTTCCCGCTGCGGATTTGGAGCCGAGAACCCATGATGATGTTTTTGTCGAACAACATTCTCTGGATCCGTGCTTTCCATGTGATCAGCGTGATCGCGTGGATGAGCGGCATGCTCTATCTGCCGCGCCTGTTCGTCTATCACACCGAAACGACGCCGGGCTCTTCGGACTCCGAGCGCTTCAAGGTGATGGAGAAAAAGCTTCTGCGCATGATCATCAACCCGGCGATGATCGCGACCTGGTTCTTCGGTCTTCTGCAGATCTGGCTGATCCCCGGAATTCTCGAGGAGCATTGGCTGCATGCCAAGCTGGCGCTGGTGATCATCATGTCGGGCCTGCATGGCTACTTCGCGACCTGCGTGAAAAAGTTCGCGCGCGATGCCAATGACAAGCCGGCCCGGTTCTACCGCATCCTGAACGAGGTTCCCGCGGTGTTGATGGCCCTGATCGTCATCCTGGTGATCGTCCAGCCGTTCTGACCCGCGGGCCTTTGCAAGCCCCGGAAATCGGGCTATATAACCGGCGTTCCCCATTCGCATCGCAATCCGTGCCCCGCGCCCTTGCGCGAAGGCCGGGCCCGGACAGACCGGCGCGGTGCGGACCCTAACCTTCCGCCCCGCGCCTGACCGGTCATTTTCGGCGGCACAAGCGGCAGGCAATCCCAACCTCAATATTTCAGGTAAGTACCAATGACAGTTCAAGACGGCCTGCAGGCGATGAAGCTGCAGGACCTCAAGTCCAAATCCCCCACCGACCTTCTGGCCTTCGCCGAGGAACTGGAGATCGAAAACGCCTCGTCCATGCGCAAGCAGGACATGCTGTTCGCGATCCTCAAGGAACTTGCGGAGCGCAATGTGGAGATCGCGGGACAGGGCGTGGTCGAGACCTTGCCGGACGGCTTCGGTTTCCTGCGCTCGCCGGAATCCAATTACCTTCCGGGCCCCGATGACATTTACGTGTCGCCTTCGCAGATCCGCCGCTTCGGCCTGCGCACCGGCGATACCGTGGAAGGCCCGATCCGGTCTCCGAAAGACGGCGAGCGCTATTTCGCGCTGCTGAAGGTCTCGACGATCAATTTCGAGGATCCCGAGAAGATCAAGCACAAGGTCCATTTCGACAACCTCACGCCGCTCTATCCGACGCGCTGGCTCAACATGGAGCTGAAGGACCCGACGCTGAAGGACAAGACCGGCCGCGTCATCGACATCGTCGCGCCGCAGGGCATGGGCCAGCGCTGCCTCATCGTGGCGCCGCCGCGCGTCGGCAAGACGATCATGATGCAGAACATCGCCAAGGCGATCTCCGCCAATCATCCCGAATGCTACCTGATCGTGCTTCTGATCGACGAACGTCCCGAAGAAGTGACGGACATGCAGCGCACGGTGAACGGCGAAGTCATTTCCTCGACCTTCGACGAACCGGCGACGCGCCACGTGCAGGTCGCCGAAATGGTGATCGAGAAGGCCAAGCGCCTGGTCGAACACAAGCGCGACGTGATCATCCTGCTCGATAACATCACGCGCCTCGGCCGTGCCTACAACACCGTCGTCCCCTCATCCGGCAAGGTGCTGACCGGCGGTGTCGATGCGAACGCGCTGCAGCGCCCCAAGCGCTTCTTCGGCGCGGCGCGCAATATCGAGGAAGGCGGATCGCTGACCATCATCTCCACCGCGCTGATCGATACCGGCAGCCGCATGGACGAAGTCATCTTCGAAGAGTTCAAGGGCACGGGTAACTCCGAAATCGTGCTTGATCGGAAGGTCGCCGACAAGCGCGTCTATCCCGCGATCGACATCCTCAAGTCGGGCACCCGCAAGGACGAGCTTCTGCTCGACAAGGGCGCGCTTTCGAAGACGCACGTCCTGCGCCGCATCCTGGCCCCGATGGGCACGACAGATGCGATCGAGTTCCTGCTCGACAAGCTCCGCTCGACGAAGAACAACTCCGACTTCTTCGACAGCATGAACACCTGATGCCATGGCAGGGTCGGTCCTTATTCTGACCGGCCCGCCGGGCGCGGGAAAATCCACCGTGGCGGATATTCTGGCACGGCAGAGCGAAGGCCCTGCCGTGCATTTGCACACGGATGACTTCTACGATCGCTACATCAAGAGCGGCTACGTGCTTCCGTGGCTGCCGGAATCGCAGAAGCAGAACGAGACGGTGACACGGGCCATCGCGGCGGCGGCGTGTGCTTATGCCGAAGGCGGCTATCTCACCATCATCGACGGCATTGTGGGGCCGTGGTTTCTCATGCCGTTTCGTGAAGCGGCGGCGGCAACGAATGTGCCGCTGCATTACGTGGTGTTACGACCCGCGAGTGCGGACATCACCTTCGCCCGTGTGCAGGCGCGCGGCACGCATGGCCTGAAAGCGGAAGGGCCGGTGCACGATCTTTTTCGGCAATTCTCGGATCTTGGCGCGCTGGAGAAGCACGCATTCGATTCCGGCGCGATGAGCGCGGAGGAAACGGCGGCAGTGCTTGCCGGCAGGATCAGGACGGGCGAATTCTGCCTGGACTAGTGTCCCGAATGCGGCGCCGCGCCCTCGTGTTCGCGGCGGGTCTCCGGCACTTCGCCGCGCTCGGTGATCCAGTCCATCAGGGCCAGCAGCACGCCGGAGACGATGAAGGTCATATGGATGCCGACGAGCCACATCAGGTCGCGGTCGCTGTAGGTCTTGATCGACATGAAGGCTTTCAGCAGTTCGATCGCGGAAATCGCCACGATGGAGGCGATCAGCTTCAGCTTCATGCTGGAGAAATCGATCTTGCCCATCCAGGTCGGGCGGTCGGGATGCGCGGCGCTCACCGACATGCGCGAGACGAAGTTCTCGTAGCCCGAGAAGATCACCATCAGCAGCAGGTTCGCCGCCAGCGACAGGTCGATCAGCGTCAGCACCCAGACGACCGCCGCGGCTTCGCTCAGCTCGACGATCTGGGGAAGCACTTCCCAGATGGTCTTGATGAATTCCGCCATGAGGGCCAGGAGCGCCACCACCAGGCCGAGATAGAACGGGGCCATCAGCCAGCGGCTGGCGAACAGCACGCTTTCAAAGGCATCTTCCACTTTTTCCCGCATACCCATCCCTAAAACCCCGAATAAAGCAGCCCTAAGGCAGCATAGAGCGCCGCGCGAAGCAATTGACCCCGCGCACATCCCGGCGGACAATTCCCGCAGCTTACCCGAGGAGCCGACCCATGACCGAACATCCCAGCGACCGCGCGCAATTCAAGGCGATGGCCGAAGGCACGCAGGAAGACTGGACGAAGATCGCCATGGCCTCGGCCGGCTTCAACCGCGACCTGCCGAACCGCGTGCTCGCGCATTTGAAGATGCTGGAAGGCGATTGCGGCGGCTTCGCGGTGGACCGGCTGGAGCACTCGCTGCAATCGGCGACGCTCGCCCACCGCGACGGCATGGACGAGGAATATGTCGTCTGCGCGCTGTTGCACGATATGGGCGACATTCTCGCGTCATCCAATCATGCGGAGCTTGGCGCCACGGTGCTCAAGCCTTTCATCTCGGAGGAAAACCACTGGATGCTGCATCATCATGGCATCTTCCAGGGCTATTATTTCTTCCACTATCTCGGCCTCGACCGGAATATGCGCGACCAGTTCCGCGGCCATCCCTGCTTCGAGAAGACGGCAATGTTCTGCGCGCGCCACGATCAGAACGCGTTCGACCCGAACTACGACACCATGCCGCTCGATGCCTTCGTGCCGATGGTGCAGCGGGTGATGGCGCGGCCGAAGCGCTCGATCTATCTGCGCGAGGACAAATCCTCGCCGATCGCCGCCGAATAATCAGGGCAACAGGATCGTCGCGCCCGTCGTCTGGCGGGATTGCAGGGCTTCGTGCGCCTTGGCGGCTTCGCTCAGCTTGAAGCGCTGGTTGATCTCAATCTTCACCGCGCCGGACGCGACGACATCGAACAGATCGTCGGCGGTTTCCTGCAATTCCTCCGCGGTGCGCGTGTAGCTGCCCAATGTGGGCCGGGTGACATAGAGCGATCCTTTTGCCGAAAGAATGCCCGGTGCGAAGGGCGGCACAGCGCCTGACGAATTTCCGAAGCTCACCATCATACCGCGCACGGCGAGACAATCGAGCGAGCCGTCCCACGTTGCTTTGCCCACGCCGTCATAGACCACCGGCACGCCCTCGCCGCCGGTCAGCTCGCGCACGCCTTTGACCCAATCGTCTTTCGAAAGATCGAGCACATGATCGTAGCCATGGTTTTTCGCGAGCGCGATCTTGTCCCGTGATCCGACTGTTCCAATAACGGTTGCGCCGATATGTTTCGCCCATTGCCCGAAGATCAGGCCGACGCCGCCGGCCGCGGCATGAAACAGAATCGTTTCGCCCGGATTTACGGAGTACGTGCGCGTCAGCAGATATTGCACCGTCATGCCCTTCAGCAATGCGGCTGCTGCATCCTCGTCCGAAACACCTTCGGGCAGCTTCACCAGCTTGTCGGCGGCGACGTTGTTCGCTTCGGCATAAGCGCCGATGGTTCCGGCATAGGCGACGCGATCGCCGGTCTTTAACGCGGTAACACCGCGGCCCAGCGCTTCGACGACGCCGGCGGCCTCGCTGCCCAAGCCGGTCGGCAACGGCAGCTTGTAGAGACCAGAGCGGTGATAGGTATCGATGAAGTTCACGCCGATGGCGGTGTGGCGCACGCGAACTTCGCCGGCAGCGGGTGGCGGCAGTTCCACGTCTTCATAGCGCAGGACTTCGGGGCCGCCCGTTTCGTGGATCCGGATTGCCTTCATGCCAACCTCCCGCGCGATGCAACGCTGATGGACGTGCCGCGCATGGCTGATGCATAGCGCAACGCGCGACTTTAGCCCTTATGTGAGAGCCGTCGATAGATCGGAAAATCGCTCATGCATGGACGTTTGATTGCCGCGCTCGCCTTGCTTGCCCCTCTCGCAGCGCATGCCGCCGATCCCACGCCGCCTTTCACCCAGGATCGCGCGCGCAAGATCATCGGCGATCTGCAGAAGGTGGTGTCGCCCAACGGCATCGACGAGCAAAAAGCGGTCACCATCGGCGGCATCAAGCAATGGATTACCATCCGCGGCCGCGACAGAAACAATCCGATCCTTCTGTTCCTGCACGGCGGCCCGGCGGCGCCGGAAATGCCGACAAGCTGGACGTTCCAGAACCCATGGGAGGACTACTTCACCGTGGTGCAATGGGATCAGCGCGGCAGCGGCAAGACCTATGCCGCCAACGACCCCAAGAAGATCGCGCCCACGCTCACCGCCGCGCGCATGGAGAAGGACACGGAAGAACTCGTCCAGTATCTGCGCGCCACCTATCACAAGCCAAAGATTTTCGTGATGGGGCATAGTTGGGGATCGCTGCTCGGCATCATGCTGGCGCATAACCATCCTGAATGGCTCTACGCCTATGTCGGCATGGGGCAGATGATCGACAGCCAGGCCAGCGAGAAAGACATCTACAATGCGACGCTCGCCGCAGCGCGGGCAGCGCATGACGAGAAAGCCGTGAAAGCGTTGGAAGCCATCATGCCCTATCCCACCGCGCCGCTGAATCTCGACAAGATCGGCGTCGAGCGCGATTGGTCGATCAAGTATGGCGGCCTGAGCTGGAACCGCGATTCCTATGCTTACTACTACCGCGCCAGCGAGCTTTCGCCGGACTACACGAATGCCGATCTCGACGCGATCGACAAAGGCTCATTGCTGTCGCTGACGCATCTGCTGCCGGTGTTCAGCACGTTCAACTACAGCAAGGTCACCGATTTCAAATGTCCGATCATCATCTTCAACGGGCGTCATGATGAAACGGTTTCGCAGAACGTCACCGCCGCATGGTTCGCGCATGTGCACGCGCCGGTGAAGAAGATCGTCTGGTTCGAGAACTCCGCCCACATGATGCAGATCGAAGAACCCGGAAAGGTTCTGGTGCATCTGGTGGAGGACGTGCGCCCGCTGGCCGGGGTTACTTCAAAGTGACGGGAATGGTCGCGACAGGCTGCGGCGCGTTCTCGATGTGGAAGGGAATGCGCCCGATGATGCGGCCATCGGCATTGCGCACATCGACGCGCCAGTCGCCGTCCCACACCTTGTGCTGGATCGTATAGTTGCGATAGCCGCCGTCGCGCCCGCCATTGATCGTGAACGACACGTCGCTGATCGTCTGCCATTTGTGGCGGATGCGGTTGTAGTGCTGCCAGTGATGCGTGACCGTTGTGGATAGCTTGATCGGCGCGAACACCGCACTGTAGACATAGACCGGCTGTCCCGGCGCGATATGCAGCACCGGCGGCTTGCCGAAGCGCGTCATCCAGTCCTGCGACTCGCCTTGCGCTTGATAAACATCGCCATCGCGCTTCACGAAATGAAAGACGCCCTTGTCCATTAGTGCGATAGGCAGCGGCGGCAATGTGCCGGTGAAATAGAAAGCGGTCAGTATCGCGTAGACGAGCGCGGCGCCGCCCAGAACCTGCAGCCGCGCACGCCGCCATTCGTCCTGTCCCGCCCAGCGCACGATATTCAGGAAGATCAGGAAGACGCTGAACGCCGAAAGCCCGCTGATCAGGAAGGTAAATGGTCCCACGGTGTGGGTGAAGATCGGAACGGTGACGATGAAATAGGAGAACAGCGCGAAGGCATAGAGGATCGACGTGAAGACCAGCCGGGAGTGGTATCGGCTGAACACCTCGTTGCCGATGAAGATCGCTACCAGCACGAGGAGGAACGGCCAGGACTCCGTCAGCACCGCACTGCGCGAATAGAAGATGAGAAAGCCGCTCCACAACGCGCCCAGCGTGAACTGCGTGGCCATCGGCAGGATGGAATGCCAGCGCGGCATCGGCTTTCCGTCGCGGGCGCGCGTCGCGAACAGATGCAGAAGCACGATCGCGATGCCGGCCACGGTGAGATAGCCGATGAAGAGCGCTTGCGTGTTCGGCAGATCGATCCGGCGGTAGGCGTAATTGTCGAAGGCGAAGCCGCCTATCATGGAGACGGCACTGAGCGAGCGCTCGTGCCGCGAGATCCATCCGAAGATGGTCTTGCGCAGACGGACGGCGCCGTCGGCGATCTTGTAGCCGGTGGCCTCGCGCGCGGCGTCGACACGCTCTTCCGCCGCCTTTTCGGGCAGAGAAGGATCGATAAAACCGGGTTCGATACGCTCGCTCACGCAGGGTCCGTTGCCACCGCCGGCGGCTTTCAAGCCAGAAACCGTGGTGAAATTAAGGAGCGGCTTCCAACGCCGGTTTAACTCAGATGCTGGCGGAAGAAGGTCGCGGTGCGGCCATTGGCGAGTTCGGCGTTGGCGTGGTCGTAATGCGCCCCGCCAACGCGCGCGAAGGCGTGGTCCATCTCCGGATAGGTATGCAGTGTGACGTGCGGGTCGTTCTTGAGCCCGTCCACGATCTGCTTCTGCGCTTCCGGCGGCGTGAATTGATCCTTGCCAGCGATGTGGAGCATCAACGGCTTCTTGATGTTCCTGGATTCGCCCAGAAGGTTCTGCAGGTTCACGCCGTAATATCCCACCGAAGCGTCGATATCGGTGCGTGCTGCGGTGAGATAGGCGAGTTGCCCACCCAGGCAGTAGCCGACCGCACCCACCTTACCGGTGCAACCTTCGGTGTGGCGTAGCGTGTCTATTGTCGCCTGGATGTCTTCGACGCCCTTCTTGGAGTCGAACTTGTTCATCAGGTCGAAGGCCTGTTTCCATTCGGCGTCGGTCTTGTCGGTGAGTTGCACGCCCGGCTGGATGCGCCAGAACAGATCGGGCGCGAGCGCAAAGTAGCCACGCGCGGCGAAACTGTCGGCGAGATCGCGCATCACCTTATTGACGCCGAAGATTTCCTGGACGACGACAAGGCCCGGCCCGCGGCCCGAGGCAGGCTTCGCCAGATAGCCGCCCATGGCGCCATCGGCCGTTTTGATTGTGATGTCTTCGCCTGCCATCGCCGCATCCTCGGATTGGGTTGCCCATCGCGAGGTTAGCGGCTTCGGCGCCGCGCGGTCTATGCCTGACCCATTTACGCTTGACCCATTGGTGCCGGCATCGGCTGCTGCACCTGTTGCGGCGCGATGCGGAAAGGCATCTGCAATGCCTGCGACAATGTCACCGGGTTGGTGATGGGCTGCGCGCAACTCATGCGATAGCAGATATAGGCGGTGGGAACCCCGCCCTGCAACGTCTTGCCGAACGCGGGATGACCTTCCGGCAATTTCTCGTCCGGATCGACCAGCATCACCATGCCCGCCGGCAGGCTGCGGCCGTTCACCGCGCTCAACAGCTCGTGCGTCTTGGCATTGGTCACCGGACCCACGATCACGACCTGAACCGAGTTCACCATCGTGTCGAGGCTGTTGAGATAGCTCGGCATGGAGATGAAGGCGCGGTTCACCTCGCCGGAGAAGGCATCGATCACGGCGTTGCTGCGCGCGCGGTACTGCTGATCCATCGTTGCGAGATAGAGCTTGCACAGAAGCCCCGGCATTAGACCGTTGGCGCAGGGCATCGCATTGTCGAACACCGGACGCGGACGGATGATCAAGGGATCGGCTTCGTCCGACGTGCTGAAATAACCGCCGTTCTGCATGTCCCAGAAATGCTCGTTGAGCGTGTGCGTCCAGGCCTGCGCGCGCTGCAGATAACGCTTGTCATTCGTCGACTCCCACAGTGTGAGCGCCGCGTTGATCATGTGCGCGTAATCGTCGGAGAAGCTTTCCTTGCTGCGCTTGCCGCTCCGCCATGAGTGATAGAGACGGTCGCCGTCGCCCAGCGCTTTCTCAACGAACTCGAACGCCTTGATCGCGGCCGTCGTCCAAGCGGTGCGGCGGAAGATGGCACCGGCCCGCGCCAAGGCAGCGATCATCATGCCGTTGGCGTCCGCCAGAACCTTGTCGTCCCGTTGCGGCGGCGTGCGCCGGCCCCGCACGTCGAGCAGCATCTGGCGCTGCTTGGCGAACAGCGCCTCGTCCGCTTCGTTTACCAGGAACGCGGATTTCGCACCGGCACGGTTCAGCACGTTGAAGCCCTGATGAATGCCGTTGGCGCTGACGTTATAGATCTGCTTGAAGCGCTGCGTCGCGGTGCCGGCAAGCGCGGCATCGATCTCCGCTTCGGTCCAGATGTAATAACGACCTTCCTGACCGTCGGTATCGGCGTCGAGGCTGGTGGCAAAACCGTCTTCCACCTTCATATCGCGCAGAACCCACGCGATCGTTTCTTCCATGCGCACCTGGTAAAGCGGATTGCGCTCATGCTGCCAGGCAAGCAGGAGCATGCTCACATAGAGCGCATTGTCGGAAAGCATCTTCTCGAAGTGCGGGAGCAGCCAGCGCTCATCCGTCGAATAGCGGTGAATGCCGCCGCCGACATGATCGTAGATGCCGCCTTGCGACATTGTGCCGAGCGTCGTGTTCACGAGCAGGCTGAACTGCACGGTGCCTGTGCGCAGGAAGGATCGGAGCAGAAGCTCCACATGTGCGAAGTTCGGGAATTTCGGCTGGCCGGTCATGCCGCCGAAAAACAGGTCGTAACGCTGGCCGATGCGAAGCCCGGCGAGATCGAGCGGCTGGTCGTTCATCGGTCCGCGCAGGTCGCGGCTCCACAGATTGGAGAGCAGCCCGTTCAGCTTCTCGGTGTTCTCCGCGATCTTGTCGCTCTGGTCGCGATAGATGGTGAGTACCTCGCCCAGCACCGTCTTGAACGGTGACGGCTGGAAATAGGTACCGATCAGAAACGGATCGCCCTTGGGCGTGAGGAACGCGGTGAGCGGCCAACCACCCTGCCCGCCGGCGGCACTCGCAGCCGTCTGATAGATCTGGTCGACATCGGGGCGCTCTTCGCGATCGACCTTGATCGGGATGAAATTGTCGTTGATCACGCCCGCGATCTCGGCATCCGAGAAGCTTTCGTGATTCATCACATGGCACCAGTGACAGGCGGTGTAGCCTATGGAGAGCAGGATCGGCTTGCCTGTGTTCTCGGCTTCGTCCAGCGCTTCGCGGGTCCAAGGCCGCCAATGGACCGGATTGTCCTTGTGCTGAAGGAGATAGGGGCTGGTTTCCTGGTCGAGCTGGTTGCGGCTCATGATTTCCTGCGTCCTAATAAAGCGTGTTGTTGGCGCCGGTCCCGGCGCGTAGCTTCCTAGCGCGCGGGAAGCCGCGCTTCCAAGCACGAACCGGAGCTATGGTCAAAGCATGAAGGTCCACGTCGAAATCGACATGACGCCCGAGGAAGCCCGCCGCTTCATGGGCCTGCCGGACGTCTCCCGCTTGCAGGACAAGATGGTGGCCGAGATGGAGCGCCGGATGAAAGCGGCCATGGACACCTCCGACCCCGAGGCCATGATGAAAGCGTGGATGCCTTTGGGCGGCGAAGCTTTCGGCCAGTTCCAGAAATTCCTGTGGGACGCGGCTGCCAAGACCGCGAAAGACACGTCGAAGCGCTGATTCATGGAGCGCGACACCATTTTCGCGCCATCGACGGCGCCGGGGCGCGCGGGCATTGCGGTGCTGCGTGTATCCGGGCCGAATGCGAGGCGCGCGGTTGAAGCGCTGACGGGCGCCGCGCCGCCTCCTCCAAAACATGCTGTTTTAAAGGCTTTCCGTGACGTGCGCGGAGACGAAATCGATCGCGGTCTATTGTTGTGGTTCGAAGCGCCGCAGAGTTTTTCGGGCGAAGACATCGCGGAGTTTCATGTCCATGGTGGCCGCGCTGTGGTGGATGCGACGCTGGATGCGCTGTCGGTGGTCGATGGATTGCGGCCTGCCGAAGCCGGCGAGTTCACGCGCCGCGCGGTCGAGAACGGCAAGCTCGACCTCACCCAAGCTGAAGCGCTGGCCGACCTCATCGACGCGCAGACCGATGCGCAGCGCAAACAGGCACTCGGCCAATATGGCGGCGCGCTGGCGGCCCTCTATGAAGGTTGGCGGACCCGGCTGACGCGGGCGGTTGGGTTGACCGAGGCAGTTTTGGATTTTCCGGACGAGGAAGTGCCGGACGATGTTCTGAACATTGTTCGGGATATTGTTTCCAGCCTGATCGCGGAAATTCGGTCTCATCTGGACGATCATCGCCGGGGAGAGATATTGCGTGATGGTATAAAATTAACAGTGTTCGGAAAAACGAACAGCGGTAAGAGTTCTTTGCTGAATGCTCTCGCCCTACGCGATGTGGCCATCGTTTCTGAGGTGGCTGGCACCACCCGCGACGTGATCGAAGTTCGGCTCGATCTGGGCGGCTACCCCGTGATCGTGGCAGATACGGCCGGTATTCGCGAGTCCGACGATCCAATCGAGCAGGAAGGCGTGCGGCGGGCGATTGACCGGGCGAAGGCTGCGGACATCGCGCTTTTGCTTGTCGATGCCAGCGATCCCACGCCCATTGCCGGTCTGCCGCCCAATGTTGGGGAAATCCTGGATCTGGTCGTTTGGAACAAAATGGATATTGGGGAGCCCAGATTGGGCGGGATTCCGATCTCCGCCAAGACCGGGGACGGCATTCCCGAACTCTTGTCCAAGATCACAGAGTTGGCTGGTAAGCTACTGAAATTAAATGGTAATGATGCGCCGCTGACCCGCGCCCGCCACCGCGCGCATTTGGAAGAGGCTTTGGCCGCCTTGGAGCGGTCGCAGAAAGTTCCGGATAGGGAACTTTCCGGCGAGGATTTAAGGTTAGCGCTTCGTTCTCTTGGTCGGGTAACTGGGCGCGTGGACATCGAGGATATTCTCGACGTTGTCTTTCGCGAGTTCTGCATTGGGAAGTGAGGCCCAGAGCAATGTTTCACGTGAAACATCTGGCGCTTTTCCACAACCTGCCCTATTCAGCCGCGCCATGAGCTACGACGTTATCGTCATCGGTGGAGGGCACGCCGGCTGCGAAGCTGCGGCGGCTTCCGCGCGCTTTGGCGCCAAGACATTGCTGCTCACGCACAAGGCGGCGACCATCGGCGAGATGTCCTGCAACCCGGCCATCGGCGGCTTGGGCAAGGGCCATCTGGTCCGCGAGATCGATGCGCTGGACGGTGTCATGGGCCGGGTGGCCGATGCCGCCGGCATCCAGTTCCGGCTACTCAACCGCCGCAAAGGTGCGGCCGTCCGTGGACCGCGCGCACAGGCCGACCGGAAGCTTTATCGCCAGGCGATGCAGGCCGTGTTGGCCAAGGCTGTCAATCTCGAGATCAAAGAAGCGGCAGCCGAAGATCTGGTACTGAGGGATGGCCGGGTCGCGGGCGTTCAGACCGCAGCGGGCGAGGTCATCGCCTGCGGTGCGGTGGTGCTGACGACCGGCACCTTCTTGCGCGGTCTGATCCATATTGGCGAGACGAAAATTCCCGCGGGCCGGGTCGGCGAAGAACCGTCCATCGGATTGTCGAAGACGCTCTATGAGCTCGGGCTGCGGATGGGTCGGCTGAAGACCGGCACCCCGCCCCGCCTCGATGGCAGGACGATTCGTTGGGGTGACCTGGAGGTGCAACATGGCGACGATCCGCCGGTGCCGTTCTCGGCGCTGACCACGAAGATCACCACGCCGCAGATCCCCTGCCACATTACCCGCACGACCCACGACACCCACGCGATCATCCGCGCCAATCTCGACAGGGCGCCGATGTATTCCGGACAGATAGAATCAACCGGCCCGCGCTATTGCCCGTCTATCGAGGACAAGGTCGTCCGCTTCGCCGCCCGCGAGAGCCATCAGATCTTCCTGGAGCCGGAAGGTTTGGACGATCCCACGATCTATCCGAACGGCATCTCCACCTCACTGCCCGAGGACGTGCAGACCGCGCTCGTCCGCACCATTCCCGGTCTCGAAGACGTGGCGATCATCCGCCCCGGCTATGCCATCGAATACGACTATGTCGATCCGCGCGAGCTGACTCCGGCGCTTCAGACCAAGGCCGTTCCGGGCCTCTATCTCGCCGGCCAGATCAACGGCACGACGGGCTATGAAGAAGCCGCCGCCCAAGGCCTCATGGCCGGATTGAATGCGGCCCGCGCCGCCGGCGGAAACGATGCCGCCATCCTCGACCGCTCCTCCGCCTATATCGGCGTGATGATCGATGACCTGGTGACCAAGGGCGTGACCGAGCCCTATCGGATGTTCACCAGCCGGGCCGAATACCGCCTCACCCTGCGCGCCGACAATGCCGACCAGCGCCTCACCCGGATTGGCGAAAACCTCGGCTGCGTGGGTGCCGAGCGCTCGGCTGTCTTCGCAGAGAAGCTGGACCGCCTGACCGCCGCCCGGTCCCGGATGGCGGAGCTGAACCTCACCCCCAGCGATGCCGCCAAGCGCGGGATGGCCATCCGCCAAGATGGAGTCCGCCGGTCTGCGAACGACCTTCTCAGCCTGCCCGATGTGGAGTTCTCCACCCTCGCCGCGATCTGGCCGGAACTTGGAGAATTCGCGCTGGAGATTGTCGAGCAGCTGGAGATTGATGCGCACTACGCCGGTTATCTTGATCGGCAGGAAGCGGACATCCTGGCTTTCCGGCGGGATGAGTCTCGCGCCCTGCCCGCTGATCTGGATTATGCCGCGGTGAGTGGGCTTTCGACCGAAGCGCGATTGAAGCTGGAAGTTATTCGCCCGGCGACGCTCGGCCAGGCGGGCCGCATCCAGGGCGTGACGCCGGCAGCGCTGACCTTGGTGCTGGCGCATGTCCGCGGGCTGGCGCGCGAGAAGAAGCGTGCCTGAGTTCGGCCCGGAAGAATTCGCGAAGGCCGCGAATGTTTCACGTGAAACACTGGCGCGGCTGAAAGCCTATGTCGGGCTGCTGACGGGATGGAATGCGCGGCACAATCTCGTGTCGAAGAACTCGCTTGAAGACGTTTGGCAGCGGCACGTCTGGGATTCAGCGCAGCTCATGCGCTTCGTGCCGGAATCGGCAAACAACCTGGTCGACCTCGGCAGCGGTGCCGGATTTCCGGGGCTGGTGCTGGCGGCGATGCTGCGAGAACGGCAGGGCTTCAAAACCGTTCTCTATGAATCTATCGCCAAGAAATGCGCGTTCCTGATCGCTGCCGCAGAGCGGATGCAGATCGCGGTCGACGTCCGTAATGCGCGGATGGAGGAGGCGAGGCCGGAGCCGTTCGATCTCGTCACCGCACGGGCTTGCGCGCCGCTCACCAAATTGCTGGGTTATGCACGGCCTTTTCAGGGATCGAAGACCGCAAGCCTGTTTCTCAAGGGCCAAAATGTAGAGGCTGAATTGACCGAAGCCCGCACATCTTGGAAACTGAACGCTGTCCGGCATGAAAGCCTGACGGACCCGAGCGGGGTCATTCTCGAAATCCGGGACATCGAACATGTCGCTTCCAGAGCTCAAGCCCGCCGCTAACGCCACCCGGCGCCCGCGCGTGCTGGTGGTCGCCAACCAGAAGGGCGGCGTGGGCAAGACCACCACGGCTATCAATCTCGGCACGGCCTTGGCTGCTGTGGGCGAGCCGACGCTGGTGATCGATCTGGATCCGCAAGGCAATGCCTCCACCGGCCTCGGCATCCCGCAGGCCGATCGCAAGCTCTCGACTTATGACGTGCTCATGGGTGAGGCGCATATCGAGCAGGCGGTGGTGCCGACGAAAATCCCGCGCCTGTCCATCGTGCCGGCGACGGTGGATCTGTCCGGCGCGGAACTGGAGCTGATCGACATCGACCGCCGCAACTATCGGCTGAAGGATGCGATCGAGCATTATTCCGTACACGGAGCATCAGAATTCTCCTATGTGCTGATCGATTGTCCGCCGTCGCTGACCTTGCTCACCGTGAACGCGATGGCAGCGGCCGATGCCGTCGTGGTGCCGCTGCAATGCGAGTTCTTTGCGCTCGAAGGTTTGAGCCAGCTTCTGAAAACCATCGAACGCGTGCGTGGTGCGCTCAATCCGTCGCTGGAGATCCAGGGCATCATCCTGACGATGTTCGACAAGCGGAATAATTTGTCGGACCAGGTTGCAGCCGATGTGCGCGAACATCTGGGCGACAAGGTTTATCGCACCGTGATCCCGCGCAATGTGCGTATCTCCGAAGCCCCGTCCCATGGGCTTCCGGCGCTCGTTTACGATCTGCGATGCCCCGGATCGCAGGCTTATATCAAACTCGCGGGCGAACTCATTCAGCGCGAGCGCGCACGGATCGCGGCATGAGCGCGGAGGTAGTGAAGATGGCGGAAGAACATCGCAGACATGGTTTGGGACGCGGACTTTCCGCACTGATCGGCGACGACGTGCCGGTGGCGCCAAAGGCCGCCGAAGCGCCGGGCGGAAAAAATCCGCGCACCTTGCCAGTCGCGTTTCTGAAGCCCAACCGATTCCAGCCGCGCAAAACCTTCGTGCAGGAAGAACTGCAGGATCTCGCCAACTCGATCCGCGAGAAGGGCGTGTTGCAGCCGATCCTCGTCCGCCCGATCGCTGGCGAAGCGAACGCTTATGAGATCGTTGCCGGCGAACGCCGCTGGCGCGCCTCGCAGATGGCCAAGCTGCACGATGTGCCGGTCGTCATCCGCGAGATGTCGGATGGGGAGTCGCTCGAGCTTGCGATCATCGAGAACGTCCAGCGCGAAGACCTGAACGCCATCGAAGAGGCCGCCGCCTATCACGAGCTGATGGATCGTTTCCAATACACCCAGGACCGGGTGGCGCAGGAAGTGGGCAAGTCCCGTCCCCATATTGCCAACACGTTGCGGCTCCTCAAACTGCCCGAGTCGGTGAAGGCGATGGTGCGCGACGGCCAGCTCACCGCCGGCCACGCCCGCACCCTGATCGGCGCGTCGGATGCCGAAGCGCGGGCCAAAGCGATTGTCGAATCCGCGCTGAACGTCCGCCAGGCCGAACAGCATTCGCCTACCAAATCTGGGAAGCCTTCCGGCCATCGCGAAAAGGACCCGGACACCCGCGCCGTGGAAGCCAGTCTTTCCAATGTGCTGGGGCTCAAAGTTCAGATTGTGGATAAAGGCAAGAAGGGCGGCGAGCTGCGGGTCGAATACCGCACACTCGAGCAGCTGGACGACGTCATCCGTCGCTTGAACAGAGCCGGATAAGCGCTTCGATTCGTTTGGATTAATATTGATTTTTCAGATGGTTAGCGTCTGCTCGCCAATTCGAGCGCGGCGCCCGGGTTGATGCGGCCGTCATATAAAGCCCGGCCGATGATCACCCCCAAGATGTTGGGCTCGCCGGTCACTTTCAGCGCCGCGATGTCCTCGATCCCCGCGACGCCGCCAGAGGCAATGATGGGTATCCGAACAGCCCGGGCGAGGGCGGCCGTCGCCTCAGCGTTCACGCCTTGAAGCATCCCATCCCGGGCGATGTCGGTGAAGATGATCGCGGCGACGCCAACATCCTCGAACCGGCGGGCGAGATCTGCGATCTCCAATTGTGAGGTCTCGGCCCAGCCTTCGACGGCGACCTTGCCGTCCCGTGCGTCGATGCCAACAGCGATCTTGCCCGGGAATTTGTGGGCGGCGGTCTTCACCAGGGCCGGATTTTTGAGGGCCGCCGTTCCCAGGATAACCCGGCTGATCCCGGCCGAAAGCCAGCCTTCGATCCCCGCCATATCGCGAATGCCACCGCCCAGCTGAATCGGAAGCCGGATCGCCGCCCGAATGGCTTTGATCGCTGCGGCATTGGTGGAGCGGCCGTCGAATGCGCCGTTGAGATCGACGCAATGCAGCCATTCGAAACCGGCCCTCGCGAATTCTTTTGCCTGCGCTGCCGGATCGGCATTGAACACCGTCGCCGATTCCATCGCACCGCGCTGCAGCCGCACGCAATGGCCGTCTTTCAGATCGATCGCGGGGAAGAGGATCATGGCCGCCACTTCAGAAAATTGCCGAGCAAAGTCAAACCGACGGCCTGGCTCTTCTCCGGATGGAATTGCGTGCCGGCGATGTTATCGCGCCCGATCATCGCGGCGAGCGTTTCACCGTAGTCGGTTGTGGCTAGCACATGCGACGGGTCTTTCGCGCGGAAGTGATAGGAATGGACGAAATAGGCGTGACCGCCGGGCGGAATGTCCGCAAGGAGAGGATGCGCGCGAACGGCCCTGAGCTCGTTCCAGCCCATGTGCGGAATCTTCAGCGATGCATCGCACGGCGCGATCTTCACAACGTCGCCGCCGATCCAGCCCAGCCCTTTATGATCACCGAATTCGCGCCCCACATTCGCCAGCAATTGCATGCCGACGCAGATGCCCAGAAATGGATTGCCGCGTTTGAGTACGGCGTCATTGAGCGCGTCGATCATGCCAGGCAGGGCGGCCAGGCCGCTCATGCAGTCCCCGAAAGCTCCGACGCCCGGCAGCACGATCCGTTCGGCCTCGGAAACAACATCGGCATCGGATGTCACGACGATACTTTGCCCGGTCAAATTTTCCGCGGCCACGCGCGCCAAGGCCTTTTCCGCCGAACGCAGATTTCCGGAGCCGTAATCGACAAGCGCGACAACGGCACTCATGACAATGCCACCAGAATTGCGCCGGCGGCTATCAAACCGACGCCAAGCCAATTCACGGCCGACAATTTCTCGCCGAGGAATGCCACGCCGAAAATCGCCACCATCACAACGGAAAGCTTATCGATCGGCGCAACGCGCGCCGCTTCGCCAAGCTTCAGCGCACGAAAATAGGAAAGCCATGACGCGCCGGTTCCGAGGCCCGACAAAAGAAGAAACACATAGGTCCGCGTTGGGATGCCCGAAGGCGACTGCCATCCGCCGGTCAGGCTGAGGATTCCCGCCAGCGCCGCAATGACCACGAGTGTGCGAATGAACGTCGCGAAATCGGAATTGATGTCGGACACGCCGACCTTTGCGAAGATCGCAGTGAGCGCCGCAAATATCGCCGACAGCACGGCCCAGAACAGCCAATTCCCCGTCAGCGCATTCATGCCGCGTCACTTTCCTTATCCCAGAAGAAGGTCAGATAGCCGACGCCGATCACCAGAATCCAGAACGCGACATTGAATAGAAGCGCTGTATCGTGTGCGAGCCAGCTATCGTTCAGCGCCAGATAGTAGCGGATGAGCGCAGAGGGATGCGGTAAGGCCTGCATCTCATGCACGACTTCAAACCCGACATTCGTCTCCAGAAGCATCTTTCCCAGAAAGAGAAGCATCCCCAACAGATAAACGGCGAAGGCGAATACCTTTATCGCCATGCGTGCCCGATGCAGGAAGTAATACAGGCCCACCACCATCGCGAAATTGATGGTGATGACCTGTGTGAACAGGCTGATCTCGTTCTGGCCGACGGAGCGCGAAAGATTGAGAAGATCGAATTCGGTCATGCCGGCAGCCTCATGAGATCGCGAGAGCCTAGCATGCCCAGCCTTTCCGGAAAGCGCGTCAATCCTGATCCATCTTCAGTGCAGCGATGAAGGCTTCCTGCGGAATCTCCACCTTGCCGAACTGGCGCATTTTCTTCTTGCCCTCTTTCTGCTTGTCGAGGAGCTTGCGTTTGCGGCTGATGTCGCCGCCATAACATTTCGCCGTCACGTCCTTGCGCAGCGCCGATAGCGTTTCGCGGGCGATGACCTTGCCGCCGATGGCCGCCTGGATCGGGATCTTGAAAAGATGGCGCGGGATCAGCTCTTTCAGCTTCTCGCACATAGCCCGGCCGCGGCCTTCGGCGCGGGCGCGGTTCACGATCATGGAGAGCGCGTCGACCGGATCGTCGTTGACGAGGATCGACATCTTCACGAGATCGCCCTCTTCATATTCCTCGATGTGATAATCGAAGCTGGCGTAGCCGCGGCTCACCGATTTCAGGCGGTCGTAGAAATCGAACACCACTTCGTTGAGCGGCAGCATGTAGATGACCATGGCGCGGTTGCCGGCATAGGTCAGCTCGACCTGCCGTCCGCGGCGATCTTCGCAGAGCTTCAGCACCGCGCCGAGATAATCGTCCGGCACAAGAATGGTCGCCTTGATCCACGGCTCTTCGATGAAGGCGATGCGCGTCACATCCGGCATGTCGGCCGGGTTGTGCAACTCTTTCATCGTGCCGTCGTTCATGTGCAGGCGATAGATCACGCTCGGCGCGGTCGCGATGAGATCGATGTTGAATTCGCGTTCCAGCCGTTCCTGGATGATTTCCAGATGCAGCAGGCCGAGGAAGCCGCAGCGAAAGCCGAAGCCCAACGCCGCCGAAGTTTCCATTTCATAGGTGAAGCTGGCGTCGTTCAGATGCAGCTTGCCGAGCGCACCGCGCAGGTCTTCGAACTGCGCCGCATCGACCGGGAAGAGGCCGCAGAACACAACCTGTTGCGCCGGCTTGAATCCGGGCAGCGGTGTTTCGGTGCCTTTGCGCTCATCGGTGATGGTATCACCGACCTGCGTGTCCGCGACTTCCTTGATCTGTGCGGTGATGTAGCCGACTTCGCCGGGGCCAAGCTTGTCGACGCCGACCTTCTTGGGCGTGAACACGCCCATCTGTTCCACCTGATAGACGGCATCGGCCGCCATCATCCGGATCTTCTGGCCCTTCTTCAGTTCACCATCGACAATGCGCACCAACACCACGACGCCGAGATAGGTGTCGTAATAGGAATCGATCAGCAATGCCTTTAGCGGCGCGTTGATGTCGCCTTTCGGCGCGGGCAGGCGCGTGACCACCGCTTCCAGAACGCCTTCGATGTTGAGACCCGTCTTGGCGGAGATCTCGACGGCTTCGCTGGCATCGATGCCGATCACGTCCTCGATCTGCTGCTTCACGCGCGCCGGCTCGGCCGCAGGCAGGTCGATCTTGTTGAGCACCGGCACGATTTCGAGCCCGCCATCGATGGCGAGATACACATTCGCCAGGGTCTGCGCTTCCACGCCCTGGCTCGCATCCACCACCAGCAGTGCGCCTTCGCAGGCGGCGAGGCAGCGCGAGACTTCGTATCCGAAGTCGACGTGACCCGGCGTGTCCATGAGATTGAGAACGTAGGTTTCGCCGTCCTTGGCCTTGTATTCGAGGCGCACGGTTTGCGCCTTGATGGTGATGCCGCGCTCGCGCTCAATATCCATCGAGTCGAGGATCTGGTCCTTCATCTCGCGGCTGGTCAGCGCGCCCGTCACCTGGATCAGGCGGTCGGCCAGCGTGGACTTGCCGTGGTCAATATGCGCCACGATGGAGAAATTGCGGATTTTGGCGAGGTCGGTGGTCATGGAGCGGGTGCGTATAGCCGCGCCGCCTTCGCCGGTCTAGGGTCCGCCGCCTATGGCGAAAAACCGCGCAAAACCCGAGAAAACCGACCCTCTGGCCGAGCTTTGGCCTGGGCAATCTGTGCCGTTGCTCAAGGCGCTGCACATCCTGACGAACAATGGCGGCCTGAACGCGGACAGCCGCCGCAAGCTGAAACAAGTCCAGCATCTCGCGAACCTGATCCGGCCGGCGCTGGATTGGGCGTTTCAGGAAAAGGACCAGCCGGTGCTGGCCGATCTCGGCGCGGGCAAATCCTATCTGGGCTTCATTCTGTACGACCTGTTCTTCGCCAAGGAAGGTCGCGGCATCGTTTATGGCGTGGAGTCTCGGCATGACCTGATCGAGACATCGAAGAAGATCGCCGCCGAAAGCGGTTTCGACCGGATGCGCTTCGTCGAAAGCGCGATCCGCGACGCGGAAATTCCGGGCGGCAAAGCCGATGTGGTGACGGCGCTGCATGCCTGCGACACGGCGACGGACGAAGCGATCCTCTTTGCCCTGCGCAACGAAGCGAAGTTCGTGGCGCTGGTGCCGTGCTGCCAGGCGGAAGTGGCGCGCGAACTCGACCATGTGAAAGGGCCGATGCACCAGCTCTGGCGTCACCCCATCCAGCGCCGGGATTTCGGCGCGCAACTCACCAATGTTCTGCGCGGATTATTTCTGGAAGCGCACGGCTACAAGGTGCGGGTGACGGAATTCACGGGCCTCGAGCATTCGCTGAAGAACGAATTCATCTTCGCTGAACGGCATCAGCGCTCGAACGCGCAAGCCCGCGCAGAGTTCAATAAGCTTGTGCAACAGATGGGCGCGGCGCCGTCGCTGCTTACGACGGCAATCGCGGCCTGAGGCGGATCGCCATCAGAAGCGGCAGCAGCGCCAGAATCTCCGCAAGCACCGAAACGCCGACCAGCGCATAGAGTGATTTGTCGTAGAGCAGGCCCATCACGGCGCTACCGGCGAACCACGAGATGCCGAAGATTCCGGAGAAAAATCCATAAGCCCGCGCACGCGAATGCACCGGCACGATCTTGGCAACGCCAGCCGTGAGAATGGAATTCTGCGCGCCGAGCGCGAGGCCCCATAAGGCGGCGCCAACAATCGCCAGATCATGGTCGCCGAGGAATGCGAGCGGCGTTACCAGCGCGGCGGCAAGAATGGCGGACGGAAAGATCGCAAAACCGCGCCGGTCGAAAGCGATACCGAAGAGAAGCGCACCGATGCCGGATGTGGCCATCGCCACGGAATAGAGGATCGGAATGGTCGTGTCCGATACCAGTCCCGCTTGCTTGAAGTGATAAGCGATGAGCGGATAGTCCGCGAAGCCGAACGCCACCAGCGCCGAGCTTGAAGCGTAAAGCCAATAAGCGCGCGGCAGCGTGAAGCTGAGATGCGGTTGTGGCGCCACGATGTGGCCGGCATAGGGAAAGCGCAGCGCAACCGTGAAAACGCTGATGAGCGTGAGCACCGCGGGAATGGCGAGCCAGAAGAACGCGCTCGCGTAGCTGCCGTGATGCGCGAGCACCAGTGCGACGATGAGCGGACCGGCGCAGGCACCGGCCTGGTCCATCGCTTCCTGCAGACCGAACGCCCAGCCCTGGCCGATATGCTCGCCCGCACGGCTCATCATGAAGTTGGCGGTGGGATTGCGGATCGCCTTGCCGGCGCGCTCCAGCACGATGATGAGCGCCGCCATCTGCCAGTTGCCGCTGAGGCCCAGAAGCGGGATCACCGCCATCTGCAGGATGTATCCGGCGAGCGTCACCGGCCAATAGGCGCGCGTCTTTTCGGCAAATCGTCCGGAAAAGGCGCGCAGCACATAGCCGAACAGCTCGCCTGCACCTGCGACGAAGCCCACAACCGCGCCGCTGGCGCCCAATAGCGCCATGAAAGGCCCGGTGGAAGAGCGCATGCCTTCATAGGCCATGTCGGCAAAGAAGCTGACGATGCCGAAGGCGAGAATGAAGAGGAGGCCGGTGCGCTTGTCGAAATCAGTCGTGATCATGTGCGCGACGATACACGCGCGCACGCGACAAACAAATTACGCTTCGCGAAACTCAGGCCCGAAGCGTGCCGCCGGTGGCTTTGGTGACGGCGGCGACGATCTTGATTGCGATGGCCTCTATCTCCGCGTCCGTCAGCGTCTTGTCCTTGGGCTGCAGGCGCACCGAAATGGCGAGCGACTTCTTGCCTTCCGGCACGCCCTTGCCCTCGTAGACATCGAAGATGTCGGCACGTTCGATGAGATCGCGTTCGGCGCCTTTCGCGGCTTTGATAACCGCATCCGCTGTCACGCCCGCATCCACCACGAACGCGAAATCGCGCTCGACGGGCTGGAATTGCGACGGATTGAACGGCGCACGGGCCTTCGATTTGGCTTTGGATTCCGGCACTGCGTCCATGAACACTTCGAATGCGGTGACCGGCCCCTTCAGGTCGAACGCCGCCAGAATTTTCGGATGCACTTCGCCGAAATAGCCGAGCACTTTAGGCCCAAGCGCCAGTGTTCCGGAACGGCCGGGATGATACCACGCCGCAGCGCCCTGCTTGATCGGCGCGGTCATGGGGCCGTTCATCGCCGCTTCCAGCGCGGCCAGCATGTCGGCCTTGGCGTCGAACACGTCGGCATCATGGGTGGATTTGGTCCAACTGCGTGTGGCGCCGCCGACGCGAATGCCGGCGGCAACGGTCTTCTGCGCCTCAGGCATGCCGCTGTCGAATTGCGCCCCAAGCTCGAACAGCATCATGTCGGCAAATCCTCGCGCGGCGTTGCGCTGTGCGGCTGCCAGCAGCGACGGCAGAACAGACGGCCGCATCGCATCCAGATCGGCTGCGATGGGATTCTGCAATTGGCGTTCTTCGTCGCCGCCACCGAACAGTTTTGCGTGTTCGCGCGGGATGAAGGTGAAATTGATCGTCTCGTTGAAGCCGCGTGCGGCAATCGTGCGGCGCACGATGCGCGAACGGCGCTGCGAGGATGTGAGGGTCGGACGTGCGATCACGGACGGGCGATCCATCGGCAAGGACGGCACCTTGTCCAAACCGTGAATGCGCACGACCTCTTCGACCAGATCGGCTTCGCCCACGATGTCGCTGCGCCAGCTTGGCGGCACCACCTTCATGGGTTTCTTGCCACTAACGGTGAAGCCAAGGCGATTGAGGATGCGGACGATCTCGTCATCCGGCACATCCATGCCGCCGAGCTTCAAAACCGTTTCCGGGTCGAATGCGATTTCGCGCTTCCACGCCGGCGGCGCGCCCGCAACCACGACTTCGGAAGGTTCGCCGCCGCAGAAATTCAGGATCATCTTGGTGGCGAGTTCGAGACCCGGCAGAACGAATTCCGGATCGACACCGCGCTCGAAGCGGTAGCGCGCATCCGATACGATGCCGAGAATGCGGCCCGCGCGCGCGATGCGTACCGGATCGAACAAAGCGGATTCGACAAACACGTCTGTCGTGGATTCGGTGCAGGACGAGTCCTCGCCGCCCATCACGCCGCCGATGCCGCGCGCGGCTTCATCATCCGCGATCACGACCATCTCGCTGTCGAGCGTGTAAGTCTTGCCGTCGAGCGCCAGAAGCTGCTCGCCGTCTTTCGCGAAGCGCGCGCGCAGATTGCCTTTCAGCTTCGCTGCATCGAACACATGCAGCGGCCGTCCGCGATCCAGCGAAATGAAGTTCGTCACGTCCACCAGCGCCGAAATCGGGCGCAGGCCCACCGCCTTCAACCAATCCTGCAGCCATTTCGGCGACGGCCCGTTCTTCACGCCGCGAATGAGGCGGCCAGCGAACATCGGCGCCGCGTTCTCTGTGCCTTCGGGGAAATCCAAGATGGTCTGGATCGGGGAGGAAAAGCTCCCCGGCACCGGTGAGAGATCGCCTTCGCGCAAACGGCCCAGTCCGGCCGCCGCAAGATCGCGCGCGATGCCGTAAACGCTGGTCGCATCGCCGCGATTGGGTGTCAGCGAAATATCGATGACCGGATCGTTGAGGTCCAACGCTTTTGCGGCCGGTTCGCCGACAACGGCATCGGCGGGAAGCTCGATGATGCCGTCATGTTCATCGCCAAGCATCAGCTCTCGGATCGAGCACAGCATGCCGCGCGATTCCACGCCGCGGATCGTGCCGACTTTCAGCTCTGTGCCGGTCGCGGGAATGATCGTGCCGGGCTTGGCGAACACCGCCTTCATGCCCGCATGGGCGTTCGGCGCACCGCAGACAACCTGCACATGCTCCTTTGCGCCGGTATCAACCATGCACAGCCGCAGCTTGTCGGCGTTGGGATGCTTTTCCGCCGAAACGACATAAGCGACGGTGAAATCCCTCAGCCGTGCGCCGGCATCTTCGACGGACTCCACTTCGAGGCCGATGCTGGTCAGTTTGTCGGCGATGGTTTTCGCATCCGCGTCGGTGTCGAGCGGGGCCTTCAGCCAGGAGAGCGTGAATTTCATCGGCTCAATCCTCCGTCCAGAGTGGGAAGATCGAAGGCCGAGAATCCGTAATGCCTGAGCCAGCGCAGATCGGATTCGAAGAACGGGCGGATGTCCGGAATGCCGTATTTCAGCATGGCGAGACGATCCAACCCGCCGCCGAAGGCGAAGCCCTGATATTTCGTGGAGTCGATACCGCACATATCCAGCACGCGCGGATTGACCATGCCGCTGCCGGCAAGCTCCAGCCAATCATTGCCGGTGCCGAAGGTGATTTTGCCCGGCACCGAGCGGTCGCAGCGCAGATCCCATTCCACGCTCGGCTCGGTGAACGGGAAATAGGATGGGCGCGCGCGCAGTTCGACAGACTCCACTTCGAAGAACGCCTTGTAGAATTCCTCCAGCACCCATTTCAGGTTCGCCAGCGTGGAGCCTTCGTCGACCACGAGGCCTTCATATTGATGGAACATGGGCGAATGCGTGGCGTCGCTGTCCACGCGATAGGTGCGGCCTGGCGAGATGATGCGGATTGGCGGCTTCTGCGAAAGCATCGTGCGTACCTGCACGGGCGAGGTGTGCGTGCGCAGGACGTGAGACGAGCCGTCCTTTTGTTTCGCCATATAGAAGGTGTCGTGCATCTGCCGCGCGGGGTGATCCGGCGGGATGTTCAGCTTGGTGAAGTTGTAATCGTCGAATTCGATATCCGGCCCTTCGGCGATGGCAAAACCCAGATCGGCGAAGATCGCCGTTACTTCGTCCAGCACCTGCGATACCGGATGGATCGTACCCTGCGGCTCAGGACGGATCGGCAACGTGACGTCCATACGCTCGGTGGCGAGGCGCGCATCGAGCGCGGCGTCGGCGAGTGCGGTTTTCTTCGTCGCGATCGCGTCGGCGACCTTGTCGCGGAGCGCGTTGATGACCGGGCCTTGCGTCTTGCGCTCGTCGGGCGACAGGCCGCCCAGCGTCTTCAGAAGTTCGCTGACTGAGCCTTTCTTGCCCAAAGCCGAAACGCGAATCGCCTCAAGCGCGGCTTCGTCTTTCGCAGAGTCGATGCTCGCGAGAAGATCGCGTTCGAGGGAAGAAATATCGCTCATGAAAAACCCCAATCGGAAAGCATTGAAAAGCACGGCCTTGGACGAATTCCAAGGCCGTGGCTCCGATGGCGGTCTCGCGAGAGATTACTTGCTGGCCTGATCCACCAGAGCCTTGAAGGCTGCGGGCTCGTGGATGGCGAGGTCCGAGAGCACCTTACGGTCGATCTCGATGCCCGCCTTGGCGAGCCCGCTGATAAATCGGCTGTAGGTGAGACCATGTTCGCGGACGGCGGCGTTGATGCGCTGAATCCAGAGGGCGCGGAAATTGCGCTTCTTCAGCTTGCGGCCGATGTAGTTGTGCTGCATCGAACGATCGACGGCCGCATTGGCGGTCGTGATGTTATTCTTGCGGCGGCCGTAAAAGCCCTTGGCGGCCTTGAAGACCTTCTTGCGGCGATTGCGGCTGGGGACGGCGCGTGGAGCACGTGACATGGATCAGAATCCTCCGCCGTAAGGCATCCAGCGCTTCACGCGCCGGGTTTCGGATTCGCTCAGCACCGAGGTGCCGCGCAGATCGCGGGTCTGTGCCGGCGAGTTCGAGATCAACCGGTGGCGCTTGCCGACCTGGTGGGTCTTGATCTTGCCTTTGGCCGTGAATTTGAAGCGCTTCTTGGCGCCCGATTTCGTCTTCAGTTTGGGCATTTCGGTCTCCTGGCGCCAAGGCGCGGTTGCCTTTACGGGTCGCCATGGCATGCCCTTACGCCAGGCGGCCCCGAAGGAGGGCGGGTCATATACGGGAAAAACGGGGGTTTCAAGCCTTGGCGAATCAGCCCTTGGAGCCTGCGCCGTCACCGTTCTTCTTGCCGTTCGATTTCTGATTGGGAGATTGCCCGGTGACGCCGAAATCCTGAGAGCGCCGGCCGGCTTGGGCGTGGTCGAAGCCCTCTGCGGCAAGGCCACGCTTTAAAAGCTCGCGGATGGCTGCCGCCCGACTAGGCATGCGCTTGGAGAAACGCCAGCTGTCCAGCGCCTCTATCTCTTCTTTCGTCAGCATGATCTGCAGACGCTCGCCGCGCGTGAGATCGTTCATTTTTGAAACCTCTATTTCCCCCGAGTACTTAGCGCCGCCAACTACTCATTCGACTAATTTAACGCGCAGCCTGTCAAATAAGTTCCATCCCCCGAAAGCCAAATATCAGACAAATACCCATATAACTCATTGATATTACTACTATTTTTCTTGTTTTGGCAAGGGCTAGGGCCTATGCTTCCGGCCTAGAGAGGAGGCCCCAAATGGCCGCACTCGACACGCTCTCTTCGGAGACTCTTTCCCCCCTCACAGGTTCCGATCTGATCCGGGAGGCCAATCATCGGATCGCCAATCATCTCTCGATGATCGTCGGCATGGTGCAAATTCAGGCCTCTGCGCTCGCCAAAGGTCCGGACGTTCTGCCGCGCGGAGACGTGCACGATATCCTGCAGGATATGGCCGGCAAGATTCTCAGCGTCAGTCATCTGCACCGCAAACTTGCCGATACGCCACATGCCAACGAACTGGATCTCGCCGGATATCTTGTCGAAAGCTGCAGCGCATTGCTGACCTCGCTGGGATTGAATCAACGGGCGGGCATTGCATATCGCTTGAGCGGACGCTGCATGGTATCGCCCGACAAGGCGCAGACGCTGGCGCTCATCGCCAACGAAATTGTCATGAATGCGGTGAAATACGCCCATCCAACGGAGATTCCGGCACAGATCACGATCGGCTGTGGTCGCGATTCGCGCGGCGATATGGTTCTTGAAATATACGATGACGGCGTAGGCCTGCCGGAAAACTTCGACGAGAAGAAAGATGGCGGCGTCGGCTTCAGGCTCATCCGCGGACTGACAAAGCAGATCGGCGCTACGCTGAAAATCGAATCCTCGGATCTTGGTCTCTCGTTCCGGCTGACATTGCCGGAGTGACCATGGTACTGCGCGCCGGATCGGTTCTATAAGCGCGAGCCCTTTCACGGTCGTCCGCCCATGATCCCCCGAAGCTTCTTTGACAAGGCTGTGCGCACGGCAGCGATCCTGTTCCTGCCGGTCTGCGCGGGTGTTCTGGGCGGTGAACTGGGACCCTCCAGCGGTGAGCCTCATCTTTGGGACAAGGCTTTGCATTTCACCGCATATTTCATTCTTTCGGCATTGGCCGTAGCGGCGTTGCGCGCGCGAAAAAAAGCCCTTCTGGCGATGCTTGGGCTGATCGTGATGGGGGGCGCTCTGGAAATCATTCAGGGCATGGTGGGGCGCGACATGAGTGCTTATGACGAATTGGCCAACACGCTGGGTGTCATTGCGGGCGCCATCATGGTCTGGGCGGTTCGCGCCGCGCTTGTCCGCTTCCGGCCCGCGGATTAGCGTTCGCCCGCGATGTTTGCGGAGAGCGGCATGTTCCAGGAATTCAAGAAATTCGCGATGCGTGGCAATGTCATCGACCTCGCCGTCGGTGTCGTCATCGGCGCGGCGTTCGGCGCCATCGTCAGTTCGCTGGTGAAGGACATCATCATGCCGCCGGTTGGATGGGCGATGGGCGGCATCGATTTCTCCAACTTCTTCTTCACGATCAAAGGCCCCGTGCTGCCCACGCTTGCCGAAGCGCAGAAGGCGGGCGCAGTGACGGTCAACTACGGCGTCTTCATCAATGCGATAATCAACTTCCTCGTGGTGGCGCTTGCCTTATTTGCGCTGATCCGCGGGATCAATCGCCTGCAGACAAAACCGCCGGCAAATGCCGCCGATGCGCCGCCTCCGCCCGAAGATGTCGTGCTGCTACGCGAAATTCGCGATCTGCTGAAATCGCGATGAGCGTCAGACTCTTCCTTGCATCGTTGGCGGTTATGATCGCCGCGGGGCCCGTCCGCGCAGCCGACAGCGATGCGATGGCGAAAACCGCGACTGGGTTCTATGCGGCCTATTCGACGTTCCATCCGTCGGACGGAATTCCGAATGAAAAAGACCGCGCCAAATATGCGCCCTATATCTCGGATCGCTTGAAAGACCTGATGATCCAGGCCAACGCCGCCGAAGCCAAATTTGCCAACGCGAACAAGAACACGCCGCCGCTCGTGGAAGGTGATCTCTTTACTTCCAATTTCGAGGGTGCGAGTGCCTATAAGGTTGGCGCCTGCACGGGTGACGGGAAGGCCGGACATTGTGCAATCCAGTTGACGTATGATCCTGGCAAGACCGGCAATCCGAAGGACAAACCTTTCAACTGGACGGACACGGCTTATCTGGTGAACACGCCTGCGGGCTGGAAGCTGGACGACATCGGCTTTGGCGGAAACTGGGATTTCGGCAACAAAGGCCGGATGAGCGATACGCTCAAGATGGTGATCACGACCGCCGGCAATTGAATCAGTAACGATTGGCATCTTCTGCGCGAAAAGGGATGCAAGAAAAAGAAAAAGGATAGTGCAATGACCGGCCCCAAGAATTTTCCCGTCGGCAAGTCGGACGAAGAGTGGCAACAGAGCCTCGATCCGCACGCCTATCGCGTGCTGCGCAAGCACGGCACAGAGCCGGCAGGCAGCCATCCGCTCAATCACGAAAAGCGCGAAGGCAGCTATCACTGTGCCGGATGCGGCAAGGAGCTTTATGGCTCCGATACCAAATATGAGAGCGGTTCGGGCTGGCCGAGTTTCTACAAGGCGAAAGAAGGCGCCGTCGGCACCTCCACCGATCGCACGCTCGGCATGACGCGCACGGAAGTGCATTGTGCCGATTGTGGCGGCCATCTGGGTCACGTCTTCCCGGACGGCCCGCAACCGACGGGCTTGCGCTTCTGCATGAACGGCGCGGCGCTAAAGTTCGAGCCGAAGGCATGACCTTCGTCGCCGAAAAGCCAACGGGCACCAAGCGCGAGATCTTTCATGATCTCGCGCTGCAGGCCGAAGGCCTGTTCCGCGGCGAGCGCGATGCCATCGCCAATGCTGCTAATCTGTCGTCGCTGATCTTCACAAGCCTCGATGACTTGAACTGGTCCGGTTTCTATTTCCTGAAGGACGGCATGCTGGTGCTGGGACCGTTCATGGGCCGCCCGGCCTGCGTGCGTATCGAGATCGGCAAAGGAGTTTGCGGCACCGCCGCCGAACGCCGCGAGACGCTGGTCGTGGAAGATGTCGAGAAATTTCCGGGTCACATAGCCTGCGATGTCGCTTCGCGTTCGGAGATCGTCGTTCCGCTGATCAAGAACGGCCAAGTGATCGGCGTTCTGGATATCGACGCGCCGATCCATGCGCGTTTCGATGCGGAAGACCGCAAGGGAATCGAGCATCTCGCCCAGCTCTGGCTGAAGGCCAGCGATATCTAAAAAAGAAAACCCGCCCGTCATGAACGGGCGGGTCAGACAGTTCATCAAAGCAAATTCTATTCGCGCGCGAAGTCGATGCCCGCACGCGTCTCGTCGATCGCCTGATCGACGAGATTGATGGCTCTCTCGCGATGGCCTCCCTTGTTCGGTGTCGAGGCCTGAAGTTCGCTGCGCGCGGTGCGCAGGGCGTCCAGCGCGGCATGCATGTGGCTTTGATACGCGGCCGCCGCTTCGCCGATCAAAATGCCGGACGCGAGAACTGTACCCAGCACGGCGGCACCGATGCCGGTCTTCACAATCGCTTTCATGAATGATCTCCCCAGACGGTATGACCAAAACGGTCGCGGAGATTCTAAAACAAAACCGGCGGCGCGGAAGGCGCGCCACCGGTCTGCAGTCTAAATTTCATGCAATTCGCGTTACTCGTGGCCGTGCGCCCGGGCCTCCTGCTCGGCTTCGCGCAGATCGTCCCCTTCGGGACCTTCCAGGGCCCGTTCGGCGGCCTTGCCCATCTCCGGAATGCGGCTGCGGTTGGCGCGGACGAACGCTTCCTCGTCCCGGCGGAATTCGCGGGCCGCGGTGTAATTGCCTTCGCCGATCACATCCTTGGTCTTGCGCGCTTTAGGAGCCGCGCGCTTCTTGGCCTTGGCGGCCGGGCGCTTGGCCTTCTTGGCAGCAGGCCGCTTCGCAGCCTTGCGCACCTTCACTGCCTTTTTGGCCTTTTTGCTCTTTTTCGCTTTTCTGGTTGCGGGCCGTTTGCTCTTTGCAGCCTTCGCCGCTTTGCGTTTTTTCTTCTTCGCCATGCCTGTCTCCGTTGAAGGATGCGGGTCTGTGCGCCCGCACCGGCAACGGATCATGCGCGCGATGGTTCCAACTGCAATCGCAAAACGTCAGACGGCGAGAAGTTTTTTGCGCGCGCGCAATGCTGTGACATGCAATGCGCCCATGAGTGCAAGACCGCTCAGGATCAATCCCGTTCCGAGCCACACCGCGCCGAATACATCGACATCGTTGACGATAAGGGAGGCCAGCGCGGGACCAAGTGCGCCAGCAAGAAGTTGCACGGGGCCGGATTGCATCGCGGTGCGCCGCGTCGGGTCGGCTTCAATGGTCATGGGAACGAGGAAGGGACCGATCAGAACGATCACCAAGCCGATCCACGCATTGGCTGCAACGAACAGCCACGCCGACGGATGGATTGTCATCGTGAACCAGCCGCTGATGAACAGCACCGTGGAAAAGCAGAAGACCATGAACCAATGAACACGGCCCGCCAATGCTGTTGCCAGAAAGCCGCCCGCGACCTGTGCGGCCAGCGAAACCCAGAGCGAGGTGCGCGCGACGTCCGCCGTGAGCCCGGCTTCATGGCTCATGGGCTGCAGATAGATCATCACCGCGCCCGATGCCGATGTGAAAAGCAGCGTCGCCAGCAACGCCCACCATCCGCGCAAAGGCGGCGCGCCGGTTTCATCCGGATTGACCGGAAGATCGGCGTAGAAATTCGGTGTTTTGCCTGCCGCGATCACGCCACACAGCGCGGTGATGCCCAACGCCGCGAAGCCGCCCGCGGTGCCGAAATGGGGAATGATGTAGACGAAGGACAGCGCCATCAGCAGCTGTCCGGATACGAGCGACGTCCAGTAGAATCCGGCCCAGCGCTCGGGCGTTTCGGTGCGCGCGATCATGCCGACCGTGATCCAGAGCAATATGCCTTCCGGAATACCTGCCAGCGTGCGCAAGACAAGAACCTCCGCGCCACCGGCGGGCATCGACGCGAAATCGAGCGCAGCCAGGGACAGCACCGCGACGGCGGCGATCCAACGCAAATGACGGGCTTTGATGAAGGCGCCGGATACTCCGGCTGTCAGTCCCATGGCGAGGCTTTCCAGCGTCGCACATTGGCCGATGCCGGCGGCGGAAAGCCGTCCGCTCTCGGCGAGCGCGCCCAAAAGTGCCGGCATCACGCCAACCATGAACAGTGCTAGCGATCCCAGAACGATGGCGGAAGCGGCGGGAATGAGCGTCAGCGATGGGCCGATGGCTTCGACAACGACAATTTCATCGGCAGGTTCGCTCATGGAACGAGATTGGCAACAAAAAGGGCGGCGGCGCAAATCGCGCCGCCGCCCGTCCTGTCTCTACGTCAACCGAAGCTATTTCTCGTTGCTGGTCGAGCGGATGAATCCGGCCACGGCATCGTGCATTTCCTGCAGCGATTCCTGGTGCGCATACACCATGTGTCCCGACTGATAGTAATGATAGGAGATGTTAGCCTGTAGCTTCCGCGGGATCGGCAGCTGATGCATCTCGTACCACCCTTCGTAATAAGGCGTGGCCAGGTCGAAATAGCCGCCATTCAGCATCACCTTCAGGTTCGGATTCTGCTTCATGGCATTGGCCAGATCCGGCATCACATTCATCGCGCCGCGCGAGGGGAAGCGTGAGCCCGGCGCAGAATGCTTGAAGTCCCAGGCGCGGTTCGCGCCCGGCGCCTGCGGCAGGTACATCTTGCCCTGTCCGTAGTTGAGCTGGTTGCGGACATAATCGTTGAACGATGAGATGTAGGCCGAGCTCAGTGCAGAGGATTGCGGATCGTATTCGCTCCGTTGGCTCAAGGGGTCGAGGTTCGGTCCGGAGAAGCGTGAATCGAGGCGTCCCGTCGCATCGCCCTGGGCATCGAGCAACATCTTGCGGAATTCGCCGCCGTCGATGCGCAGATCGCCTTTCAGCAGATACCAGACCGGCAGCCCTGTGATGTTGTGGAGTTGCTGCGCGATCTTGTTGCGGTCGCTATCCGACAGGCTTGCGCCGCGATCCAGCGCCTGAAGATACGGCCCCATCGCGAATTGCTCGACGGTGTGCAGGAAGGCAGGCAGATCCTTCGGCTTCTGACCAGGAATCACGTTGTGATACCACGCCGTCGCGGCATAGGTCGGCAACGCAATCGCGTAAGGCATGTTCATGCCGGGATTGCCCTGCGGCCGGTCCACCGACAGATCGTAGTTCAGAATCTGCGAGAGCAGGATCACGCCGTTGAAATCGATGGAGTCATCATCCTCCAGATCGTTGATCAGCACGGCCGAACGCGGCGTGCCGTAGCTTTCGCCGAACAGGTATTTGGGCGAATTCCAGCGATTGTATTTGGAGAGGAATTCGCGAATGAAGTTCGCGAAAGCATGCCCGTCGGCGTCGACGCCGTAGAACGCCTTCTCCTTGTCTTTGCCCGCGATGCGGCTGAAGCCTGCGCCCGGCGCGTCGATGAAGACCAGATCGCTGGCATCGAGCAGCGTCTGTCTGTTATCGATGAGCTGATAGGGCGCGGCCGGGGTGTGCGTGTCGTCCGCCGTGACGATGCGCTTGGGGCCCCAGGCACCCATGTGCAGCCATACTGTCGCGGAGCCGGGACCGCCATTGTAGACGAAGGTGATCGGGCGGCTTTCGGCGGGGGCGCCGGTCTTGGCGTAGTAGACGAAGAACATCGACGCTTCGGGCGAGGATTGGTCTTTCTTCGCGTCGGGATTTTTGGCTCCGCCGTTCTGCGCGGTGTCGTCCCAATCGTCGGGGTGGACGACCAGCGTGCCGGTGACGGCGCGATAGTTGATGCCGTTCACCGCACCACTGGTGATCGACTCTTCGGATTTGAAGAATTTGCCGGAGTAAAGGTCGGGCTTCGCGTCGGGCTTGGGTGCCGGAGCGTCCGCGGCGAACGCGACAATCGCGGTCAGGCCGACTGCCGCTGTGGCGGCCACCAGTAATGCACGTTTCATAGGGGCATCCTCTTTGCCGGCGATTGCCGGTCTTGCTGTCGAACAGCGCGCGAAGCCCCGAAATTTCGCGCGCAATGAAAAGACGGAGAGCCGCGCGCGGCGACGCGCGACTCTCCGGCAGGTCGTTACTTCACGTTGCTGGTGGAGCGGATGAACGCCGCCACGGCATCGTGAAGCTCCTTCAACGATTCCTCATGGGCGTATACCATGTGGCCGGAAGGATAGTAGTGATAGCTGATGTTGCTCTGCAGCTTGTCCGGAATCGGCAGGTGATGCATCTCGTACCAGCCTTCATAGTAAGGCGTGGCGAGATCGTAGTAACCGCCGTTCAGCATCACCTTCAGGTTCGGGTTCTGCTTCATCGCGTTGGCGAGATCTGGCATCACGTTCGTCGCGCCGGGGAATGCGAAGCCTGCACCCGGCTGCTGATGCTTGAAGTCCCACCATTTGAAGACGTCCGCGAAGGGCATGAACGTCTTGCCCTGGCCGTAGTTGAGCTGGTTGCGGACATAGTAGTTGAACGCCGACACATAGGCCGAGCTGATCGCGGAGGATTGCGGATCGTAATCGGAATCCTTGCTCAGCGGATCCAGATCCGGTCCCGAGAAGCGCGTATCCAGACGGCCGGTGGTCAGCCCCCGATCGTCCTGCAGCATCTTCTCGAACTCGCCGCCGCTGATGCGCAGGTTGGCTTTCAGGATGTACGACACCGGCAATCCGGTGACGTTGTGCAGCTTGGTGGCGATATCAAGCTTCTTCTTCGGCGAAAGCGATGCGCCCTTCTGCAACGCCAGACCATATTCGCCCATCGCGAACTGCTCGACATTGTGGATGAAGGGCTCAAGCTGGGCCGGCTTCTGGCCCGGAAGCTTGTTGTGATACCAGGCCGAGGCCGCATAGGTCGGCAGCGCGATCTGGTACGGCAGGTCCACGCCCGGATTGGTTTCCGGCCCGTCGACCGACAGATCGAAGTTCAGGATCGCCGACAACAGGATCACGCCGTTGAAATCGACCGAACGGTTGTTCTCCAGATCGTTGATGACGACGGCAGAGCGTGGCGTGCCGTAGCTTTCGCCGAACAGATATTTGGGCGAATTCCAGCGATTATATTTGGAGAGGAATTCCTGGATGAAGGTCGCGAACGCGGCGCCATCGGGATCCACGCCCCAGAACGCCTTTTCCTTGTCCTTGCCCGCGATGCGGCTGAAGCCGGCACCCGGCGCATCGATGAACACCAGATCGCTGGCATCCAGAAGCGTCTGCCCATTGTCGACGAGTTGATAGGGCGCGGCCGGCGTGTGCGTGTCGTCCGCCG
>DATCRK010000041.1:0-3449 GCA_036569005.1 Rhizomicrobium sp. | reverse complement strand
TTCGGCGAGATGATCCGCCACTCCGGCGAGGAATATGCGTTCGTCCTCGAAGGCACGGTGGAGTTCCATTCGGAGCTCTATGCGCCGCTGACTTTGCGCAAGGGCGACTCACTCTATTTCGACAGCGGCATGGCGCACGCTTATCTCAAGGCGGATTCGGGATCGTGCCGCGTTCTCTCGATCTGCTCCGGTCCGGAGTCGCAATTGATCGAGGCGGTGCGCCGCGAAAATCCCGAAAAGCCGAAGCCCGGCCGCAAGCGCAAGAAAGTCTAGAGCCCCAGCGGGTTCTTCACGCGCGGGAAGAAGTCCTGGTCGCGCTTTTTGCGGTAATCGATGGACGCGAAGTCCATCTGGATCGCGCCGGGCGTCGCCACCGGAATAATGCGGTCGGCCATCGGCCCGAACAGCGCCTGGAAGTGCCAGCTTGATTTCACAGCGACGATGCGCTTGTTCTTCAGATCGATACCCAGCCCCGTGAACGCATCCGGCGAGAATGTCTGCGTGCGCGTGGACATCAGCACGACATCGATTCCGCTCACCTCGATCCACACCGCGTCGCCCATCGCGCAACGCGCGGGACCCAGTCCCTGCTGGTCATGATTGGCGCGGAAAGCCCTTATTGTCGCGATTATATCGATGGCGTCGCCGGACGCCGGGCCGCATTTGCCGCCGATGCGCAGCGGCAATGTTGCGCCCACGCCCGCTTCGGCGCAGGTGCGCACGGCAACCGGATCCCAGATGCAGCCGAATACCGCGTCTTCCACCTTGCGTTCGATCATCGCGCGCAACAGCGAGACGTTATCGCTCGGCGCGCCGCCGCCTGCATTGTCGGCCGTGTCGGCAAGAACCGCACAGCCATTGGTTTCGCGCACGGCGCCCAATGCTTCTTCGATCTTTGGAAATTTCGGCAGCAGCGCTTCGCGGTTGGCATAGATGTCGCGGCCGATCTCGGTGGCCACCGATTGCGCCAGCGCCGCATCGGCATCCGCGACAACCAGAACTTTCGTTCCCGTTTCCGGCGTGTCGCCCCACGGAAATCCGTGACCGATGCTGACCGACAGGACGCCGGGGCGCTTCTCCGCCGCGAAGCACTTGTCCACCAGGCTGCGCATCGGCTCGGTGGTGGTGGGATAGAAGCCGACCATCCGGCAATCGAAGAGATGCGAGACAGGCTGCAGCTTTCCTTCCGCCATGCCGGTGCAGATATCGAACAGTTCCCTGCCCCGCTCCGCGTAATCGGTGTGCGGATACTCCTTCATCAGCACAATGGCGTTGGCGTTCTCGACCATCAGCGGCGTGAGATGACAATGCGGGTCGAGTTCCGCGCCAACCGCCGCTTTCGGACCGACGACTGCGCGTACCCGCGCCAGAATATCGCCTTCACAATCGTCGCATTCTTGCGAAACCATTGCACCGTGCAGGAACAGCAGCACGACATCGAACGGCCCCTTCGCCTTCAGGTCGGCCAGGATCTCGTCGCGATAATTCTCATAGACGCTCTGCACCGCGCGGCCGGACGGCTGTGCAAAGGCGAACAGGCTTTCCACGAACTCATAACCGCGCTCCCGGCACAGATCGCGCCAGACGCAGGCGAGCACGCCCATCTCGGAATCCTTGCCGTGCGTGGTGGCGTCGCCATGGAAAGGCCCTTCCTCCGAGAACCCCTGCACGCCCGTGGGCCACGGCGCGAAGGTGTTGGTTTCGGTGATCAGGCCGGCCGCGAAAACGCGCATGCTTTCTTCCGATTTTTCTGATTGAGAAAAAGTTTTCTCTATAATAAAACAGCGAAGACGTCGAAATCACAAGCCGAAAAGGCCGAACCTCTCCAGATGCCGTCCGGTCTCGCAAGCATCGGAGAGTATCCGCCCCGGTCACAAGGCTGGTGGGCTGTCGCCGTGTTCGCGGTGGCGGCGGTGCTGTCTTACACCGACCGACAGATCCTCGCATTGCTGGTCGATCCCATCCGCGGCGACCTTCACATCAGCGACACGCAGCTTTCCATCCTGCAAGGCGCGGCCTTCGCGGTGCTCTACTCGTTCATCGGCCTGCCGCTGGGCCGCATTGCCGACATTGTTCCGCGCCGCGCGTTGCTGGTGTTCGCCGTGACGATGTGGAGCTTCGGCACCATCGTCTGCGGCTTCTCCGATTCCTTCGCGGCGCTTTTCGCGGCGCGCTTGCTGGTGGGCATCGGCGAAGCGGCCTTGGCGCCCGCCGCCATGTCTCTGATCGCCGATTACTTCCCGCCGCAGGTCCGCGCATTCCCCACCGGCGTCTTCCTTACCGGCATGGTGATCGGCGGAGGCGCCGCCATCGCCATTGGCGGCTTCCTGCTGAGCGCTGCCGAACACGCCGCGTTCGCGGGATTGCCGGTGCTCGGCGCACTGCCGCCCTGGCGCAATGTGCTGGTCGTTCTGGGCCTCATCGGTCTGGCGATGGCGCCGATCTTCCTCACCCTGCGCGAGCCGGGAACGCGCGGATTCTCGTATCGCGAAGTTTCCGCGCGGCTGCTTTCGCTGACCGGCACGTTCCGCATCTTCCGCAATCAATACGCGCTGCTTCTGCCGCTCTATGGCGCCATGGCCATCGGCTCCATCGTGGACTATGCGATCCTGTCCTGGACGCCCGCTTTGCTGAGCCGCCATTTCGCGTTCACGCCCGGCGAAGTCGGCGCCGCGCTCGGCGGCATCGCCATCGCGGCGGGTCTCATCGGAACGCCGCTCGGCGGCTTTCTTGCCGACCGCATCGCCGAACGCTTCGGCCCGCTGGCGCGCATCCCGCTATGCGGCTTCATCATGATCTTCGGCTTCATCGGCGCCCCTGTTGGCATCCTGTCGTCTTCCACCATGACGCTGTTCAGCGCGTTCGCTTGGATCGCGATTTCCTCGACAGCCGGATGCATCGGCATCGCGACGACGCTTGATCTTCTGCCGCATGAAAGCCGCGGCCTCGGCACGGCGACCATCGCGTTCTGCAATACGATCGTTGGCCTCGGCCTCGGCCCGACGCTCGTCGCCCTCGCCACTGACTACATCTATCGCGATACCGCCGCCGTCGGCCTTGCGCTCACCACCGTGGTGACGCCTGCTGTCGCGCTGTGCTGCCTGCTGTTCTTTGCAGCTGCGCGCGCCATGCGCCGCGAAGCCGCGGTAGCCACATGAGCGCGCAATCTTTCGACGTTTTGATCATCGGTGCTGGCATCGCCGGCGCATCCACGGCGGCCGATCTCGCGCGCACGCATCGCGTCGCCATTCTCGAGCGGGAAGCGCATCCGGACTATCATTCGACGGGCCGCTCCGCGGCGCTGTTCTCCGAGATCTACGGCAACAGCGCCGTGCGCGCGTTGTCCCGCGCCAGCCGCGACTTCTTCTACAACCCGCCGGCGGGTTTCTCCGAACATCCGCTCGTGAAACCGCGCGGCTCGCTTTACATCGCGCGGCCCGAGCAGATTC
>DATCRK010000040.1:0-33725 GCA_036569005.1 Rhizomicrobium sp. | reverse complement strand
CCTTGGAACGCATCGCTGCACAATTGGAAAGCAAGATTCGTCAATGAGTGACTCTTTCGACGTCGTCGTCATCGGCGGCGGTCCCGGCGGGTACAACGCCGCGATTCGCGCGGGGCAACTTGGCCTCACCTCCGCCTGCATCGACAAGCGCGGTGCGTTCGGCGGCACGTGCCTGAACGTCGGCTGCATCCCGTCCAAGGCGTTGCTGCACGCCAGTCATCTTTACGACGAAGCGACGAGCGAATTTCCCAAGCTCGGCATCAAGGCGACGGTGGAGCTCGATCTGCCGGGCATGATGGCGCACAAGACCAAGGTCGTGGGCGAGCTGACGCGCGGCGTGGAATTCCTGCTCAAGAAAGCCAAGTCCGAAGCCATCGTCGGCGAAGCGCATATCGATGCGCCGGGTCAGATCACGGTGAAGCTGAAAGACGGCGCCACGCGCAGCATCACCGCCAGGAACATCGTCATCGCCTCCGGCTCCGACATCATGACCGTTCCGGGCGTGACCGTGGATGAGGAGACGATCGTGTCTTCCACCGGCGCGCTGTCGCTGAAGCAAGTGCCCAAGCGCCTGCTCGTGGTTGGCGGCGGTTATATCGGTCTTGAACTGGGTTCGGTGTGGCGACGCCTCGGCAGCGAAGTGACGGTGGTGGAATTCCTCGACCGCATCACGCCGGGCCTGGATGGCGAGATCGGAAAGAACTTCCAGCGCATCCTCACCAAGCAGGGCATGAAGTTTCAGCTTTCGACGAAGGTGGTCGGCGTCGAGAAAACGTCGAGCGGCTTGTCCGTGACCCTGGAGCCCGCGCAAGGCGGCGCGCAGACCAAGCTGGAGACGGACGTCGTTCTCGTCTGCATTGGGCGCAAGGCTTACACGGAAAATCTCGGCCTCATTTCCGTCGGCGTGAAGCTGGACGGGCGCGGCCGCGTGATCACGGACGCGCATTACAAGTCCAGCGTTCCGGGCATCTGGGCCATCGGCGACGTGCGCGAAGGCGCCATGCTGGCGCACAAAGCCGAAGACGAAGCCGTAGCCTGCATCGAGAACATCGCCGGCAAATCCGGCCATGTGAACTACGACGCGATACCGGCAGTGGTTTACACCGCGCCGGAAGTGGCGAGCGTCGGCAAGACCGAAGAAGAGCTGAAGGCCGCGGGCGTGGCCTACAAGGTCGGCAAATTCCCGTTCACCGCGAATGCCCGCGCCAAAACCATCGCGGCGACGGACGGCTTCGCCAAGATCATCGCCGACGCGAAAACAGATCGCGTTCTCGGCGCGCACATCCTGGGCGCCAATGCCGGCGAGATGATTTCTGAAGTCGCGCTGGCGATTGAATTCGGTGCGGCGAGCGAGGACATAGCCCGTACCAGCCATCCGCACCCCACCCTGTCGGAAGCGATCCGCCAGGCGTCCATGGGTGTCGAAGGCTGGACGATGCAGATGTGATTTTCGGCACATTTCTGGATTTGCCGGCGGCGCGCGAACAGGCTTCGCGCGCCGTTTGTTTTTGCCGAATTGAATGTCGATTTTTGCGATTCCGTTCGCGCACATTCACCAGATGTTGCGGTTGTTTGTCTCCGGTTTCGAGTGCTGGTATTTGAATTTCACATGGATGGGGGTACCGCCCCCTCCCTCCACCTTTTCCGCCACGCCGGAATTGGACATCGGCGCTGTATGAGGGCGTGACCTTGAACGTGGCGATGATGAGGGACTGTTTCCGGTTCGGCGTCTTCGATCCGCTTCAGCGCGATCTCGGCTTCTCCAAAACAATCCCTCCCTGTCGCCACGCCCGGTCAGGGCGAGGGTAGAGTTAGAGCTTCAACATTGGTGCTTCCTTCAAACCAAAGTTGTCATCCCGGGCGACCCCGGACTTGTTCCGGGGGAGACCCGGGACCCATCGTGCAAACGGAGAAATGGGTCCCGGCTCAGCGCGATGCTTCCGCATCGCTTGGCCGGGATGACAGTTTGGGTGTGCCCCAAACACGGAAAAACCGCCAGCTTTCGCGGGCGGCTACGGTTTGGGCGCAGTTCGAGAGTTGGCAAAAGTGTACGGGGGCACCGTCACGGTGTCAAGCTAATTATCCTGACATCAGGAAAATGATCTAAGCCCCTGATCGCTCTTCGGATTCGCGAAAAAAAATCGTGCGGAAGAACGATCTCCCGCGCGAAAATTTTTGAACCCGCCCTGCAGAATTTTCAGGGATGGTCGTCGTGGTGATCATCGTGATCGTGATGATCGTCGTGCCAGTCGCCATCGTGGCGATCGCCATCATGCCAGTCACGATCGTCGCGGCGGTCCCCGTCGCGCCAGCCGCCGTCGTGACGCTCACGATCATGCCAGCCGCCCTTCTCATCATGCCAGCCATCGCGCCACTTGCCGT
This sequence comes from Rhizomicrobium sp., assembly GCA_036569005.1. Taxonomy (GTDB): domain Bacteria; phylum Pseudomonadota; class Alphaproteobacteria; order Micropepsales; family Micropepsaceae; genus Rhizomicrobium. The sequence goes on along the minus strand of DATCRK010000040.1, from coordinate 31,343 downwards.
CGCCATCGTGCCAACGCTCCCAGCGATGCCATTTGTGGCCATCGTCGTAGAAGCCATCGTCGTTTTCATAGCTGGCGGTTTCGTAGCCATCGTGGAAGCCGACGCGATAGCCATGGCGGAAGCCGCGGTTATAGGCGTGCACGCGGGCGCGGTAGCAGCCGCAGCCATTGTCCCAATAACGGTCGTAAGAACCGTGACATCCATAGCCGCAATCGCCGACGCGCGGGACATAGAGGCTGGATTCATAACGGCAGTCATATTGACCGGCGTTGCAGGAATAGACGTCCTGACCGCCATAATAACCGCCGCCGCAATAATCGCAGGCGAGCGCCGCGCCGCTGAACAGGACAGCAAGCAGCGCGCCGAAAATCAGTTTCGTGAAATGTGACATCGCATATCCCCCAACGGACGCGGCGACAGCGCGCCGCGCGATCAGGGTAAACGATTATCGACCATTTCGGTTGCGGAGATCCGACCCTTCGGAAATGCCAGCGTGATCAGGCTCTTGCGCGATCCGGCGACCGGACGCGCTCCGGCCGGACGCCGACGCCCACGGCATAAGCGGGAATCACCCGCAGGAACGGCAGCCATTGCAGCAGTTTCAGCACGAAGGGCGGCTTGAGCGGGGCGGCACTTTCCAGCGCGGGCGCGATGATGCGGCTCTGGATCATGACTTGCGCGGCTTGCGTCATCTTCACCGGAAATTCGCGCCGCGCCTGCACGCGATGAAGGTCGTCCAGCGTGAGCTTTCCGTTCGCGAGCAGCCGCCACAACAGGTTTGCGGTGGCGATGGCGTCCTGCACCGCGAGGTTGATGCCGACGCCGCCCACCGGCGACATGGCATGCGCGCAATCGCCGATGCAGAGCAATCCGGGCTTGGCCCATTGCCGCAAACGATCCACCGTGACGGTGAGCAGCGACACATCGTCGAAATCGCGAATGGCGTCGATGCGGTCCGCCGCGAAGCCGGCCGCTTTCTTGAGCCGCGCGTGAAACGCCGCGATGCCATCCTGTTTGATCTTGTCGAAACCGCCTTTGGGCACGACGAAGGCGCATTGCCAATAATCGCCGCGGTCGATCATCACGAAGAGAAGCCCCGCCGACACGCGGCCCAGCACCGCTTCGGGATCGCTCTCTTTTCGCGGCAGCTTCAGCCAGATCACGTCGATGGGCGCGCCGAAATCCCGCGGCGCGAAACCGGCCTTGTCGCGAATGGTGGAATGACGTCCGTCCGCGCCGATGACGAGATCGGCATCGATGCGCAGCACACCGTCTTTCGTTTCCGCGATGAGCCCGGTGACGCGGCCGTCGTGCTCAACGAGGTCCGCCGCTTTCGCTTCCATCATCAACCGGAAATGGGGAAAGGCCTTTGCCTTCTCCGCCAGGAAATTCAGGAAGTCCCATTGCGGCATCAACGCGATGAATTTCGCCGGCCCCGGCAGATGGCGGAAGTCACCGACCTTGTATTCGACACCTTCGATCTCGACGGCGACATCCTTCAATTCCTGATGCGGGACTTTTCGGAAGTCCTCCAGCAGGCCGAGATCGTGGATCGCCCGCAAGGTGGAGGGATGCACCGTGTCGCCGCGAAAATCGCGGAAGAAATCCTTGTGCTTCTCCAGCACGACCACGTCGATGCCCGCGCGCGCCAGAAGGAAGCCGCAGACCATGCCGGCCGGCCCGCCGCCGGCGATCACGACACGGGTGGAGAGGGTTTTGGGAGCGTCCATCAGCCGTTCATCTTCGCTGCAAGACACGCTCGCCCGGCGCCGAGGTTGCCGCAATGAAAAAGCGGTTCAGCAAGGCCTTATCAAAAGCGTCACCTTGCCCTATATTCGAGTCGCAACGAATTTCGAAAGGAGGTGATCCAGTGTCTCATTGTCATGACCTGCGGCCCGTGAGGATCGCGACTGGATCGTTCGTTCTTCGAGGGGTCCACGCGGCCTGACCGCATAGCGGTTCACGGGAACCGCATACTGACAATGGAAGGGTCGCCCGCTTGCATGCGCGGCGGCCCTTCTTGTTTTTGGCTGGCTTGTTTTTGGCTAGTTCCCATCGTTGCGCCGCGTTCATGGCCTTCGCGAAAGCGTGATCGCTGGCGGCCCGCCCCTCCCGTGCTAGAACCCTTCCCGCAAAAAGAGCGCGTTTCCGCGCCGGTTCACCAGGGGAAGCCCATGCGTTTTCGTTCGATCATTCTTGCCTCCGCCACCGTCGCCGCGCTTGCAGGCACGGCGCTCGCCGCCGTGCATGGCATCGACACCGCCGCGATGGATACCTCCGTCAAGCCGGGCGACGATTTCTACGCCTACGCCAATGGCGGCTGGATGAAGACGGCGCAAATCCCCCCGGACCTTTCGAGCTGGGGCTCGTTCGGCGCGCTGGCGCGCGAAACGCAACTGCGCAATCGCGGCCTGATGGAAGAAGCGGGCAACGCGCCGGAGGGAAGCGAAGCGCGCAAGGTGGGCGACTATTATGCCAGCTTCCTCGATGAAGCAGCCATCGAGAAGACCGGGCTTGCGCCGCTCAAGGCCGAGCTCGACCGCATTGCCGCAATCAAGGATGCGAAAGGGCTCGCTGCGGAGATCGGCGCCAGCCAGCGCATCGATGTCGATCCGCTCAACAACACCAATTTCCATACCGATCATCTCTTCGGCATCTGGGTGGCGCCGGGCTTCAACAATCCGGATCACTACACGCCTTACATGCTGCAAGGCGGCATCGGCCTGCCGGACCGCGATTACTATCTCACCGACAACGCCAAGATGGCGGACATTCGTACGAAGTATATCGCGCACATCACCAAGGTGCTGACCTTGATGAAGGTATCCGATCCGGCCAAGCGCGCGCAGGCGATCTTCGATCTGGAGAAGAAGATCGCTGACGCGCAGGAAAGCCGCACGGATTCCGAAGACATTCTAAAGGCCAACAACGCCTGGAAGCGCGCGGATTTCGCGGCCAAGGCATCGGGCTTCGACTGGGACGCCTATTTCAACGCGGCGGGGCTTTCGGGGCAGGACAATTTCATTGTCTGGCAGCCGGCGGCGATTTCCACCATAGCCTCGGTCGTGAAGACGACGTCGCTGGATGTTTGGCGCGATTATCTCGCCTATCACGCCGTGGACGACCATTCCGCGTTCCTGCCCAAGGCCTTCGCGGATGAGAGCTTCGATTTCTATGCGCACACGCTCTCCGGCGTTCCGCAGCAGGCGGAGCGCTGGAAGCGCGCGGTGAACGCGACCAACGCGGCGCTGGGCGACGCGGTGGGCCAGCTTTATGTGAAGAAGTATTTCCCCGCGTCCGCCAAGGCGAAAGCGGAGGAGATGGTTTCCAACATCAAGACGGCGCTGAAACATCGCATCGATCATCTGGATTGGATGAATCCCACGACGCGCGCCAAGGCGAAGGAGAAAGTCGATTCCTTCTATGTCGGCATCGGCTATCCGGAGCATTGGCGCAGCTATGCCGATGTGAAGATCGTGAAGGGCGACGCGCTGGGCAATCAGTTGCGCGTCGAGGAAGCGGATTATCATTACTGGCTCGGCCGCCTCGGCCAGACGGTGGATCGCAGCCAGTGGTGCATGACGCCGCAGACGGTAAATGCCGTGAACCTGCCTTTGCAGAATGCGGTGAACATTCCCGCGGCGATCCTGCAGGCGCCGTTCTTCGATCCCGACGCGCCGGACGCGGTGAATTATGGCGGCATCGGCGTGACGCTGGGCCACGAGATCAGCCACAGCTTCGACAATCAGGGCGCGCAGTTCGGGCCGCATGGCGAGCTGACGAACTGGTGGACGAAGGCCGACATGGACCATTTCACCGCCGCCGGCGATCAACTGGCCAAGCAATATGACGGCTACAAGCCCTTCCCCGATCTGGCGGTGAACGGCAAGCTGACCCTGGGCGAGAACATCGCCGATCTGGGCGGCCTCAACGCCAGCCACGATGCCTGGCTGGCGACGTTGCACGGCAAGCCCGCGCCGAAGGATGCCGGGTTCACCGGCGAGCAGCAGTTCTTCCTCGGCTATGCGACGGTGTGGCGGACGAAGACGCGCGAAGCGGCGCTGCGCCGGCAGATCCTCACCAACGAGCACGCGCCGGGCGAATACCGCGCCGACAACGTGCGCAATGTGGATGCCTGGTACAAAGCGTTCGATGTGAAGCCGGGCGAGAAGCTGTATCTGGCGCCGGAGAACCGCGTCCACATCTGGTAAGTCGCGCGACGCTACGGAAAGCGCCGGTCTCTTTGTTGAGGCCGGCATTTTCGTTTGCTTGACGTAGCCTGCGTGGCGGCGTTCCATTTGCGCTGGAAACGCTTGAACCAGAACAAAAACATGGCGCGCGAAGAATTGCTCGAACTTGGACTGCAACAGGCGCATTTGCCCGCGCTGCTGATGGCCATCGTGCATCTGGAAGGCAATGCCGGCGTCCTCGATGACTTCCCGCGGCCCGTCTATGACTTTTTCGCCGAAGGGCGGCTGGGCGGATACAACGAAGAGACGCAGGCGAAGCTGCGCGCGCGCGCGAAAGACGCCATCGAAACCTATCTTGTGAACGGTCAGAAGCTGCCGCCCGCGCCGTCCAACGACACGCTGCACCGGATGATGAACTTCATCGCGGGCGTCGATATCCCCGAGCACTACCTGCCCTTCATGGAAGAAGAGCTAGGGATTTCCGGGCAGGACGCGAAGCATCCCCATTGGGAAAGTCCCAAGCTGCAGGCGGCGCGGAAAGACATGCGGGTCGTTGTGATCGGCGCGGGAATGAGCGGCATTCTCTCTGCGATCCGCCTGCAGCAGGCGGGCATCGCGTTCGATGTGATCGAGAAAAATGCCGATGTCGGCGGGACGTGGTTCGAGAACACCTATCCCGGCTGCCGCGTGGACAATCCGAACCACATGTATTCGTTCAGCTTCGAGCCGAACCACGACTGGCCCTATCACTATTCCACGCAAGACGTGCTGCTCGGCTATTTCCAGCGCACGGCGGACAAATACGGCTTGCGCAAGAATATCCGCTTCGAGACGCAGGTGCTGGAGAGCCGCTTCGACGAAAAGGCGTCGAAATGGCATGTGAAGATCAAGGACAAGAGCGGCAAGGAGGAAACGATTGTCGCCGATGCGGTGATCAGCGCGGTCGGCCAGCTCAACCAGCCCAAGCTGCCGGACATCCCCGGCGTCGGCGCGTTCAAGGGCCCGACCTTCCATTCCGCCACGTGGCGGCATGATGTCGACCTGAAAGGCAAGCGCGTGAACGTGATCGGCACGGGCGCCAGCGCATTCCAGTTCGTGCCGGAGATCGCGCCGGACGTGAAGGAGATGAAGGTCTTCCAGCGCACGCCGCCCTGGCTGGGGCCGACGCCGGACTATCACGACAAGGTCGGCGAAGGGAAAAAGTGGCTGCTTGAGCACGTTCCCATGTACGGCAAATGGTATCGCTTCTGGCTGTTCTGGATGCTGACGGACGGCATTTATGAATTCGTGAAGACCGACCCGACCTGGAACGGTTCGCCCAACGCGGTATCCCCGAACAACGCGCTGCTGCGCGAGATGCTGACCGCTGCGATCAAGCCGCAGACCGATGATGCGCCGTGGCTCTTCGACAAGATCATCCCGGATTATCCCTTCGGGGGGAAACGCTCGCTGCGTGACAACGGCAAATGGGTGGAGGCGCTGAAGCGGCCGAATGTCGAACTCGTCACCGAACCCATCGCGGAGATCAACGCGGCCGGCGTGAAGACGAAAGACGGCAAGCAATATGACTCAGAGGTGCTGATCTACGGCACCGGCTTCCACGCCAGCAATTTCCTGCGCACCTTCAAGGTCTATGGCCGCGGCGGCGTGGAGTTGCACGACAAGTGGAACGGCGATGCGCGCGCTTATCTTGGCATGACCGTTCCGGGCTTCCCGAACTTCTTCATGATCTACGGCCCCAACACCAACATCGTGGTGAACGGCTCGATCATCTTCTTCAGCGAATGCTCCGTGCGCTACATCATGGGCTGCCTGCGCCTGCTCGCCGAAACCGGCAACGCCACGCTGGAGCCGAAAGAGAAGGTGCACGACACGTTCAATGCGCGCGTCGACGAAGCCAACAAGATGATGGCCTGGGGGGCGCCGCAGGTGACGAGCTGGTACAAGAACGCCAAGGGCCGCGTCAGCCAGAACTGGCCCTTCCCGCTCGTGGAATATTGGAGCGCGACGCTGAAGCCCAATCCGAACGATTTCGAACTCAGGAAGAGCGCTTAATCACCTCCCCCTTGTGGGGAGGTCGATAAAATTCGGAGCGCAGCGAAGAATTTTTCGGGTGGGGGCGGCGCGCATCCACCCCCCACCCGAAAAAGCTTCGCTTTTTCGACCTCCCCACAAGGGGGAGGTGATGGATCAACCCCAAATCTCCTTCGCGTAGCGCAGGAAGTTCCTGCCCATGATCTTTTCGATGCGCGTGTCGCTGTAGCCTTTGGCTTTCAGCAATCCTTCCAGCTTGCGGAACTGATCCACCCCGCGCAGGTCGATCACGAAGGGATAGGTGTCCGGGGTTTCGCCGGTGGCGCCGAGGCCCTGCTTGGCGCGGTCGGCGATCTGCTTGGCGGCGAAGCTGCGATACACATTCATGTCGTCGATGCCGGTGACGTCGCCATCGGTTCCGATGCCCACCACATCCTCGCCGCAGACATTCACGGCATGATCGATATGCGCCACGACGTCTTCCGCATGCGGATGGCTGTCGGCTTTCAGGAACGGCATGAAATAGATGCCGACGAAACCGCCTTTCGATGCGACAAGCTTCAATTCCTCATCCGTCTTGTTGCGCGGCATGTCGCACAGCGCGCGGCAGCCGGTGTGGTTGATCGAGATCGGCGCTTTGGAGGCGCGCGCCGCATCGAGACAAGTGTTCTGCCCCGAATGCGACAGATCCACCATGATGCGATGCTCGTTGAGCTGCGCCACCACTTCGCGGCCGAAATCGGTGAGGCCCTTGTTCTCCTTCACCATCGAGCCGTCGCCGAGCTGGTTGCGCGGATTGTAGGTGAGCTGGATCACGCGCACGCCGAGGCCCTTGAAGGTGGCGACGCGGCTGGCATCGTTGCCCATCATCGCGGCGTTCTGAAAGCCATAGATCAGGCCGATCTTGTTCTCGCGCTTGGCGCGCAGGATGTCGTCCGCCTTCTCTACGCGCAGCAGATCGTTCGGCCGCGCGCGCAACGCATCGTCCCACATGGCGATGGTGCGGATGGTGTCTTCGTATGGCTCCTGCGGGCCGCCGACGTAACCCAACGTGATGTTCACCGCGGTCAGGCCGGAGGCGCGCGCATCGGCGATGGTGCGATCGTCCATGTCGATCCGCTCCATGCCGACAGGGTTGTCGCTTTGCGGGCGGGTGAGCGCGAGATTTGGGTTCTCCAATCCGCCCAGCGCATTGACGACGATCATGCCGCCCGCCCCTTTTGCCGCCTTCGCCGCGGCTTTTCCGAATGCCTGTGCCGATATGGAACTTGCCGCCACCGCAGCGCCCATTGCCAAGATTTCACGCCTGTTGCCGCCCGTCATCTGCACCCCCATCTATGTTTGGAGTAGCATTGTTCTTGGCGCTGCCACGCGGCGCAACCTTATTCGCCGCGCCCGCGTTGCAGCCATGAGGGTTGCCCCATGCGAAGCGTTCGAAATCATCTGCGTCTGATCTGGGCCGACAAGATCGTGCTGTGGCTGGTCGTCCTGGCCATGGCCGCGCTGGCGATCTGCTGGTGCCTGGTTGCAGCCGCCGCGGGCGTGGAAGGCGCCAATCATGTGGTGCGGAGTTTCGGGCTGGATCCCGATGTGGGTATCGCGCTGGTGACGCTGTGGGTCGTTTTGCGCGCGCTCGATTTCGTGGCCGGCGGTGCGACGCACAAGCTGTTCGTTCCCGCGCGCGAACCGGAAGCGCCGGCGATAGCGGTTCATGAACAACCGGCATCTACCGGCAAGCCCATGGCGGCGATCTGATATTGGTGCGGGCGGTCGGACTTGAACCGACACAGGCCTTACGGCCCAACGGATTTTAAGTCCGGTGCGTCTACCATTCCGCCACGCCCGCAGGACGATTCCTGTATAGCGATGACTTTCGCTCGCTAGAAGCCTTGGCGGAAACCTCTATAGCCAGCCAAATCAGATGCAATTTCTAGTTGAGTGTATTTGAGAAAGCCAAATATTTCCAAGGCTTAAGCGCGATTGACAGTGCAAGATCGCTGACTATAGTGCGCGGCCTTCGCGGACCCGTCCGCCAAACCGCATTCGAAAGCCTGAGACGACATGAGCAAGCGCGCATCCGCCAAATTCAAAATCGACCGCCGCATGGGCGAGAGCATCTGGGGCCGCGGCAAGAGCCCGGTCAACAAGCGCTCCTATGGCCCCGGTCAGCATGGCCAGCGCCGCAACAAGAAGCTCTCCGACTACGGCACGCAGCTGCAGGCCAAACAGAAGCTGAAAGGCGTGTACGGCAACATCACCGAGCGCCAGTTCCGCAAATACTACCAGGAAGCCTCGCGCCGCCCGGGCGACACCGGCGAGAACATGATCGGCCTTCTCGAGCGCCGCCTCGACGCCGTCGTCTATCGCGCCAAGTTCGTGCCGTCGCCGTTCGCTGCGCGCCAGCTCGTGTCCCATGGCCACGTGAAGGTCAATGGCCGCCGCGTTACGGTTTCTTCGTACCAGGTGAAGGAAGGCGACACGCTGGAGCTTTCCGCAAAGGCGAAGGACATGGCGCTGGTGCTTGAGGCGACGAAGAGCCCGGAGCGCGATGTGGCCGATTACATCGAAGCCAACCACGACAAAATGACGGCGAAGTTCGTGCGCACGCCGAAGCTGGCCGACGTGCCGTATGCCTCGCAGATGCAGCCGCACCTCATCGTCGAATTCTATTCCCGCTAATTCTTCGGGATATTGTTTCTTTATGGGGCCGCGGGGCAAAACCTCGCGGCCCTTTTTCTTTTCCGGCGCGTGCCTATCTGCGATGCTGGCGCGCCTTCCTTTCCAAGGATTCCCTTTCATGTTCACGGTCTATGGCGACAAGGGCTCCGGCGCGTTCTCGGCAGAGGCCGCCCTGGCGGAAGCCGGCGCGCCTTATGATTTCCATCTGATCTCGCTGGAAAAGAACGAGCAGAAGAAGCCGGAATTCCTGGCCATCAATCCGAGCGGCAAGATGCCGGCGGTGAAATTGCCGGAAGGCCAGATCATCACCGAGTCGCTGGCGATCCTGCTGACCATCGCCGATCATTTCCCGAACGCGCATCTACTGCCCAATCAGGCGAGCGTGGAGCGGGCTTATGCCTACCGCTGGCTCGCCTTCATGTCGGCGGAGATCTACCCGATGGTGGAGGTGAGCGATTACCCGGAGCGCTTCGCATCGAAAGGCGAAAACGCCGAAGCGTTGCGCGCGAAAGCACGCGAGCGAATCCGCGAACGCCTGCTGATCGTGGAGCGGCAAGTGGCGGGGCCATGGTTCTTGCCGAGCGGTTTTTCCATTCTCGACATCTATGCCGCGATGTTTTCGCGCTGGCGCGGCTCGCTCGGGAAAGACTGGGCGGCGGCGGGGCATATCCCGAAGTTGGATGCGCTGTCCAAAGCGCTATCGCAGCGCCCCGCGCTGAAAGAGATCTGGAAGCGGCATTTCTGGAACGATTGAAGCACCGCTTGCCATCCCCGGCCGAGCGAAGCGAGGGGAGGGGGACCCAGGTGGTTCAACACACTGGGTGGGAGAACGCTTGGCGGAGTTTCAATCTCTCAAACCGCGGACAACATAACCACCTGGGTCCCCTTCCCTCGCGCTGCTGCGCAGCGCTCGCCGGGGATGACAGCGGTACTTACGCGTTCTCCAGCACGATGCCTTTTTCGGCGAGGAACGGCGCCAGCTCGTCGGCTTCGTACATCTCTTTGAGGATGTCGCAGCCGCCGACGAATTCGCCCTTCACATAGAGCTGCGGGATCGTCGGCCAGTTGGAGAATTCCTTGATGCCCTGGCGGATCTCCGGATCCTTCAGCACGTCGATCGCTTTGAACTTCACGCCGAGGTTGGAAAGGATGCCGACGGCCGCCGCCGAGAATCCACATTGCGGAAACACGGGCGTGCCCTTCATGAACAGCAACACATCGTTGCCGGAAACTTCGCTCTGGATGCGGTCGTGAACGGTCGTCATAGGAGCCTCGATTTCGATGGCACTGAGTTAAGCCTGGCTTTCTCAAGCGTCAAGAATAACGCCGGTTCCCAAACCACGGAAACGGTAGCGGACATTCAGTCTTTTGCCGCCGTCTGTAGTGACAGCGCGTGGAGTTCGCCGCCCATGCGGCCTTTCAGCGCCGCGTAAACCATCTGGTGCTGCTGCACGCGGGTTTTGCCCTTGAACGCAGCAGAGGAAACCATGGCTGCCCAATGGTCATCATCATCGGCCAGCGCAGTGATCGTCACATCCGCATCCGGAAAGGCTTCGCGGATCAGTTTCTCGATATCGGCAGCGGGCATACCCATGATGCTATTTTATCCCAATCATCATCATTGTCATCCCGGGCGAGCACAGCGAGACCCGGGACCCATTGTGCCGCTTGCGCGATGGGTCCCGGCTCGGCGCGATGCTGGCGCATCGCTGGGCCGGGATGACAACGAGAGTTAGTTCGTGTGTGGCGCCGACATGTATTTCGGAAACCACTCCTCATGCGCCTTGCGCAAGGCGGCGATGGAGACTTCGCCTTCACGCTCCACGCGCACCACCTTCTCCGCAACCGTCTTGCCGATGATGGCGTGGATGATGCCCGCGGCGCGCAATTCGCCTTCGATCTTGTCGGCTTCCTTGGCGGGAACAGCCAGCACATAACGCGCCTGATCCTCGCCGAAGAAGAACGGGATGGCGTCCACCGTGGTGCCGGCAACGCCGACATCGACGCCGATATTTCCGGCCAGCGCCATTTCCGCGAGCGCGGCGATGAGGCCGCCGTCGGAGCAATCATGCACCGTGTCCACGCGGCCAGCCTCGATGAGCTTGCGGACGAAGTCGCCATGCTTGCGTTCGGCCTTCAGATCGACCGGCGGCGCACCGCCTTCCTCGCGGCCTTCCACTTCGCGCAGATAGATCGACTGGCCGAGATGGCCGCGCGTTTCACCGATGAGCAGCAGCGCATCGCCTTCGCGCTTCAGCGCGACTGTGGCCATGCGATGCACATCCTTCATCAAGCCGACGCCGCCGATGGCCGGCGTGGGCAGGATGCCTTCGCCGTTGGTCTCGTTGTAGAGCGAGCAGTTGCCGCCGATGACCGGATAATCCAGCGCGCGGCAGGCTTCGCCGATGCCTTCGATGCCGGAAACGATCTGGCCCATGATCTGCGGCTTCTGCGGATTGCCGAAGTTCAGATTGTCCGTCACCGCCAGTGGCAGCGCGCCGACGGCAGAGATGTTGCGATAGCTCTCCGCCACCGCCTGTTTGGCGCCTTCGAACGGATCGGCCTCGCAATAGCGCGGCGTGACATCGGTGGAGATGGCGAGGCCCTTGTTCGTGCCATGCACGCGCACCACGGCCGCATCGCCGCCGGGCTTCTGCACGGTGTCGGCCATGACGGTGTGATCGTATTGCTCCCACACCCAGCGCCGCGAGGCCATGTCAGGCGAGCCGATCACCGTGACCAGCGAGTCCATCAGCTTCTTCGAGGTGTCGAACTTCACCGGCGCATGTTTCGGCGCAGGCGGCGTGAACGGACGTTCCAGCACCGGCGCCTCATCCGACAGCGCGGTGATCGGCATGTCGGCTTCGATCTTGCCTTTGTGCTTGACGAGAAGGCGCTTGGTGTCGGTGGTGATGCCGATGACGGCGAAGTCCAGTTCCCACTTCCTGAAGATGGCTTCGGCTTCCGCTTCGCGGCCGGGCTTCAGCACCGCAAGCATGCGCTCTTGGCTTTCCGACAGCATCATTTCGTAAGCCGTCATGTTGGCTTCGCGCTGCGGGACCTTGTCGAGATCGAGCTCGATGCCGCTGCCGCCCTTGTCGCCCATTTCGGCGGATGAGGAGGTGAGGCCCGCAGCCCCCATGTCCTGAATGGCGATGATCGCGTCCGTCGCCATCAGTTCGAGGCAGGCTTCGAGCAGAAGCTTCTCGGTAAACGGATCGCCGACCTGCACCGTGGGGCGCTTCTCGTCCGACGCATCGTCGAATTCCGCGCTCGCCATCGTGGCGCCGTGGATGCCATCGCGGCCCGTTTTGGAGCCGATATAGACGACGGGGTTGCCCGCGCCCTTGGCGGCGGAGAGGAAGATGTTGTTCGCCTTGGCGAGGCCCACGCACATCGCGTTGACGAGGATGTTGCCGTTATAGCTTTTGTGGAAATTCACTTCGCCGCCGACGGTGGGCACGCCCATGCAGTTGCCGTAACCACCGATGCCATGCACCACGCCTTCGACCAGATGGCGCGTCTTGGGATGCGACGGCTCGCCGAAGCGCAGCGCGTTCATCATCGCGATGGGGCGCGCGCCCATGGTGAAGACATCGCGCATGATGCCGCCCACGCCCGTGGCCGCGCCCTGATAGGGCTCGATGAAAGATGGATGGTTGTGCGATTCCATCTTGAAGATGCAGGCATCGCCATCGCCGATATCGATCACGCCCGCATTCTCGCCGGGGCCTTGCAATACCCACGGCGCCTTGGTCGGCAGCTTGCGCAGATGAAAGCGCGTGGATTTGTAGGAGCAGTGCTCGCTCCACATCACCGAGAAGATGCCGAGCTCAACGAAAGACGGCTCGCGATTCAACAGGCGCTTGATATGCGCGTATTCGCCTTCGGTAAGGCCGTGTTCTTTGACGAGTTCAGGGGTAATTTGGACTGTCATTTCCTGCGAGCCATTTTGCGATCAGGAGCGAGTATTCCGTGTAGCCTTTCCCGCTCTGCCTCTAACCAGATCAACGTCTTGAATGAACTGCGCTTCAGAGAAGCACTCATGTCGCTATTGCAGCGAAATTCCAAAAACTGAATCTGTCTATTGAGCTGATCCAATGTGAGCTTGTCCGGCAATAATGTTTCACCTGCCATTCCAGATCGCTTACCCATTTCCGTATCCGCAATCCGTTCGCGCCCTGATCACGACAACGTCTCGATCAAACTCTGGAACAGCGCCTTGCCGTCTTCGCCGCCGAGCAGCGGATCGACGACGCGCTCCGGATGCGGCATGAGGCCCAGCACATTGCGCTTCTCGTTCAAGATGCCGGCGATGTTGCGCGCGGAGCCGTTGGGGTTGTCGCCCTCGGCATAACGGAACGCGACACGGTTCTCGCCTTCGAGGCGGTTCAGCGTTTCCTCATCGGCGAAGTAATTGCCTTCGCCATGCGCAACGGGGATCGAAATCTCCTGACCTTTGGAATATTTGCGCGTGAAGGCGGATTGCGTTTCCTCCACCGTCAGCTTCACCGGGCGGCAGACAAATTTTAGATCGGCATTGCGCATCAGCGCGCCGGGCAGCATGTGGGTTTCGGTCAGCACCTGAAAGCCGTTGCAGATGCCGATGACCGCGCCGCCCCTCTCCGCATGCGCCTTCACCGCTTTCATCACTGAAGACTGGCTCGCCATCGCGCCGCAACGCAGATAATCGCCGTAGGAGAACCCGCCCGGCAGCACGACGAGATCGACATCTGGCAGCGCGCTGTCCTGATGCCACACCATGTGCGGGTCTTTGCCGGTTAGCTGCTTCAGCGCCGTCTGCGCATCGCGATCGCAATTGGAAGCCGGAAAAACGATGACGGCGCTCTTCAAAGCACAGACTCCACGCAATCACCTCCCCCTTGTGGGGAGGTCAAAAAATCCAAGCGCAGCGAAGGATTTTTTGGGTGGGGGGACGCCGATGCAGGATTACCCCCCACCCGAAACGCTGCGCGTTTCGACCTCCCCACGAGGGGGAGGTGATGGGAGGTGCGAACGCCGTGGTTCATGCCTTCAGCTCGATCTCGTATTTCTCGATGACGGTGTTGGCGAGAAGCTTCTCGCACATGTCTTTCAACGAGGCGCGGGCCTTGCCCTCGTCGGTTTCTTTCAGTTCGAGATCGATGACCTTGCCCTGGCGCACTTCGCCGACGGCGCCGAAGCCGAGGCCGTGCAGCGCATTGCCGATCGCTTTTCCCTGCGGATCGAGAACGCCATTTTTGAGAGTGACAAACACACGCGCTTTCAAAGTCTTTCTCCGTAACCACCCTCCCCTTGAGGGAGGGTCGATAAAATTCGTAGCGCAGCGAAGAATTTTTCGGGGAGGGGTCAAGCGGTGACGACTGAGCCGTCACCCCTCCCCGAAGCACTTCGTGCTTCGACCCTCCCTCAAGGGGAGGGTGGAAATCCACAACCAACTCCGCACAGAACCTATGCGCGAGTCATTTCAGCGCATCAGCGCACCAGCACCGGGCCCTTGTTCTCGCCCGGCGTGCTTTCCGGCATGATGCCGAGGCGGCGCGCCACTTCCGAATAGGCTTCGACCACGCCGCCCAGATCGCGGCGGAAGCGGTCCTTGTCCATCTTCTCGTTGGATTGCGCGTCCCACAGGCGGCACGAATCCGGGCTGATCTCGTCGGCCAGCACGATGCGCATGTAATCGTTTTCCCAGAGCCGGCCGAACTCCACCTTGAAGTCCACTAGCTTGATGCCGACGCCGAGGAAAAGGCCGGAGAGGAAATCGTTGATACGGATCGTGAGGTTCACGATGTCATCGAGATCCTGCGGACTGGCCCAGCCGAACGCGGTGATGTGCTCTTCGCTGACCAGCGGATCGTGCAGCGCGTCGTTCTTGTAGCAATATTCGATGATCGAGCGCGGCAGGATCGTGCCTTCCTCGATGCCGAGGCGCTTGGACAGCGAACCGGCGGCGACATTGCGCACGATGACTTCGAGCGGAATGATCTCCACTTCCTTGACGAGCTGCTCGCGCATATTGAGGCGCTTCACGAAATGCGTCGGCACGCCGATCTGCATGAGCTGCGTCATCAGATATTCGCTGATGCGGTTGTTCAAGACGCCCTTGCCGTCCAGCACCGCCTTCTTCGTGGCGTCGAACGCGGTGGTGTCGTCCTTGAAATAGGTGATGAGGGTGCCGGGCTCCGGACCTTCGTAGAGAATCTTGGCCTTGCCTTCGTAGATCTGGCGGCGGCGTTTCATGGACATGGTTTTTCCAGTCAGGCCAAAAAAGCGAAAAGGGGCTTTCCAGCCCCCGCTAGGAAGCCAATTTAGCGGATGGCGGATATGCGCGGCAACGCGGCTCAGGGTTGCAGCGCGGCTTCTGTAGAGCCATTTCTGTTGATGGTCTATGGTGGATCGCGTCACCGGCAGGTGGTGTTTTTCGGGATATTTTTCAAGAGGTTACGAATGGGCAGCGGATTCGAGGATCGCAAGAAGGCAGCGGAAGGCAAATGGGCGCATGACGAAGCGCTGCGCTTCAAGGTGATGGCCCGCCGCAACAAGCTTCTGGGCCAGTGGGCGGCCGGGGAAATGGGCGTTTCCGGCGCCGAATCGGAGGCCTATGCCAAGGCCGTCGTGGCTGCCGATTTCGAGGAAGCCGGCGACGAGGATGTATTCCGCAAGATCCGCAAGGATTTCGACGACAAGAAGGTGGCTGCCAGCGACCACGCGATCCGCAGCAAGATGCAGGAGCTTCTGGCGATCGCGGGCGATCAGGTGATGGCGGAGACGAAATAAAGAACCCGCCCTCCCCTTGAGGGAGGGCCGACAAAACGCGAAGCGTTTTTCGGGGAGGGGTCAAGCTTCGACACTGGAGCTATGCCCCCTCCCCGAATTGCTTTCGCAATTCGACCCTCCCTCAAGGGGAGGGTTGATCACCGCGCAACTTCGCCAGCGCTTCCGGAAAGCGTCGGGACAGCGGAGCCGCCAAAGAGCCCAATTCCACCGTGTAGTCGCCGGAGCCTTCGGGCTTCAGCGCGGTCATGGCCTTGGCATTCACCAGCCAGGAACGATGCGTGCGCAGAAAGCCGCGGGGGCCGAGCTCATTCTCGAGCGCGGAGAGCGGCGAGCGCATCATCAGCTTGCGTCCGTCGCGCAGCACGAATTCCACGTAGTTACCCGCCGAGGCGACGGCGAGCACTTCCTCCAGCCGTACGCGATTGAGTTTCGCGCCATCGCGGATGTCGAAGGTGAGCGTCTGCCCCGGTGTGTCGATGAGCTGTTGCTGGCGCAGCAGATGCTCGATCAGCGCGAAGCCGGCAATGAACAACGCATAACCCAGCACATCCTTGCGGAACTCGTAGAAGAAATTCGGCCAGAAACTGCCGAAGTCATAATGCTCGCCCGCCAGCCAGTAGATCAGCTTGCGCACCAGGATGAAGCCGCAGACATGGGCCAGCGAGAACAGGAAAACGGTGGGAATGTGAACCAGCAGCTTCCAGCGCGGGCGGACGAAGGGCGGCGCAAGCCGGTAGCCGATCCACGGCAGCCAGAAAAAGGCCATGAGCGCGATCCAGCTCGAACCCTCCCACAC
This sequence comes from Rhizomicrobium sp., assembly GCA_036569005.1. Taxonomy (GTDB): domain Bacteria; phylum Pseudomonadota; class Alphaproteobacteria; order Micropepsales; family Micropepsaceae; genus Rhizomicrobium. The sequence continues at coordinate 14,867 of DATCRK010000040.1, read as the reverse complement.
GACAGGACCGGCCAGGTCCATCCGCGGCGCATGCGTGATCGTGATGACATTGATGGCGTTGACGGCCGCGACCATGGTGGCCGCCGTGGCGAAGGCATAAAGGAACGTCCGCCGGAGCGTTCCGCTCGTCCCCACGGCGTCGCCGCTGATCCCAAGCCATTGCCAGAAATCACGTATCCGGCGCGCTCCGGCCCCGGCCCCTTTCAGGGGCGTGGCAGGCACTACAGATTGGGGATCGGACGGAACGCCGGACATGGCCTGAATATAGGATGGCCGGCACACGCTGAGGGAGAGGCCGATGCGCACGGGCGATGTGATGAAAGCGGTTGTGGCGGCGGGGGTCCTGATCCTCGCAGGCACCTGCGCAAAGGCGGGAACGGGCTGGAGCTATTATGGCGGCGATGAAGGGGGGCAGCGTTACTCTTCTGCCACACAAATCACACCCGCCAACGTCACCGATCTGAAGCAAGCCTGGAGCTTCTCGACTGGCGACATGGTGACGAAGGCGGCAGCCATGCACCGCGCCTCCTTTGAGAACACACCCATCCTGGCGGACGGCAAGCTCTATGTCTGCTCGCCCTTCAACGAGGTAAGCGCGCTCGATCCGGGAACGGGAAAGCAGCTTTGGCGCTTCGATCCGAAGCTCAACATCGACATGCGCTATCCCAACGATTTCATCTGCCGCGGCGTGGCCTATGCCGCGGTGCCGGGTGCGAACGGCTTGTGCGCGACGCGCATCTACATGAACACCGCGGACCGGCGGCTGATCGCGCTGGATGCGAAGAGTGGAAAGCTCTGTCCCGCGTTCGGCAACAACGGCACCGTGATCATCCCGCCGGGCCAGCAGATCGAGGGCAAGCATTTCGGCCGCATCCACACGACCTCCGCGCCGGTGGTGACGCATGGCGTGGTGATCGTGGGTTCCTCCATCGACGACAACCAGAAAGTCGATGAGCTGCGCGGCACCGTGCATGCCTTCGATGCGGTGACAGGCGCGCCGAAATGGAGCTTCGATCCGCTCGCCGATGAGCCGAAAGGATTCCGCGGCGGCGCGGCGAATGTGTGGGCGCCGATGAGCGTCGACGGGAAGCAGGGCCTGGTGATCCTGCCCGTCTCCAGCGCCAGCACCGATTTCTGGGGCGGCTTGCGGGTGGGCAGCGGCAAATATGCGAACAGCATCGTGGCGCTGCATGTCAGCGACGGCAGCGTGGCATGGTCGTTCCAGACAACGCATCACGACGTGTGGGACTACGACATTCCCGCGCAGCCGACCTTGGGGATGGTGACATACAAGGGCAAGACCGTGCCGGCGGTGTTGCAGCCGACGAAGCAGGGCTTGCTGTTCACGATCAACCGCGAGAACGGCCAGCCGCTCATTCCGGTTGTCGAACGCAAGGTGCCGCAGGATGGTGCGCCGGGCGAGAAGCTTTCACCGACGCAGCCGATACCGGTCGCGCCCGCACCGCTCGCCGCCAATCACATCACGCCGGACGATGCGTTCGGCTTGACGTTCTGGGATCGCGGCAAATGCCGGGAGAAGATCGCCGCCGCGCGGCATGACGGGCTTTACACGCCGCCGAGCCTCAAAGGCACGATCATCTATCCGTTCACGGGCGGCGGCACGAACTGGGGCGGCCTCGCTTTCGATCAGGCGCATGACATCGTTTATGTGAACACCTCGAACGTGATGCACCTTGTCACGCTCATCAAGCAGAAGGATTTCTCGGCGACACGCGAGCGGTTTGCGGACAAAGAAGTCTCGCCCAACGATGGCGCGCCGTTCGGCATGATGCGCGAAGTCATCGCGTCGCCGTGGCATATGCCATGCAACCCGCCGCCCTGGGGACAGCTGCACGCCGTCGACATGCATACAGGCAAGATCCTGTGGTCGGTGCCGCTGGGCACGACGGAAGACATGGTGCCGTTCAGCGAATATGTGCTGGGCAAGACCGGCACGCCCAATCTCGGCGGGCCGATGGTGACGGCAAGCGGGCTGGTGTTCATCGGCGCGGCGATGGACGACTACATCCGCGCCTTCGATGCGAAGACCGGCAAGGAGTTGTGGAAAGGCCGCTTGCCTGCGGGCGGACAGGCGACGCCGATGACCTATATGTGGAAAGGCAAGCAGTATGTGGTGATCGCCGCCGGCGGCCACTCCAAGCTCGACACAAAGCGCGGCGATCAGGTGATCGCGTATGCGTTAGACAAATAAAGCGACAAATCTATAACCGTCATGGCCGCCCTCGTGGCGGCCATGACGTTATTGGTCGGAGGAATTAAGCGGCAACTATCACGTCACGTCTCGTCGCTGTGGTGGTGATGCCGGTGGTGCGCCACCCAGCGGGTCTGCGTGTCGTGGAAATTGCCATGCGCGGTGAAATCGACGTCGAAGTTGAGTTCATCGGCTAGGAACATGTCCGTCAGCTTCATGCGCCAGGTGATGAGGTGGCCGTTGCCGTCCTGCGTGACGACCGGTTTCACTTCCTGCGAGCCGACATAGATCGGATTGATGTGATCCACGGAGCCCGGCAGCCAGACGCTGAACGTGTAGGTGTGGTCGCCGAACATCGAAGTGAGGATGTCCTTGCCGATGTGATCGTCTGAATCCTCGTCGTGATGACGGCGCGCGCTGTCGATGTGGAAAGAGCGGTGGAAGTTCACTTCAGTGCCGCCGAGGCCGAGCAGCTTCTTGCCTTTCACATGCAGGCTGATGGTTTCATCCGAAAGCCTGAGATCGGAAAGGTCGTGGAACGCGGTGCCGCTGGTCTGCACGGATTTGCCGTCCACGACCGACACGCGGGTATGCATCGGCATGTCGTCATCGAAATCCATATCGGCGTGATGTTTGCGGATGCCTTCGCCGACGAGGCCGTCGGCCGTGACCGCGATCTGATACCCTCCGGAACCGTCGCCGCCGATGGCGACCTTCTGCGAAAGATCGAAACAGCCGGACAGGCCGACCGTGCAGGCCACAACGGCACCCAGCGAAATCAACCGCTTCGGCGCGAAAACCGCGAAATTCATGGCTCCCTCCCAAGGCGCGGGGCTCCGCGCATGTCCATCACATAGGTGGGGACTTGGCCGAAACAAGAGACGGCCCTTGAGGGCGGGTGGGGCTAACCGAAGACGCGGCTGAAAATCGTGTCGACGTGCTTGAAGTGGTAGTCGTTGTCGAACATCGCTTCGAGCGATTTGGCCGGCACCGCTTTTGAGACCACCGGATCGGCCTTCAGCAAATCCAGCAGCGTGCCTTCGCCGGCCCAGGCGCGCATCGCGTTGGACTGCACCAGCTTGTAGGCCGCCTCGCGCTCGATGCCGGCCTGCGTCAGCGCCAGCAGCGCGCGCTGCGAATGCACGATGCCTTGCGTGAGATCCAAATTCTTCTGCATCTTGTCGGCGCGGATCAGAAGCTTGTCGATCACGCCGGCCATTCGCACCAGCGCGAAATCCAGCGTGATGGTCGCATCCGGCGCGATGAAGCGTTCGACCGAGGAATGCGACATATCCCGCTCATGCCAGAGCGCGACATTCTCGAACGCCGGCGTCGCATAGGAACGCACCACGCGCGACAGGCCGACGACGTTCTCGCTGAGGATGGGATTGCGCTTGTGCGGCATGGCGGAGGAGCCTTTCTGCCCTTCCGCGAAGAATTCCTGCGCTTCCACCACTTCGGTGCGCTGCAGGTGGCGCACTTCGGTGGCGAGGCGCTCCAGCGAACTCGCCACCACCGCCAGCGCCGCGAAATAGGCGGCGTGGCGATCACGTGGGATCACCTGTGTCGACACCGGCTCATAACGCAGGCCCAGCTTTTCGGCGACATGGGCTTCGACGCGTGGATCGACATTCGCGAACGTGCCCATCGCGCCGGAGATCATGGTCGTCGCCACTTCGGCGCGCGCGGTTTTGAGCCGCTCCTTGTTGCGAAGGAATTCGGCATAGAAGCCCGCGAGCTTCAGCCCGAACGTCGTCGGTTCGCCGTGGATGCCGTGGCTGCGGCCGATGGTGGGCGTGTATTTGTGTTCGAGCGCGCGCTTCTTCAGCGCGGCAAGCAGCAGATCGACATCGGCGATCAGAATGTCCGTCGCGCGCGTGAGCTGCACCGCGGTCGTGGTGTCCAGAACGTCGGACGACGTCATGCCTTGATGCACGAAGCGCGCGGAGGGACCGATCAGCTCCGCCAGATGCTGCGTGAACGCCAGCGTCTCGTGTCGCGTGACCTGCTCGATCTCGACGATACGATCGGGGCTGATCGTTGCCGCATTGCCTTTCTTCCAGATCTCCGCGGCGGCCTCTTTCGGGATGACGCCAAGGTCCGCCATCGCGTCAGCGGCATGCGCTTCGATCTCGAAATGGATGCGGTATTTGGTTTCGTCCGACCAGATCGCAACCATGTCCGGGCGGGAGTAACGCGGAATCATTCAAATGTCTCCAAGGCCGCCGAGGGCCAGATATTTGATCTCAACATAATCTTCGATGCCGTATCTCGAACCTTCGCGGCCGATGCCGGATTCCTTCACGCCGCCGAACGGCGCCACTTCGGTGGAGATGATGCCCTCGTTGATGCCGAGGATGCCGTATTCCAAAGCTTCGGCGACGCGGAAGATGCGTCCGACATCGCGGGCATAGAAATACGCCGCGAGGCCGAACTCTGTGTCATTGGAAATGCGGATGGCTTCGTCGTCCGTCTTGAAGCGGAAGAGCGTGGCGACAGGTCCGAAGATTTCGGTCTTGGCGATGTCCATTGCGGGCGTGACGTCCTTCACCAGCGTCGGCTCGAAGAACTGACCCTTCACACGCTTGCCGCCCATGGTGATCTTCGCGCCATGCGCCGTGGCGTCCTTCAGCAGCGTCTCGACCTTCTCCACCGCGTCTTCGGTGATGAGTGGCCCCTGCGTGACGCCATCTTCGAAGCCGTCGCCGACTTTCAGTTTGGCGATGCGCTGCGAGAGTTTTTCCGCGAAGACGTCATAGACTTTGTCTTGCACCAGAATTCGGTTCGCGCAGACGCAGGTCTGGCCCATGTTGCGGAACTTGGATGCCATCGCGCCATCGGCGGCGGCGTCGAGATCCGCGTCGTCGAACACGATGAACGGCGCGTTGCCGCCCAGTTCCAGCGACACTTTCTTGATGGTGCCGGCGCATTGCTTCATCAGGATCTTTCCGACTTCCGTCGATCCGGTGAAGGAGAATTTGCGCACGATCGGATTCTGCGTGAGCTCCATGCCGACTTCGGACGATCTGCTGGTCGTCACCACGTTGAACACGCCCTTGGGGATTCCGGCACGATGCGCGAGCTCAGCAAGCGCCAGAGCGGAAAGCGGCGTTTCGCCGGCGGGCTTGATCACGAAGGCACAGCCGGCGGCGAGCGCAGGCGCGCATTTGCGCGTGATCATGGCGTTGGGGAAATTCCACGGCGTGATCGCGGCGACGACACCGATGGGCTGCTTCAGGACGATGAGGCGGCGGCCCGCGGCGTTGGTGGGGATCACATCGCCATAGATGCGCTTGCCCTCTTCCGCGAACCATTCGATGAACGATGCGCCATACACAACTTCGCCGCGCGTTTCCGCCAGCGGCTTGCCTTGTTCGGCGGTCATGATGGCGGCCAGGTCTTCCTGGTTCGCCATGATGAGCTCGAACCATTTGCGCATCAGCGCTGCGCGCTCTTTCGCGGTCTTCTTCGCCCAGGCAGGGAAAGCATCCTGCGCGGCTTCGATCGCCGCGCGCGTATCGGCAGCAGTGAGATCGGCAACGTCCGCGATGGTTTCGCCGGTCGAGGGATTGGTGACGGCGAAGGTTTTCGCGCCTTTGCTCCACGCGCCATTCACATAGGCGTCGGATTTGAGGAGCGCTGCGTCTTTCAGTTTGAGCATGACGGACCTTCCGAAAAGCTTTTTGAGCCAGCCCCGCGAAAGAGGTGTTCTAGAGCATGGCTCCCGGCGATAGAAGCGTGGCGGAAAGCAGCATTTGCGCCGGAAAATCGGGCCGAAATCCACCCAACGGATCCCGGAAAGGATGAAGGGGTGGCTCTTGCGAACCACCCCTTCGGGAGCCGTTCCCCATGCCAGTAGGGAACAGGCAAACCTTTGAATGTCAGCCCGCCTGTCCCGGCGGGAACATCATTCGTCCTCGGCGTCTTCGTCCTTCTCCTCGCCATGGGCCAGAACCTCGCCGATGAGACCGACGCTGTTGCGGATCGCAGCTTCGATGCGATCGGCGGTTTCCGGATGTTCTTTCAGGAAGGTCTTGGCGGCTTCGCGGCCCTGGCCGATGCGCTCGCCGTCATAGGAGAACCACGAACCGGATTTCTCCACGATGTTGGCCTTCACGCCGAGATCCAAAAGCTCGCCGGTCTTGGAGATGCCCTGGCCGTACATGATGTCGAACTCGACCTGCTTGAACGGAGGCGAGACCTTGTTCTTCACCACCTTCACGCGCGTCTGGTTGCCGACGACTTCGTCGCGGTCCTTGATCGCACCGATACGGCGGATGTCCAGGCGGATCGACGAATAGAACTTCAGCGCGTTGCCGCCCGTCGTCGTTTCCGGATTGCCGAACATGATGCCGATCTTCATGCGGATCTGGTTGATGAAGAGGACGATCGTGTTGGACTTGGAGATATGGCCGGTGAGCTTGCGCAGTGCCTGGCTCATCAGGCGGGCCTGAAGGCCGGGGAGTTGATCGCCCATCTCGCCTTCGAGTTCGGCTTTCGGCGTCAGCGCCGCGACGGAGTCCACCACCACGATGTCCACGCCGCCGGAGCGTACCAGTGTGTCGGTGATTTCCAGCGCCTGCTCGCCCGTGTCGGGCTGCGAGATCAGCATTTCGTCGATATCGACGCCGAGCTTCTTGGCGTAAACCGGATCGAGCGCATGTTCCGCGTCCACATAAGCCGCGATGCCGCCCTTCTTCTGGATTTCCGCCACAACGTGCAGCGCCAGCGTGGTCTTGCCGGACGATTCCGGCCCGTAAACTTCAATGATACGGCCACGCGGCAAACCGCCGATGCCGAGCGCGATATCGAGGCCCAGCGAGCCGGTCGGAACAGTGTCGGTGTCGACGGCCAGGTCCTTCTGGCCCAGCTTCATCACCGAGCCTTTGCCGAAGGCGCGGTCGATCTGGCTCAGCGCGGCTTCAAGGGCCCGCTTGCGCTCGTTGTTGTCGTCCTTGTCCTTGCCCACAACGCGCAACGCTGTCGCTTCCTTCGAGGCTGCCATGACCGTCTCTCCTTCTTTGCACGCCGCCCACCGGCACGCAACGAAGGGCAATGTATCTACTTTGTTCTCATTGGCAAGCCGCTAGCCAAAGCGCTGATTCGACTTGGAAATACTGGATATTGTTCTAGGGACGTTCGCGGATTTATTCCGCCGCTGCCGGAACGCCCGCCGGCGCCGAATCGCGGGACCGATTCCGGGCCTGTTGGCCGGCCAGACGGTGCCGGAACCAGCGGTTTTTGCGGGCCCAGATATAGATACCGGTCAGGGACAACATCGTCACCACGAGGCCCGTCAGGAAGATCAGGATGCGCCCCGGCAGGCCGAGGATCCGGCCGGTGTGAAGCTGATATTGCGCCTGCATATAGATGTCGCCGGCGCTGCCTTGCCCGGCGACATCGGCATCGAGCAGCGCGCCGGTGCGGTCATCGAAATAATAATAAGACGATCCCAGCCCGGTTTGCGCATCCTCGCCCGCTCGGGTGAAACCGACGCCATAGGCATTGTAAGCCGCATAATGGAAGACGAGTTGCGGCGTGACCTGCCGACGATGCTTCGCCGCTTCCGCTTTCAACCGCGCAATCGCGTCGTCATAGGAAAGAAGCGCAGGCTTGGGATGCGCCGACAGGCGCTTGGCAGCCAGCTCTTCCAGCGAAGGCTTGAGCGGCGAGAACAACGACACGATGGGCCGCACGACCTGGTCGGGCAAATTCATGCCCACGCCAGTGACGGCGACGATCAGCAGCACGCCCCACAGCCACAGGCCGCCGGCGCGATGCAGATCGAGATTGAGGCGGAAATTGCCGGCGCCACCTTTCACCTTCCACGCGATCTTCCAGCGCTCGAAGAACGGCCCCGCGCGCGGCAGCGTGAGTGCGAAGCCCACGAAGCAATCGATCGTCCAGATGCAGCCGATGATTCCCATGAAGAGGATTCCCCACACACCGGGAAGCTGCAGCGTGTAGTGGAAGAGATAAAGAAACGGCATCAGATGCACGGGCGAGAAGCAGCAGGCGCCCCACAACCTCTTGCCCAGCACCTTTCCCGTCACCGGATCGGCGAAGACCTGATCGTAATCGAGCGCCGCACCGCTCCTGCCCTCCACGCGGAGAACAGCCGCCTCGCCGGGTTTGCTCGCCAGCGGAATCAGGGTGACCTGCGCCAAGGGGAGCGCGCGCTGGACCCTGTCTGCGAGCAAATCCGGCGAGAGCGGCGTCCCCAGCGTCTCCGTCTTGAACAGTGACGGATTGAGAAAGGCGTCGATCTCTTCGTTGAACACGATGGCGCTTCCCGTCAGCCCCGCCAGCGCGAGAAAGAGCGCCAGGCTCAATCCCGCGTAGCGATGAAGGCGGACGAGCGCTGCGCGCATCACATTTTCCAGCTCAAGGTGAGCATGTAATTCCGCGGCGCGCCGGGCTGGATATAGGTGTCGCTGTAGGAACCCAGATAGTAACGCTCGTCGAACAGGTTCTTGACGTTGAACTGCAGCTCCGCCGGGCCGAAGTCATAGCTCAGCAGCGCGTTGACCAGCGTGTAGTCCGGCAGCTTGAACGTGTTGGGCAGATCGCCTTCCTGCGAGGAATAGCGATAGATGCCGCCGCCGATGCCAAAGCCTTTGAGCAGGCCGTCCTGGACTTCGTATTTCGTCCAGAAGCCGATGCTGGTGGGCGGCACATCCAGCGGATGATCGCCGATCGGGATCGCGTTGTCCTTCGTCACCCGTGCGTTGACATAGGCGTAAGTGAGGATCGCGTCCCAGCCATCCGCAAGCTGCGCATGCGCGTCGAGTTCGACGCCTTTGCTCTGCTGTTCGCCGGTCTGCACCGAGTAGCCCGCATGGGTGAGATCGTCCGTGGCCACGTTCTGGCGCTTGAGCTGATAGATGGACGCGGTGACGTCCACGCGGCCATCCCAGAGATTGCTCTTCACGCCGGCTTCATATTGCTGGCCGGTTTCCGGCTTGAGCGAAACGCCGCCGAATGTCGCTCCACTCTGTGGCAGGAAGGACTCGCTGTAGCTCGCATAGAGCACCGCCTGCGGCACGACCGCGTAAGTCAGTCCCACGCGCGGCACGAACTTGTCGTCGCTGTGCGAAGTGAAGACGCCCGACCAGCCATCGCCCGCGCGCGCGGTGTCGTAACGGCCGCCGAATGTGAGGGTGAAGTCGCCGAACTTGGCGTGATCCTGAACGTAATAGCCTGTATCGCGCACGATTTGGCGCACGTGATTGAAGGACGAATAGGCCGGGAACGGCGTGCCATAGACCGGGTCGTAGAGGTCGAGCGACATGTAGTCCGCGGAGTTGGAGTAGTCGATCTCCTGCGAATTCCATTTGCTGAGGAAGTTGTAGTAGTCGATGCCGGCGATCAGCGTGTGCGTGATCGCGCCGGTGTCGAACACGGCTTCGAGCCGCGTATCGACGCCGAAATTTCCCCACACCGAATGCGCGCTGTAGGGATAGCGATAGAGCGTGCGGCCATCCGCATCCAGATAGGCGGTATAAAGGATGTGATCCCAGTTCGTGTCGTTCCACACATAGCGGAAGTTCTGCTTCAGCGTGAAGATGTCATTGAAGCGGTGACTGAACTCATAGCCGATCGCATCGCGATTGCTGATGGTGGTGTTGGAGCGGCCCGGCTCGCCGGTGTAGCGGTCGAGCGGATAGCGATGGCCGACCGGACCCGGCACCACACCGCCGATGTATGTGAGCGGGAAGCTTGAATCGCCATCGTCGTGTTGCAGTGAGGCCAGCACGGTGAGCTGCGTGTCCGCATCAATATTCCAGGTGAGCGATGGCGCGATATAGGTGCGGTCGTTGCCGCCGACATGCTGCGTGAATTCGCCGGAGTGGCGGAAGACCGCGACAAGGCGTCCGTTCATCGAATCCGACAGCACGGCATTGCCGTCGAAATCGCCTTCATAGGAGCCGTAAGAGCCGTAGCTCGCCTGCAGGTTCAGGAAATTCTCGTCTTGCGGACGCTTGCTGACGAGATTGACCAGACCGCCGAGCGGGCCTTGCCCGTAGAGCGCCGACGATGGGCCTTTCATGATCTCGACCTGCTCAAGCCCATAGAGCTCGGCGCTCAATTGCACGCCGGTGTCGAACAGCAGCCCGTCGAGATACAGATAGCCGGAGGCATCGAAGCCGCGCAGGCGGAAATAATCGTAATTCGCGTAATAGCCACCCGGCATCACGCCGGCGACATTGCGCAGCGCGTCGGTCAGCGTGATGTCGCGCTGATCCGAGAGAAGCTGGCCTGAGATGACCTGGATGTTCTGCGGCGTCTCCGCGAGCGGCGTCGCATCCTTGTTCACGTCCACCAGTTTGGCGCCCGTGACGACCACCGTTTCCAGCGCGCCGCCCGCCGCCCCGGACAACCCAGCCGCTGGATCGGCCCATGCCCCCGACGTCCCCGCGACGGCACAAAAAGCCGCCAAAACCCAGTGATTTCCCCGCATGTCGACCCTCGATAGCTTACACCGTCATTTCAATAATGAGAGTCATTATCATTCGCAAGATGGAATTCTGCGGCGAATGGGACAGTCGGGCGGGAAAACAGAACGGCGGCTAGAAGGAGACGCAGTCCGCGCTGTCGACCCGCATCACGGAGAGTTGGTGAAAGCGCTTCTTATAGGCGTCGCGGATGGCGTCGATCCGGGCGTCGGCGCCCGGCGTCAGCGTATGCCAGAGCAAAAGCACACGCGAGCGTTCGGCGGAGATTTTGCCGTCAGGCCGCTTCCACTGCCCGTAGCCGTCCAGTGCGGTGAGCCCATCCGGAAAGCGCGGCGTCACCTCGCGCGAAAGAAACAACTTCCACTGTGAGGCGCTGACATGGCCGGCGCCGAAGAAGAGCTCGGTGCGCGCCATCATCTGTCCGTTCGACGGACAAGACGCAGCGAAAGCCGCCGACGGCGCGACAAGCAGCAGGATGAAAAGAAGACGCCTCATCCTCGCAGCTTGTCACGCCGTCGCGTGGCGGAACAGTCAGGGCTTGGTGAATTTCAACATGTACTGGTCGGTATGGCCCTGGATCGACTTGTCGAAGATCGTCTTGGTGTGGTCGTCACCGGCGTGATGCAGTGCATCGCCCTCGCCTGCCAGCTTGAAGCCGGCGGCTTCGACTTCGCGGATCACCTGCGCCTTTTCGATGCGATGCAGCTTCTCGATGTCGGCTTCGGTGGTGCCGGGATTGGCCTGATGGTCGACGATGAAATACGTGCCGCCGGATTTCAGCGCATCGAAGACGCTCTTGTTGAATGTGGCAATCGCGACGGGGTTGTACTTGGCGATATGCAGATCGTGATAGTTCTGCGTGATCCAGAACAGATCCACCTTTTCCGGCAGATGGACATCGCCGAACTGGCCAAACTGCATGGTCACATTGGCCCGGCCAGCCGCAGCTTTCGCGTCCGAGCCATCATCCCACTTCTTGTTCTCGATGCCATAGACATGCCCCTTGGGGCCGACCACATCGCTCAGCATACGTGTGAAATAACCGCCGCCGGGCGCAAGCTCGGCCACCTTCATGCCGGGCTTCACGCCGGCGAAGGCGATCGTTTCGGCGGGCAGACGGATCGCGTCGCGATCGACTTCGGCTTTGGGACGTGTCGTGTCGCTAACGGCTTTGGTCACATAATCCGGCGTGGTCGCCGCGAAGGCGCCGCCGCTCAGGACAAGCGCTATCGCGGCGCCAAGCAAAATCTTTTTCATGGAATTGGTTCTCCCGGAGAGCGGGTGAACTCTATCCGCGCGCGCGAATGGCAGCGGACACTTTTGTGTTAGGTGCAGTGCAAAAGCGCTTTAGCTCTTCGGGGCGGGCGCAAGCGACAGCACGTCTTTCACCTTTGCCGCCAACTGCTTGAGCCCGAAGGGCTTGGGCAAAAAGTGCATATCGGCCGTGTTCTGCTCGTTGCGGCGGAACGCTTCCTCCGCGTAGCCGGACATGAAGATCACGGCGATTTCCGGACGCAGGCGCTTGAGATTCCGCACCAGCGTGGGGCCGTCCATGTTCGGCATCACCACGTCGGTGATGAGCAGATGGATCGGGCCGGGATGATTGCGCACCAGTTCCAGCGCCTCTTCGCCGCCTGGCGCTTCCAGCACCTTGTAGCCGCGCACGCGCAAGGCACGTGCCGCGAAACTGCGCACCGCTTCCTCGTCTTCGACGAGAAGGATCGTGTCCTGTCCGGTGATGTCTCGCGCGGGCGCGGTTTCGACCGGCGCCACCGGCATCTCGCCTTTGAAGCGCGGCAGGAAGATCGAGAACGTCGTGCCCTTGTTCAGCTCGCTGTCGACATTGATGTAGCCACCCGTCTGCTTGACGATGCCGTAGACCGTCGCAAGTCCGAGACCGGTCCCCTGCCCGACCGGCTTTGTCGTGAAGAAGGGATCGAAGATCTTGCCGATATGCTCTTTCGCGATGCCCGTGCCCTGATCGGTAACGTCGATGCGCACATAGTCGTCCGCGGGCATGATCGCAGCGCCCAGCGGCATCGCCTGCGGGACGACCTGGTTCGCGGTGCGGATGGTGATAGTGCCGCCCTTGGGCATGGCGTCGCGCGCGTTCACCACCAGATTCATGATGGCGTTGGTGAGCTGCGATTCATCGGCGTTCACCGGCCACAGGTCTGGCGCATTCTCCAATTTGATCTCGATGCCTTCGCCGACCAGACGGCTGAGCAGTTGATGCATCTCCGCGATGGCGCCGTTCAGGGCCAACACCTTGGGCTGCATCGTCTGCTCACGGCTGAAGGCGAGAAGCTGCTTGACCAGATTGGCCGCGCGCAACGCATCCTGATGGATGAGGTTGATCTCGTTGAACGAGGGATCGCCCGCGGTGTGGCGCATCAACAGGAATTCGGAATTGCCGATGATAACGGTGAGGATGTTGTTGAAGTCGTGCGCCACGCCGCCGGCAAGTTTTCCGACCGCCTGCATCTTCTGCGACTGCGCGAACTTCGTCTCCAACGCTTTCTGCTCGGAGACATCGACGAGATAGAGGATGACGCGTCCGGAGCCGCCATTGGCGGGCGCGGCGTACAGCTCGGCCATGCGCTCGGGTTGACCGGCAGGCCGAAGCTCCACGGCATTGCCGTGCGCGGTGTCTTTCGCCTTCAACAGAAGATCGAGCACCGTCGCCTTGTCGGCGGCTTCCACAAGATCGCCGATGTTGCGGCCCGCGCCCGCGTTCAGGAATTCGGCGAACGCATTGTTGGCCTCGACGATCCGTCCGTCCGCATCGGCAATCGCGACACCGACCGGCGCATCGCGGAAAACGGCCGTGGCGAGCTGGGGCGAAACGATCGGCGCCGCGGCGCGCGGCGCGACATCGTGAACGACGAGGCGTGGCGCGAACCACCAGGCCGATGTGCCGTTCGCCAGCGGGCGCACCGCTGCGGTGATTTCGATGCCGCCGCCGATGGAGAAGACTTCCTCGCGCGCCTCACGATCGGCGGCGCTTTTGGTCAGGCGGTACAGCGTCGCCGCGCTGGCTTCGTTGCCGAGCGCCAGTTCCGGCGGCGGCGGTGCGTCGCCTTTTGGCGTGCCGGACATGCCGCGATAGATGTCGTTGCAATCGACGACCGCGCCGTCCGCGCCCGTCACCGCCCAGGCGACATTGGCGCGCGCGGCAGCTTCGGCGATCAGGCGTGCCTCATCCGAGCCGACCGCTTCGCGCGGCCAGATCGCATAGAGGAAGATCGAAGCTACGGCGCCGATGCCCGCGAGCAGCGCAACGCCGCTCCAGCGCGCGGCATCCGGTGCCCCGACTGCCAGCCCGGCGGCGGCGAGCGCCAGGATGACAAAGCCCGTCGCCGCCCAGCGCCAGGCGCCGGCCGGAAGGCCATAGGTACCGATGTTGAGAGCGCGAACCGTCACGAATCGATATTACGCGAATGACGGCCTTCTTTCCTCCCCCGTTTGCGGGGGAGGAGTCCGCGCAAGCGGACGGAGGGGGTATATCACGGCCAAAGCCCCCTCTGCTTCGCAAATGCTCGGCACCTCCCCCGCTTCGCAGGGGAGGAAAATTCAGTTCGAGCGAATCTTGCCCGTGAGCTTCATGACGTAGCCGATGACCTGCGCCACCGCCTTGTACTGCTCGGCCGGCACAGGCTCGTCGATCTCCACGGTGGCATACAGCGCGCGCGCCAGCGGCGGGTTTTCGACCACCGGGACGTCGTGTTCTTCGGCGACAGCGCGGATCTTGAGGGCGAGCGCGTCCACGCCCTTGGCCACGCAGACCGGCGCCACCATCTTGCCGGACTCGTATTTGAGGGCCACGGCATAATGGGTCGGGTTCATGATGACGACGGTGGCTTCGGGCACCGCGGCCATCATGCGGCGGCGCGAGCGCTCGATGCGGATCTGCTTGACCTTCGCCTTGACCGCGGGATCGCCTTCGGTCTGGCGGTATTCTTCCTTGATCTCCTGCTTGGACATGCGGTTGCGCTGCAGGAAGCGATAGCGCTGCAGCACATAGTCCAGCACCGCGATCACCGCGAGCACGCTGAGGGTCGCGGTGAGCAGCTTGATCAGCAGATGGATCATCGCGCTCGCGATCTGCTGCGGCTCCGCGCCCAGCAGACCGCCGAGCGTGCCGCGCTGCGGCCACAACACCGTCCACAACACGCCGCCCACGATGGCGATCTTTATGA
>DATCRK010000039.1:0-3687 GCA_036569005.1 Rhizomicrobium sp. | reverse complement strand
CAGCAATATCTTTTCCGGCTCTATCCATGTTTCGCCAAGCGTGAACGGTTTCGGACAGGCCTATGCCGCATGGCGTTCGGGAACACTCGCCGGGCATTTGCCGATCACGCTTCGCTTTCCGTCCCGGATGGACCCGCGCGCTTGTCCTTCCGGCGCCGCTGTCATGACAGCGACGATCGCGGGGGTGCCCGTTCGCCCTTTCGATGGATCGTGGACACATGAGAAACGCGAAGTGCTTCGTCAGAAGGTGTTGGCGGAAATCGAGCAGGTGCTGCCGGGATTGGCGAAGCACGTGCGTGCCTGCGAAGTGAACGTCCCATCCGACATCGAGTTGTCCTTGGGCTATACGGATGGCGATCTGTGGGGCGGAGACATCGCTGCAGACCAGATGCTGGGGCTCCGCACATGGCCTGAATACCCTGCGCCCCGCACGCCGATCGAAGGCCTTTATCTCGCTGGGCCATCGACCACCGCCGGCGTGTTGGGAACGTGCGCATCCGGTGTGCTTGCCGCGCGCGCCGTCTCAATCGACATCAGCGCGAGGCGCAAATGAACGGGCCTCGTTCTTGCGACGCCATTGTCGTTGGCGGCGGGATCAGCGGCCTGGTTGCTGCGGCTTATCTCGCCAAGGCGCGAAAAAGCGTTATGCTATTTGAAGCGCGAGACCAGATGGGCGGCTTATGCGCCACACCGAATTCAATGGAAGGTTTTTCCGGCTCTCGCGCTATCACCATGCTCTATGCGCTCGATCCGCTCGTTGTGCGCGATCTTGGACTATCCCGCCGGGGCTTGCGCTTTGCCGGGCGCGAACTCTCTTTGACGGGACTGCGAAGCGATGGAAGGCACATCGTCATTTCCCGCAACATGCATGACACGGCGGCCACAATCGCTGTTCATTCCCGTTCCGACTCCGAGGCTTGGCCGCGCTTCCGCAAAGAACTCTTCGATCTTGGACGCCAGATGCGACCCCTCTGGTGGGAAGCACACAGCGCGCTGCCGTCCGGGCCTGCGGGACAAAAGATCCAGCACATTGCACGAATGGGCTCGGCCGCTTGGCTCGACTCCTGGTTTGAGAGCGAAGCGCTCAAGGCGACGCTGTGTTTCGACTCCATAGATGCTGGACTTTCGAGCCTGGAGCCGGGCTCGGCGTTATCACTGATCTGGCGCGCCGCACAGGAAATGTCCGGCCTGCAAGGCGCGGTTCTCATGCCCGCGGGCGGCATTGAGACGCTCGCCGATGGTTTGGTTTCCATATTGCGAGATGCCGAATGTGAGATGCGCACTGGTTCTCGCGTGGATCGGCTCATATTCGACGAAAATCGCGTTGTGGGCGTGCAATTGCGTTCCGGTGAAACCTGTTTTGCGCCATTTGTATTCTGTGCTGCAAAATCGCTTGGAGCAGATTCCGCGCTACCGCCCGGCACTTTTGGCTTCGCAGATGCGAGCAACCGGCGATCCATGCCGCGAACGGCTGAGGCAGTCGTATCGCTGATCCTTTGCAATCCGCCGCCCATTGCCAATGCTTTGCCGGTTGGCCGCTTCGTCGTCGCGGAACGTCTGGAGAGCTACGTTTCGGCCGAGATGCACGCGCGAGCAGGAGACATTGGTGACGAGTTGCCGTTGGAGTTTGTCATCCCGACTCTTTCCGATGCGTCCCTGGCGCCTCCGGGACAGCACATTCTGTCCGTGCGCGTCAGACCTGTTCCGCAAAATCCAACGCATGGCTGGCCGGCACTTCAATCACCGCTGGCGGCACAAACCCTCGCATCTCTTGAAAGGTTGATGCCGGGCCTTTCACGTGATGTCTCGCGTGTCGAGATGCTGTCGCCAGACGACATCGGCGCAGAGAAATCCACAACCGTGTCACATATGCTCATGACCGGTGCCCGTCGGGTCAGTTCTCCTATCGGTGGCTTATTCTTTTGCGGCGCGGATGCCGAGCCCATTCCGGCTATCTCGGGCCGCGCGGCGCGAATAGCGGTAGCATCTGCGGTGAACACATGAGTGCAGCAACTCAAATCCGCGCCACGCCGTTTCATGCACGGACCGCCGCGAGCAATCCGTTCAACCGCTGGACAACTCGCAACGGCTTCACCCTTGCACAGGATTTTGGCGATACACAGGCAGAAGCCCTCGCCGCGAGAGCAAATGTTGTTCTCGCCGACATTTCGTGGCGATGGCGCCTCTTTGCGGAGGGCGCACACGCTGGGGACTTTCTTTCTCGTCTGATGACAAAAAACGTGCGAACACTGGAGCCTGGCCGCTCGCTCAAAGCACTTTGGCTCAACGATGCCGGAGCCGTTCGCGGCGCCGGCGTTATAGCGCGCTATAGTTCTGAGCAATTCCTCCTGGTGTCGGCGGCGCAGGATATTGCGTGGGTTTCCGAGGCGGCACGCCAGTTCTCTGTCTCTACGCGCGATGCTACCGAGGAAGCCGGTGGCGTCGCGTTGATCGGTCCATATTCGGAAGCAGTGCTCAAGGCGGCGGGCTTTGAAGTGGATATCCCTTCGCTCGCTTTCCGAAAGCATTTTTGGCGCGGTCTGGATGTGACCTTGTCTCGCTGGGGAGAGCAGGACGGCTACGAAATCTGGTGCAACGCCGATGATTGCCTGATCCTCTGGGATCGCCTGATGCGTGCCGGTGCTCCCTTCGGAATTCGTCCGACTGGAATATCGGCGTCCGATATTCTGGATGTCGAAGCCGGTGTGCCGCGCCCGGGTCGAGATTACCGCACTGCCACCGACGGTTTCGCAACGATCCCGTCTCCGGAATCGCTCGGTCTCGACAGCTTGATCGATGAAGGGCACCTGACTTTCAATGGCTATGCGGCGTGGAAGGACGCGCGTGGTTCGGCGATAACCACTTTGGTGGCCATCGAAATCGATTCCGAAACGCCCGCGCCGTTTGCAACGCTCGAACATTCAGGTGCGGTGGCCGGACATACCCTCACGTCTGTCCGTTCCCCCACCCTGCGCCGAGCTATCGCGTTGGCTCAGGTGAAGAAGAGCTTGGCTGTGCCCGGAACGGAGCTTTTGTTGAGGTTGCCGATGTCGCTGGACAATTTCGAGCCTCATTTGGTTGCCGCCCGCATCATGGCGTTGCCCTTCGTCAAGCCGGCCGCAGCGCCACCAAGCATGCAATGACGGCCTCAAAGAGAAATTGCGTGGCCATTTCCACGAGCACGGTGACGTTCGTGGAGGTGAAAGTCCCTGTTCACAGCAAAAAAGAACGCTGGGAGAACGGGTTAACGGATAAACCCTTGTGTTGCATGGGGTGTTTTCTCCTTAGGCCACTCTTTATGATTGTGGTCCAGATTGGGGCTCTCGGATCGCATCATGAACAAGGTCACGCCAATTCCCGGCTTTGCGCCACCTGCCTTCGTTGAACCCGCGCGGGTGGAGTTCGAGGCGTTCCTGAAGGCGCATCCCGATCTCAAATATATCGACGTGGTGCTGGCGGACGTTATCGGCATCCTGCGCGGCAAACGCATGCCGATCGGAGAAGCGTCGAAGCTTTTCGAATGCGGCATGCAGATCCCGCACTCCATCTATTTGATGGACGCGAATGGCGAGATGACCAATCCGTTGGGCCGCGGCTATGGCGACGGCGATCCGGATGGGACCGCGTGGCCGATTCCGAAAACTTTGTCGCGAGTCTGGGACCAAGGCGCTCCGCGCGCGCAAATGC
>DATCRK010000038.1:0-24534 GCA_036569005.1 Rhizomicrobium sp. | reverse complement strand
AAATAGAACGCGCCAGGCAAAAGCACCGCCACAGTTCCCGCTTTCGCCATCGCCGCGATGCCGGCTTCGTCCGTGTGTTCCAGATGATCGGCGGAGAGCGCGCCGAACGTGGCGGCAAGTTCGGCACCATGAAGATTGGATAGCTGATCCGCGTGCAATTTTATACGAAAGCCGTGCGTCTTCGCCGCTTCGAACACGCGCCGCGTCTGCTCGGCGGAAAACGCGATGCCTTCGCAGAATGCGTCAACGGCATCGGCGAGTTTCTCACGCGCCACCGCCGGCATCATCGTGTTGCAGACAAGGTCAATATATTTGTCCTTGTCGCCATTGGCTTCCGGCGGCAGCGCATGCGCGCCAAGGAAGGTGGTGACGATGCGCACCTTGCGCTTCTCCGCCAGGGCGCGCGCAGCGCGCAGCATTTTCACTTCGTCGGCGAGTGAAAGCCCATAGCCGGATTTGATCTCCACCGTGCAGGCGCCGTCGGCGATCAGCGCATCGAGGCGGGGCAATGCCGAAGCGATGAGTTCATCCTGCGAAGCCCCGCGCGTAGCTTTCACCGTGGAAACGATGCCGCCGCCCGCTTTGGCGATCTCTTCATAGGTCGCGCCGTTCAGCCGCATCTCGAACTCGCGCGCACGGTCGCCGCCATAGACGAGATGCGTATGACAATCGATGAGTCCCGGCGTGATCCATCGGCCGTCGCAATCCACGCGCCGCGCGGCTTGCGGCGCATCCGCTTCCGGGCCGGCATAGACGATCTTGCCGCCCTTCGCCGCCACGGCGCCACGCTCTATTGAGCCCAGCCCCGGTCCGGTGAGGGTCGCGAGCCGCGCGTTGTGCCAAAGCGTATCGACGGTCATGGCTTGAAAGTTTTCGGGGCGCTCCACTTTATCTCTTAGGTCCGCTAAGACGGCGTTGCAACGGGAGGCGCTTCCCAATGGTGTCGCTGTGGTTTCATTCCGCGCTTTTGCCGGACGGCTGGGCCGACAAGGTCCGCATCGTCCTGGACCGGAATGTCATTGCGCGGATCGACAAGAACGTCGAACCGGAAGCGGACGACGATCGCTACGGCATCGCCGTTCCCGGCCTCGCCAATCTGCACAGCCACGCGTTCCAGCGCGGCATGGCGGGACTCGCGGAAGTGCGCGGCCCTGCGAGCGACAGCTTCTGGACCTGGCGCGATGTCATGTACCGCTTCGTTGATCGCCTCTCGCCGGACGACATGCAGGCCATCGCCGAGCTTGCCTATATCGAGATGCTGGAAGCCGGCTTCACCCGCGTCGGCGAATTCCACTATCTGCATCACGATCCTGCCGGAAAGCCTTACGCGAATATCGCCGAGATGGGCGCGCACATCGCGCAGGCCGCGCACGAAACCGGCATCGCGCTCACGCTGCTTCCGGTGTTCTATGCCCACAGTGGATTTGGCGGTCAGCCGCCGACGCAAGGCCAACGCCGTTTCCTCAGCGATCCATCGTCCTTCGCGAAGCTGATCGAGGCGAGCCGCAACGCCATTGCATCGCTGAGCAACGCTGTTCTCGGCATCGCGCCCCATTCCTTGCGCGCGATCACGCCGGAGGAACTGCAGGCGATCCTTCCGCTTGCGAAGGATGGGCCGATCCACATTCATGCCGCCGAGCAGATGAAAGAAGTCGACGATTGCGTCGCCTGGTCGGGCAAGCGTCCGGTGGAATGGCTGCTCGACAATGCCGGTGTCGATGCGCGCTGGTGTCTGGTTCACGCCACGCACATGACGAAAGAGGAAACGGCGCGCCTCGCGCGCTCCGGAGCGATTGCGGGATTGTGCCCGATCACGGAAGCCAATCTCGGTGACGGGATATTTCCCGCGCCGGATTATATGGAAGCGGGCGGTCACTTCGGCATCGGCTCGGATTCGAATGTGCTGATCGACCTCGCTGAAGAACTTCGCATTCTGGAATATGGGCAGCGCCTATCGCTGCGTGCGCGCAATGTGCTGGCGCCGGCGGCCGGCCGCTCGACGGGCCGCGCATTGTTCGATTCCGTACTGACGGGCGGCTATCAGGCGTTGGGTGTTTGCAGCTTCGGCCTGCGGGCCGGCGCGCCGGCCGATCTGGTCAGTCTCAACGCGACGCATCCGGCGCTGGCGGGCCGTTCGGGCGATGCGATTCTGGACAGTTGGATCTTCACCGGAGCGCGGCTTGTGGGCTGCGTCTGGCGGTCCGGGGCCCGCGTGGTCCATGGCGGGCGGCACAAAAACCGGGAAATCGCCGTCCAAAAATACAAAGAAGTGCTTGGCCGGATTGTGAATTAAGCTGTGTCTTGCCACATTGGGCCTACCGGATTTGGGGGTCCGGCGGGGGTATGTTTCCGACATGGTGAAAAACTTTCAGGTCACCCTGCCGGTGGCGAACCCAGCCAGCGTCAAGCTGGAGACGAAGCAGGGCCACGCGCGCCTTGTCTGCACGGGCGACTGGACACTCAGCGAACTTCCGAGGATCGACGAAGAGCTCGGCAAGCTCGACATCAAGGGCGCGCGCGAGCTTGAGATCGACGCGTCGGCAATAGACTCGCTCGACAGCGGCGGCGCGTGGCTGCTTCTGCGCACCAAGCGCGAGGCGGAAAAGCTTGGCGCGAAACCCGCGCTCTCGGTGCCGGAGAAATATCAGGCGCTTCTCGACACGATGGAGAAGGGCCACAGCGCACCGCCCGTCACGCACCCGCCCCACAAAGGCTTCATGGGCCTGCTCGAACGCACCGGCGAAGGCACTGTGCATGCGCTCCGGCAAGGCCGGGACATGCTGGGCTTCCTCGGCCGCATCACCATCGAGACCATCGAAGCGTTGCTGTCGCCGCGCCGCGAGCTGCCGTTTCCCGCGCTGGTGCATCAGGTGGAAGAGACAGGTCTTACCGCGCTGCCCATCGTCGGCTTGCTCGCCTTCCTGCTCGGCATCGTACTCGCCTATCAGGGCGCCGATCAGCTCAAGCGGTTCGGCGCGCAGATCTACACCATCGATTTTCTCGGCATCGGGTTTCTGCGCGAGCTCGGCGGTCTCGTGACTGCCATCATCATCGCGGGTCGTTCGGGCTCCGCCTTCACCGCGCAGATCGGCACCATGCAGGTGAACGAAGAACTGGATGCGATGCAGACGATCGGTCTCAACATCGCCGAGGTCCTGGTGTTGCCGCGCGTGCTCGGCCTCGTGATCGCTCTGCCGCTGCTCACTTTTTACGCCGATGTGGTGGGCATCATCGGTGGCATGGTGATGACCTATTTCGATCTGGGCGTGACCATTCCGGCCTTCATGCGCGAACTTCAGGGCGCCATCGGCGTGAAGACGCTCATGGTGGGCCTTATCAAGGCGCCGGTGTTTGCCTTCATGATCGCTTTGGTGGGATGCTTCGAAGGCATGCGGGTGGAGCGCAACGCGGCCTCGGTCGGCAAGCTCACCACGCGGTCTGTGGTGGAATCCATCTTCCTCATCATCGCGGCGGATGCCGGATTCTCCGTCCTATTTTCGGTGCTGGGCATATGAGCGGCATGGGCATGAAACCTGCCGTCCGCAGCAGGGCGGAAAAGGACGCCAGCCTTCGGGCCGGCAAGAAGGAAGACGTCGTCATCAAGGTGCGCGATCTTGTGAACGGCTTTAACGGCAAGATCATCCACGATCACCTCGATCTCGACGTGAAGCGCGGCGAAGTTCTCGGCGTCGTCGGCGGGTCGGGCACGGGCAAATCGGTGCTGCTGCGTTCCATCGTCGGCCTCAATCGCCCGCTGGAAGGCAGCATCAAGGTCTTCGGGCAGGAGACCGTCGGCATGGCGCCGGAAGAGATGCGCGGCCTGCAACTGCATTGGGGCGTGCTGTTCCAGGAAGGTGCGCTGTTCTCCTCCATGACAGTGGCGCAGAACATCCAGGTGCCGATGCGGCGCTGGACGCACATGTCGCAACATCTGATGGACGAGCTGGCGGCAATGAAGCTGTCGCTGGTCGGCCTGCCGGAAGACACTGCGCGCAAATACCCGTCGGAGCTTTCCGGCGGCATGAAGAAGCGCGCAGGCCTTGCACGCGCTCTGTCTCTCGATCCGGAGCTTCTGTTTCTGGACGAGCCGACAGCGGGCCTGGATCCGATTTCCGCCGCGCAGTTCGACCAGCTCGTGCGCGATCTGCAGAAGTCGCTCGGGCTCACGGTGTTTCTCGTCACGCACGACATCGACACGCTGCGCGCCGCGACCGACCGCATCGCCGTGCTGGTGCGCAAGAAGATCACCGTCGGCACGATCAAGGAATTGCTCCGGGACAACGATCCCTGGATTCACGAATATTTCTCCGGCCCGCGCGGACACGCGGCGCTGGGCGATATGTAAGGGGGCTCAAAAGCCATGGAAACGAAAGCAAACTATGTGGCGGTCGGCGCGTTCGTGCTGGCCTGCGTGTTGGGTTTCTTCGTGGCGCTGCTCTGGCTCGCGGGCGCGCAATATTCCGCGGAGTACGCCTACTACCGTACCTATTTCACCGGCGCAGTGACCGGCCTCGGCGACGGCACCATCGTCCGCTACAACGGCATCAATGTCGGTCATGTGTCGAAGCTGACGTTCGATCCCAACGATCCCAAGCGCGTGATCGTGGATTTGCAGGTCGATCCGACGCTGCGCATCCCCAATGACTCGATTGCTTCCATCGCCAGCGAAGGTCTCACCGGCGGCTCTTATGTCGAGATCGACGGCGGCTCGAAAGGCGCGCCTGTGCTGGAGCGCAAGATGTTCGGCGACTATCCGGTCATCAAATCCAAGCAATCGACCTTGCAGCAGCTCGAGCAATCCGCGCCGGAGCTGATCGCCAAGCTCAATCATGTCGCCGATCGGTTGAACCGCGCCCTCAGCGATCAGAACCTCAAGAACTTCTCGGGCATCCTCTCGAACATCAAGAGCACGACCGATGTTCTCGATGCGCGGAAGAAAGACATCGACACCACCTTGCACAACGTGTCGCTGGCGTCCGCCAAGCTGAACGACAATCTCGATACCCTGCACACCACGCTCGGCAATGCGAACATCGCGGTGACGAAGGTGAGCCGCTTGGCGGATGACGCGGATTCCGCCGTCAACGGCGCCAATCTCGACCAGCTTTCGGATCAGATCCGCACGCTGGCGCGCAGCATGACCAAACTTTCCAACGGGCTCGAGCGCGAGCCCACCAAATTTCTCTTCGGCGACCGTCGCAAAGGATACACCCCCCAATGAGCACGCTCTCCCGCACTCTGCGCCGCGCGGCGCTCGCCTTTCTTCCGGTGCTTGTTCTTTCGGCCTGCGGCGGCATTCTGGGCCCCAGCGAGCCGCCGCCGCAGATCTACATCCTCAAGCCGCAATTCGGCCCTGTGGATAATGCACCGGCGACAACGTGGCAGCTCGCGGTGCCGTCGCCCAATGTGCCGGACGCGCTCGACACCAAGCGCATCGCGCTGCAGCGCGGGCAGATCATGGACTATTACGCCAATTCCGCATGGACCGATCAGACCGGCGATCTTCTTCAGGATCTGCTGGTCGAGGCGCTGGAGAAAAGCGGCAAGGTGAAGGCGGTCGGTCCTTCGTCTGGCGGTATCCGCGCCGATCTTCTTCTGACGACCGAGGTGCGGGATTTCACCGCCCATTACACCGGCGAGAACAACCCGCCGAACGTCGTCGTGGATATTGTCGCCAAGCTGATCACGTCCAACCATCACGACGTGGTGGCCACGTTCGATGCGCGCCGGGAGGTGCAGACGAGTGTGAACAGCGTCCCCGCGACGGTGCAGGCGTTCAACCAGGCGACCGGCCAGGCGATCCAGGATATCGTGGGCTGGACCTTGAACAACGCCACGCCACAAGCCTCCGACGCCCTGCCGCCGACCACCGCCGAGCCGGTACGCCGCCACCGCCGCCGCCATCACTAGGCGCTGGGCCTTGTGGAATCGGGCATGAATGCGCTGTAACGAAAGCCATGCCTGCCGCGAACAAACCTGACGGCGCCGGAGCCTCGCCAGAGATGGCGTGGGCGGAACTGATGCGCGCGGGGCTGGCGGGCAATGCCGCCGCCTATCGCGAACTGCTCGAGGCTATCGCGCCCAGGCTGCGCAAATTCGCGGCCAACGGATTGTTGCGGGCCGGCGTTGGCAATGCCGACGCCGAAGACGTGGTGCAGGAGATTTTGTTGGCGATCCATCTGAAGCGCCAGACCTGGATGCAGGATCAGCCATTCCTTCCCTGGCTGAACGCGATCGCGCGCCACAAGCTGATTGACGTGCTGCGCCGACGCGGCCGCCGCGGCGAGGTACCGATCGAAGGATTGATTGAAATTCTTCCCGATGAGCCGCCCGCGCCGGAAACCTCCCACAGCGAACTGAACAAGCTCGTGTCGCGGCTGGACGGCAAGCAGCAGACGGTCGTCTCGTCCATCTCGCTGGACGGCAACAGCATCAGGGACACGGCCGCAAAGCTCGGCATGAGCGAAGGTGCGGTCCGCGTCGCTTTCCATCGCGGCCTGAAGAAACTGGCGGAGCTCTATCGCGCGGGGGAGACGGCATGAAAACCGACGATCTCATCGCTTCGCTCGCCACGGACGCGCCGATGCAACGTCCGCTGCGCCGCTTGTTCGCGGCCGCCGCGATCCTCGGCGTGCTGTTCGGCTTTATTCTCTTCATGCTCACGCTGGGCCCGCGGCCGGATATTCATCAGGCCATGCACACCATGCGGTTCGATTTCAAATTTGTGGTGACGATCGTGCTCGCGGTCAGCGCGTTCTTCGTTGTGCGCGACATGGCGCGGCCGGAAGTGACGCGCAGCCCGTTTCGTCCGCTGCTTTGGGCAGCGCCGGTATTGCTCATTCTCGCGGTGGCGCTCGAACTGATGGTCGTCCCGCAGGATCAGTGGATGCCACGCCTGATCGGCCACAACATGCGGTTCTGCACGACGATGATCCCGCTGTTCGCACTGGCGCCACTGGCCCTGATGCTATGGGTTCTGCGTCGCGGCGCGCCACAAAATCCCGCGCGGGCCGGCGCCGTGGCCGGGCTCGTCGCGGGTGGAATCGGTGCGGCGCTCTATGCGGCGCATTGTTTCGACGATTCGCCGCTCTTCGTCGCCACCTGGTACACGCTGGCCATCGCCTTCATCGCGGGGGTGGGCGCGCTCCTCGGATCGCGGTTCCTGCGCTGGTAAGTGGCTATTTTTGGGTGCATCGCGCCCGGCATGGCTGATTCCGTCCCGGGAATATTGACGTCCGCGTCATTCTGGGAACCATGGGTTGTGCTGCTTCGCGCGTAAAGCGGGCGGTGGTGGTCCGGATCGCCAAGAAATCCGGCTGCGAGTCCAACGTATGGGTCTGCGATGTCATCGGGTGTGTCTGGCGTATCTGTCGAGTTCGATCCTCCACGTTCCTCCAAGCCGGCGCTCGCCTTCCTGAAAGACTATTGGGACAAGAAGCGCGGTTCGCGTCCCATGCCGTCGCGCGCCGACATCAGTCCCGCTGAAATGAAGCCCTTCATACGCGCCATCGTGCTGGTCGATGCGCTGCCCGATCTCACCGACTTCCGCTACCGCATGATCGGAAGCGACGTGACCGAGCACATGCTGGGCGATGCGACCGGGAAAACCCTGCGCGAGGCTTTTGCCCGTTACGGACAGGATGCCACGGAAGGCGCGATCGCAGGCTATGCGCATGTCGCGCGCAACAAGGTGGTGATGCGTCTGCATGGCTCGGCGGAGTGGCTGCATCAGCCGCATCTGGATTTCGATTCCATCCATCTGCCGCTTTCGGAAGATGGCAAGACCGTGAACATGATCCTGAGCGCCGTGGTCTTCGAGCCTACCGCCGGCGTGAAAAGCTGACGCTGCGGTAGCTCGCGCCGTCTATCCTGCCTGGCTAACATGCGTGCCAGCCATCGAGGGACGGATGCCATGCCGATCAAGAACCGCATCACCGCCATGCTGGGCGTGGACTATCCGATCGTGCAGGCGCCGATGGGTTACATCGCGCGCGCGCAACTGGCCAGCGCGGTGTCGAACGCAGGCGGCCTCGGCATCATCGAAACATCGTCCGGCCGCCTGGATGAAGTGCGCGCCGAAGTGAAGAAGATGCGGGAGCTGACGACGAAGCCGTTCGGCCTCAATGTCGCGCTCGCGTTCGTGCGCGATCCGGACATCGTGAAATTCGTGCTCGACCAGGGCGTGAAATTCGTCACCACCTCCGCCGGCGATCCGATGAAGATCGTGGGACCGCTGAAGGACGCGGGGCTGAACGTGTTTCACGTCGTGCCGTCCTTGAAAGCCGCGTTGCGCGCCATTGAAGCCGGCGTCGACGGTCTGGTGGTGGAAGGCGGCGAGGGCGGCGGCTTCAAGAACCCGCGCGAAGTGGCGAGCATGGTGCTGTTGCCGCTCATCTGCTCCAAGACTGACAAGCCCGTGATCGCCGCCGGCGGCATCACCGATGGCCGCACCATGGCTGCGGCTTTTGCCTTGGGTGCGGAAGGCGTGCAGATGGGCACGCGCATGGTGTCGACGGCGGAATCGCCGGTGCATCCGAACTGGAAGAACGCGATTC
This sequence comes from Rhizomicrobium sp., assembly GCA_036569005.1. Lineage (GTDB taxonomy): Bacteria > Pseudomonadota > Alphaproteobacteria > Micropepsales > Micropepsaceae > Rhizomicrobium. Next base: position 15,979 of record DATCRK010000038.1, on the reverse strand, counting down.
TCGACGCGGAAGAAACCTCCACCGTCTTCCTCAACCGTTTCGGTCCCGGCCCCGCCCTGCGCGCGCTGCGCACGGAAAAGACGACGAAATACGAGAAGGAACCGCCCGCCAACATCATGAGCGAGTTCGGCAATGCGATGGATCTTTATTTCGGTGGCGACATGGAAGCGTCCATCGCGCTCTCCGGCCAGGTCGCCGGCCGCATCGACAGCATCAAGCCGGTGAAGCAGATCATCGACGAGACGGTGCGTGAGTTCCATGAGACGGTTGCAAGTTTGAACGAGAGATACGCGCTCTAATCTCCCTCTCTCCCTACGGGAGGAGAGGGAATATATTGGAGAACCAATGCCCACACTCAACCGCGATGGCGTCGACATCTATTATGAGGTTCACGGCTCCGGTCCCGTGATCCTGCTCAGCCACGGCTATTCCTCGACGTCGGCGATGTGGCGCGGGCAGGTCGCGCCGCTCTCGAAAGAGCACATGCTCGTGACCTGGGACATGCGTGGCCACGGCCAGAGCGATTATCCCGAAGACCAGACGCAATACAGCGAGGAGCATACCGTTGCCGACATGGCGGCGATCCTCGATGCCGTCGGCGCGGATGATGCGATCATCGGCGGTTTGTCCCTGGGCGGTTACATGTCGCTGGCGTTTCATCTGGCGCATCCGGAGCGCACGCGCGCGCTGCTCATCATCGACACCGGCCCCGGCTTCAAGAAAGACGAGCCGCGCAACGACTGGAACGCGAACGTCGAACGTACCGCGCAGAAATATGCGGAAGAGGGCCTGGGGCCGCTCAATGCCGCCACCGCCGAACGCCGCACCGCGCATCATCGCAATGCGCGCGGACTGGAGTTGGCCGCGCGCGGCATGCTCGCGCAGCGCGATGCCCGCGTGATCGCCTCGCTGCCGGATATCAAGGTGCCGTCGCTGGTCGTGGTTGGCTCGGAAGACAAGCCGTTCCTCATCGCAGCGGACTACATGGCGAAGAAGATTCCAAAAGCGGAGAAAGTCGTCATCGAAGGCGCCGGCCACGCCGCCAATATCGACAAGCCCAAGACGTTCAATGCGGCGGTTCTGGAGTTTTTGAAGAAGCATTCGCTCTGATCTCCCTCTCCTCCGTAGAGGGGCGCCTGGCGACAGCGTGGGCGCGGCGGGTGAGGGTAAGATTCTTCACCAGGAAAGAGCTGTGCGCATCGCGCTTCGTCTGAAGGTGCAACGCTCCGCCTCACCCCAACCCTCTCCCCCTACGGGAGGAGAGGGAATAGTGTCGGCGCATGACCGACAAATCACACAAACCCGAAACCATCGCCGCGCAGTCGCTGGGCTGGATCGACGAGATCACGCGCGCGGTGTCGCCGCCAATCCATTTGTCGTCCACCTTCATCCGCGATCCGGACAATCAATTCCGCTCCGGCCGCGAATATGCGCGCTCCGACAATCCGACCTACGACCAGCCGGAAGCAGTGCTGGCCGCGCTGGAGAACGGCAAGGACGCGCTGCTGCTCGCCTCCGGCATGGCGGCGGCGACGGCCTGTTTCCTCGCGCTCAAGCCCGGCGATCACGTCGTGATCCCAAAGGTGATGTATTGGGGCCTGCGTCTGTGGCTGTTCGATTTCGCGGTCGCCTGGGGCCTCGATGTCGAAGCCGTGGAGATGAGCGATCTGGATGCGGTGAAAGCCGCGATGCGGCCCGGCAGGACCAAGCTGGTGTGGATCGAGTCGCCGGGCAATCCGATGTGGAATATCACCGATATCGCGGCGGTGGCGGAGATCGCGAAGAAAGCCGGCGCCAAAGCGGTTGCAGACTCCACGGTCTCCACGCCGGTTCTGACACATCCGCTCGATCTGGGCTGCGATGTGGTCATGCATTCGGCGACAAAATATCTCAACGGCCATTCGGATATCGTGATGGGTGCGCTCGTCACCAAAGCGGACGATGAGTATTGGCAGCGCATTTCCAGTGTGCGCTCCAAGATCGGGGGCATTCCCGGCTCGTTCGAGGCGTGGCTGCTGCTGCGCGGCATGCGCACGCTTTATCCGCGCGTGAAAGCGGCTTGCGCCAATGCGCAGAAGATCGCGGAACATTTCGCCAGGCATCCGCGCATCGAAGCGGTGCTCTATCCGGGCTTGAAGGATCATCCCGGTCACGCCATAGCGGCGAAGCAGATGGCCGGCGGCTTCAGCGGCATGCTGTCGATCCGCATCAAGGGCGGCGAAAGCGCCGCCATCGCGACAGCGGCGCGGGTGAAGTTGTGGAAGCGCGCCACTTCGCTCGGCGGTACCGAGAGCCTGATCGAACATCGCGGCTCGACCGAAGGCCCAGGCGCGCCATGCCCGATGGATCTGCTGCGGCTATCCTGCGGCATCGAAGATGCGGGCGATCTCATCGCCGATCTGGAACAGGCGCTGGACGGCAACGCCTGAAATTTTTTGCAGGGCGGGTTCAAAATTTTCGCGCGGAAGATCGTTCTTCCGCGCGATTTTTTTTGCGATTTGAAAGCGCAATCAGCGGCTTAGAACAATTTCCTTCATTCAGGACAATTTGCTTGACACCGTAACGGTACCCCCGTACAAATCTCCCAACTCTCGAACTGCGCCCAAACCACAGCCGCCCGCGAAAGCTGGCGGTTTTTCCGTGTTTGGGGCACACCCAAATTGTCATCCCGGCCAAGCGATGCGGAAGCATCGCGCTGAGCCGGGACCCATTTCTCCGTTTGCGCGATGGGTCCCGGGTCCCCCCGGGAACAAGTCCGGGGTCGCCCAGGATGACAAGCTTTGTTTTGAAGGAAAAGAAGAATGTTGAAGTTCTAGCTCCGCCCTCGCCCTGACCGGGCGTGGCGACAGGGAGGGATTCTTCTGGAGAAGCCGAGATCGCGCGGATGCGGGTCCAGGACGCCGAACCGGAACAAGTCCTCACACTCGCCACGTTCAAGGTCACGCCCTCATAAGCGATGCGAGATGCACGCGTGGCGGAAAAGGTGGAGGGAGATGAAAAACAACAGGGAGGAAATACCCCTCCCCCATGACTCGCAATTCAACTACCAGCGCTCGAAATCGGATGCGAACAACCACAACATCTGGTGAAAGCGCGCGAAACGGAATCGAAAAAAGCGACGTTCAATTCGCGCAAAAACAAACGGCGCGCGAAGCCTGTTCGCGCGCCGCTGTTTTTCGAAGAAGCGGAAAACCTATCCCGCTTTCGCCTCCGCGATGTAGCGGTCCACCACCTTGTCGAGGATGGCGAGGGGCACCGCGCCGCACACCAGGATCGCCTTGTGGAACTGCCGGATGTCGAATTTCGGGCCCAGTGCCGTCTTCGCTTTTTCGCGCAGCGCCAGGATGTGCAGCTTGCCGACCATGTAGGCGCAAGCCTGGCCCGGCCACACGCAATAGCGCTCGACTTCGGTGATCGCCGACGCATCGAGATCGCCCAGCGTGTCGGTGTAGTACTTCACCGCTTTCTCGCGGCTCCACTTCATCGCGTGCATGCCGCTGTCCACGACAAGGCGCACGCCGCGGAACATGGCATCGTGCATGTAGCCGATGCGGCCCCACGGATCGTCCGCATACATGCCCATCTCGTCGGCCATCTGCTCCGAATAGAGCGCCCAGCCTTCCACATAGGCGGTGAAGCCGGAGATCTTGCGGATCAGCGGCAGGTCCGTCTCCTGCTGGATCGAAAGCTGCATGTGATGGCCCGGAATGCCTTCGTGATAGGAAAGCGTGGAGAGCGTCCAGCTCGGCACTTCCGCGGTGTCGCGCAGGTTGATGTAGTACATGCCGGGGCGCTTGCCATCGAGCGAGCCCGGATTGTAGTAGCCGCCGGGCGCGCCCGCTTCGGTCGCCTTCGGCACGCGCTTGATCTGAAGATCGGCTTTCGGCAGCACGCCGTAATATTCCGGCAGCCGCGCGCGCACCTTCTGAATCTTCACGTTCAGGTCGGCAAGCAGCTTCTCCTTGCCTTCGTCGGTGTTCGGATAACGGAACTTGGGATCGTTATACATCCCGCGCAACCGCTCGCCGACGGTGCCCTTGGTGAGGCCGAGCTTCTTCATGTCGGCATCGATGCGCGCGGTGTAATCGGCCACCACGTCGAGGCCGGTCTTGTGGATCTCCGCCGGCGTCATGTTGGTGGTCGTCGCGGCGATCACGCTGTCGGCGTAATAGGCATCGCCCTGCGGCAGGCGCCACACGCCGGCGTCGTGCACCGCCTTGCTGCGCATGTCCTTGGCGAGCGCGATCTGGCGATCGAGTGCCGGATAGACTTTCTCCGCCACGATCTTGGTGGCGCGCGCTTCCCAGTCTCCGGGGATGTTCTTCGCTTTCGCCTTGCTGACGATGGCTTCCACCATCACGGATTTGCCCGCATCGACAGTGCGCAGTGCCGCCATCTGCGTCAGCGCCTTGTCGAGCGCGAAGTCCGGCGGGATCACGCCCAATGCCACGTCATGACGCACCACTTCGCTGTCGCGATCGAGCGCCAGCGACACGCCGTCCAGACGCTGCAGGTAATATTCCGCGTCGTCCTTGTTCTCGACCGGCTGCTGGCTGGCGAGGAAGTCCGGGAATTGCTGATAGGTGCCGGTGAGCTGGCTGACGATGTAGGGCGCGCCGGCTCCGCCGCCGCCATAATTGTATTTCTTGTTGTCGCCATCCTGGATTTGCAGGCCGTACTGGATGATCTCGTAATTGATCGCGTCCATGCCCGAAAGCGACTTGGCGTCGAAGGCATCGATGCGCTGAAGCTGGCTGGCGGTGAGCTGCTTCTGCTTCTCGTATCCGGCGAGCGAGTTGTCGTCGATCTCGCCGCGCTGTTTCGCGCGCGGGCCGACATCGACGCCCAGGAACGTCGCGCCGACCGGCGAAGAGTCCAGGTTCTCCGTCATGAACTGGTCGAACAGCTTGTTCAGCGCCGCGCCGCCCGCATTGCCGGCGGTGGTTTCGGCGGCGCGGGCCAGAGGCACGCCAACGGCGGCAACAGCAGCGGCGGCAACGCCGGATTTCAGGATCTGGCGGCGATGAAGCATGAAGAACTCCCCTTCTTTTGTGATGGGCAAGAGTTAAGGGGCAGGGCGTGGTGGGACAAGGCGCGCGGGGTGCGGTTAAGGCTGTTTGTCCTCAAAAAAGCGTGGGCCGGACTATTGCCGCATCATTCATGCGCGGCATGGCTGTCCTGCGCAGTCTAGCGCGTGTCGTATCTTTTCGCAGTTGCGAGAAAATCGGGCAACCCGACGATGTCGTTGTATTGCGTAAATGTCACCCGATCGCGCGGCTCGGCCTTGCCGCCGAGCAGCTTGGCACAGACCTGTTCGAGCGCGGCGGCGGAAGCGAGCAGGGCGCTGATCGGATAGAGCGCGATCTTGTAGCCCATCTGCCCGAGCGCTTCAGGTGAGAGCATCGGTGTCTTGCCGTCTTCCACCAGATTGGCGAGCAGCGGCGTGCCTTTGAAGGTGGAGGCCACCTTGGCCATCTCTTCTTCGGTGCGCGGGGCCTCGACGAAGAGGATGTCTGCACCGGCGTTCAGGAACGCTTCGGCACGGCGCAGGGCTTCGTCCAGATCATGCGTCGCGCGCGCGTCGGTGCGCGCCATGATCTTGAAGGCGGAGGACGAACGCGCATCAGACGCCGCGCGGATTTTCGCGGCGGCTTCGGCAAGCGGGATGACTTCCTTGCCGTCCATGTGTCCGCAGCGCTTGGGCGAAACCTGGTCCTCGAGCTGTATGCATTGCGCGCCGGCTTGCTCATAGGCACGAACGAGGCGCGCGACGTTCAGCGGCCCGCCATGTCCGTTGTCGCCATCGGCGATCAGTGGCAGCGGCGCAATGCTCCCGGCGATCACGCGCACGCGCTCGATCATCTGCTCGGCGTTGACGAGGCCGATGTCGGGAACACCGAAACCCGCGCCCGCGATGCCGAAGCCGGTCATGTAAACGGCTTTCGCGCCGGCGCGCGCCGCGATGCGCGCAGACAATGGATCATGCGCGCCGGGCACCACCAGAATGCCGGACTCTTTCAGGAGCGCGTCGAGGGTCTGCGTCATCGCCGGTCGATCAGTCCCATCGGATCGCCTTTCGCATCGGCTGGGGCGGCTACTTCAACGATCCGCTCTGGCACGTCGTCATATTCCAGCTTCAGCGCCTTGGTCGTCACGGCGTGAAGATCGTAGAGCGAAGTGATGTAGGTGAACTCGATGATCTCCTCATCGGAGAGATGTTTTTTCAACTGCGCGAAGATGCCGTCGGCCACGCGTCCACCCATCAGCACCAGGGCATCGGTGTAGGCGAGCAGGGCGCGTTCCACCGGCTCGAAGCAATCGGCCACCTGCCAATGCGGAATCGCGGCAATCTTTTCTTCGGGAATGCCGACACCCCGGCATGCCTTGCAATGCTGCGAATAGACGAACTGGCTGCCGCGTGCCCAGCCCACGCGCGTTTGTCCCAATTCGCGCAGCTTGGGATCGAGCTTGCGTTTGGGATCGCGGTAAAGCGCGAAGCCGGATACGCAGTGATCGAACACATCCGGCGAGCCAGCGAACACAGTCCACCAATTGCCCGGCGTTCCCGTCGCGGTGCCGGGTTCTTTCACCGGATCGCGGTCGCCGAACAGGAGCTTGTAGATGCGTTGCGCGCCAGGATGGGCGTCCGCTTTTGGGACTTCGTGCAGGCGAGGCATGGCGTTCTCCCTATGCTTTCGCCGCGTCAACCATTCCGGGCCGCGCGGCATTCGATGAAAACTCTCGCACAAATCGATGCAATTGCACGCGTTCGATTTCAGCGCCGCGCAATCTGTTTCGCTTAAAACTGCGAGGGACCCGGCGTCAGCGCCGGATCTGGCTGGGAGAAATGCCGTGAGCGAAAGCTTTTTGCCGCCCCCGCGGACGGATCGCATGTATGTGCTCGTGCTCGCCTCTCAGAAAGGCGGCTCCGGAAAGACGACCTTGTCGGGCCACCTCGCCGTCGAGGCCGACAAGGCCGGCATCGGCCCCGTCGCCTTGATCGACACCGATCCGCAAGGCTCGCTGGCGCAATGGTGGAACGCGCGCGAGGCGCCGACGCCGCACTTCGCGCAAGTCGGCGTATTGGAGCTCGATGAAGCGCTGGCGCATCTCGAAAAAGCCGGCATGAAGCTGGTGGTGATCGACACGCCGCCGGCCATCACGGGCTCTATCAGCCATGTCGTGGCGCATGCCGATCTGGTGCTGGTGCCGACGCGCCCCAGCCCGCACGATCTGCGCGCCGTCGGCGCCACGGTGGACATCGCGGAGAAGCACAGCAAGCCGCTGGTGTTCGTGGTCAACGGCGCAACCGCCCGCGCGCGCATCACCGGCGAAGCAGCCGTCGCGCTCTCGCAACACGGCACGGTGGCGCCGGTCACGCTGCACCATCGCGTGGATTTCGCCGCCAGCATGACGGACGGCCGCACCGTCGGCGAAGCGGCGCCCAAATCGCAATCATCGAAAGAGATCCGCGATCTGTGGCTCTACGTGCAGGATCGCCTGGGGCGCCTCACCAACGACGAGAAGATCGTGCCGGAAAAACGTCCCGAGCATTTCGCCGTCAGCGCGCTCAGCGAGGCCGAGCCGGAATACGATGAAGTGCCGGAACCGGAATGGGCGCCGGCACCGGTGATGACCCAGAATTTGCCTCTGCCACAGCTGCCGGCGAACGATTCCGTGGTGGTGACGTTCGAGAAGCCGCCATTTCCGGACGGCATCGACCGGCGTTCCGGCGTCGATCGCCGCGCCGCGCAGCAGCCGCATCATTTCGGCAATGGCGAGCGCAGAACAAGCTCGTTCGGGCGTCGCGCGACGGACCGGCCGTCTTTTGAGAATGGGGGCGGCCGATGAGCCACGCGCGATTTGCACCGATCACCGCGAGCCTTCTTGCACGCAAGGGCGGCGCGATGCCGTCTTCGATGATGCCGCCGGCGCTCCAGCCTCCGTTCGTGCCGGCCGCTGTGGTGCCGGCGCCGCGTCCTGCCGTGCAACAGGCGCAGCCGGAAATCGAACAGGATCACGACGGCGCCCAGTCGCACGACCCCTCGCGGCCCAAGAAGCTGTTCATCGCGCTGTCGCATCGCGAGCATGAGCGGCTCGCCATTGCGGCGGTGAAGACGGGCCTGAGTCGCCACCAACTGGTGCGCGACGCGCTTGAGAGTTATTTCGAGCAGCTTTCGCGCGACATGCGGGAAGGTTGTGCCTGCATGTCGGGCGCGAAAAGCTGCTCGGGCTCCTGCGAAGCCTAGTGCTCCGTCTCTTTCAATAGCTCCGCCATCTGGTCGTGCCACACCGCCGCCCAGGTGTGCGTGCCGTGGCCGTGCGTCTGATCAGATGTCGGGATCACGACATATTTGATCTTGGGATTGCGCGCCGCGAAATCTTCGGCGATCCCAAGATCGGGGGGATTGATGAAATCGTCTGCCGAATTCACCCACATCGTCGGCACCTTGATGGATTCGATGTTGGCCGATGGATCGTAATCGCGCGATGCGCCGACCTGATACAGGATGTCGTTGGCGTCGAGCTCCGAAAGATAGTGCGAGGTTAGATCGGAAAGCTCCTTGTCGGCCTCATCGCGCGACGGAAACGCCTTTTGCATCTGGTGCGCGGCGCTGCCCGCGATGATGAGCATGTCGGCGGCGATGCGCAGGCCCTGTTGCGGCTCCGTCTTGTACTCGCCGCCATCCCATGCCGGATCGCTGCGGATGCCGTCGATCACCATCTTGCGCCACATGCGATTGCGTCCCGCGATCTGCGTGGGCTCGCAGGCGAGCGGCATCAGCGCATCCATGAAGTCGGGCCACATCTCGCCCCACATGAAGGAATGCATGCAGCCCATCGAGGTGCCCATGACGAGGCGCAGATGATTGACGTTCAGGCCCTTTGTCACGAGTTCATGGTCGGCTTCCACCATGTCTTTGTAATCGTAGTTCGGAAACGCCGTGTGCATCCCGTTGCTGGGTTTCGAGGATTTCCCATGGCCAATCTCGTCCGGCAGGATGATGTAGTATTTCCTGATATCGAGAAGTCCGCCGGGAACGAACAGCACATCGGCAAATTGCGGGCGAAAGAACTGGTGTCCGTCGCCGCCGGTGCCGTGCATGATGAGAACAGCATTGGTGACGCGGCCGGACTTGTCGCGCACCGGCGTTCCCAGCGTGGTGTAATGCAGCTTGAGCGTATCGAGCGTTTCACCATCGTCGAACTTGAAGTTCTTGACGATGTAGTCGCCTTCCTTGTGCGGGAAAGACGCTTCGGTCTGGGCGTGCGCCGCCGATGCACCGGCGATCGCAAGGCTTGTGGCGGCAAGAAGATGGATGATGGAACGCATAAAAGAACTCCCCCATTTCTGGGAGCATGTTCCCGCGAATGCGCAGGCCCGTCTACACTTCGTGCGGCAGTTCCTTCTGCGCCACTTTGACCGTGCCGGCGCGCTCCAGCTTCCCCCATCCCACGGAGGGACCGCGGATCGCCGTCAGAATGGATCGCACCACGACGTAATACATGATCTGCCGATAGCCGAAGCGCTGCAGCGGCAGCCACCAGAGCAGGTTCCAGTTCTCGCGCTTTTCGATCAGGAAACCGAAGATGGCGGCGAGAAGATCGACCACCACGAAGACGACATAGTAGATGCCAACGGTAATCAGATCGGTGTTCTGGAATTCCGCGCCGTGCTCCAGATAAGCGAGCCATTGCCACACGAGCTGCCACAGCAGCAGCAGATCGGCGAGCGGCGCAAAGGCCGTCAGAAAAATCTGGAAGATCCACACTTGTGGCAGGGCAATGGTGCCCAGCGTGCCGTAGCGCGGGTTCAGAGTCATGCCGCGATATTTCCACAGGCATTGCAGCGTGCCGTATGCCCAGCGGAAGCGTTGTTTCGCGAGACCGCGCACGGTTGCGGGGGCCTCTGTCCAGGCAATGGCAGAGCTGTCGAATTTCACTTCATAGCCGGCGCGCTGCACGGCGATGGTGAGGTCCTGATCTTCAGCCAGCGTGTCGGCAGGGAAGCCGCCGAGTTCTAGCAGCACGCTCTTGCGCCAGGCACCGACGGCGCCGGGAACGACGGTGAGCGTTCCGAGTGCCGCCAGCGCGCGGCGCTCCAGGTTCTGCGCGACGACATATTCCAGCGCCTGCCAGCGCGTGATCATGTTGATGCGATTTCCGACCTTGGCGTTGCCCGCGACAGCGCCAATCTCTTCGTCCGTGAACCAGCGGACAAGGCGCGCGATCGTGTCGCTCTCGAACTGCGTGTCGGCGTCCAGCGCCACGATGATATCGCCGCGGGCGCGGGTCAGCGCCGTGTTGAGCGCATTCGCCTTGCCGCCATTCGCAACGGAGATGAGTTCCACGCTTGCATTGTCGCCGAAGTTTCTGGTCAGAACCTCGAAGGTTTTGTCCTTTGACCCGTCGTCGATCACGATGACGTCCAGATCGCGATAGGTGCTGGACAGAATTCCCTGCACGGTGTGCGTGATGACGTTCTCTTCGTTGTAGGCGGGAATGATCACCGAAACGTGGAACGGGTCTTTGCGCGGTGGCGGCTCCTGCGACAGCGCCTCGTTGCGGCGGTTCCAGAGGCTCAGGCCTGCAAGGAAGATCAGCCGCGACACGCCAAGCCATATCGCGGCGAGGAAGCAGAAATACAGAATCTTGCCCACGAAGGAGAGCGCGAGAAACACGAACCGGTCGGTCAGCAAGGCAATCGTCGGCGGCAGCGGCGGCATGATCTCGTCTTTCGTCATGCCGCCGAGCTTGGCCACGGTGGTGAATTCGTAGCCTTCGGCGCGAAGCTTATCGATGATGAGCGGGAGCGCCTCGACCGTCTCCGAGCGATCGCCGCCGGCGTCGTGCAAAAGGACGATGTTGCGCGGCGAATCCGATTTTGCGCCGTGAATCTGATCGAGCGTGCGTTGCACGATCTTGTTGACGCCCGGCAATTCCCAGTCGACGGGATCGACATGCTCGCCGACCGCGATGTAGCCGAGATTCTGCGCCACCTCGACCGGCGCGATTTCGTCGGCATCGGTTGGCTCCGCGTCGCCGAGATAGGGCGGACGGAACAGGCGCACCGAATGACCGGTCAACGCTTCGAGCAGGCGTTGTGTCGCGTTCAACTCCAGCGACACAGCCTCGGGCGGAATGTCGGACAGGTTGGGGTGCGTGTAGGTATGGCTGCCGATGTCGTGGCCGTCCTTAAGAATGCGCTCCACGATGTCCGGGTTGGCTTCCGCGTTTGCGCCGATCAGGAAGAAGGTCGCCGGAACGTGCTTCTCTTTCAGGATGTCCAGGATTTGCGGCGTCCATTCGGGATCGGGGCCGTCGTCGAACGTGAGCGCGACCTTCTTCTTCGCTGCACCGAATTGCTGGATCACATAGCCGGTGGGCAGCTTGGTGAAAGACTCGTCGTCGATATCGCCGAATTCCTTGTCGACTTCGAAAGTGCGCGCGCCGGCTTGCGGATGCGCCACCACACGGAAGATCTCGCCTTCGCCTTCGTAATCGATCTCCTCGACCACGGGGATTTTCTGCAGCGCCTCGGGTGCGGCCGACCCGTAAGGCCGGCCCATGACGTACCAGACAGAGGGATCTTCGCTGCCCAGACGCCACACCGCATAACCGGCAGGCTGATAGATGTCGGCAGCGTGGATCTGGTTGTAAGCCGTCACGGCGTCGAGGAACCAGACATCGTGCTTGGTGCCGTCGTCTTCCACATAAGAGAAATGCGGGTTGTTTGTGGCATCGTCGAACTGCACCTGCGCATCGGAATCGTGCGCGGCAATGACAGCCTCCTCGAAGGCGAGGCTGTTCACGTCGTCGCCGTTCCAGTCGTAAGCGTAGGAGCCCAGCGCGACGATGGTTTTCGCCGGGTTGAGAACCTTCATCCGTTTGTCGATGATGTTCTCGAACCATGACTGTCCGGCGATACTTCCCGGCGCGCCCGGCGTCGTGTGTTCGTCATACGCCATGAGCATGACGTAATCGACTTCGCTCTCGAACGTGCTCCATGGCCATTTGTCGTTCGAGACAGGCGAAGCGAGAACGACGATCCAGCCATGCGGCTTGAACGCCTTGCGCAGATTGCGCAGGAACATGCCGTAATTGCCGTAGGAGTCGTCGGGTAGCGCTTCGATATCCATCACCACGCCGTCGAGCTTGCGCTTGCCGAGATAGTCGGTGAGCTGCTTGACGAGCGCATCGCTGCGCTTGGGATTGGCGAGAAGCGCGGCCATGCTTTTGCCGTCCCACACGCCGAGCGTCGCATTCTGCACGGTGGGCAGGATGGCGACGCTCTTTTTGTTGCGGCGGATGAGATCGTAGACGCGCTGGTTGAAGCCGTCCTTGAGCGCGAGATCAGGTCCCTGGAGGCTGATCCATGTCGGCATCACCCAGTCGAGCTTGGGCAGCGCCACGCGCAGCGAGTCGAAGGCGGAAGCTTCCCAGTTCGGGAAGAACGCCGTGGAAAGCGGGCGGCCGCGCTGCGGGAGCAAAGTCGAAGCCGCCGCCTTGTGGTGCTGGTTTTGCTTGGCGAGACGCCGCGCGCGCTGGCGCTCGGCTTTCTTGATACGCGCCGCTTCGGCCAATTGCTCAGCGGACTTCAGAAGACCTGGTGCGACGGCCTTCTTTTCCAGTTCCGGGGCGTGGATGGCGGTGATGCGGCCGGGCAGATTCAGGATGGCCTCGTGCGGCACAGCCACCAGGCTCGCCACAAAAGCGCCCCCCAGGATCACGCTGGCCACGAGCGCAATCCAGCCGATCAGCGAGATGCGCGCCGCGCGCTTGCCGGAGGCGTCGAAAAAGATGGGCTTCTTTGCCATGATGTCCTGACCGGCCTAGGCCGGATGACCGCCTTCTATTTTACTGCAATTCCGATTCGAAAGCCCAAGGCATAGATGACGCTGGCCGCTACACAATCAACCGGCGCCAAGGTGACGGCTGGGGTTATCTTCGCCGGGTTTGTCTTTTCTTTGGCGGCCAATCTGCCGGGACACCTGTCTTTTGACTCCATCATCCAGTTGGTGGAAGGACGGACCGGCGCCTATGCCGGGTGGCACCCACCGGTCACGTCCTGGCTGCTGGGGGTGCTGGACTGGATCCTGCCGGGGACCGCGCTTTTCGTCGTCCTGAACACGCTCCTTATATATGGCAGCCTGTGGGTCCTCTTCCGGCTCGCGGGAAAGTCCAGCTGGTCGGCAATTGCGATCGCGCTGGTTGCTGCGTTCACGCCGCAATACCTCATATATCCCGGCATCGTCTGGAAGGACGTGCTGTTTTCAGCCACGGCGGTGGGAGGCTTCGTCGCGCTGGCTTGCGCGGTTCCGGTCTGGTCGCGGTTCTATCTCCGCTATGCCTGGCTCGGCTTCGCGCTGATTATGTTGGTTATCGCGTCGCTGGCGCGGCAGAACGGAATCCTTCTGTTGCTCGGCGGCGTTGTCGCGTTCGCGTGGATTGCCCTGAAGCAGGAAGGTCTGAGCCTGCGCACCGCGTCGCTTCAGGGCGGTTACGCGTTGCTTGCCGGCATTCTGATCTTCACCGCAGCGAATGTCGCGCTGGGAATGCGTCTCACGAAGGAATATGGCGGCGCGCGGCAGTTCCGGCTTTTGCAGGCTTACGACATCGTGGCAGCGCTCGCGGAAAAGCCGGGGCTCGGGCTCGACAAGCTGGATGCGCAGGACCCGGCACTCGCGCAAGAGATGCGCGGCGACGGCGTCCGCCTCTACACACCGCAACGCAACGACACGCTCGCCGGTTCGCAGCCATTGCAGGCTGCGTTGACTGCGGTGCCGCCGTCGCTTCTGCGCGCACAATGGTTCAGCCTCATTGTCCATCATCCGCTGCTGTATCTTTCCACGCGTGCAGATGCTTTTTATTGGGTTCTCTTCACGCCCGACATCGACAAGTGCCTTCCATTCACGGTCGGGGTGCAGGGACCGCAGGACGAGCTCGATGCGGTCGACATGGACCCGCGCTGGGACGATCGGGACGACCGCTTGCAAAGCTATGGCAACAGCTTCGAAGGCACGCCAGTTTTTCAACACGGGTTGTTCGCACTGCTTTCCATCATCGCAGCCGTTATCCTTCTGCGCCGGAGGCGCAGCGCCGACATTGCTATCGCCGCGATGCAGGTGTCGGCACTTCTCTATACGGCGAGCTTTTTCGTGATCTCGATCGCCTGCGACTATCGCTATCTCTATGCCCTCGATCTGGCGGCGGTGACGGGCTGGTTCTATCTCGCCCTGGACTGGCATTGGCCGGAGAGACGGCTCCGGGCCTTCCTGCGCGGGCCAGATGAACGCGCCGCATAAGAATTCGCGACAATTCCGACAAATTTCCCCACATGCCCTCTGGTATTGAGCAGGGTGGCAATCTGCGCGCGGCCAGGTTGTGTGGAGCGGGAATCATGATCGCGCGTTGAAGGAACATTGCTTGCCCATCGGGCGTGCGGGGTTCTTTCGTAAGTTGTTGATATTGCGAGATTTCGGGTGAGCGATCAGATTTCACGCGGGGAAAGCGCTTTTGGCACCGCCAAAAGCAAGGTAGGCAACGCCGTCACGGCCGCCGGCCGGTGGGCGGACGAACACCTGCCGGGAGGCCAGCGCATCTTCTGGATCGTGCTGGGACTTCTGCTCCTTCTGCTTGTGATCTGGGCAATCCAGCCGAGCGCGGATATGGGCCAACGGCGCAGCCGGTTCGGCGGCGGTCCCATGCCCGTGGATGTCGCAAAGGTCGTGAGCGGCGACATCGATGTCACGCTGAATGCCTTGGGCACGGTCACCCCGCTCGCCACCGTCACGGTGCGCCCGCAAGTCAGCGGGCAGCTTCTCAAATTCGATGTGCAGGAGGGGCAAATGGTGAAGGCCGGCGATGTGCTGGCCGAAATCGATCCGCGCACGTTCCAGGCCGCCGTCGATCAGGCCGTCGGTACGTTGCAGAAAGATCAGGCGGCGCTGCAGGAAGCCAACATCGACGTTCAGCGCTATTCGAATCTCGTGAAGCTGAACGCGATTTCGACGCAGACCTATACCGGGGCGATCGCGACGGCGAAGCAAGCGGCCGGCACGGTGAAGACGGACCAGGCGAGCCTCGATCAGGCGCGGATCAATCTGCAATACACGAAGATCACATCGCCGGTTTCCGGCCGGGTCGGTTTGCGCCAGGTAGACGTCGGCAATCTCGTTGAGTCGGGACAAACCAACGGCGTGGTGATCGTCACCGAATTGCAGCCGATCTCCGTCCTGTTCGCGATACCGGAAGACAACATCGGCCAGATCATGGCGCAAATCGGCGACGGCAAAACGCTGCAGGTTGACGCCTTTGACCGTTCACAGACCAAGAAGCTTGCGACGGGCAAGCTGGAAACCGTCGATAACCAGATCGACACAACGACCGGCACGGTGAAGCTGCGCGCCACGTTCGACAACACCGAAAACACGCTCTTCCCGCAGCAATTCGTGAATGTGCAGTTGCTCGTGAACACGTTGCACAATCAGGTGATCGTTCCCTCCGCCGCGATCCAGCGCGGATCGTCCGGCGCTTTCGTGTTCGTCGTGAATTCGGACAGCACAGTCAGCATGCGTGCGGTGACACTTGGGGCTGTGCAGGGCGACAAGCAGGGCATCACCAAGGGCCTCAATGTCGGAGAAACCGTCGTGACCGGCGGCGCGGATCGCCTCAAGGATGGCGCCGATGTCGCCGTGCCGAGCGCCAAGGGCAAACCGATACAAACGGCAGCGGCGCCTGCGGGCACCAGCTCCAGCGACGATGCGCGTGCCAAGCGCAAGGCCGCGATGGCTGCGGCGCTGAAGCAATATTGCGGCGCCGACATGGCGAAATACTGCGCAGGCATGCAGCCCGGCTCCCGCGATCAGCGCATGTGCATTTTCCAGAACCGCGCGAGCTTCAGCGACGATTGCCGGAATGCACTCTCCAAGCTGATGCGTGGCGGCCATCACCGCCGCGGTGGAGGCGGCGGCGGGCC
>DATCRK010000037.1:0-26116 GCA_036569005.1 Rhizomicrobium sp. | reverse complement strand
AGGTCGCGGTGGAGCGCAATCTCGAAATCGTGCCGCGGTCGCAATACGACACGCTGATGGTGGGTGAGGGCGACAAGCTGGAGATTGTGCATTTCATCGGCGGCGGGAACGCTCCCGTGGAGACGCCGCGCGTGGACAAGCCACTGGTGATAGCGGGCAAGAGTTTCAAATCGCGCCTCATCATCGGTACCGGCAAATACAAATCCTATGAAGACAACGCACGCGCGCTGGAAGCCAGCGGTGCGGAGATCGTGACGGTTGCGGTGCGCCGCGTGAATCTCACCGATCCGAGCCAGCCCAAACTGGTCGACTTCATCGATCCGAAAAAAGTGACGTATCTGCCGAACACGGCGGGATGCTTCACCGGCGAAGAGGCGGTGCGCACGCTCAGGCTCGCGCGCGAAGCGGGTGGCTGGACGCTCGTGAAGCTGGAAGTGCTGGGCGAGAAGAAGCTGCTCTATCCCGACATGCTGGAGACGCTGCGCGCGACGGAGATGCTCACCAAGGAAGGCTTCCAGGTGATGGTCTATTGCAGCGACGATCCCTTGATGGCCAAGCGGCTGGAAGACATGGGCGCGGCGGCGATCATGCCGCTGGCGGCGCCGATCGGCTCGGGCATGGGCGTGCAGTCTACCGTGAACATCCGCATGATCGTCGAAGACGCGAAAGTGCCGGTGGTGGTGGATGCTGGTATCGGTACGGCGTCGGACGCCGCGGTGGCGATGGAGCTGGGCTGCGATGCCGTACTGACCAACACGGCCATCGCGCACGCGAAGGACTCCGTGATGATGGCGCTCGCGATGAAGCATGCCGTGGAAGCGGGCCGCATGGCGTGGCTCGCGGGGCGCATGCCGAAGAAGCCTTATGCCGATCCGTCGAGTCCCTTGAGCGGACTTATATGAAACGAGCCGTCGCGCTCGTTCTGTTTATCGCCTTTCTCGTTGGACCGGCTTGCGCGGACGAGAGCGCGATCAAATCCATCGTTTATGCGCGCTGGATCGACATCGGGCCGGGGCGCACGGCGGCGCAGTTGAAGCCTGCGGAGATCGCGGAGTTGCGGCGCTGCAAGACCTGGACGATGTATTTCCAACCGTCCGGCGACGGCATCATGCAAACGTTCGTTGCCGGCATGACGATGAGCAACAACTATTCGAAGGTTCAGGTCTCGCAACTGGCGGGTGAGACGATTTTCATCCTGTCGCAGAAGGGCCGCAGCAAGACGCATGACACGCTGCATCTGTCGCGGGACGGGACTGTGCTGACGCAGGTCTCGCCGCCGTTCCGGCCGCATACCTATTTGCGCTGCGGCCTGACGAAGAAGCCCTGAGCTAATCGCCGATATTCGTATCGATCCACTTGGCGAAGCTGGTCATCACCTTCGTCAGGAACTCGCGCTTGGAATCGTCGGTAATCTTGCCGTCGTCACCGACGAGCTTGTTCGATCCGGCGATATAGGCTTCCGGCTGCTGCATTACAGGCATGTCGAGGAAGACGAGGCACTGGCGCAGATGATGGTTCGCGCCGAAGCCGCCGATGGCGCCCGGCGAATTGGAGATCACGGCGGCGGGTTTCCCGCTCCACACGCTCGATCCATAGGGCCGCGAGCCGACGTCGATCGCGTTCTTCAGGCATCCCGGCATGGAGCGGTTATATTCCGGGGTGACGAAGAGAACCGCATCCACCGGCCGGATCGCATCGCGGAACGCGGTCCATTCCGCAGTCGGATTCTTTTCGGTGTCTTCGTTGTAAAGCTGCAAGGCGCCGATCTCGACCAGCTTCAGATCAAGCGCAGGCTTCGAAAGCGGGATCAGTGCGTTGGCGAGTTTCCGGCTATAGGACTCCTTGCGCAGGCTTCCCACGATGACGGCGACGGTGCGGGCCATGACGATCTCCTAGCGATGCTGCTTGGTGAGCTCGTTCAGGATTGTATCGTTGATCGCGCCTTCGCGCATGTGTCCATTGATGATGAAGGCCGGCGTTCCGTCGATTTTCGACGCGATGGCCAGATCGTGTGCCGCCTTGATCGAGGCGTCGACGGACTTGTCCATCATGTCCGTCTTCAGCTTGTCGACATTGAGGCCGGCCTTGCGCGCCACGGAGAAGATGAGATCGGACGTCGCAAGCTCCTGCTCATCCATCAGGGCGAAGTAGAATTTCAGATATTTGTCCGGCTGCTTGCGCGCGGCGATGGCGGCGTGCGCAGCCACGACCGAGTTCGGCCCCTTGATCGGGAACTCGATGAAGGCGAAGCGGGTGTCGTTCTTGTGCTTGTCGTAGAACTTTTTCACCGCGGGCAGCGAGGCGCGGCAATAGGGACAATTGTAGTCGAAGAACTCGACCAGCGTGTTTTTCGCGTTGGCGGGGCCGGTGACGAAGGCGAGCTTCGGATCGAAGAAGGCCTTCAATCCGATCTTGTCGACGGCGACCTGGCGCGCGGCGTCTTCCTGCGCGGCCTGATCGGCCTGCATCTTGTTCGTCATGTCGACGAGGATGTCGGGATGGCTCATCAGGTAGTCGTGGATGCGCGCATCGGAAGCTTCGCGCGAAGAGGGAAGCGTGCCGGTCGATGCCATGACAAGCACGATGATGACGGCAACCGCCGCGCCGCCAAGCCCGCCAAGGGCGGCGAGTTTCCAGTTCTCGGCCATGATTCCTCTTTCGCCTAGCGCCGCCGCTGTGCCTGCAAAGAGGCCGCCGCAGCCAGAATGTCATTGGCGTGCTGCCAGTCCATGGAGCCTTTTGCAAGCTTTACCGAGGCGGCCTTGGCGAAATGCGCCGCGCCACGCATGTCGCCGCCCTGATAATGCAGCTCGGCGGTGGCCAGATCGGCCATCGGCTGGTTGTTGAGATTGCTATAGGCCTGCGCCATCTCATACCAGGCGAAGCTGTTGCTGTTCTCCTGCACGAGCGCAATCTTCAGATTGTTGAGCGCCGATTGCGTGAGCGCGGGGTTTTCGGTGGCCAGTTGCGCCGCCGCGAGGCTGACGCGCAGCAGCGGCGCATCGGGCAGAAGATCCACGGATTTCTGATAAGGCTCGATGCCTTTGCGCGGTTGCGCCATCTCGACATAGATCTGGCCCAGCAGTTCCCAGAAATACGGGTTCTTGGGGTTGGTGGCGATGAGCGCGTTGGTTTCCTCTAGCGCCTTTTTCATGTCGGGCTGGCGGAAATAGGCCATGGCGCGCGCGTAATGCGCTTCGTCGCTCTGATCGCTGAGCGGATAGCGCACCAGCACTTCCTCCGGCTTGGACAGGAAGCCGGCGAGCTTGGCCTGGATCATGTGGAATTCTTTGATGTTCTCCGGCGTGTCGGGGACATCCTTGTAGGGCGAGGCTTCGACACGCTGCTGCAGCGCATCGATGCGGTCGCGGTCGGCCGGGTGGTCGGAGATGAAGTCCTTGTTGTAGTAGGCCGAGCGCGCGTTGTCGTTTGCGAATTTCTCGAACACCTCCACCATGCCGCGCGCCGATTGATGGGTGCGGTTCAGGAAGGACACGCCCATCTGGTCCGCGGTGGCTTCCTGCACGCGGCTGAAGGCGAGGAAGTTCGACATCGCCGCCTGCTGGCCCAGCTGGATCGCGCCCATGCCCGCTTCGCCTGCGCCCATCGCCATGGCCGCGATGCCGACCGCCATGCCGATCAGCATTGGGATGCTCGCCTTCTGCATCGCATCGGCGCTGCGCACCAGATGGCCGCCGGCGATGTGGCCGGTTTCATGCGCGAGGATGCCGATGATCTGGTTGGGCTTGGTAAGCTGCATGAACGTGCCGGTGTTCACGAAGATGTCTTCTTCTGCGTTACCGACCGGGCTTTGCGTGGCGAAGGCGTTGATATTTTCGTCCTGCACCAGATAGAGGTGAACGGTATCCGGATCGATGCCGGCGGCCTTCAGGATCGGTACTTCGTAGCTGCGCAGCACGCGCTCGATCTCGGTGTCGCGCACCACATCGATCGACTGCGCCGCCGCAGGCTGCGTCAGCGCGCAGAGCAGGGCGACTGCCGTCGCGGAGAAGAATCCGGCCGTGTTCCAGAAGCTCTTTCGCGGAAGCGTCGCGCGCAAACGGCGCGTCATCGGGTTGCTGTACGCCAAGGCTCGAATTCTCCTTCACCCCATGCAAACCCCGTGCGGACGGTATGTACGGCCCGGGCGCGCGTCAACAAAGGCGCATCTCCGCGGCTGCGAATGCGCTCATTGCAGCTTGTTCATATTAACGGATCGTCGTGAGGCTCAGTCCTTGGAGCTAAACGCGCGCTGCCACCAGCCTTTTTTGGCCGGCGCCGCAGGCTCTTCGGACGTGGTGGCCGGCTTGGCAGATGCCGCTCCGCTTCCGAGCGACCAGACCGGCGCGGATTCCGCATTCGGCTTGGCCACCTGTGTTTCGTGCGTCTCGTCCGGCACAATCACGTCATTGTCGCGGACGCTGGCATCGACCGGCACGCCTTCGAGGTTGTTGGCGTAACCCTGCTGCTGTCCAAAGCCTTCGCCATCGCGACGGCCACGGCGGCCGCGCCGGCGGCGGCGGCGCTTGCGCTGTCCGCCTTCGCCCTGCTGGCCTTCGCCGTTGGGCGCGAAACCTTCTTCGTGAGACTGCGCGTCGCCAGAGTCGTCATTTGCGGACTCGAACTCGGTTTGCGCCGGCGGCGCACCCGGAATCGGTTCCTGCAACGTGCCGCGTTCGCCACGGTCACGATTGCGGCCACGGCCGCCGCGGCGGCGGCGTCTGCGACGTCCTTCGCCATTCTCACCTTGCGGACGCTGTTGCTGGGGACGTTCTTCGGAAGACTCCTCTTCGGTGGTTTCTTCCTCTTCGTCTTCCTCCGCTTCCTCTTCGACGTCTTCTTCCTCGATGTCCTCGGAAAGATCGGTTGGCGTGGCGAGGCCGGCTTCGATTGAGACGGATTGGGTGCGGCGCGCGGCTTGTTCTTCCGCGGTGCGCTGCGAGGTGCGGCTGATCTCGAACGTGCCGGTCATGATCTCGGAGTCCGGATCGAAGCTTACCGACATCGCGTATTCGGATTCGACGCGCGCCAGTTCCTGACGCTTCTTGTTGAGCATGAAGATCGCCACATCCGGCGTGACCTTCACGCTGATCGCCGACGAACGGCCGCGCTGGCCTTCTTCCTCGATGCCGCGCAGCACGCGGAGTGCCGTCGACTCCACCGAGCGCACGATGCCCTGGCCGCCGCAATGCGGGCAGGTGACGGTCGATCCGGCGACGACACCCGCGCGCAGGCGCTGGCGGGACATTTCGAGCAGGCCGAACTGGCTGATCTTGCCAACTTGAATACGCGCGCGATCGTTCTTCACCGCATCGCGCAAACGTTTCTCGACGTGACGGTCGTTGCGGCCGTCTTCCATGTCGATGAAGTCGATGACGATCAGGCCCGCCAGATCGCGCAGGCGAAGCTGGCGGCCAATTTCGGTCGCGGCTTCGAGATTTGTCTTGTGGGCGGTCTCTTCGATGGAATGCTCGCGCGTGGCGCGGCCGGAGTTCACGTCGATGGCGACGAGCGCTTCGGTCTGGTTGATGACGATGTAACCGCCGGACTTCAGCGTGACGGTCGGCTGGAACATCGCGTCGAGCTGCGCTTCGATGTGCTGGCTCTGGAAGAGGGGGACGGTGTCCTTGTATTGCCGCACGTTCTTCGCATGGCTCGGCATGAGCATGCGCATGAAGTCTTTCGCGTTCTTGTAGCCTTCGTCGCCCTCGACAACGATCTCTTCCACGTCCTTGTTGTAGAGATCGCGGATGGCGCGCTTGATGAGGTCGCCTTCCTCATAGACACAAGCCGGAGCGTTGGATTCCAGCGTCAGCTCGCGGATCTGGTCCCACAGGCGCAGCAGATATTCGTAATCGCGCTTGATCTCGAGTTTGGTGCGTGCTTCGCCCGCGGTACGGATGATGAGGCCCATGCCCTCCGGCAGCTCAAGCGCGGCGGCCGCGGATTTCAGGCGCTTGCGGTCGGCGGGGTTTGTGATCTTGCGGGAGATGCCGCCGCCGCGCGGGGTGTTGGGCATCAGCACGCAGTAACGGCCGGCGAGGGAGAGATATGTGGTGAGCGCAGCGCCTTTGTTGCCGCGTTCTTCCTTCACCACCTGCACCAGCATCACCTGACGGCGCTTGACGACTTCCTGGATCTTGTAGTGACGGCGGCGCAGGAAGCGCTGGCCGGGACGTTTGCTCTGCAGCGGCTGCGCGGGCTGATCGCCGGACGGCTCGCCTTCCGCGAAAGACTCCGCGGCCGCCTGCTCGTCAACGATGCCCTGTTCGGCTTCCGCATTGGGATCGACGATGTGCGATGGCTCGGCGGCGTAGGGATATGCGTGCTCCTCGCCATGCGCTTCCGCGACCGGAACTTCGCCGGCCTCCGAAACCGTTTGCTGATCGACGACGCCTTCCTCGATTTCCTCTTCGGCGATTTCGCCCAGCGGATTGTCGTCGTGGGCGTGATCGTGATGGCCATGGTGGTCGTGATCGTGATCGTCGTGCTCGACGGCCAAATCGGCCTGCTCGATATCGAAACCGGCTTCCACTTCGCTTTCCGCGATCGGGTGATCGTCGTCTTCGCCGTGATCGCGCTTATTGTCGAAGAATTCCTCCTCGTCGGAGGGCTCTTCCCGCGTGTCGTCTTCGGCGTGCTGTTCCTCGCCGTTGTCCAGAGACATGTGCTCGGGATTTTCGGAAGCCGCGGCTTCCGCGGCCTCTTCGGCTTCGAGTTCCTCGTCGGACACGACGGCCGTGCCGGTTTCGACGGCTTCGAAGCCTTCTTCTTCTGCGTGACGGCGCGCTTCGCGCTGCTGCTCTTCGAGCAGGGCCTGACGATCCGCGATCGGGATCTGGTAGTAGTCGGGGTGGATTTCGTTGAAGGCGAGGAAGCCCTGACGGTTGCCGCCATACTCAACGAATGCCGCCTGCAGCGACGGCTCCACGCGCGTCACCTTGGCGAGATAGATGTTTCCCTTGAGCGGCCGCTTGCTCGCGGCCTCGAAATCAAATTCCTCGACCTTCGAACCGTCGAGAACAACCACGCGGGTCTCTTCCCGGTGGCTGGCGTCTATCAACATGCGTTTCATGGAAATCTCCGGGCGGCGCACCGCGGCGCGCCCAAAGGGCACGCGCGATCGGATGGCGCAGCGTTGTTTCGTGATGGATGGAAAGCCGGAGCGACGCCACCGGCGGCTGGGCCGCAGGGACTGGCGAGAGGGCTCTGGCGAAGCTGGTCATATTCAATTCACTTTGGGCTTACGGCATGGCCGCTTGCCTGGGGGTACCCGTTCGCTGCGGATTTCTAGGGGTCTGCGGGCGCCTATCGCTTGCAGGCTCGGCCCGGGGCCGAGGGCGGATCGCCGAAATCGGGCGAAACAGGTTGAAATCCTTTTAGGTATCCCGTTGGGGTCCGGCAAGGGTTAGGGTTCGGAATCATAGTAAATTCCGGCAAAGCTAACGAACCGTAAATGGTTTCGGCGGCAGTTTGATTTGGCTGGCTTTGGCCGGTTTTCGGTGGCGAAAGGCCCGTTATGCGGCGTTTTGGGGTGGTTCTGGGGTTGGCCCTGCTGGGTTGGGCGGGGATGGCGCTCGCCCAAGGCGGCTTGCCGGCGCCCGTGAAAAACCGCGCTTATGCCCCCAATCGGCTTTCTTCACCCGCGCCGGCGCCCACCGACAACCCGGTCAGATTGTCCCCTGATGCCGCCGCGGCGCCCACGCCGGCGCCAAGTTATCTGCCGACACAGACCAACCCTGGCCCGGACGCCCTCGCGAAACTCGCCACCGCCTCCGCCAATGCGATCGTTCCGGTGGTGATGAGCGTGCGCATCGGCGAGCATGATGATCGCACGCGGTTCGTCATCGAAGTATCCGATCCGCTGAAACTGCGCGTGTTCACGCTCGCCAATCCCAATCGCGTCGTCATCGACATGCCGCAGGTGCTGTGGCGGCTCAACGGCCCGCAGAAACCGCCGAGCAATGGCGCGATCCACAGCTATCGCTACGGCCTGTTCCGGCCGGGCAATGCACGCTTCGTCATCGACCTCAACATGCCGGTGACGGTGGCCGAGCCGCTGATCCTGCCGCCGTCCGACGGCTACGGCTATCGCATTGTGATCGATCTTTTTCCTGTGCCGCAAACGAAGTTCGAGCAGATGGCCGGATGGCCGTCCGATCTGAAATCGGCGGAAGCGCCGGCCGCGACGGTGCCGATGGGCCGCAAAAATCCCACCCGCAAGATCGTCGTGGTGGATGCGGGGCATGGCGGCATCGACTCCGGCACGGTCGGCATCGACGGCATGCAGGAGAAGGATCTTGTGCTGGACGAAGCCAAACGGCTCGGAGCGGCGCTGAAGAAGCGCGGCTATGTCGTGCATCTCACGCGCGATACCGACATCTATATCCCGCTGCGCGAGCGGGTGAACATCGCGCGCGGCTACGGCGCGGATCTCTTCATCTCGCTGCACGCCGACTCCAATCCCAACCCGGATGTGACGGGCGCCTCGGTCTATACGCTGTCGGAGAAGGGCTCGGACAAGGAAGCCGCCGCCTTGGCAAAAAAGGAAAACCAGTCGGACATCATCGCGGGCGTCGATCTGACGGGGCAGGACGATTCGGTATCCCACATCCTCATCGACCTGGCGCAGCGGGACACCATGAACCGTTCGTCACGGTTCGCCGAAATGGTGGTGTCCAAGATGTCTTCGGCCACCGATATCCTGCCGCGAACACCGCACCGTTCGGGCGCGCTGGTTGTGTTGAAGGCACCGGATGTTCCGGCCGTTCTGGTGGAACTCGGCTACCTGTCCAACACCCAAGATTGCAGCCAGATGCATAGCGACCGCTGGCGGAATGGTGTGGCGAAGGCCCTCGCCGATGCGGTAGACCAGAATTTCGGCCGGGTCCCGGTCGGACAGGTTTCCTCCGGCGGTCCCGATGCCGCGGAGTGACGGGCCGCCATGCTGGCGTCATAATATGAGTAATTGATCGGGCTTGGGGAAAGGCCGCAGCGAAGGCTATGTATCGGCGCATTTTTGTTTACACGGGGCTGGCGCTCGGCGGCTTGGCCGTTCTGGGTGTGCTCGTTCTGCTGGGCTACATCTATTCGTTGAGCCGCGACCTGCCGAGCGTCGAGG
This sequence comes from Rhizomicrobium sp., assembly GCA_036569005.1. GTDB lineage: Bacteria > Pseudomonadota > Alphaproteobacteria > Micropepsales > Micropepsaceae > Rhizomicrobium. The sequence continues at coordinate 16,995 of DATCRK010000037.1, read as the reverse complement.
CGCTGCAGAACTATCAGCCGCCGGTCACGACGCGTGTCTATGCCAGTAACGGCGACCTGCTTGGCGAATATGCGCGCGAACGGCGCATCTTCGTGCCCATCGCCTTCGTGCCGAAGCTGATCATCGAGGCGTTCACCTCCGCCGAGGACAAGAACTTCTACAGCCATCCGGGCATCGATCCGTCGGGCATCATGCGCGCGGCGGGCAAGGACGTGATCAACGTCCTGCAGCACAAGCGCCTGGAAGGCGCGTCGACCATCACGCAGCAGGTCGCCAAGAACATGCTGCTGAACAGTCAGGTGAAGTTCTCCCGCAAGATCAAGGAAGCGATCCTGGCGGTCCGCATCGACGCGACCTATTCGAAAGCCAAGATCCTCGAACTCTATCTCAACGAAATCTTCCTCGGCGAGAACTCCTATGGCGTGGCGGCCGCCGCGCTGAACTATTTTGGCAAGTCCCTCGACCAGCTCGACGTTGCCGAGGTCGCGTTCCTCGCGTCGCTGCCGAAGGCACCCAGCAACTACGATCCGCGCTATCACAAGCAGGCCGCGCTCGACCGCCGCAACTGGGTGATCGGGCAGATGTACGACAACGGCTATATCAGCCGCGCGCAACGCGATGCCGCGCTGGAGGAGCCGCTGGACACGCAAATGCGTCCGCTCGGCATCCAGGCCGAAGACGCTGATTACTTCGTCGAGGAAGTGCGCCGTATTCTTTATTCGAAATATGGCATGCAGGGACTCTATGACGGCGGCCTTCAGGTGCGCTCGACGCTCGATTCCAGGCTGCAGAACTACGCGGTGAATGCGCTTCGCGCCGGCCTCGTGCGATACGATCGCCGTCATGGCTGGCGCGGCGCCGTCAGCAATATCGACGTCAATGGCGACTGGAAGAGTGCGCTCAAGAGCGCCGGCAACCAGTCAGGCATCGATACCTGGCACGTTGCGATCGTGCTGGGCTACGGCGACGACAAGTCCGTCGAGATCGGGCTGGACAACGGATCGCGCGGCACCATCCCCTTCAGCGAGCTGACCTGGGCGCGTCCAGAGATCAAGAAGAGCGCGACCGTCGGCGCCGCGCCGACCGGTCCGAAGGATGTCGTCAAGATCGGTGACGTCATTTATGTCGAACCTATAGATGCGGCGGGCAACTATGCCCTGCGGCAGGTGCCGGAAGTGAACGGCGCGATCGTGGCTATGGATCCGCACACGGGCCGCGTGCTCGCGATGTCGGGCGGCTTCTCCTATGCCTCGAGCCAGTTCGACCGCGCGATGCAGGCGCAGCGCCAGCCGGGTTCGTCGTTCAAGCCGTTCGTGTATGCGGCGGCGCTCGACAATGGCTATACGCCGGTGAGCAAGGTGCTCGACGCGCCCGTGTCGCTCCCGCAGGGGCCGGGCCTTCCGCTCTGGACACCCAAGAACTTCGAGAAGCACTTTCTCGGCATGGCTACGCTGCGGCGCGGTATCGTGCTGTCGCGCAACCTGATGACCATACGCCTGGCCGCGGCCGTCGGCATGGACAAGGTGGTGCAATATCCGATCCGCTTCGGTGTGTATGACAAACTGCCGGCTTATCTCTCCAATTCCATCGGCGCCTATGAAACGACGCTGATGCGCATGACGACCGGCTATTCGGAGTTCGTGAACGGCGGCAAGAAGATCAATGCGTCGCTGATCGATCGTATCCAGGACCGCAACGGCAAGGACGTCTATCGCCACGATCCGCGCGATTGCCAGGGCTGCAACACCCCGGTGTGGCATAACCAGGCCGAACCGCTGTTGCCCGACACGCGCACGCAGATCATCGATCCGCGCACGGCCTATCAAATCGTCTCGCTGCTGGAAGGCGTCGTGCAATACGGCACCGGCAAGAGCGTGGCAGTCGTAGGCAAACCGCTGGCTGGCAAGACGGGTACCTCGAACGACTCAAAGGACACCTGGTTCATCGGCTTCTCGCCCGATCTGACCTGCGGCGTATTCGTCGGTTTCGACAATCCGCGCACGCTCGGCCGCTACGAGCAGGGTGCCACGGCTGCGGCACCGATCTTCCGTGACTTCATGAAAGGGGCGCTGGAAAACGAGCCGGCGACTCCGTTCCGTGTGCCGCCGGGGATCGATCTTGTGCCGGTCAATCGCATCAGCGGCGATCCGGCGTCGATGGGTTCTCCGACGACGATTCTCGAAGCCTTCAAGGCGGGCACCGAGCCGGGCATCGCCGTGACGGAAGAAACCAACAATCTCAGCGCCCAGGGCAAAGGGCCTGCGACCGACGTGGATCAGGGAACGGGCGGGCTTTACTAGGCTTTCCCCGCCGCGCACGATTTTTTGACCTGCGTTCACGCATCTGCGAGTTGGCTCGCCCCGGCAACCGGCTAACATCGGCTGGCTGTTTGGGGAGGACGTTTTCGTATGCATTGCAAGACCGTCATTTTTGCAGGAATGGCCGCGGCGGCGCTGGCGCTTTCGTCGCCCGCCTTGGCCGATGAAACAAAGCCGCATGTCGACGCCAGCGGCTCGAACATGATGCCGGCCTATCCGGCCACCGCTCTTCCGACGCGGGAAGAGGGCGCGGTCGTCGTTTCCGCGCTGGTGAGGACCGACGGCAGCGTCAAGCAGATCATGCTGCGTCAATCCAGCGGATATGCCGATCTCGATACCGCCGCCGCCAATGCGGTTAACGGCTGGAAGTTCGTTCCCGGAACGAAGGACGGACAGCCGGTGGACGCCTGGACGAACATCCAGATCAAATTCGCCCCGCCACAGTAAGTCACAGCGCGAACGTGGCGCACCGGCGCGCCACGCTTTCGCTCTATTTTTCCATGCATTTTCCAGCGACGCGCGGTAGTTAGAAACCGCGCCGCCGCTGGAGCCATGATGCAAGCCGGACAGGCTGAACCGCGATCGCGATGGGTGCTGCGGATGATCTATCTGCAGCGGCGCTGGCGCGTGCTGTTCGCCAATCTGCAGCGCGATATCCGGTCGAGTGAAGTGGCGCAGATCGTCTCCTGCGCGGCCATCGGTGCCATCGTCGGCGGCGTCACGAACTACCTGCGGCTGTTCGTCGACCTCGCGCACAAGCTGGCCTTCAATCTTCCCAAGCATGTCGCCCTCAGCATGGGCACAGCCACCGATCACTGGCGGCTTATCTTTGTGCCGGCCATCGGCGGCTTGCTGCTCGGCGTCGGCGCATGGATCGTGCGCCGCTATCGCGCGACGGAGATCGTCGACCCGGTCGAGGCGAATGCCCTGTTCGGCGGACGCATGTCGCTTCTGGATTCGATCCGACTTACAGCGATGACAGTGGTCTCGAACGCATCGGGCGCTTCGCTCGGCATGGAGGCGGGCTACAGCCAGCTCGGCGCGGCGCTGTTCTCCCGGTTCGGGCGTGAATTCCGGTTGCGGCGCGAGGATCAGCGCATCTTCGTGACGGCCGGCGCCGCCGCCGCCATCGCCGCCGCGTTCAACGCGCCGCTGGCCGGCGCGTTCTATGGTTTCGAATTGATCCTCGGCAGTTACATGCCCCGCGCGCTGGCGCCGGTCGCGGTCGCTTCGGTTTGCGCAACGCTGATGCAACGCACATTGAATCGGCCACAGCCGCTGTTCGAGATCGGCGGTCCCATGTTTCTGGACACACGCAGCTATGGGCTGTTTCTCGTCATGGGCATCTTGGCCGCAGGCATCGGCATCGTGGCAATGCAGGCGGTGACGTGGTCGGAGCGCGGGCTGCGCAAGCTGGAAGTGCCCGAATGGATGCGGCCTTTCGCGGGCGGCGTGGTGTTGTCGGCCATCGCCTGGGAGTTTCCGCAGGTGCTTGGCAGCGGGCATGGCGCCATTCAGTATCACTTCGACATGCGCTGGGCACTCGTGCCGTTGGCTGCACTGCTGGTGGCCAAGCTTGTCGCATCGGCGATCTCGGTCGGCTCGGGCTTCCGCGGCGGCCTGTTCAGTTCGTCGCTTTTCCTCGGTTCGCTGTTCGGCGGTGTCTTCGTGCAAAGCCTTGCGCCTTTCGTTCATGGCCTCGCATTGCAAGAGCCGGCGTTTCTTCTCGTCGGCATGGGATCGATCGCGGCGGCCATCGTCGGCGCGCCGCTGACGATGGTGTTTCTGGTCCTGGAAGCCACGGGCGATTTTCCGGTGACGCTCGGCGTGCTGACGGGCGTCATCACAGCTTCGACCATCGTACGCCTGACGTTCGGTTATTCCTTCGCGACGTGGCGCTTCCATGTGCGCGGGCTGGGCATCCGCGGCGCGCATGATGTCGGCTGGATCAGCGACATGACCGTCGCGCGATTGATGCGCAGCGATCCCAAGATCGTGCGCAGCGACATGACGCTGCGCGCCCTGCGCGCAAAATATCCGCCCGGCTCGATCAAGAGCGTCTATGCCGTCGATCCGGACGGCCGTTACGTCGGCGTCATCGATATGCTCGCGGTCCACGATCCGCAGATCGACGACGTCATCGACTTCACGGTCGTCGCCGATCTGGTTGGCATGAAGTCGGTGTTCCTGTTGCCGTCCGAGAATGTGCGCACGGCGCTCGCCCGTTTCGAGGAGACGCAGACGGAAGCCTTGCCAGTGCTCTCGGCGAAGGCCGATCCCCGCGTGGTGGGGTTCCTCAGCGAATCCTATGCGCTGCGGCGTTACACGCAGGAACTGGAGCGGCGCCGGTCGGCGGAACTGGGCGAGGAAAACCTGTTCTCGCTCGGCCAGACGCCGGGCCGTTGACGGGACTTTACGCCGCCGGCCCGCGCCCCTATATCAGCCGCGTTCCGTAAAGAGATTTTCATGCGTCCCGAAATTCAGCGCACCGCCGACGAAATCAAGCAGGCCATCGACCTGCTGAGGAGGCATCTTTGACTGGGACAATGCCCTCCGCCGTCTCGACGAACTGAACGCACGCGCCGAAGACGCGTCCATCTGGAACGACCCGCAAGCCGCCCAAAAGCTGATGCGCGAACGCCAGAAGCTCGATCAGTCCGTTTCCTCCGTCAAATCCATTCAGGCCGAACTCGATGACGGGTTGGGTCTCTTGGAAATGGCCGAAGCCGAAAACGACGCGGCGATGATCGCCGATGCCGAGAAATCCATCGAAGCGCTTGCCAAGCGCGCAGAAGATCTGCGGCTGCAATCCATGCTGTCGGGTGAAGCCGACGGCAACGATACCTATCTGGAAGTCCATGCGGGTGCCGGTGGGACCGAAAGCCAGGACTGGGCCGAGATGCTGTTCCGCATGTATACGCGTTGGGCCGAAAAGCACGGCTACAAGCTGCAGCTCATCGAAGAAAGCATGGGCGAGGGCGCCGGCATCAAATCCGCCACGCTGTTGGTGAAGGGCGAGAACGCCTATGGCTGGCTGAAGACCGAAGCGGGCGTGCATCGCCTCGTGCGCATTTCACCGTTCGATTCCAATGCGCGGCGCCACACCTCGTTCTCCAGCGTCACGGTCTACCCGGTGATCGACCAGTCCATCGAGATCGACATCCCGGAAAAGGATGTGCGCGTGGACGTCTTCCGCGCCAGCGGCGCGGGCGGGCAGCACGTCAACAAAACGGAAAGCGCGGTGCGCATCACCCATCTGCCGACAGGCATCGCGGTGTCGTCGCAGACCGAGAAGTCGCAGCATCAGAACCGCGCAATCTGCTGGGACATGTTGCGCTCACGTCTCTACGAGATCGAGTTGGAGAAAAAGAAAGCCGAAACCGGGGCATTCATCGGCGAGAAAAGCGACATCGGCTGGGGCCACCAGATCCGTTCTTACGTTCTGCAGCCCTATCAGCTCGTGAAGGATTTGCGCACGGGCGTGGAAAGCCGTTTGCCGCAGGATGTCCTCGATGGCGACCTCGATCCTTTCATGGCCGCCGCGCTGGCACAGGAAGTCGGCGGCAAGCCGAAAGAGAAGATCGAAGACCTGGACTAGTTTTCGGGACTACTCCGGCTCGCGGCGCGGCCAGCCGAATGTGATCTTGTCGTCTTCCCACCGTGCGGACATCGCAGCAGCCGCTGCGACGATCGCACCGAACAACAGCGAAGCCGCGATCCACAGGCTCGCATAGCTCGCGATCTTGCGCGCCATGTCCGCGGCCTGGACCACATCGGCATGGATGCGGTTTTCGGCATTGTCGACGCGGCGTTGCGCCGTTGCGAGTGCGAGGCCCGTGTCCTGCGCGACCAGCGCTGCGATGCGGTCTTTGTCGTATTGGCTGAGGCGCGCGCCGTTCGTCATGCCGACATCGAAAATGCGGGACACTTCAGCCTTGTCGGCACTGAGACTCGCCGGAGGCGTGAAGCCGGTAGGTGTTGGCGGAATTTCGGTGTCTTTCGGTGGCAAACGCGTAGAACCCTGCGGCTGCTGTGTCGGCGTCTGGCCGGAGTCGATGGTGACCGAAGAGGAGGCTGGCGCTTCTTCCGGCGTCTTGTTCGCAGCGGGTGGCGTGGCTTCCGGAAGATCGGGCGAGGGCGTTGCAGCGGGATTGGTCTGCGGCGCGGCATCCGTCGCGTTCCCAGTGTCTGCTTGCGCAAATTGTACGCCGCCGAGCATGGCTTGCGATGGATTCGCCGGGCGGAAAAGCATGTCGACCCAATAGGCGACATATTCATTGGTCATCGGCGCGGATTGCGCGCCCGACTTGCTGGACGATGCGGCAACGGCAAGCGCCGATCCGCCGGCAGCGAAGCTGCCCACCGCGATCAGCGTGGCCGTCGCGACAACGGCCAATGCCCAGACGACAAGACCATGTGCGGCGGAACGAAATTCTTCTTCTTTCGCGGTTTCCGGCGTGGGCCCGATGAGGCGCCCTGCAAGATGTCCGCCTGCGGCGAAGCCGAACGCCTGCGCGGCGAGGAAATAGACCGCACCGAGCGTGAGGAAGGTCGGAGTCGCCACATGCTGCGGCGATGTGAGCGCGAGGCCGAAGCCCGATCCCAGGGCGAGCAGGAAAATCGTCACCGCCGTCGCGAGGACCGCACCGGCGAAGGCCGAACTCCACGAAAAGCGATGCGTAAAGAAGCCGTCATTGTCGTTGCCGCCGCTGACGATGGTCGCAGCGCCGTCTTCGTTCAAAACCGTCGTGACTGGCATGAAGGTCTCCCCGGAACGCGCGCCGGACTTGTAGCACGTCACGCGGAGAACGCTTTACCTTGCGCGCCGTTCCAGAGTCGCGGTGTCCGCAAACGAAAACCCCGCTCCGGTTTCCCGAAGCGGGGCATCAAACTTTCAGGGGCTCGATCAGCCGTTGCTTTTGAGCGGCTGGAAGGTCGCGGCGGGAGCCGGACGCGGTGGCGCCATCTCCGGCGCCTTCAGGGTATTAATCGGCGCAGCAGCGGCAGGAGCAACCGGCGGTGCCACCGGGGCGGCGGCCATGGGCTGCGGCGCGGGCTTGCTCTGGAACGACTGTCCCTGGCGGTTCTCTTCCGCGAGCGGGTTGTCGGAATGGCGGCAATTGCCTTCGAAGAACGCGCCGGCTTCGACGGCGAAGGCTTCGTGCAGGATATTACCTTCGACGTGGCTGGTGGTGCAGAGCAGGACCTTGCGCGCGCGGATGCCGCCCTGGACGCGGCCGCGCACGGTCACGTCGTCGGCGAGGATTTCGCCTTGAATGTAAGCTTTGTCGCCGATGACGAGGCCGGCGCTGCGCACATCGCCTTCGACGCGGCCGTCGATCTGGATATCGCCCGTGGAGGTCAGCGTGCCCTGAACGACGAGGTCGGCGCTGATGATGGACGGCGCGGCGGACCGCGCAGCGCGCTTGATCTGCGGGGCGGCAGATGCGGTGGCGTCGTTGTCCTTACTCTTACTAGAAAACATGGCGGCCAGCCTCGATGAATCTGCTCGGATCTCTCACGACGTCGGCAAGCCACACTTCGTAGTGGACGTGGGGTCCTGTGCTGCGCCCGGTGGATCCGAGTTTTCCGACGAACGAGCCCTTCGACACTTTCTGACCGACATGAACGAGGATAGCGGACATATGGCCGTAACGGGTGTGAATTCCGTAGCCATGGTCAATTTCCACCATATTCCCGTAACCGCCTCGCGGGCCTGCGAAAACCACGGTGCCTGGCGCAGTGGCGGCGATGTTGGAGCCCCACGGGCCGGCATAATCGATGCCCGGATGGAAGGAGACATGGTGCGTGAACGGATCGACGCGGCCACCGAAGCCGCTGGTGATTTCGTACTGGCTGCCGTGAACCGGCGTCGTCAGCGGAATGTGGCGCAGGCCGGAGAACAACTCATCGAGTTCCTGACCGTGCGCACCGGCGGAGACATACGCCGCGATGAATCTCTGGTCGGAAATGCCGTCGATATGCATTTCGCCGAGCGGCTCGTCAGGACCGCCGACATTCTTCTGCTGCTCAAACGCATCCGGGTTCATGCCGACGCGGCGGATTACCGTTTCCAGCATATCGATGCGGCTTGCCACCTGACGATCGACGCCGACAAGAAGCGCGGTCTCGTTGCCGCTCATGCGGCGCACGCGCTCCGTCTGCTCGGCGAGCGCGCGGAAGGCGGGGTTCTTCATTACGGAGGCGGATGGTACCAACCGCTGCGGCGTGGCGCGATGAAAGAAGGCGCCCGCCAGCTTGCCGACCGCGTCATCCAAAAAGCTCGCTTTGATCGGCTTGGCGGTGCGCGGCTGCGGACGCGGCGCTTGCGGCATCACGTTGAGCTGAGAACCGTTGACGGCTTCGCCTTCGTCCGAGCCGACACTGTCGCTGGCGGCGCTGGATTCCGGCGCGACCGTAATATCGCCGCTGGACGGTCCGACGGCTTTGCCCTGAAGGCTCGCGAAGGTGGAGTCGACCTGTTCCTTCCGGTTCAGCAGTTTCGCGACGGTCTGCTGTTTGGCTTGAAGCTCGTCCGCGACGTTTTTGAAGTGGTCTTCCGCTCCGACCAGCGCGTTGTTGAGTTCGTCATAGGAAAGCTGGAGATCGGCGACGCGGTTCTCATATGTCGATTGCATCGACTGATAGCGATGATCCTTCGCCGCGATGATGCGGTCCTTGAAGATCACGTTGACGGAAGCGAAGGCGACCCAACCGAGGAAGATCAGCGCGAGGCCAGAAAGCGTCGCCTGCAGAGTCGCGCCGAACGTAAAGAACTGAACGCGGCCATCGCTGCGGATGTAGATCTGACGTTCCGGAAACGTCGCGTGAAGCCACGCCCATACGCGGTCGACGAGACCATCGGCCATACCGGAACTTCCCTTTTGGGCGTCTTTTGCGCCAACCCCTAGAGCCGGCATTTCACCTGCTTCTGATCGCCCGATCAAGCTCTTAGTCCAGAAAAGGGATCTGGCAGTTAATGTCGGCCGAAAAGGCGGGCGCGCTTTTGTCATAAGGACTTCGCCGCGCTCAAAACGGCCTCCACATGGCCGGGGACTTTGACCTTGCGCCAGATGTGCCGGATGACGCCCTTGGCATCGATGAGGAACGTGGCCCGTTCCATGCCCATATACCGGCGGCCGTAGAGGGATTTTTCGACCCAGACACCATAGGCGTTGGCGACCTTCAACTCAGAGTCGGAACCTAACGTAACCTTTAAGGTATACTTTTTCCTAAATTTTGCGTGGGATTCGACGGAATCCTTGGAAATACCCACAATCTCTACGCCAAGATTGGCGAATTTTCGTTTGGCCTCGGAAAAGTTGACGGCCTCCCTGGTGCAACCGGAGGTATCGTCCTTGGGATAAAAATAGAGGACGTAGGGGTGGCCCTTGAGCGCCGCGGAGGAAATCTCGCCATCCCCATCGGTCGGCAACCGGAAGGCTGGAGCCTTGTCGCCGGCGGCGAGTTCTTTGGCCATACGCAGTCCCCAAAGGCCGCCGACCGCAGTCTGGCGTTTACCGGAAATAACCGTTAGGCGATAAGCTGATAAGCGAACCGGCGCAAGAGTGGGCACGCCGAAAACACGCTTGGTTGCAGGCGAAAACGAACGGATAGGCCCATTGGACGACGTCCTTACATTCCTACAAAGCTGGGCTGCTGCCTGCCGAAGGCAGTTGGAACCGGCCGGACGGATGTTGCGGCCGTATCGGAGCCATTTTCGGCTGGCGGGCCTGGTGGCTGGAGGCATCGTCACCGCCATTGTCTTTTTTGTCGTCGGGGCGGTGATCCGCGTCCTGATCGGACCCGTCTCGCTGGGGCCGTTCAATTCGCAGATTGCCCAGGCGATCTCGGAGTCGCTGCCGGGGCTGGCGGTCGGCTACGACCAGGCGGCCATCGAATGGTCGCGCGAAGAGCACCGCATCAACCTGGTGATCCTCGGCGCGCGCGTGCTGGACAGCCAGCAACGCATCATCGCCCAGGCGCCGAAAGCGGAAGTTGATCTGGCGGCAGGGCCGTTCCTGCACGGCAATCTCGAAGTGAAGCGCATCTCGCTTGTCGGCATGCAGCTGACGCTGGTGCGCACGAAGGACGGCTCGCTGCGGCTCGGCGTGGAGCGCAACGTCACCGACAATGACGTGCTCGATCGCATCCGCGAGGCGATCGCCAAGGCAAAGGGCAGCCCCTCGTCGTTGGAAAGCTTCGCGGTGAAGCACGCGCGTCTCGCGTTCTTCGATGAAAGCACGGGCGCTTTTCTCGTTTCGCCCGATGCGAACTTCCAACTCGCCACTGGCGCGGCGCGCGCTTCGAATACGATCGACGCGACTGTGGATTCCCAGATCGAGATATCGGGACAGCCGGCGCATCTGATCGCCAATCTGAAATTGCCGCGCGATAGCGGCGGCAATGTCACTGGCGATGCGAGCCTGACGGGCCTGAGCCTGAAGGCGCTGGGGCACAACGCGAGCGCTTTTTCGTTTCTTACGCCGTTCGACCTGAGGGCGGATATCACAGGCTCCATTGTGATGGAGCACGGGACGCGTCTGCGCTACGCCGATCTTGGCATTGGCGCTGCGGGCGCGATCAACGGGTTCGGCGCGCCGTTGAAGGTGCGTTCGCTGAAACTCGTCGCGCGCTATGATGGCGATACCGGCCGCCTTCTCGTGGATGACGCGTCTCTCGAAGGCGATCACGCCCGCGCGCATCTGACGGGGCAGGGGCAACTCAGTTTCGATGCCAACAACGTCTTGCAGTTGGCGACGCTGGATCTCAATGCCGACCGGTTTTCGGTGAACATGCCGGGCGTGGTGACGCAATCGGTGACGCTCGGCCGTATCACGATGCACACGGTTTATACGCCGGCGCTGCAGAAGATCGATGTTCAGAAGCTCAACATTTCCGGCGGACCGATGAACGCGCAGCTCGCCGCGTCCGTGACCCTCGGCGACAAGACTTCACCGGCCATTGCGGCCGATGGGACGATCGCCGCGATGAATGTCCGCGATTTTCTGCGCTACTGGCCATTGCATGTCGGCGAGGGCGCGCGTGAGTGGATCAACGACAACATTTCCGCAGGGCGGATCGGCCCAGTCGCGATCCACGCCGATATCAAGGCAGGCGCGCTCGACCAGCCGGCGCTACCGGAAGATGCGCTGAATCTTTCAGTGCCGTTGAACGGTGCCACTGTCACGTTCGTTCACGGCATGTCGCCGATGACGAATGTCCAGGGTGTCGCGCATCTGACGGGTGACACCTTTGCAGCGACGATCGCCTCGGGCACCGTGGGGCCCATTGCGGTCAGCAACGGCACCGTTCAGATACCGCAACTCCATATCCATGGACCTATCGGCACGATCGATGCGCGTATCTCGGGCACTGTGCCCGATCTGTTGAGACTGCTGGATCAAAAGCCGTTGCAGTATCCCACACGGTTTCATCTCAATCCCGCAACGTCCAAGGGAACGGCGGTCGCCGACCTTACCGTGAAGGTTCCGATGCTGCGCGATCTGAACACAGACGATGTCGGCATCGGGGCCAAAGTGGCGACGCAGCAATTTGCGATCACGCTGGGCTCTCACACGAAGATCAGCAACGGCACAGTCAATTTCGACATCACCAACGACAAGCTTCACGCCAATGGCACCGTTGCGCTGGGCGGCGGTCCGGTGAATGTGGATTGGATCGAGGATTTCAAGACAAAAGGCGACATCACTACGACCATTCTCGCGAAGGGGCTTGTGGACGAGACCACGCGCGAGGCGCTCAATTTTCATGCTGGCGATCTGATCAGCGGCCCGGTTTCGGTGAATGCGCAGGTGCTGGGCCATCGCGGCGAGCTGCGGCGCGCAAACATGACGATGGACCTGACGCCGACCACGATTTCGATGGACATCGTGAATTACCACAAGCCGCCCGGCGTTCCTGCCACCGCGCAGGTGAATGCGTTGTTCGACAGCGACAGCAGCATCAAGAGCGAGACCATGACGATCACCGGCGCGGCGCTGAATGTGCGCGGCACGGTGACGTTCGGCGCCAATGGCGATCTGGCACGCGTGGACCTGCCGGAAGTGCGCGCGGGCGCGGCCAATGATTTCGCCGTCGTTTATTCCGACACTGCCGTGGGCGGATTGGACGTGAATGTGCGCGGACATTCCGCGGACGGCACTGGGCTCGGCCGGCGCAAGGCTTCGCAGGTGAACAACACGGCTGCGCCGACGCCGAACACCGCACCGTTCCACTATTCGATTCATCTCGATCGTGTCGTGATGCGGGACAACGTTTCGCTCTCGTCGTTCTCGCTGGACACCGCGGGCACCGGGACAAGTCCGCAGACTCTCTCCCTTTCGTCGGCGCTCGGCAAAGGCAAGATCACCGGATCGATCGCGCCTTCGGATGCGGGACGGCATGTTTCGCTGGCCTCCGACGACGCGGGCTCCCTGCTGAGAGGATTGTTCGGCTTCGAGAGCATGAAAGGCGGCGCCCTTACTGTGAACGCGACGCTTTCGCCCGTTGCGCAGGCGAAAGGCAAAGCGCCGCTGGACTATGCCGGGACGCTGGTGATCAAGGATTTCAAGGTCACCAACCAGCCGTTCCTCGCGCGCCTGTTCGCCGCGGGATCGCTGATCGGCGTTGCCGATCTGCTGCGCGGCGAGGGCATTACTTTCGACAAGTTCGAAGTCCCGTTCCGCGCGCAGAACGATGCGATCACGATTCACGATGCGCGCGCGGCGGGGCCGGCTCTGGGCGTGACCGCAGACGGCTATCTCGATCGCGGGACAAACCAGATCGCGCTCAAGGGAACCCTCGCGCCGGTCTATGGGCTCAATTCGGTGTTGGGCGCCATTCCGATCCTGGGAGACGTGCTCGTTTCCAAGCAGGGCGAGGGCATCATCGGGATGACGTACAGCGTGTCCGGCAATGCCGATCAGCCCAATATCAGCGTCAATCCGCTCTCAGCGCTCGCTCCCGGAATCTTCCGCCGCATCTTCGAAGGCTCCATGCCGGTCGCGCCGGAACCCAAGGCACCGCCTTCACAAGCCAACACAGGCCAGCCGCCGGTGCCGCAACAGCAATAGATCAGACGGGCTTCACCAGAACGTGCTTCTTCTTGCCGCTCGATACCTTGATTGCGCCGGACGATGTCGCGTCGGACGCGGACACATTCGCCGCTGCGTCGGATACAGCGGCATCGTTGATCTTCAGTCCACTGTTTTGGATCAGGCGTCGGGCTTCGCCATTGGATGACGCGACGCCGGCTTTCACGGCCAGCGCCAGCACACCCATTGGGAATTCACTCTTCGGCACTTCGATCGTCGGCAATCCTTCCGCAGCTGCGCCTTCCTCGAAGGTCCGGCGCGCGGTTTCGGCCGCGGCGTCCGCGGCGGCGCGGCCATGCAGAACGGCGGTCGCTTCGGTGGCGAGGATTTTCTTGGCGTCGTTCAGTTCCGCGCCTTGCAGGTTCTCAAGGCGTGCGATCTCCGCAAGAGGCATGTCGGTGAACAGGCGCAGGAAACGGCCCACGTCGGCGTCTTCGGTGTTGCGCCAGAACTGCCAGTATTCATACGGCGAGCGCATGTCAGCGTTCAGCCACACCGCGCCGGATACGCTCTTGCCCATCTTTGCGCCGGACGACGTGGTGATGAGCGGCGTGGTCAATCCGAAGAGTTGCACATTCTCCATGCGGCGTCCGAGGTCAATGCCGCTGACGACATTGCCCCACTGGTCCGAGCCGGAGGATTGCAGGCGGCAGCCGTAACGCTTGTATAGCTCCACGAAGTCGTAGGCCTGCATCAGCGAGTAGTTGAATTCGAGGAAGGAGAGCGGCTGCTCGCGGTCGAGGCGCAGCTTCACGCTGTCCATCGTCAGCATGCGGTTGACGGAGAAATGCTTGCCAACTTCGCGCAGGAACGGGATGTACTCCAACTTGTCGAGCCATTCGGCATTGTCGACCATCAGTGCGTCCGATGGGCCGTCACCGAATTTCAGGAGATGGCGTACGCCGGCGACCATGCTCTTCTTGTTCTCTTCGATTTTTTCCGGCGTGAGGATGAGGCGCGTCTCGTCCTTGCCCGAAGGATCGCCGGCCTTGGTGGTGCCGCCGCCCATGAGCAGGATGGGGCGATGCCCGGCCTGTTGCAGGCGGCGCAGCGTCATAAGCTGCACCAGATTGCCGATGTGCATTGACGAAGCCGTGCAGTCGAAGCCGATATAGGCCGTCACGCGCTCCTTCAGGAACAGCGTGTCCAGATCTTCCGGCGCCGAGCAGTCGTAATAGGCGCCGCGCTCCACGAAGGTGCGGAGGAAGTCGGATTTGAAGCTGTGCGCGGCGGCGGACATGATATGTAACTCACGGCTGACTATTATTTCGGGTCTGTAGCACGCGGATGGCGGACGTTCAAAAAGTCATCGGTTTGATGAGCGGCACGTCGCTGGACGGCGTCGATGCCGCCCTGCTGGAAACGGATGGCGAGGAGGTTGCCGTCCCCGGCCCGGCACTCGGCATGTCTTACGGCGCAGAAACGCGCGCGATGTTGCGGGACGCGCTGGAAGAAGCGAAGGGCGTCGCCGCCGGCGCACCGGTGCCGTATTCGATCCGCGACGCCGAGCGGCGGCTGACCGAGGCCCATGCCGATGCGGTGAAGGCGTTGCTGAAAAAAGCGGGACTGAGTGCGGAGCAGGTCGCGCTGATCGGCTTTCACGGCCAGACGATCCTGCATCGTCCCGCACAACGCTGGACCTGGCAGATCGGCGACGGTGCGCTGCTCGCCAAGCTGACCGGCATCGACGTGGTCAACGATTTCCGTTCGGCAGACGTGAAAGCGGGTGGGCAGGGTGCGCCGCTGGTGCCGCTCTATCACGCTGTGCTCGCGCGCAACGCGAAGAAGATCGCGCTGCAGCCACCGCTGGTTTTCGTGAATATCGGCGGTGTCGCCAACGTCACCTATATCAATGGTGAAGAGGTTCTCGCCTTCGATACCGGCCCCGGCAACGCACCGATAGACGATTGGGCGATGAACCACACGAAGAAGCCTGTCGATGAAGGCGGTGCACTGGCGCGGCAAGGCCGCGTGAACGACACAGCCCTCGCCGAAATGCTCGACAATGATTTCTTTGAGAAAGTCCCGCCCAAATCGCTCGACCGCCTGGATTTCGGGATCGATGCCGTGGACGGGCTATCGCCGCAGGACGGCGCCGCCACGCTCACCGCATTCACCGCCGCGTCCATCGCGCGGGCGCGCGAGCATTTCTCGGACCTGCCGACGACATGGATTGTGATGGGCGGGGGCCGGCACAACCCGGTGCTGATGGGTGAATTGCGCTCACGGGTGAATGCGCCGGTACTAGTTGCGGAAGATGCTGGCTGGAACGGCGACTTCATCGAAGCCGAAGCGTTCGCCTATCTCGCGGCCCGGTCGGTGAAAGGATTGCCGCTCAGCCTGCCGACGACGACCGGCGTGTCGCGACCGATCACCGGCGGCAAGCTGCACAGGAAATAGAGTCAGCGCCCTTCGCGCGGGCCGGTCATGCGCTTGTGCACATAGGCTTCGACAGCCTCGAGGACATCCGCTTCGTGATTGTCGAAGAAGTGGTTGGCGCCTTCGACCTTCTCGTAAGCGATCTTGATGCCCTTCTGGGCGGAGATGCGGTCCACCAGCTTCTGCGCGTCGGCTTCCGGCACCACCTGGTCCTTCGTGCCGTGCACGAACAAGCCGGACGCCGGGCAGGGCGCAAGAAACGCGAAATCGTACATGGAGGCCGGCGGCGCGATGGAGATGAAGCCGGTGATTTCCGGACGGCGCATCAGAAGCTGCATGCCGATCCATGCGCCGAACGAAATTCCGCACACCCACACGAACGACGGATTTGGATAGAGCGTATTCATCCAGTCCAGCACGGCGGCGGCATCCGATAATTCACCCGCGCCGGAATCGAACGTTCCCTGGCTGCGGCCCACGCCGCGGAAATTGAAGCGCACGGCCGTGCAGCCGAGGCGGTGGAACATGTGGAAGAGATCGTAGACCAGCGGATTGTTCATGGTCCCGCCGAACTGCGGATGCGGATGCAGCACCAGCGCCATGGGGGCACCGGGCGCTTTCTGGCGCTGATAGCGAACTTCGATACGCCCTGCGGGGCCGGGAAGAATGATGTCAGGCATGGCGGGTGAGTCTCTCGGACCGTGCGGAAAATGCAGGGCGGAAGTGGGAAATAAGCATGGCCATGGCCCCGAAAAATCCTTTTTATCTCAGGTAGTTGATTTTCGGGTGGACGGGCATTTCGGCTAATTCTTGACCGTGGCGCTCAGGAAATCTATATGCAGCGCAGCAGGAACTGCCGGGCGCGCACCGGCTTGGCCCCGTTGTTACCACGGCAGGGGGGCAAAAAAGCAAGCCAAAAGCGCACTTCCGGCCTCAGGAGGTAGGTCATGAGACTCAGCACAAAAGGACGTTATGCGGTGATGGCGATGGCCGATCTGGCCGCGCATGAGGCGGGCGAACGTCCGGTATCGCTCGCGGAAATCGCCAAGCGCCAGGAAATCTCGCTTTCTTATTTGGAACAGCTATTCGCCAAGTTGCGCCGCGGCGCACTGGTGAAGAGCGTGCGCGGACCGGGCGGTGGTTATCGCCTGTCGCGCCCGTCCGCCGAAGTGCGTATCGCCGACATCATCATGGCGGTGGAT
>DATCRK010000036.1:0-5924 GCA_036569005.1 Rhizomicrobium sp. | reverse complement strand
CTTCAACTCGACCCACGGTGCGCGTAAGGGCTTGGCGGACACCGCGCTCAAGACGGCGAACTCGGGTTACCTGACCCGCCGTCTCGTCGACGTGGCGAACGACTGCATCATCACCACCGAAGATTGCGGCACCAAGAAGGGCGTCACCGTCCAGGCCGAAATCGACGGCGGCACGGTTGTGGCGTCGCTCTCCGAGCGCATCCTCGGCCGCACGACGGCGGAGGACGTGAAGCATCCGGACACGGGTGACGTCATCCTCAAGCGCGGCAAGGAAGTGACGGAAGACGTCGCGGAGAAGATCGAGCAGGCGCATGTCCAGAAAGTGCGCGTGCGCTCGGTGCTCACCTGCGAGCTGACCGACGGCGTTTGCGGCAAGTGCTATGGGCGCGATCTCGCCCGCGGCACGCCTGTGAACATCGGCGAGGCTGTCGGCGTCATCGCCGCGCAGTCGATCGGCGAGCCGGGCACCCAGCTCACCATGCGTACCTTCCACATCGGCGGCGCTGCCCAGGTTGCCGGTTCGTCGAAGATCGAGGCGTCGTATGACGGCAAGATCAAGCTGACCAACCGCAATGTGGTGAAGAACTCCGATGGCGAGCTGATCGCGATGGGCCGCAACATGCAGGCAGTGATCGTGGATCCGAAGGGCGCCGAGCGCGCCAGCTACCGCATCGTTTACGGTGCGCGCCTGAAGGTTGACGAAGGCGCGACGGTGAAGCGCGGCGATCGTCTGGCCGAGTGGAACCCGAACGCGCTGCCGGTGCTCACCGAAGTGGCCGGTGTCGTGAAGTTCGAGGACATGATCTCGGGCATTTCGCTCAAGGAAGTGGCCGACGAAAAGACCGGCGTGACCAACTACGTCGTGATGGACAGCCGCGGCACGGGCAGCTCCAAGGCCCCCGAGCTGCGTCCGACCATCGTGATCGTGGACAAGAAGGGCAAAGCGGTTCCGGCGCCGAGCGGCGGCGAAGCGCGCTATGCACTTTCGGTCGACGCGATCTTGTCGGTCGAAGACGGTGCGGACGTGAAGGCCGGTGACGTTCTCGCCCGTCTTCCCACGGAAGGCGCCAAGACACGCGACATCACGGGCGGCCTGCCGCGCGTGGCGGAGCTGTTCGAAGCGCGCAAGCCGAAGGAAGCGGCGGTTCTGGCGGAAATCGATGGCTTCATCGAGTTCGGCAAGGACTACAAGAACAAGCGCCGCGTCATCATCAAGCCGAAGAACGAAAAGGCCGATCCGGTCGAGTTCCTGATCCCCAAGGGCAAGCACATCAGCGTGCGCGAGGGCGACTATGTCGAGAAGGGTGACTACATCGTCGAAGGCAATCCTTCGCCGCACGACATCCTTCGCATCAAGGGCATGGAAGAATTGGCGACGTATCTCGTCAAGGAAATCCAGGACGTCTACCGGCTGCAGGGCGTGAAGATCAACGACAAGCATATTGAAGTGATCTGCCGCCAGATGATGCAGAAGTACGAGATCACCGACGGCGGCGACACCACGCTGCTCGCCGGCGAACAGGTCGATCAGCTCGAGCTGAACGAAGCGAACAAGAAGGCTGCGGACGAAGGTCTGAAGCCTGCCGAAGGTCGCGCGGTTCTGCTCGGCATCACCAAGGCGTCGTTGCAGACGCGCTCGGTGTTCTCGGCCGCCTCGTTCCAGGAGACGACCCGCGTGCTCACCGATGCCGCCGTGAACGGCAAGGTCGATACGCTGGAAGGCCTCAAGGAAAACGTCATCGTCGGCCGTCTCATCCCGGCCGGTACCGGCGGCGCCATCGCGCGCCTGCGCCATGTCGCCACCGAGCGCGACAAGGCGCTTCAGGAAGAGCAGGCGGCGAACGCCCCGGCTCAGATCGAAGGCCCGGTGGCCGCGGAGTGACACGCCAACAGGCGTGTCATCCCCGGCGAGCGCGCCAAGCGCGCGAGGGAAGGGGATCTCGCAAAGATATGGGCCAGCGGAAACGCTGGCCCTTTTCTTTTGAACGGTGGAAATGACAGGGGCTGTCAGCAACGCCGCAAGGAATGGGTGGCAAAAGCGGCACCGCAGGACCATCTTTCTCTTATGACCGAGTCCGTCCATCGCTGGGGTGCGTTCGACACCCGTTTTGGAACCTTCGCTGCGTCGGTGGACGAAGCGGGGCGGCTCGTGCGCTTCAGCTTTCATGCCGACAAGCGCCGCCCGCGCGGTGTGCAGGACGACGCGGCGGTCGCGGATGTGCGCAAGCAGGTCGAGGAGTATTGCGACGGCAAGCGCCGCGAATTCGATCTCGATCTTCACATCGAGGAAGGCTCGGAATTCGAGCGCGGTGTTTGGGATGCCATGGCGCGCATCCCCTATGGCGAAACCGTTTCTTATGGCGCGATCGCAAAAGAGCTTGGCGGTGGGCTGGAAGCCGCGCGCGCCGTCGGTGCCGGATGCAACAGCAACCCGATCGCGCTCATCATTCCCTGCCATCGCGTCGTCGGTGCGAATGGCGCGCTGGTCGGCTTCGGCGGCGGGTTGCCGCTCAAGCGCGCGCTGCTGGATTTCGAATCCGTCGTCGTCGGGCGTCCGCGCGATCTTTTCGCGAGCGCATGACGATGCGCCTTCGGCAGATCGCTCTTGTCGCGCACGACCTCGAGCCGGTTGTCCGTGATCTCAAGACTGTGTTCGGCTTGCGCGTCGCATTCCGCGATCCGGCCGTCGGCGTGTTCGGCCTGATAAATGCTGTGATGCCGGTGGGCGGCGAATTTATCGAAGTCGTTCAGCCGGTGAAAGCAGATGCTTCCGCGACGCGCTATCTCAAGCGGCGCGGCGGCGATGCGGGATACATGCTCATCTTCCAGTCCGCCGACGCGTTGGCGCATCGCGTGCGGTTGACGGGGCAAGGCATCCGCAGCATCGCGCAGCATGAAACACGCGACTACACCTTCACCCATTTCCATCCCGGCGATTTCAATGGCGTTCTGACATCCATCGACATGGTCGATGATGGTGGATCGTGGCGCGAGCCGATGGGAAAATGGCCGCCTGCCGGCAAAAGCTGGAAAGAGGAACTCGCGCCGGGCGACGTGCTCGGCATCGTTGCCGCCGATGTTCAGGCACGCGAGCCGGCACAGGTTGCCGGGCGCTGGACCGATCTGCTGCAGGCAAGGCAGCAGGACAATGCCGTCGCTCTCAACATGGGCGTCATTCGCTTTGTGCATCCGATCGATTCCGATGGCACGGGCGTGGTCGGCATCGACATCGCGGTGCGCAATCCGGCTGCGGTTCTGGACCGCGCAAAAGCGAACGGCATCCCTGTCAAGAACGACGCCGTCTGGATCTGTGGCACCGCGCTGAAGCCGGTGCTCCCGCAAGCGTGAACATGGAACGGGCAAATCAGGAGGCGGCATCGGGCAGCCTCCGCTAACGTGATCTGATGCTACCGAAACCCTACACATGGGACCGCGAAGCGGCCCGCGCCGGAAAATACAACGGCAAGTTCATCATCGGCGTGCTGACGACCGGGATCTATTGCATCCCGTCCTGTCCTGCGCGCCAGCCCAAGCCCGAGAACGTGCGTATCTTCGCGACGGAAGACGAGGCGAAAGCCGCCGGCCTGCGCGCCTGCAAACGCTGCCGCCCCGATCTCTTCTACAAGGGCGAGGACGAGAACATCGCGCTGTTCGAGGGCTTGCAGGGCCGCGTGCGCGCTGCGCCGCAGGACTTCGCCGATGCGTCCGCGCTGGCGAAAGCATGCGGTGTCAGTCAGACCAAGCTCGGCGAGCTTTTCCGCGAGCACGCACATCTGGCCCCGGCATCATGGCTCCGACGCGAGCGAGTGAAGACCGCGACGGTGGGGCTTCTCGGCACGAACGACAAAGTGGTCGACATCGGTTATGCCGCCGGCTTCGAGAGCGAGTCCGTCTTCCATCGCCAGTTCCTGGCGCACACGCGCATGACGCCGGGCGCCTATCGCGCTTTGAACGGCGCTTCGGTGTTCCTGCTGCAATTGCCGTCCGGTTATCGGACACAGGAAGTGCTCGGCTACCACGCCCGCGATCCGGAAGGCTTGTGCGAAAGGAGCGAAGGCAATCGCATCTGGAAAGCGCTCCACACGCCCGACGGCGCCGTGGTGCTGGAAATCGTCTTCGAGCATGACGGTGCCTGGTGTCGCGTGCATGGCGCGAAGAAGAGACTTGGCCGCGAAAGCATGGCGTTCCTGCATGGCGTGGCGCTGAAGATGCTGGGGCTCAACAATGAAGTCTCGCTGTTCGAGACGCGCATGGCGCGCGCAGCGCGCACCGCGCCGATGATCGCGCGCCAGCGCGGGCTTCGCCTGCCGTGTATTCCGACCAATTTCGATGGCTTGTGCTGGGCTGTCATCGGTCAGCAGATCAATGTGAAGTTCGCCGGCAGCCTGCGGCGTGAAATCATCGACCTGGGCGGCGAACGTGTGGGCGACATGGTCGCGCATCCGACGCCGGAACGCGTCATCGATATCGGCGAAACGGCTTTGACCAAACGGCGCTACTCGCGCTCCAAGGCGCAATATCTGATCGGCGCGGCGCAGGCCGTCGCGAAGGGCGAACTCGATATCGAAGGCTTGCCGGAGGGTTCCGCGGTCGCGGCGGAGAAGAAGCTCACCGCCTTGCGCGGCATCGGTACCTGGACGGCGCGTTATGTGATGCTGCGCGGCGGCTTCGCCGATGCTGCGCCGGTCGGCGACAGCGCGCTGGCGACGGCGCTGCAGAAGCTGCATGGCCGCGAAGAGCGCCCGGAGCACGACGAAGTCCACAAGATGATGCTCGACTTCGCGCCGCACCGCTCGCTGGCGACCATGCATCTGTGGACCAGCCTGAAGGCCGCCGCATGAAAGCGGAAAAGCGCTATTGGGCGCCGATCGAGTCCAGGTTCGGTGATTTCGCCGCCTGGGTGGATGGCGAGGGCAGGTTGTTGCGCTTCAACCTGCGCGACAAGGGCGCGGCGCATGTCGACCCGCTGGCGGAGAAGAATGAGAAGGCGCTGCGCGACGTGCAGAAACAGATCGCGCAATACGATGCGGGCAAGCGGCAGTCGTTCGATCTCGAACTGGCATGGGAAGGTCCGCCGTTTCATCAGCGCGTCTGGAGATTGCTGACGAAGATTCCGTTCGGTACGACGACCACCTATGCGGCTCTCGCCGCGAAATTGAACAAGCCGCAAGCCTTTCGCGCGGTCGGCGCGGCAAACGGCGCCAATCCGATCGCGTTGATCGTTCCCTGTCATCGTGTCATCGGAAGCAATCGCAGCCTGACCGGCTTTGGCGGCGGACTACCGATGAAACGCGCGCTGCTCGAGCATGAAGCGCGTGTGGCGGGCAAGCCACTCGAAATTGCAGGCTAGATCAGCCCCTCGGTCGCGCCGGTATCGGCCTTCATGCCCAACGCCAACACGCGCAGTTCCGCATGGGGGCTTTCAAGAAGAACGGCAACCATGTTGGAGCGCGTGGGTTCCGGCGCTGCAGCCAGCGCTTTCTCGAACCAATGCGCGGCGCCGGCGATGCAGCCTTCGCTCACCAGCATGGAGGCATAGTTGAACGCACCGCGGAAATAGCCGCCGTCCGCTGACTTGCGATACCATGCGCGGGCGAGGGTGGCATCCTGGGCGACGCCCCAACCCTCTTCGTAGCAACGCCCCACCAAACTCATCGCGCGCACGTGGCCTTGCGCGGCAGAGCGCATGTACCAGGCGAAAGCCTCATCCACATCGCGCGGCACGCCGAGACCATCGAGAAACAGATGGCCGAGATTGTATTGCGCCCACGCATCGCCTGCGCTCGCCGCGATGGCGTAGTGCCGTCCCGCGGCGTCGAAATCACGCGCGACGCCCCAGCCGTTCTCGTAACAGCGACCCAGCATGTTGTGGGCGTCGATGTTGTCCTTCTCCGCGGCGCGGCCGAACCAGGTTACGGCGGCGG
>DATCRK010000035.1:0-19664 GCA_036569005.1 Rhizomicrobium sp. | reverse complement strand
ACGCCAATCCGGACGAAACGCAATTCGCGCGGTGGTCCGCGGAGCTCTGGCCGAGATTCGCCGCAGAGATTGAAGAGAAATCCGGCCGCAAGATCGGCTATCGCCGCGATGGCGCGTTGATCGTCGCAAAATCCGAGGACGAAGCGCGGCAGATCGCGTCGCAAAGCAACCGCAAGCTGCTCAGTGTCGAAGAAGCGCGCGCCAAAGAACCATTGCTCGGTCATGAGATCGCCGGCGCGCTCTGGGACGCAGAGGAAGCGCAGGTCGACAGCCGGGAGCTTGGCGTAGCGCTCACGCATCTGTTCACGGGCGCGGGCGGCAAGCTTTCAATCAATGAAGCGGCGGTGCGTATCGAAGCCGGCGAAGATTGGCTGGCGGTGATCACACCGTTTGCGACCCATGCCGCCGACAAGGTCCTCGTGGCGGCGGGCGCATGGTCGGGCGGCATCGAGATGGATCAATCCGTCCTGCCGCCGGTACGACCGGTAAAGGGGGAAGTGCTGGCGCTCGTACCGCCGCAAGGAACGCTGCTCCCGAAGCAGGTGGTTTGGGGCAACGGCGTCTATCTCGTTCCGCGCGAAGGCCGCCTGTTGATCGGCGCGACGATGGAAGAAGTGGGCTTCGATACAAGACTGACCGACAGAGCCGAGGCCTGGCTCACGGATCGCGCCGTCAGTCTGATGCCGTCACTGGCAAGCTGGCGGATCGATGAGCATTGGGCAGGCTTGCGTCCGGCTGCACCCGATGGCTTGCCGGTGCTGGGCGAGACGCGGCTCAAGAACCTTTTCGTGGCCAGCGGACAATTCCGGAACGGCATCCTGTTTGCACCGGCAGTTGCAGAAACCGTTAGCCGTCTCATTCTGGGTGCGGACGTGCCGGAAATCCGGGCGTTCTCCCTGCGAAGATTTGGTGACGTCCCTTAACGGGACGCATCCGCCATGCTTTGTTGAACGAGACCGGCGAGGGGCGTCGGGGTGTCGTTGGTCTCATGGCGTACGGATTTGTCGTGATTGGCTTGCTCCTGCTGTTTACGGGCAGTGAAGCACTGCTGCGTGCCGGGATAGGCATATCGCGCACCGTCGGTCTTTCTCCCACCATCGTTGGCCTGTTCATCGTTTCCGCTGCCGCCTCCGCGCCGGAATTCTTCGTCGCCTTGCAGGCCATGGCGCGGCATGCACCGGAACTGGCCGTCGCCAATGTCGTCGGCAGCAACATCGTCAATCTGCTTTTGATCCTCGGTCTCGGCGCGTTGTTCACCACACTGCCCAGCCCGCCGAAAAACGTCTTCCGTGATGGCCTCGCCATGGTGCTGGCGAGTGCGGTTCTCATCTTCGCGGCGTGGGATGGAAGGCTGTCGCGGCTTGAAGGCTACGTTCTTCTCGCCGGCCTCGCCATTTACGTCGCCGCTTGCATCGTCATCGATTGGCGCAAACCGGCGCAGGATTCCGAGGCGCGTGCGCAATGCCGGGGCGCGCCGAGCACATTCGGCATGAGCGCCTTCCTACTTGGCGCCGGTCTGGTCGCGCTTTATTTCGGCGGACGCTGCCTGATCGATGGCGCGCTCGTCGTGGCGCAACAAGAGCATCTGCCGCGCGTGATGATTGCATTGATCCTCGTCGCGCTGGCGACGGCGGTGCCGGAATTCGTGTTCATGGTGTCCATGGCCATGCGGCGCTGGAACGACGTGACGCTCGGCTATCTGTTCTCCTCGAGCGTATTCAATATTCTGGGCGTGATTGGCTTCACCGCGGCCTTCTATCCTGACGGGATTTCGATTGCCGCGAACCCGGACCTGTTCATTCTGTTCGGCGTCGCGCTCATTCTCATGCCGCTGATGATCTCATCGTGGCGGCTTTCGCGCTTCAATGGCGCGCTGTTGCTGCTCGGCTACGCCGCCTATGCGGCGTTTCTCGCGTGGCGGCTCGGCTATCTGCCGTTGCTCCACCGATAGTCAGTCCGGCATCTTCCAGAGACCCAGCGGATATTTCCGCATACCTGCGAGCGTGGTGCGCATGATGCGCGCGATGCCGGGCGTTTTTGCCATCGGCCCAAAGAAGACATTGCGGAACCATCCCGCCATGCGCTTGTGCGACTGAAACATCGGCGTCACGCGGCGCGATGCCGCCTGATAGTAGCGCAGATGAGGACGGCGCATTTTCTCGTACGCGGCCAGCGCGATCTCGACATTCGTGTTCTGCCGCAGTGCACTGGCCAAGGTCAGCGCATCGAGAAGCGCAAGATTCGCACCTTGGCCCAGTTGCGGACTCGTGCCGTGCGCGGCATCGCCGATCACCAACACGCGGCGATCGCGCCACGTCTTCATGCGCACGTCGCGATAGGTCGCCAGCGTGAACTGGTTGATCTCGTGGAGCTCCTCCAGGATCGGCTTGGCTTGCGGCCAATAGTGCTCGATGCGTCCGCGGAGGATATCGATGCCCGATGCGCGTTGCGCGCCGTATTGCTTATGCAGGAGACTCCAGAAAAGCGCGACGTGATTGCCTTCGGATTCCGCACCGGGCACCAGACCGATGGGCAGGATGCCGATCATGATCTCGGTGCCTTCGCAGACCTGCCGGAGTTCTTCCTCGAAAGCGCCGGTTCGGTCCGGCAGGATCGCCCATAAGCAGCCCCACGGATAAACCGGATCGTCTTGCGGCACGTCCAGCGACTTGCGCAACCTGTCATGCGCGCCGGCGCAATCGACGACGAGATCGAACGGACCTTCGACGCGTCCGTCGCGCGCAACGAGGCGCGGTGCGCTTGTGTCTTTGATCTTGGCGACTTCGAAACCCAGCACCAGCTTCGCACCCGCCGCTGCCATGCCCTCGTAGAGTGCCTGAAACAGCGCGGCGCGGTGCAGCCCGAGTCCTTGCACATCCTTGCCGAGCTTGGCGTAGCGCAGGTCCATGACCGTGCGGCCGCCCGTGGTGCGGCCATAGAGCCGGCGCACCGGCGCGCCCCATCGCTTCGCGCTGTCGAGAACGCCGAGCCGCTCCAGCGCCAATTGCCCGGACGGCTGCAACAGGAGACCTGCGCCAACCGGCCGGGCTTCCGCAAAGCGTTCGAACACGGTCACGTCGTGGCCGTCACGCGCGAGCGCAATGGCGGCCGCCTGTCCGGCGATGCCGCAACCGATAATGCCGATGCGCAAACGAATCCCCCTTAAGCCCGCGCGCCCGCGTTAATATGCTGGCAAAAGGAAAATGGCGATGGATTCGTTCCAGTTACATGCGCAGCTTGCCGCAGATACCATCCCTATAGCGGATTGGGCGCTGTCCCGCGTGCTGCTGATGAACGATGCACGCTACCCGTGGCTGATCCTCGTGCCGCGTCGCGTGGAACTGTCCGAGGTCCACGACCTGAAGCACGCTGAGCGGATGGTGCTGATCGAGGAGATCAATCGCGCCAGCCTGGGGCTCAAAACATTGACCAACGCCGTGAAGATCAACGTCGGCGCGCTGGGCAACATGGTGCCGCAACTCCATGTTCATGTCGTTGCGCGCAAGCCCGGCGATGCTGCCTGGCCGGGCCCCGTGTGGGGAAGCGGGCCGGCTGCCCCTTATGAACAAGGCGTTAAAGATGCGCTGCTCGGGAAACTTCGCGAGAAGCTTTGAGTTGGCACGGCTGTTGCGAAGTCACGGGCAGGAGAACCTGTGACCATGCTGGCAGAAGCCGCTAACGCCACCGCGAACCGTACCGACGTCATCGCCGCTCTCAAGCAGGCGAGCGCCGCCACGGGCACTGATTTCAACTATCTTCTGGACACCGCGACCCGCGAGTCCGGCCTGAAATGCGCTGCAAAAGCAAGCACTTCCAGCGCTTCGGGCCTGTTCCAGTTCGTCGAGCAGACCTGGCTCGGCCTGGTCAAGCAGCATGGCGCCCAATACGGCTTGAGCTCATACGCCAACCAGATCAGCCAGGGGGCGGACGGCCGCTACCATGTGGACAATGCGACCGACCGCTCGGCAATTCTTTCCCTGCGGAATAATCCGCAGGTCGCCTCGCTGATGGAGGGCGAGTTCGCCAACCAGTGCCGCTCAACGCTTCAGGGCGCGCTGGGCCGCAATGTCTGCAACGGCGAGCTCTATGCCGCGCACTTCCTCGGTACCGCACAGGCCACCAAATTGATCCGCATGGCCCAGAGCCAGCCGGACGCGAACGCGGCCAAGGCGTTCCCCGCGGAAGCCGATGCGAACCAGAACGTGTTCTACAATCGCGATGGCTCGGCCAAGACCGTCAAGGAAGTCTACAACTGGGCGATGAAGCAGCCCTCCGGCGCCAAGACGATCGAAGCGACGGAAAACAAGCCGGCCGCGAAAAGCAAAAGCTACGTTCCCGTCGGCGGCCTCAACGCCGGCGTTTCCGATCAGTGGGCGTCGTTCCAGATGCTCAGCACGCTGGGCGGCAATTCCTTCTCGACCGGCACGCCGAACGCGCCGTTCGCCCTGACCAGCAGCGTCATCGACATGCTGGCGAAGCTTTCGCCGCAAGACGCCAAGCATGCGATGAACTGAGGTTGCGCAGAAGCCGCGCGCTGCGTTAGCAACGCGCCGGGGGAGCTCGGTCTTCACATGCGCGTCGCACTCCGCTCGGTCTGGGCGGTCATCCTGACAGGCGGTCTGGTGCAGCTCGCGAATGGGCTGCAAACCGATCTGCTCGGCGTCCGCGCTGGTATCGAGAAATTCTCGCCCGTTTCGATAGGTCTCATCATGGCGGGCTATTACGTCGGTTACTCTGCCGGCCCCTTGGTGAGCCCCCTCGTGATCCGCTCGCTGGGGCATGTCCGCACGATCTGGTTCGCCGTGACGGTAGCGGCGATATCGATTGCGTTGCACGGAGTCCTGATCTCGCCGACGGCGTGGACGCTGCTTCGTATTGTGTCCGGCCTGGCGATCTCCGTGAACTTCGTCGCGGTTGAGAGCTGGATCAACGACCGCAGCGAAAACCGCGTGCGCGGACGAATCTTCGCGATCTACATGGTCTGGCAGATGACCGCGATGACCATCGCGCAGTTCCTGCTCACCATTGGCGATCCATCGACCATGTCGCTCTTTCTGCTGTCCGCGGCGCTCTTTATCGTTTCCGCTGTTCCGGTGCTGTTGCTTCATCGCGGTGGCGTCATTCATGCTCCGCCGGAGCCGTTCGGCCTGCTGGAATTGTTCCGGCTCGCGCCGCTTGGCGTTCTGGTGACAATCCTGTCGGGTGTCTCATGGGCCATCGTCTTCACCTTCGGCCCGGTTTACGCGCAGCGCGAAGGCTTCACGCTTTCGCAGATCGGCTTCTTCATGGGAATTGCCATGATCCTAGGCGCGCTGGTTCAGTTTCCATTGGGCTGGGTGTCCGATCACATCGGCCGCAGGCTCACGATCGGCCTCATGTGTGCGGCGGCGACGCTGGCATCGTTGTTTGGCGTCCGGGCGCAGGGCCACGGCGTCGTGATGCTGGACGTCGCGTCCGCGCTGATCGGCGCATTGGTATTTCCGCTTTACGCAATTTCTGTCGCGCACGCGAATGATGCCATTCAGCCATCGCAACGCGTTGCCGCAGCGGCAGGCTTGGTTCTCGTGTTTGGACTGGGATCGATTGTCGGTCCGCTCGCGACCGGGTGGGCTGTCAGCGCGTTCGGATCGGTTGCTTACTTCTGGGTTCTCGCCGCGACGATGGCTGCGAGCGTGACGGCGGCGCTCGCCACCCGTTAGACTGCGGAAAAGCGAGGAGCCTATGTCCGATTCCGCGAAGCCCGCCGCCACGCCCGTTCCGGCCGCGACCATTCTCATCGTGCGCGACGGTGCGAACGGTCTCGAGGTTTTCATGGTGAAGCGTCACCATCAGATCGATTTCGTTGCAGGCGCCCTGGTGTTTCCCGGCGGCAAGGCGAACAAGGGCGATTTCGATGCGGGCTTGAGTGATTTCGCCGACGGCGGTCATGACTGGACGCCCGAGATGCGGGCGTTGGGCGCTGCTGCGATCCGCGAAGCGTTCGAAGAGTCGGGCATCCTGTTCGCGCGCGAAGCCGGTTGTCCGGTGTTCATCACACAGGACCGTCTCGCGGGTCTGGAGCACTATCGCCGACCGCTCGACAAAGGCGAAATCCCGCTCATCGAGATGCTACGCAAGGAAAGGCTCAATATCGCGCTGGATGCTCTGGCGCATTTCGCGCACTGGATCACGCCCGACAACATGCCCAAGCGTTTCGACACGCATTTCTTCGTTGCCGCGGCGCCTAGCGGTCATGCGGGCCGTCACGACGGACGAGAGTCTGTGGATTCGATCTGGATATCTCCGGGCGAGGCGATTGCCGACCGCAAGAAGTGGAACGTGATCTTCCCGACCAAGCTGAACCTGATGAAGCTCGCGAAGTCGAAGACCGTCGCTGAAGCCATGGCTGCCGCACATGCGAGCAAGCCGCTGACCGTGACGCCATGGATAGAGCAGGGCGCGAACGGCCCGATCCTGAAAATCCGTGACGACGCTGGCTACGAGCAGACCACGGCTTTGCTCCGCGAAGAAGGACCTTAGGCCGCCTGCAACTCGCGAACCTGCGCTTCGAGTTCGGCCGCCACAGCATTAGTGGTTGGGTCGGACACATCGCGCACATTCTGGCGCACCAGGATGCGGATCGCATTCACATGCGCGTCGATCAGCAGAAGCGGCGTATTGGGCGAGCCATCGAGCAGCTTGCACAACGAAGCCGCCATGCGTGCCACCACCGGATGTTCGAAGGTGAGCGCCTGTCCTTTGAGGTCGTGGCTGGCGCGGAAGAGATGACCTTTCGCTTCTTCGCCAGGTTGTTTCGCATAGGCGTCGCGACATTTGCCCAAGGCTTCGATGTCGGCGTTCATCCAGTCCGCGAACTCGGTCTTCAATTCCTCCATCGCGGCTTCCGCGCGCTTGAGCGCGGCGGAGTCGAGACCCACGCCGGAACCTCCGACCTTTGCCTTGAGGATATTCGGCGGCGTGAAAATTTCGATTGGCTTTTGTTGTTTCACAGTGCGTCCCCCGACTTCGCTGTAACCCACATGGTATCGCTGCTGCCGTCCGTGCGGCGCTCAGGACCGTTGTAGTCCTCGTTGATGCGGCGCCGGCGGCACGGACCGAAATAAGTCGGCGTGCGGATGAACGGCCGCGGATATTCGATCACCGCCGTCAGCCGGGCCAGCATCGCCTTCACCGACACCGGCTTCGCTAGAAACTCGTTGATGCCCGCGTCGCGCGCCTGCTGCACGCAATCGGCGCTGGTGTGTCCCGTCAGCATGATGATCGGCACATAGGGATTGGGGCTGGTAGGCGAATTGCGGACTTCCTTGGTGAACTCGATCCCGTTCATTTCGTCCATCATCCAGTCCAGGATGATCGCGTCGGGATTTTCCTCGCTCATGACCGCGAGCGCGCGGAGGCCGTTGGAGGCTTCCGATATCTGGGTCACGCCGAAGGCCTGCAGGATCGCCACCACAAGCTTGCGCATGTGTTGGTTGTCGTCGACGACGAGAACTTTCAATCGGTCGAACCGATACCCGCTCATTGTCCAATCCGGCGCGCAACGCGAATGATAGAATTTGAATTAAAACGCTACCCGCCAGGACTTAATGCGCCGTGAACCGGAATGACGAAAACCCGACATTCGCTTGAGGAAACGCTGTAAAAGCGCGGAACTTTCGGTACGAAAGCGGACGAAATGGCGTTAACGCCCGCCCGCTTCAGTCGACGAATTGTTCGGCCAGGATGCGCTCGTCGAGGCTATGTCCGGCATCGAACAGCATCGTCATGGAGATCGAGCGGTCTTCGGCCACGTCCACATGGGCGACGTTGCGCACTTCCCGGTCATCGGCCACGGCGCTGACGGGCCGTTTCACCGGCTCCAGGATTTCAAATCGCGTGCGCGCGCGATGGGGGAGAAGCGCGCCATGCCAGCGGCGCGGGCGGAAAGCGCTGATCGGCGTGAGCGCGAGCAGGGCGGCGTCGATGGGAAGGATCGGGCCGTGCGCCGAGAGATTATAGGCCGTGCTGCCGGCCGGCGTGCAGATCAGCACGCCGTCGCAGATCAATTCCTGAATCCGGACCTTCTCGTCGACACTGATGCGGATCTTCGCCGCCTGCCGTGTTTCGCGCAGGAGCGAAACCTCGTTGAACGCGAGAGCATCAAGGCTTTGTCCCGATGTCGTGACGGCGTGCATGCGCAACGGATGAACCTGTGCCGGTTCGGCAGCAGCCAGCCGCGCTTCCAGCCCTTCGTCGCGATATTCGTTCATCAGGAAACCGACCGAGCCGAGATTCATCCCATAGATGGGCTTCTTGCTGCCAAGAAAGCGATGCAACGTCTGGAGCATGAATCCATCGCCGCCGAGCGCTATGATGATCTCAGCAGCCTTCTCGCCCGCATCTTCATGACGGGCGCGCATCGCAGTGAGTGCTGCCTGCGCGTCGGGGGCGTCCGAAGCAACGAAATGAAGCGCGGTCATGGGTCAGCCGCCCGTCAGTGACATGTTGCGATGAACCGCCGGCCGATCGTGGCGTCGGTCGATGATGAAATCGTGTCCTTTCGGCTTGCGACCGATGGCTTCGTCGATGGCGGCATCGAGCAGCACATCATCGCTGGATGCGCGCAATGGATTGCGCAGATCGGCGTCGTCATTCTGTCCAAGACACATATAGAGCGTTCCCGTGCAGGTGAGCCGCACGCGATTGCAACTTTCGCAAAAATTGTGCGTCAGCGGCGTGATGAAGCCCAGCCGTCCGCCCGTTTCCGCCACCTGGACATAGCGGGCGGGGCCGCCGGTGCGGTGCGTGCTTTCGATCAGCGTGTAATGGCGTTCCAGATTCGCGCGCACCAGCGACAGCGGCATATATTGCGCCACGCGGTCGGCGTCGATGTCCCCCATCGGCATGGTTTCGATCAAGGTCAGGTCCATGCCGCCGCCATGTGCCCATTCCATCATGACCGGAATCTCTTCGTCGTTGATCCCGTGCAGCGCGACGGTGTTGATCTTCACCTGAAGCCCTGCGGCGCGCGCGGCTTCGATTCCGGCCAGAACTTTGTTCAGATCGCCCCACCGCGTGATCGTGCGGAACTTGTTCGGATCGAGCGTGTCCAGCGAAACATTCACGCGCCGCACGCCCGCTGACCAAAGATCGCCAGCGAAACGGGAAAGCTGGCTGCCATTGGTCGTAAGGGTGAGTTCTTTCAACCCGCCCGCGCCGATGCGTTTGCCGAGGGTCTCGATGAACCTCATCACGTCGCGGCGTACCAGCGGCTCTCCGCCCGTCAGGCGGATGCGATCCACGCCCTTGCGAATGAATGCGCCGCAGACCCGCTCGAGTTCTTCGAGGGTGAGGAGATCGGCCTTTGGCAGGAAGGTCATATGCTCAGGCATGCAATACACGCAGCGGAAATCGCAGCGATCCGTCACCGAAACGCGCAGATAGGTGATGTGCCGGCCGAACGGGTCGATCATGACGCCACCCTATCAGGGCGGAGGGCGCTTCATCCAGCGCTGGGCCGCGCCAGCAGGATCGCGATCGCGTCCGTCTTCGAGAACGCCTTGAAGACGTTTTCCACTTCCGCCCGCTGATCCATCGAGATCGTGGCCGGTATGGAACGAGCTTGGCGCGATAGGTTGAACACGGTCGCGAATACAGCGCGGTCGATGCCGACAGCGCGGCAGGCCAACGCCACCGCGCGCGGGCCGTGCTGATAAAAGGCATTGCGGAACATGTTCAATTCCATGCCGACAAGGCGGGCAAAGGCGAGGTCGAACAGATCGATCTGGCCCTGATGCAAAACCCGCAAAAGGAATCCGGCTTTGAGCTGCCCGGCGGTGTGAAGTTTTTCGACCAGCCGGCTCGTGGCATCGCCGCCATCCGCGGGCGACGCAACGGGCAGGGCTTCGACAACATAGCGGGCTTCATTGACGGCCGATTGGGTTTTCTGCGTGTCGATCTTGAAGTTGGTGCTGATATGCGTCTTCAGCGCGTCTGAAACCCATTCGCACATCTTCGTCGCCAGAACCGGCGGCAGGTCGCGGCGGGTGGCCAGCGGTCCGTGCAGGCTTTCCAGCGCGCGGGATTTCTCGACCAGCGTCTCGAAGGCGTGCGTGCCGATGCGGGCGGTGGCATTGCGGACCAGCGCGACCAGCACGGTCTCCAGATTGCTGCGCACCAGAACGTCGGTGACCGGTTCTCCGATATTGGGGCGCGCGGCGATGCTCGCCTGGTGATCGGCCGAAGCCTCGCGAATGAATTTCAGGATCTCCGCATCGGTCAGCTTGCGGCTGCGCATGATGACGGGGCGGGCGACCTCGATACGGTCGTCGCACAACATGAGAAGAAGATCGATCGGCGCGTCCTCGTCGTCGGCCAGTCGTTCGGCCAGCGCGATGCGCACCGCCATCTCCACGTCGTGCGAAAGCTTGAGCAGGATCTCCCGCATGAGCAGGCGCTCGCGCTCGGACAGGCGGCCGCCCTGGGCACGGAACAGCGAAGCGATGGCGACGTAGATCTCGTCGCGGCCCACGCCTTGCGGATTGGCCGCAAGTTGCGCCAGCCTTCCCATGCTGCTCATGTCGTGTGCCGTCAACGCCATAAAACGCCCCCGCGCGTCGCGAAAATTCGGTGCCCGTCGAAGTCCCAAATCTAGCCAAAACGCCGTTAACAGCGTGTTAAGCTAAACGGCGTCGAAACCATGCCGAGTCGGGAAATGACCTTCGAGCCGCCCTTTATCCTCGCGATCGATCAGGGAACGACCTCCAGCCGCGCGATCCTTTTCGATGCCGTGGCACGACCTGTAGCGCAGCACGCCATCGAGACACGCCAGATATATCCCGCGAACGGATGGGTGGAGCACGACGCCGAGGAGATCTGGCAGACGACGCTCGCCTGCTGCCGTGTCGCAGCTAAGGGCGTCGATCCCAAAGATATTGTGGCCATCGGCATCACCAATCAGCGCGAGACCACGGTGCTGTGGGATCGCAAGACCGGTGTCCCGCTGCACAACGCCATCGTGTGGCAGGACCGCCGCACCGCGGAGCGCTGTCGTACCCTGAAAGCGGCAGGATGGGAGGCACGCGTTTCCGCGACGACCGGCCTGCTGCTCGATCCTTATTTTGCCGGCACCAAGGTGGAATGGCTGCTCGATCACATTCCTGGGGCCCGTGCGCGTGCGGAAAGCGGCGAACTCGCGTTCGGAACCATCGACTCCTGGCTCGTCTACAAGCTGACCGGCGGAAAGATCCACGCAACCGACGTCACGAACGCATCGCGCACGCTGCTGCTCAATCTGAAAACGCTGGCGTGGGACGAGGATATGCTGCGGCTGTTCAAGGTGCCGCGTGCGGTTCTTCCCGAAGTGCGCGACAGCGCGGACGAGTATGGCGAGACGCTTCCCGATCTTCTGGGCCGCGCCATTCCCATTCGCGGCATCGCGGGCGATCAGCAGGCGGCGGTGTTCGGACAAGCCTGCTTCAATCCCGGCGATGTGAAGTCGACCTATGGAACAGGCTGCTTCGCCTTGGTGAACACAGGCGCCACCGCGCCATCGTCGAAGAACCGCCTGTTGGCTACCAGCGCTTATCGCGCGAAGGGGCAAACGGCCTATGCGATCGAAGGCAGCATCTTCATCGCCGGAGCGGTCGTGCAGTGGTTGCGCGATGCGCTGGGCGTCATCCGTAACGCGGCGGAGATCGAGGCGCTGGCGAAAACCGCCAAGCCCGCGGACGGGCTCTACTTTGTTCCGGCGTTCACCGGGCTTGGCGCGCCTTACTGGGACCCTACCGCGCGCGGTGCGATTATGGGGCTCACGCGCGATGTGGGTGCCGCGGAGATCGCGCGCGCCGCACTCGACTCGGTGTGCTTTCAGACGCGCGATCTTCTGGAAGCGATGGCCCGCGACATGCGCGATGCCGGGCTGGACGCGCCCAAGGCGCTGAAGGTCGATGGCGGCATGGTACGCAATGACTGGTTCTGCCAGCGGCTTGCCGATCTCACCGGGCTTCCCGTCGAGCGTCCGCAGGTTACCGAAACGACGGCGCTCGGTGCCGCTTATCTGGCCGGTCTTTCGGCCGGCGTGTTCAGCGACTTTTCCGACATCGCGAAAGGGTGGGCACTGGACCGCAGTTTCGCGCCGGAAATGGGCCGCGCAGTGCGCGATGCGCTCTATGACGGTTGGATAAACACGGTAGGCCGGGTGCGCGAACCCGCCGTTTGACAGGGCGCGGGCGACGGGACCACTCTTGCTGCAGGTTATCAGGGAGATTGCCATGCAAACGCAGGCTCAGCTTCGCGAAAAATTTGAGATGAAGGTGCCGCCGGCCCACAACATCCAGTCGCTGGAAGGCAAGGTATCGGTGGAGGAGTGGAAGCTGCGCGTCGATCTCGCCGCCACCTATCGCCTGGTCGCGATGTATGGCTGGGACGACATGATCTTCACCCACATCTCCGCCCGTGTGCCGGGACCGGAGCATCACTTCCTGATCAATCCGTATGGCCTTCTGTTCGAAGAGATCACGGCCTCGTCGCTGGTGAAGATCGATGTGGACGGCAACAAGGTGCAGGACAGTCCGTATCCGGTGAACCCGGCGGGCTTCACCATCCACAGCGCGCTTCACATGAACCGCGACGACGCGCACTGCATCATTCATCTTCATACGGACGATGGCGTAGCGGTGTCGGCGCAAGCCGATGGCCTCATGCCGCTGGACCAGCATGCGATGATGGTGAGCGGCGATCTCGCCTATCACGACTATGAAGGCATCGCGCTGGATCTGGACGAGCGCGAGCGTCTCGTTCACGACATCGGCAAGAAGAACATCATGATCCTGCGCAACCATGGCACGCTCGCCATCGGCAAGAGCTGCCCCGATGCATTCCTGCGCATGTATTATCTGGAGCGTGCCTGCACCATGCAGGTGCGCGCGCTATCGGGCGGTGCGAAATCCAACATGCCCAACCAGGGTGTGCCGGAGAAGACCGCCAATCAGGGCGCGATGGCGTTCGAGGGGCTTGTCGGCGCGCTGGCGTGGCCGGCGCTGCTGCGCAAACTCGACCGCATCGATCCGAGCTACAAGCATTAGGGGCAGAAGATGAAGTTCGGCACAGGCCAATCCGTCCGTCGGACGGAAGACAGCCGCTTTGTCACGGGACAGGGCCGCTATACGGACGATCTGCATTTCGACAACGAAACACAGGTCGTCTTCGCGCGCAGTCCGCATGCCCATGCGAAGATCAGGTCCATCGACACGACGGCGGCAAAGTCCGCGCCGGGTGTCGTCGCGGTGCTGACGCAGGCCGATCTTGAAGCTGCCGGCGCGAAGCCGATGGCGACGAAAACGCCGGTGAAGGCGCGGGACGGTTCGTTTCCCAAAGGTGTGGCCAAGAATTTCCTCGCCAAGGATCAGGTGACGTTCGTCGGCGAAGCCGTGGCGATGGTCGTGGCTGAAACGCTGGCGCAGGCGCGTGATGCAGCGGAGATGATCGACGTCGATTACGACACGCTCGAAGCCGTCGGCACACTGGAAGCGGCGCCCAAGGGCGCGCAGATTTGGTCCGAAGTGCCGGGCAATGAATGTCTCGACTGGGCCGATGGCAAGGAAGACGAAACCACTGCCGCTTTCGCGAAGGCCGCCTACACCGCGAGCGTCGATATGGTGCAGAACCGCATCGTCGTGAACTCGATGGAGACGCGCAATGCCATCGGCGCCTACGACAAGGCGAACGACAGCTTCACGCTCCATTCCGGCAACCAGGGCTCGGGTGGCTTGCGCGCGAACATCGCGGGCTGCCTCGGCATTCCACCCGAGAAACTGCGCGTTGTATCGCCCGACGTCGGCGGCGGCTTCGGCATGAAAGCCGGATTCTATCCGGAGCAGGGCGCAGTGCTGATTGCATCGAAGATCACGGGCCGCCCCGCGCGCTGGTCGTCCGATCGCACGGAAGCCTTCCTCGCCGACCATCACGGCCGCGACATGCGTACCCGCGCGGAAGGCGCCTTCGACAAGGACGGCAGGATTCTCGCGCTGCGTTTCACCGGCACCGCCAATCTCGGCGGCTATCTTTCCGGCTTTGCGCCGTTCATTCCGACGCTGGCGGGCTCGCGCATTTTCGGCGGCGTCTATCGCGTGCCGGCGTTCTTCACGCATATTCGCTGCTACTTCTCGAACACCGCGCCGATCAATGCTTATCGCGGCGCTGGCCGCCCGGAAGCCGCCTACTATATGGAGCGACTGATGGATGTGGCGGCGAAAAAGATCGGCATCGATCGCGTCGAAATCCGCAAGCGCAATCTCATCAAACCCGAAGAGTTGCCGTACAAGAACTGGTGGGGCGTTTCCTTCGATTCCGGTGACTATCCGCGCTTGCTCGAAGAAGGCGTGCGCCGCGCCGATCAGGCTGGCTTCGACGCGCGCCGCAAGCAATCCGAAGCGCGCGGCAAGAAGCGCGGCCTTGGCATCGCTTACTATGTCGAGATCACCGCTGCCGCTGGTAGCGAACCGGCGCGCGTCCAGTTCACCGACAATGGCGGCGTCGAACTTCTCGTCGGCACGCAGTCGAACGGGCAGGGGCACGAAACCGCGTTCGCGCAGGTCGTGGCCGAGAAACTCGGTGTGCCGTTCGAGGCGATCACGGTGAAGCAGGGCGACAGCAACTGGGTGAATGGCGGCGGCACGGGCGGTTCGCGCTCACTCAACATGTCCGGCGGCGCGTTGCTTGGTGCATCGGATGAAGTGATCCGAAAAGGCAAGACGGCGGCCGGGCAGGTGATGCAGGCTGGCGGCAAGGACGTGACCTTCGATGTCGTCGAAGGCGTCGGTCGTTTCCGCATCGCGGATGAAGAGCGGGCGATGACCGTGCAGGAACTCGCCGTCACGCTGAAGCGCGAGAAGCTTCCCGGCTTCGAAATGGGCCTCGACAGCGAAATGACATTCCAGGGACCGGCTTCAACCTTCCCGAACGGTTGCCATATCTGCGAAGTGGAAGTGGACCGGGACACCGGCAAGGTGGATATCGTCTCTTATCGCGTGCTCGACGATTTCGGTCGTGTCATCAACCCGATGCTCGTCGCGGGTCAGGTGCATGGCGGCGTCGTTCAGGGCCTTGGCCAGGCGGTGATGGAGAACTGTGTCTACGATCCGGAAACCGGTCAGGCGCTGACGGCAAGCTTCACCGACTATGCCATGCCGCGCGCCAGCGACATGCCCGATATCCAGTTCGCTTACGAGGAAATCCCGTGCAAGACGCATGAGATGGGCGCGAAGGGCTGCGGCGAAGCCGGCACGGTCGGTGCGTTGCCCGCCCTGATGAGCGCGGTGTGTGATGCGATCGGCGTGGATCACATGGACATGCCCGCGACGCCTGAACGCGTGTGGCGTGCGATGCGGAGCGCCGCCTGATCCTTATTGCTGCGGTGTCGGAGCGGGCGCCGCCTGATCTGGAGTCGCGGCTTGCGCCGGCGTTGCCGTCTGCGCGGCTGCATGCGCCGCCGCGCGGTAATCGGCGATCGCTTTCATCAGCACATCCTTCTCCTCGCAGCCATCGGGGCAGAGCCGCGTGAGTTCCGCGAGCTGTCCGTCGGCTGATGCAGAGTCGTGCATCATCAGGTAAAGCTCGCCGAGATATTCGTGCGCCCCCCGATGATCGGGATTGATTGCCAGCGCTTTCTGATAGAAGTCCAGCGAGCCCGGATAGTCTCCCAGCATACGATGGGTGTAGCCCAGATAGTTCAGCACATTGGCGTTGTGCGGATTGCTCTGTAGCGCGCGGTTGAGATACGCCGTCGCCATCGCGTATTTCTCGTTGTGGATGAGGCTGACGGCCATAGAATAATCGTCCATCGACATGCCGCCGCTCATCGGGCCGCCGCCACCGCCGCCATAACCGCCCATGCCGAACACCGGCGAAGCACAGGCAAGCGCAAAAGCCGAACACGCAGCTAGAAAGAAGCTCTTGTTCATGATGGGACTCCCCGCAAAGGTGGGGCATAGTACCAACACCGGTTCCCGGCCGCATTGACTTGACGCCGTACAAAAGTCGAAAGTCCCGCCATGAGCACGATTTCCAATGTAAAATCGCTCGCCGATCGCCCGGCGCGCCGTAAGCCCGAGAGTTTGGCGAAGATCAAGCGGTCGGCCCGCAAGTTGTTTGTCGAGCGCGGCTATCACGCCACGCGCCCGCAGGACATTGCGCGCGAAGCGGGATTGGGTCACGGCACCTTCTATCTGCATTATCCGGACAAGCGCGCCTGCTTCCTCGCCTTCGTAGACGATGCGCGCGAGGAGCTGGACGAATATCTGCGTGCGCGCCGCCAGCCGGGACAAACTCTCGAGCAGATGATCGCCGGCGCGTTGCACGCGATCTTCGAATATTCGGAAAGCCATCCCGGTGTGCTGAATGCGGCAATGACGGACGAAGCGATCATCGATGCGGAAGGCGTCGCGGCCAAGCCGCTTCTCGATCGTTGGGGATTGGATTGGGGACAGTCCGTTCGCGAACTCGTCGCCGATGGCCGCGCGGTCAACGGCTATGACTCTGAAATCGTAGGGCAGGCAATTCTCGGTGCGATCCACCAGACCGCCAGCGAAGGCGGGCGCACGGGCCGCGATCGCGAAGCGGTTGTGAAGAATCTCACGCGCTTTCTGGTTCGCGCGCTCGCGCCGTAACTTTGAATGATGCCCCCGCCGAGACGCTCGCCCCCGAGCGCCTCGGTCGAAGCGTCAATCTCCCATGCGATAGGTCAGGCCTGCCAGGATGCCGTGATCGGCGAAGTGCTGATGCACGTTCGCGCCGCCCAGCGACAGATCCGCGGCTTCGCTTTGCGAGAACCGGTACTCGCCGAACACCGACATCTTGTCCGAGATGTTCGTGCGCAATCCCGCTTCCGCCTGGTAGGCCGGCTTCCAATCGGCATCGTGTGCGCCATTAATGCTGGTACCGATATTCTGCGCGCCGACACCCACGCCGACATAAGGCGTGAACTGCGTGCCCTGCATCAGGTCGTATTGGCCGTCCACCATCAGGCTGGTCGATTGCAGATGGCCATTGGCCGGCGCGCCGCTAATGCCGGAGAGGTTCGACATCTGATGCAGCGCGTCGATCTGCACGCGCGCGCCGTTGCCCATGTCGTAACCGACCGAGCCGCCATAGGCGTAGCCGGTGTCGAATTTCTCATGCGAGGTTGTTCCGCCACTCTTCAATTGTAGGTTCGGCAGAAATGAAACGCCGCCTTCGCCGCTGACGTAATAGCCTGGCTGGCTTTGCGCCGAGGCCGCGCCCGCAAAACCCAGCACCGCCGCCGAAGCCGTGGCGGCGATCAAAAATTTTCGATGGATAGAAGTCATTCGGTACTCCTTACGCTGGCTCGCCGCCCAGTGCGGCCGAGTCATGCGGAAGGTATGCACACCACCCCGTCATAGTTCCTTCAATTCGATGTAACTTGTTGAAAAATATGTCGGAATTTGTCTTGGCGTCATGGACTGGTAATGAACGGGTCATCGTCGCGATTGACAGGATTAATGCGCTGACAAACTATCAGTTAACGGTACCGCGCAAAAAAAAGCGGCGGACCGGGAGGAACCAGGTCATGACCAAGCTCACATATTCCGCCGAAGAAATTCTGGCCGATCATCCTTACGCGAAACCGCATGTTGAGGCGGATTACCGGCTGCATGGCGGTTTCGATGCGCAGGGAAACTACATCTCGCCGCGCACACTGAACCGCTGGCCCGCGATCAGGGACTGGGGCGATGCGCTGAAAACGCGTGGCCATGAGTTGGTAGATTCATCACCGCAACTCATGACCAAGGGCAACTATCCGAGCGTAGAGCAGCAAAGCTTTCTTCTCGATCACGGTCTGGGGCAAACCTTGTGGGATTCACTCAGCATCACCGGCGTGGTCGAAGCGCGCGGCAAAATGCTGGCGACTGCCGAAGCACCGGACTTCCAGTCGATCGTCAAGGAAGACATTTCGCAGACCGCGACGGCGCATTTGAACAAAGGTTTGTTACGGGCCCACGGCCTCGACGAAGGCGGCGATGGCGTGCTCGGCGGTCATGATGCGATGTGGTTCGCGGTGCGCGACATGCTCTTCGGGAAGCACGCCTATCCTCACGCGGAAGTGCCGGCATCCCTTTCGAAGCCGGATACGGGCCGTTTGATGCCGCAGCTCCCGCCCGATCATGAGCGCTGGATTCTGCTGTTGATGAACGTGCTGATGATCGAAGTCCGTGCGGAGCACTTCTTCAACTTTTGCACCACCGTAATGCGCGATCCGCGCAACTTCACGGACCGCCGCGATGTGGCAATGCATGCAGCCGATCTGGTAGACCGCATCCGCCAGGATGAAGCGCCGCATGTCGGTTACCTGACCGTCGTGATCTCGGAATTGCGCAGCTTCACGTTCAAGACCGTGGACGGCAAGGAAGTGAAGGGCGCCAGCTTCATCGATCCGGTGTGGCGCGGCATGGTGCAGTGGCATTCGGTGACGAATGTCGATTGGGATCGCGGCGAGCGCCGCAAGGAATTCCAGCAGATGTTCGACAAGCGCGGCAACGGCGCGGATCTGATGCACAAGTTCGACAATCTCGGTCAGAAGGAAGCCGCATAATGAAAGAGTTTCGGGGCAGGACCGCCTTCATCACCGGCGGTGCCAGCGGCATTGGCCTTGGCATGGCGCGCGCATTCGGCCATGCCGGCATGAACGTGGTTCTCGCGGATATCGACGACAAACTCGCAAAGGATGTCGCGGAGAAGCTTGCGTCCGAGCAGATCAAGGCAGTCGGCGTGCGGTGCGACGTGTCGGAACGCGCAAGCGTGCGCGAGGCCGCGCTCGAAGCGGTTGCCGCGTTCGGCAAGGTGCATGTCGTCTGCAACAACGCCGGCGTTGCCGTCGGCGGGCCCATCGGCACCGTCAAAGACAAGGACTGGGACTGGATCATCGACGTCAATCTGAAAGGCGTCGTCTATGGCACGGAGACTTTCGTGCCGCTGATCAAGAGCCATGGCGAAGGCGGGCACATTGTTTCGACCGCTTCGATGGCCGGTATGATCGCGCCGCCGGGCATGGAGCCCTACACAGCCACGAAATTCGCCGTCGTCGCCATGAGCGAAGGCTGGGCGCAGCAGCTTGCGCCGCTCAACATCGGCGTGTCGGTGTTGTGCCCCGGCTTCGTAAAGACGCGCATCCACGAAAGCGGCCGCGCGCGGCAGGACAAGTATGGCGGGACGGGCGATGTCGATGCGCTGGGCAACGGTCCCAGCGAAGCGGCACAGATGGTGCTCTCCGGCATCGATCCGGACATCGTGGGCAGGCGCGTGCTGGAGGCAGTGCGCGACAACGACCTCTACATCTTCACCCATCCCATGTTCAAAGACTTCGTCGCGGCGCGCTTCGCGGGGATCATGGCGGGCTTTGACAAGGCTGCGCAGAGTGAAGCTCTGAAAGCCGTGAAGGAGTGGGCCCCGGTCGGGCCGCCGCGCACGCAGCAGTAACCGCGTCCTTCGTCCGTCCTTGTAAGCCCACGCGAATTCCGCTCAATTCCGGCCATGGCCGATGAGCGGAATACGGATTCGATGATTCCCGGCGCGCGCGCGTTCGCGAAGGAACTCGCGCCGTCCTTCATCGACCACACCTGCATCGTGAACGGCTTCGCGCCGCCGGATGGCTCGCCCTTGGGCGAGGG
>DATCRK010000034.1:0-7908 GCA_036569005.1 Rhizomicrobium sp. | reverse complement strand
TAGAAGCCCTCGCGCACAGCAAGGGTTAGGGCGCGTCAGGCGGTGAACCGCCGGCGGATGGCTCCGACCCCAACCACGGGGCCTACCACCAATGACTCTCAACAATCTCAGCGACCTCAACGCCATCGCCCGCAAGATGACGGCGAAGGGCAAGGGCATTCTTGCCGCCGATGAATCCACCGGCACGATCCAGAAGCGCTTCGACAAGATCAATGTCCAGA
Source organism: Rhizomicrobium sp. (assembly GCA_036569005.1). Lineage (GTDB taxonomy): Bacteria > Pseudomonadota > Alphaproteobacteria > Micropepsales > Micropepsaceae > Rhizomicrobium. The sequence goes on along the minus strand of DATCRK010000034.1, from coordinate 7,687 downwards.
ACACCGAGGAGAACCGCCGCGACTATCGCGAGATGATGTTCCGCGCCGCGGACGGCATGAAGCATGTCTCCGGCGTGATCCTGTTCGACGAGACGATCCGCCAGAAAGCGAAAGACGGCACGCCGCTCGTCAAGCTGATCGAACAGGCCGGTGCCGTGCCGGGCATCAAGGTCGACAAGGGCACCAAGCCGCTGGCGCTGGAGCCGGGCCAGACGGTGACGGAAGGACTCGACGGACTGCGCGAGCGCCTCGTGGAATATCATCAGCTTGGCGCGCGGTTCGCCAAATGGCGCGCGACCTACGATCCGACCAAGCCGTCCTACAACGCGATCAACGCCAACGCGCAGGCGCTGGCTCGTTATGCCGCGCTGTGCCAGGAGAACGGCATCGTTCCGATCGTCGAGCCGGAAGTCCTCATGGACTACGACAACGACATCGACGCCTGCGAGCGCATCACCGAATGGGTGCTGAAGGAAACCTTCCAGCAGCTTTACTACGCCAATGTCGCGCTCGAAGGCATGGTGCTGAAGCCGAACATGGTGATCAGCGGCATGAAAGCCTCCAAGCGCGCGGGCGTGGAAGAAGTCGCCGAGCGCACCGTGAAGGTGCTGCGCCGCTGTGTGCCGTCGGCCGTGCCCGGCATCGCGTTCCTGTCGGGCGGCCAGTCGGACGAAGAGGCCACCGCGCATCTGAACGCCATGCATGTGTTCGATCCGAACCTGCCGTGGTCGCTCACCTTCTCTTACGGCCGCGCGCTTCAGGCCGCGCCGCAGAAGGCGTGGAGCGGCAAGGCTGAGAACGTCTCGTCCGCACAGGCCGCCTTCGCGCACCGCGCAAAGATGAACGGCCTCGCCTCCACCGGCCAGTGGAAGAAAGACATGGAGAAGGCGGCCTGAGCACCTGCCGCCTTTATCTCATCACGCCGCCGAAGTTCGAGCCGCGCGTTTTTGCTGAAGAGCTGAAGCGCGCGCTCGATGGCGGAGATGTCGCTTGCCTGCAACTGCGCCTGAAGGACGTGAGCGACGGCGAGATCATGCGCGCCGCCGAAATCCTCATGCCCATCGCGCAGAAGCGCGACGTGGCGTTCATCCTGAACGACCGACCCGATCTTGCGCATATGCTGCGCGCCGATGGCGTGCATATCGGGCAGGAAGATGCCTCTTACGCCGAAGCGCGCGAGATCATGGGCAAGGACGCCATCGTCGGCGTGACCTGCCATAACAGCCGCGATCTGGCGTTTGAAGCGGGCGAAGCCGGGGCGGATTACGTCGCCTTCGGCGCGTTCTTCCCGACACAGACGAAAGAACCGAAGACGGTGGCCGATATCGAACTGCTGCAATGGTGGGCGGAGAGCATGACCGTCCCCGTCGTCGCCATCGGCGGCATCACCGTGGACAACGCCAAGCCGCTGGTGGACGCCGGCGCGGATTTCCTCGCGGTGTCGGCGGGGGTGTGGGGCTACAAGGATGGCCCGCAAGCGGCGGTACGAGCGTTCAACTCTCTCTTCAACACCTGACTGTCATCCCCGGCCGAGCGAAGCGAGGGGAAGGGGACCCAGGTGGTAAACACCGGTGACGGTCCCTCCGAAGAGAACGCGAAAATCCTTTGAAATAGGGCGAATTTTACCACCTGGGTCCCCTTCCCTCGGCGCGCGGATCGCGCGCCTCGCCGGGGATGACAAGTGGGGCTGGGATTGCTATCACCCGCGCGCTCTTTGACCTCGACCCAGACAGGACCGCGGCCCGCCAAAGCGGGTCCAGACAGCTTCCATGGCAAAAATTTCCGGCAACGACATCAAGCCCGGCACGATGATCGAGTACGAAGGCGCGCTGTGGATGGCGGTCAAAACGCAGAAGGTGAAGCCGGGCAAAGGCGGCGCCTACAACCAGGTCGAGCTCAAGAACGTCACCGTCGGCACCAAGCTGAATCAGCGCTTCCGCTCCGACGAGAGCGTCGAAGAAATCTATCTCGAGAAGAAAGACTTCCAGTTCCTGTTCGCCAATGGCGACATGCTGACCTTCATGGACATGGACACCTACGACCAGATCGAACTCTCCATGGAGTTCGTCGGCGAGGATCAGGCGCGCTTCCTGCAGGACGGCATGAAGACCCTCGTGCAGATGTATGACGGCAAGGCCATCGGCATCGCGCTGCCGCAGAACGTGGTGCTCGAAGTGACCGAAGCCGATCCGGTGCTGCGCGGCGGCACGGCGGCGCCATCCTACAAGGGCGCCACACTCGCCAACGGCATGAAGATCCAGGTGCCGCCTTTCATCGAAGCCGGTGAGAGGATTGTGGTGCAGACCGAAGACGGCACCTATTTGCGCCGCGCGGACAAAGAATAATGCCGTATCTTTCGCCAGCCCTGAACGTGATGACCTCCGCCGCGCGCAAGGCGGGACGCCGGCTTATCCGCGATTTCGGCGAAGTGGAGAATCTGCAGATCAGCGTGAAAGGCCCCGGCGACTTCGTCTCCGTCGCCGACCAGCGCACCGAAAGCATCCTCGTCGGCGAATTGCAGCGCGCCCGTGCGGGCTATCCCATCCTCACCGAGGAAACCGGGCTGATCGACGGGCCGGACAAATCGCACCGCTTCATCATCGATCCGCTCGACGGCACGACGAACTTCCTGCACGGCATACCGCATTTCGCGATCTCCATCGGGCTGGAGCGCGACGGCGTTCTCGTCTCGGGCGTGGTCTACAATCCCGTCACCGACGAGATGTTCACGGCGGAGAAAGGCCATGGCGCCTTCCTGAACGACAATCGCCTGCGTGTCGCCGCGCGCAAGGATCTGAAGATGTCGCTCGCCGCCACCGGCATTCCTTACATGGGCAAGCCCGACCATGCGCGCTTCAGCGCCGAACTCTCCGCCGTCATGGCGGCCACGAGCGGCGTGCGCCGCTTCGGCTCAGCCGCGCTCGATCTCGCCTGGGTCGCTGCCGGGCGTTACGACGCCTATTGGGAGCGCAATCTGAAGGCGTGGGACATCGCGGCCGGCGTGCTCATGGTGCGCGAAGCCGGCGGCGTGGTGAGCGATCTCAATAACCAGCAGAAGATGCTGGAGACCGGCGACGTGCTGGCCTCGAACGAAGCGCTACATGGCCAATATCTGAAGCTCCTGAAAGATGCGGGCCGGAGTTGAGGCGATGGCGCGTGGCCCCTATTCTCCCCGCCCGATGACCAAATCACTCGCGCTTTTCGCTCTGACCTCCGCGTTGCTCGCAGCGACGGCGGCCTCCGCCCAGACGCAGCTCTATCCCGGTCAGGGCATCACCGTGAATCCGAATGCGATCTATGGACGCCCCGGCGGCAACTATCCCGGCGTGATCCACCTGCACATGCCGGAGCCGAAGAAGGCGAAGCGCCATGTCGCGAAGAAGGCCGCCCCGTCCTCCGCCGAGGTGGGCGATGCACTCCTCGCGGCACAGCCGGATACGGCCGCGCCGCCGCCGCCGAAGCCTGTGAAGAAAGCGCCGGTGAAACAGGCAGAGGCGCCCGCACCGGAAGAGAATACGGGTGAAGAGGCAGGCGGCATTCCGTTGTCGCTGGCGCCGGAAGAAGCGCATCCCGTCCGCCAGCCCAAGCCGCAGAAGCCGATGAAGGCGGCGTCCGTTACACCGCCGCCGGCCGCGGCACCGTCCGCCACAAGCAACATCGTCGCCGCGCAGCAGACGCCGGGCGTCAAAAGCAATCTTTCCAAGCGCAGCGAAATCCTCTTCCCGCGCGGCGCCACCGATCCGGGCACGGAGACGATCAACAAGCTGCGCGGCGTGGCCAGCGAATTGAGCACGCTTCTGGGCGCGGGCGCGGCGCGCGTGCAACTGGAAGCCTATGGCGGCGCGCCGGGCGACAAATCTTCCGACGCGCGCCGGCTCTCGCTGAAGCGCGCGCTGGTGATCCGCCAGATCCTGATCGAGGACGGCATCCCGTCCGAGCGCATCGATGTGCGCGCGATGGGCGGCATCGACGACAGCGGCGCGCCCGATCGCGTCGACGTCTTTGTCAGCGCGAGTTAGGCACCGCTCAATTTGATGTCGCGGGCTTCGCGGCCCATCAGGGTCAGCACCACAATCGCAACTGCGGCGGCGACGGCAACGCTGGCCAGCGCGAAGGAATAGTTCTCGCCGCTGCGCGCCGCGATGCCGGTCTGCAGCACCGCATTGTACGACGCGATGAAATTGCCAAGCTGATAGACGGTGCCGGGAAAGGTGCCGCGCGCATCATGCGGCGAGAGCTCGTTCAGATGCGCCGGGATCACGCCCCACGCGCCCTGCACGAAGAACTGCATCAGGAAGGCGCCGATGGTGAGCATCGCAGCGGTCTGCGAATAAGCCCACAGATAGGCGACGGGAATCGAGAGCAGCGCGCCAAGAATGATGGTGCGCTTGCGGCCCAGCGACTGGCTCAGGAAGCCGAACGACAGGCCGCCGAGGATCGCACCGATGTTGTAGACAATGGCGATGTTGCCGGTGGTATGCGTGTCGAAGTGGTGCTGCACCTGCAGGAAGGTCGGATAGATGTCCTGCGTGCCGTGGCTGAAGAAGTTGAACGCCGTCATCAGCAGAATCGCGTAGAGCGCAAGCTGCCAGTGGCGCTTCAGAACATTGAACACGGTGCCAGTCTTCGCATGTTCGGTGGACCAGCCGGGCGATTCTGGAACGTGGCGGCGGATATAAAGAATAAGCAGCGCCGGGATCACGCCGATCAGGAACAGTGCACGCCAGTTCTCCAGTCCCGTGAACGCACCGAGATGATCGTAGAAATTGCGATAGACCAGCGAGGCCAGCAGGTAACCCGTCGGATAGCCAGATTGCAGAAGGCCGGAGACGAAGCCGCGCGATTCCGGACGGACCGTTTCCATTGTCAGCGATGCGCCGATGCCCCACTCGCCGCCCATCGCGATGCCGAACAGCGCACGGATGACGAGAAAGCCCGTCAGGCTCGGCGAAAAAGCGGTGGCAAAACCGAGCAGCGAATAGAGGCCAACGTCGGCCATGAGCACGGGGCGGCGGCCGAACTTGTCGGCGAGTCTGCCGAAGATAAAAGCGCCGACGGGGCGCAGTGCGAGGGTGAGCGTCAACGCCCAGGCGACGTCTTCCTTGCCCGCGCCGAAGCTGTGCGCCACGTCCTTGATGACGAAGACCATGAGGAAAAAATCGAAGGCGTCCAGTGTCCAGCCGAGATAGCTGGCGGCGACGACATGCTTCTGTGCCGAAGTCCAGCCCTTCAATGCGTCGAACATGGCGATGCGATTCCCCCAATGTTTTGGGGCATCATGCACGATATTCGCGTAGGCGCTACCGCCTAGGAAACCAGAGTTGCTTCGGTCTTGGACCTGATTTCGTCTGCGGTGACGCCCGGCGCAATCTCCGCGATCTTGAGGCCGCCTTTCACCACATCGAACACGCCGAGATTGGTGATGATCCGCTGCACGCAATGCACGCCGGTGAGCGGCAGGGTGCATTTCTTGAGCAGCTTGGATTTTCCGGATTTGTCGGTGTGATCCATGATGACGACGCAGCGTTTGACGCCTGCCACCAGATCCATCGCGCCGCCCATGCCTTTCACCAGCTTGCCCGGCACCATCCAGTTGGCGAGATCGCCGTTCTCGGAAACTTCCATCGCACCCAGAATGGAAAGATTGATGTGTCCGCCGCGGATCATGCCGAAGCTGTCGGCGCTGGAGAAATAGGACGTCTTGGGCAGCGCGGTGATCGTCTGCTTGCCGGCGTTGATGAGATCCGGATCGACTTCATTCTCGCGCGGGAACGGGCCCATGCCGAGCATGCCGTTCTCGGACTGCAGCGTCACCGTCATGCCATCGGGGATGTAATTGGCCACCAGCGTCGGAATGCCGATGCCGAGATTGACGTAGAATCCGTCCTGCAATTCCTGCGCGGCGCGCTCTGCGATCTGATCGCGTGTCCAGGGCATCTCAGTTCTCCCGCACGGTGCGCTTTTCGATGCGCTTCTCGAACGTGCCGCTGCAGATGCGCTGCACGAAGATGCCCGGGGTGTGGATGTGATCGGGATCGAGCGAACCGACGGGCACGATCTCTTCCACTTCCGCCACGGTTACTTTACCGGCCGTCGCCATCATCGGATTGAAATTCCGCGCCGTCTCGCGATAGACGAGATTGCCTTCCGCATCGCCCTTCCAGGCTTTCACGATGGCGAGGTCCGCTTTCAAGCCGCGTTCGAGGATGTAGGTTTCACTGTCGAACTCCTTGTGCTCCTTGCCTTCGGCGATCAGCGTGCCGACGCCCGTCTTGGTGTAGAAGCCGGGAATGCCCGCGCCGCCCGCGCGGATGCGCTCCGCCAGCGTGCCTTGCGGATTGAATTCGAGCTCCAGTTCCTTGGCGAGATATTGCTTCTCGAAGGTTTCGTTCTCGCCGACATAGGACGAGATCATCTTCTTGATCTGGCGCGTCTGCAAAAGAAGGCCGAGGCCGAAATCATCCACACCGGCATTGTTGGAGACGACGGTGAGGCCTTTGACGCCGCTATCGCGCAGCGCGGCGATGAGATTTTCCGGAATGCCGCACAGGCCGAAGCCGCCCGACATCACCATCATGCCGTCGAACAGCACGCCGTCCAGCGCGGCGCGCGCGTTCGCATAGACCTTGCTTTTGCTCATGGACCACTTCCGCTGCGGCAACCCTGCCATTTGCCGCCGCGGCGCGCGAAACACAAGGGCCGAAAGCGCCGCTCAGGAAGTTGCGCTCAGAGACGCGCCCTGGTGCGGAACTCTTCCGTCGAGTTGGTTTTGGGAAACGGCGTTGCGGGCAACGGCACCCCGAGAAAGCGGCACAGCGGCTCCCAGCCTTGCTGTGCATCGAAGACGAGAAGCTTGCCGGGCGGCACTTCGCGGCGCACGGCGGCATTGTGTGCGCGATAGACATCCAGCACATGGGCCTCATCGGTGCGCCCGCCGAAAGTCTTTTCTTCGATGAGCAGCTTTCCCATGCGCATCTGGGCCGCGGCGACGGGATTGGCATCGAACGGAATGGCGCGCGCCATGGCCGGCAGGATCGTCTGCGACATGCTCTTGTACCAGACATGCGGCTCGCGCTCGGTGAGGATGACCTTTGCGTCAGGCCACGCTTTCATCTGCTCGCGCCAGAAATGGCAGGACGGCCAGTCGACGGAGGATTTGTATCCCGCCAGGGCGGTCTTCCAGTCGTCGCTGCCATCGCGCGCCGATTTCTCCCAAAGCTCCGCGTGGCCGGGATGACCGAACACTTCCATCATGTGATAGCAGGGCCCAAAGCCGAGCTGTTCCAGCGCGATCTTCAGCGTGAGCGTGCTCGTGCGGCCGAAGCCGGCACCGATAACCTGTAAAGCCATGGAACGCCCCCCAACTGCGTTCATTCAGCTTGCGCGGACGGGAACGCTTGCGCAAGCTGGCGCATCGCGTCGGAGATCGACCATGAAACGTCTTTGCCTTGCCGCACTCGCCGCTCTTGCCGTCACGCCCGCTTCGGCGCTCGACCTGAAAAGCACTGATGTCGCGCAAGGCGCGTCATTCCCGGTGAACGAGGTCTGCGCGCGTTATGGCGGCGGCGATGTTTCGCCCGCGCTGTCATGGAGCGGCGTGCCGGCCGGCACGCAGAGCCTCGCGATCACCATGTTCGATCCCGACGCCGGCGGCGATGGCTGGTGGCACTGGGTGGTGGTCGATATC